>JAXGQA010000016.1:0-41636 GCA_040766645.1 Christensenellales bacterium | reverse complement strand
CCGCGGTCCTGCTGGCCGATTCCGCGGACGAGCAGCCGGTCAGGATGACCACGCCCAAAATGACCAGCCCCAGCAGGAGCAGACGCTTGCGCTTCTTTGTCACTCGTCCTCATCCTCCCGCTTCTTATGCTCCATGCGGTACTTCCGCAGGGCCTCCTCGTTCTCGCGCTTGCGCCGCAGCAGCTCGTTCCACGCCCGTTTGGCGCGCGCAAGGCCCCCGGCCGGCGCGCTGTCCGCGTCCGTGTCCTGCTTCTGACCCGCGTCCCCGCGCCCGGTCACCTTGTCGAGTATGGAGGAGAAGGCCGTACCCTCCTTCCCGTCGTCCGGGATATCGCCCAGCTCAGGCTTCCCCAGCGCGGTCATCTGCTGACCGGTCGTCCCGATAAGGTAATGCTCGTCTCCCACCTTGATAAGGTAGATGGTCTTGTCCCGCGCTAACGTCAGCCGGTCCTCCACCTGCATGTGTCGGCTCCGGGCCGACTTAACGCTGCGCCGCGACAGATACCGCGCAGTGCAGTACGCCGCGACCAGTATGGCCGCGAAGATCAGCAGGTCGACGACGATGCGCGTGAAGTCCTGCATGCGGTTTCCCCTTTCGGACGCACAGCACTGCCCGCTCCGCCATGGCCTGTATCCGTGCCGGCTCTATTCCCGGCGTGCGCAAAGGCACGCCTTCGGGCTGTGGGGTTGTGCTTGCTGGCTGTTCTCGTGGGGCAGGGCTTTCCCGCCCCGGAGTCGAATGGCTCCTGCGCCTGCGCGGCGGCTTACACCTGCATGCGCATGATCTCGTTGTACGAATCCAGTATCTTGTTCCTGATTTGTACGGTAAGCTGGAGCGTCAGCTCTGCCTTCTGCGCGTCTATCATCGCCGTGTGCAGGCTGTCCTGCGTACCGGTGAGTATAGCCTCGCTGCTCAGATCGTTGGCGGCCTGTGCCTCCTCGGTCTGGTTTATGGCGTCGCTGAGGATGTCTTTGAAGCTGCTTTCCTCCGCCCCCTGCACGGCATTGGCCGTGCCCGGCGTATTCAAAAGGGAACCCGCGCCCGACACGTCACCTATACTGATGCTCATCTAATGGTCACCTCCCGATTTCCAGCGCCTTCATGTACATCTGCTTGCTCGCGTTTATCGCGGTCACGTTGGCCTCATACGCCCGGGACGCAGAGATCATATCCACCATCTCGGTGACCACGTCCACGTTGGGCTTCTCGACGTACCCTTCCGCGTTGGCGTCCGGGTTGTCAGGGTCGTATTCCAGCTTGAACGGGGACGGGTCCTCGACCACCGACGCCACGCGGACGCCGCCGGTCGCCCTGGCCGCCTCGCTTTCGAGATAGGAGGCAAAGGATTTATTCGGCTGCACCGTTTCAAACACGGTCACCCTGCGGCGGTACGCTTCCCCCGTTTCGGTCCGCGTCGTGTCGGCGTTCGCGATGTTCTCGGCTATAACGTCCATCCTGAAGCGCTGTGCCGAAAGCCCGGACGCACTCACGTCCATGGAATCAAACATGCCCATTTATCTTCACTTTCCTTCCATTATCGCTGTCCTGAGCTGCGCAAGCTCGCTGTTCACCTTCTCAAGCAGCGCGTAATATTCCAGGTTGTTCTTGGCCAGCTCGTTCATCTCGTTCTCAATGTCGACGTTGTTCCCGTCCATGCGCATGGTCGTGGATTTGTCAGTGACCACCCGCGGCACCACGCTCTCCAGGCTCTGCGTGCTGCCGATGTCCATGTGCTTTTCGCGGGTCTTTTTGAGCGCTATGCCGCTCTGCTCGTTCTCCAGCGCGGCCTGGACGTATTCCTCAAACTTTACGGAGGACGCCTTAAAATTGGGCGTGTCCGCGTTGGCGATGTTGTTGGAGATGACCTCGTTCCTTAGAGAACAGGCGTTCAGCCCCTTTTCAAGGGCGTTTATACCGCCGAACATCGTATCCGTCATTTTCTATCCGTCCTCCTTCCTATGTGCCGTAGCCGTACCCTTGGGCATATTCGAGCACCTTGTTCGCGTATTTCCGCGCGCTGGGGGACAGCCTGTCCCACAGCTCTGACGCCGTGGCATCCGAAAGGCTTCCCACATTTCCCGGCCCGCGGTTGTAGGCCGTGAGCGCCAGCCGCACATCGCCGCCGTACCGCTCAATAAGCCCGGCCAGGTAGCGCGTACCGCCGTCGATGTTCTGCGCGGGATCGTATGCGTCGGTCACGCCCAGCCCGCGCGCCGTGCCGGGCATCAGCTGCATCAGCCCCTGCGCGCCGCAGGAAGACACCGCTTCGGGGTTAAAGCCCGACTCGGTCTTGATGACCGCCTTAATCAGGCTGGCCGGGATCCCGTATTTTTCGGCCGCCTCGCTTATCAAATCGTCGTACGCGGTGGCCGAGGATCCGTCCGCCTTCGCCTCCAGAAGCGTGCCATAGGACGTCGCCGATACGTCGGCGGTCTGCGCGGCGGCCAGCGCATCCGCAAAACTCACGCCGGCCTGCAAGCCAGCGTCCGGGACGTTTATGGCGGCCTGCTGCCCGAAAACGGCGGCCTTTTCCTGATACAGGTCCTGGACCTGTTGCCACTTGTTCCAGTAGACCTGCTCAACGCTGTTCATTGTCCCACCTCTTCCACTGGTTAGTTAAATCATCACATTTCGGTAAAACATAACAGAAATATTTCTCGTTTTGAAAATATTTTTGTTTTTTTTTCGTGTAAAAACGGCGATTTGAGCGCGCCGGGCGTCACGTTTCGTGAATCTGCCGATGCCAAAACAAAAATACGCAACCCTTCCGGTCGCGTATCCTTGCGTTTTGAATCACAGCAGCATATCGACAAGCATGCCGCGTATCTCCTCAATGTCCTTGAGTATCCGGAGGTTGTCCTTCTGCTCCTCCAGCATGCGGCGCGCCATCTCGTCCAGCTTGGCGTTGACCTTGTGCACCAGCGCGAATATCCGCTGCCGCCCGCGCGCATCAAAGGCGTTGCGCCGCTGGAACGCGAAGGCGTTTGAAACCACCTCGTGCATCAGCGCCGCTATCATCTCGCGGTACCGGATGAACTCCTGCATGTCGGCGCGCTGGGAAAGCCGCTTGCCCTGCTCGGAGATGGTCTGCATCATCTCGGCGATATGCTGCTGGCACGCGTCGGCGCCCAAGTCGCTGAGCCGCCGGCTGAACGCCTGGGTGGGGTCGATCTGAACCTTTACCCCCTCGTGCCCGTCCATGCCCTGCATGCCCGCCGAGCGCGTTCCCACGTCCGCTATCCGCATGGTCCACCATCCTTAAGGCTCATTTTCTGCTGTCAAAATACATGCCGTCCACCTGCCGCACGTTGCAGATGTAGGCGCGCATCCCCTGCTTCATCTTCCGGGCCTCCCGCATGACGGCGCTGTATTCGTCCAGCTTCTCCTGCGCCGCCCTGCGCACATAGGCGTCCGCCTCCTCGAGCTTCCCGTAAAGGTCCCGCAGCCTTGCGGCCTCCGCCTCCGAATACTCCGCGCCGCCACCGGCCTGCAGCCGGGCGCTCAGCGCGTCCACACGCTCCATCAGGCGCTGGCGCTGGTCCAAAAGCTCCGTCAGGCGATCGGTGTCCTCCTTCGCGCAGGCGCGGGTCATCTCCAGCGTCAGCAGATACATGCTCTGCAGGGCGCGGAGCCTGTCCTGGCGGAGCCGTTCGGCGTCGGCTTCCTTTAAAGCCTGCGAAAAAGCGTTCTTCACGTCTATCCCTCCAGCACGGAGCGGGTCCCGGGCGACATCTTGATCTGCGCCCACGATTCCCTGAGCTCCCCCATCATGGCGGCCACGTCTTCAAGCCCGGCGTTGTCCTTGTTCATGTTTGCCTCGCGCAGCTTCCAGTGGACGAAGTCATATATCTGCATGAGCTGGCGGGATATCGGCATCCTGAAATCCAGGCAGGACATCAGCTCGGTCACGATGTCCTGCGCCTTCAAAAACGCCGTGTTCGCCGCTTCCAGGTCCTTTTCCGCTATGGCGGCGTCGGCCGCCCTGACCTGACGGAGAAACCCGTCGTAAAGCATGACGATAAGCTCCAGCGGGCTCGCCGTCATGACCCCCTGTTTCTTATAGGTTTCAGTAGCGTTGAGTACGATTGCCATGTTCTCTCCCTCTACCCCTTCAGCCGGATGTGCTTTGCTGCGCAAACAGCGAGCTCAGCCACAGACTCTGCGAGTTCAGCTTGGCCAGCGCCTGCTCCATAGCCGTAAAGCGCGCGTAGTACCGCTCCTCGTTTGCGGCCATAACGCTCTCCAACTGGTCCATTTTATCCTCGATTTCCTTGATCCTGTCCTCGGTGGTGTCCACCGACACGGCCTGTATGTCGTTTATGTAGGTGTTCAGTGTGGCGCTCAGCCGCTGCATCAGGCCGGACTGCTTGAATTTCTCGGAGCCTGTGGCCGTCGAGGACTGGGTGAACAATTTGACCACTGCATCGGGGTCGTTGGTCAGCGCCTTTTTCAGCGTGTCCGTATCGATCTGTATCTGTCCGTCCACCGAGAAGGCCGCAGTGGTCAGCCCGATGCTGGCCATGGACATCCCTGTGCCTTCCACGGTGGTGGAGAACGCCAGCCTGAACTGGGACAGCATGTTGCTCAGGTCGTTATCGCTTCGGAGCAGGCCGCTCTTGGCCTTTTTCTCCCATTCCTCTATCTCCTTGTCGGTCATCTCATCCCGCTGCGCGTCAGTCAACGGGGGGTAATCCCTGTACACCGACTCGGTGACATAACCGTTGTACTTTTTGACCAGAGCGTTGTATTCGTCGACGAACGTCCTGATCCTGCTGACCACCGTGTCCACGTCCTGCTCCACCGAAAAATCGATGGCCTCGCCGGTGGCTTTGTTCAGCTTGTAGGTGATGCCGTCTATGGTAAACTTGTTGGTGCTCCGGGTCACCGCCACGCCGTTGATGCTCAATATGGCGTCCCTGCCGTTGGCGTAGGTCCCCGCGTTAAGCCCCAGCGCGCCGGGCGTCACGCCGTCACCGAACGCATTGCCGGTAAGGTTCTCCACCGTAAGCGACGACGCGCTCCCCATAGTATCGGACTCCAGCATGAAGGAGTTGGTCAACTGGCTGTAGGACAGGGTAACGTTCGCGTCGGCGTCGGCGTTGATGGTGTTCATCATGTCCTGCAGTGTCGTGTCCTCGCTGAATGTGAAATCCTTGCCGTTTATCCTGAAGGACACGCTCCCGTCCACAAAGGTGAACCCGGTGGTTAGCGCGAGGTCTTTCAGCGCCGTATTGTAGCTGGTCAGCCCTTCGCCGGTCGCGACGCCGCCGGTGCTGTCCGCCTGCGCGCCCCTGGCCAGCTGCGTAATGGAATCGATGGTCATGGATCCCGTTTTGGCCGTGGTGCCTGCGGTGATGGTAACGGCGCTGCTGCTTACCGTCACCTTGTTGATCTTGAGCGCGGACGCCGTCCACAGGTGGTCCGTGCTCAGCGCGCTCATGTATTTCTGCGCAAACGCCTTCAACTCGGTCTTCATCTGGCGGTATACGTCCAGCTTCCACTCCAGCTTGGTCTTTTGCTGGAACTGTTTGTCCAGCCTTGTCTGGTCCGCGGTCAGCATCGCCTTGACGACAGCGTCCGTGTCGATGCCCGATTGAAGGCCCGACAGGCGCAACGTAGTGCTTGATATGCTGCTCATGCTCATCCCTGCTTTCTCTATGGTCTTCCCGTCCCTGGGGCGCCTTTGGAATTAATATCGGTCATAATCCGGCCAGGATTAACCCCAAAGAGTTCACAAGGCGCGCAGGCTCATGCGTGGACGTAATAGGCCACGTCTTTGAGCGTATTTTTGCCGTATACCTGCGAGATGTACGCGTAGTCGTACAGCTTGCGCCCGGCCTGCGCGATGGTGACGCCCTTCTGCGCGTCATACGTCCCGTCGGCGGAGGGACAGACCACCTGCACGTGCCCGTGCCCGTTCGGGTTCTTCCAGACCGCCACCGCAGGATGCCCCTGATTCGCGTACTGCTGGGCCTCCTGGGCGCTGACCCGCTTCCAGCCGTTCTGTGCGCCATACTTCGCCAGCCAGTCGCTCATGCGGTTGGCGGTCATATAATACGCGCCGCTGGTGTCCGAAAAGCTCCGCGCCTCGCCGGTCTGCGCGTCCACCAGATACGGGATCTCCGCGCCCATCGCGCGGGTCACGTCCCAGACGAAAATGTTGCAGTAGGTATCTCCGTTGCCCAGCTTGTTCACGGCGTACCGCCTGTTGTTCTCGACGTCGAACTGGTTGATGACCGCCCGGTAATTTGCCGCGCTGCGCGCCCCCGCCGCATTGGTTATGGGCGGATATACCGGCTTCCACGACTCGGATGGTATGCTCTGCCCGCTGACCGGGACCGTCGCCGCCGCCGCGTTCACCGTCTGATAGGCGGAAGCCGCGGTCTGCAGGCTGGCGGTGGACACCCGGCCTGTCCTGGCAGACGCCAGCGCGGACATGGCCGCCATCGCACCCATGCCGCTCTCCCCGCCGCCGCTGCCCAGCTGCAGCATCAGCATGTACAGCATCAGCTGGGCGCTGTCCTCGCCCCCGTTCTGGAGCAGGCTAAGCATCAGGCTGGACTGCATCAGCGAATCCGTCCCGTCCGCGCCCCCTAGCACCGACTGTGCAAGGATCGCCGAGAGCTGGCTCCCGAACGACGCGCCGGTTTCCTCCGTATCCGTTTTGGTACCATACAGGGACGACAGCGACCGGTTGGCTGTCAGGCCCTGCACGAACAACTCGTTCATCCGATATCTCCTTTAAAGGCGGCGCGGCTTACGTGCCGACCCCGAATTTTTGCGCGTACTCTGCGTCGGTCCGGCTGATGAAGACCAGTATCCGCGCCACCACTCGTACAGTTCGGGCGGTATAATGTCGCCCACGCTGAAGCGGTTGAGAAGGTCGGCCGTCGGCGCGTCCTCGATGGGGATGTCCTGTTCCCGGGCCTGCTCCAGTATGCGCCTGAAAGCGTCTCCGCGCCCCAGCGCAACGATGACCGGGCGGCATCCTCCCCCGGCGCGTATTTCAGCGCGGCAACCTCCGTCTGTTTTTCGGTCGTGTCCGTACATCGTCACCCCTTAAATGACCATCCAGCCAGCGCGTCGTGTCCGGCAGCCGCTCCGCTGCGTCCTGCGCCGTATCGGGCAGAACAGGCGTTTCAGCAGCTCGCAAGGCCGCGTGGGTCAGTGTGGAAACCTGCGTCGCGCAGCGCCTGTCCAGAACGGGCATCCGCTCCTCGAACATGCGCAGCGCCGCTCCGCCCTCCGCCCGGAGCCTCAAATGGACGTTTTTGTCGCGGGCGCGCACACCAGCGCCTCCACCGTCCCATATTATCGGTATCCAGCGCCAAAGGATAACCGATGCGCCCGGCTCCGCCGGCGCTTTCCCTTTTTGTCCCGATGAAAAAACGTACAACTCGGCGGTGGACGCCTTTTCGCACCAGCGCGAACCGAGCTGGATGTAAAGTGAACTGCCCCACCCCGGCGCTCCTGGCGTATCTGCGCCGCGCTGTGCTCGAGCTCCGCCGCCGCCTCGCCGCCGTGGCGCGAGCCCGCGGCCACCTTTGGCGACCTCAGGATCCGCGCGTTGACGGTTTCCACGCTGTGCTTCAGCGCCTCGGTCGGTCAGGTCGTCGGCGCGGAGGAAAAGGTTGAGTATCTGCCGGCTCCAGCGCCGTGCCCTGCGTTCGGGAGGCGTTCCCGGCGTCCGGCGCATTGGCTGCGGCTTTGATCTCCCCGTCCGCCCTGAACGGGCCGTATGACATTGTCCGACCCGGACGGCACGGCTTTATCCCCGGCGGACGGCCGGCAACGGCGATTCGGGGGTGGGCGGCTGTGCCGTCTGCACCTGCGTGCCGTTCGTTTGCCCCGGCGTAACGGCTGTCTGCACCGGCGCGCCGTCCTGTGGCGCGTTGGTTTTTGTCGGCGCATGTATGTCCGGCTGAATCGGAACGTCAGACTGTGTCCCCGCCGCCTGCCCCTGCGCGGGCGCGCCTGTCTGGGCCTGAGTCCCGTCCGGCTGTGCGGAAGGCGCGCCTGTCTGCGCGGATATACCGCCAGGCCTGCCGGGCCCACCGGCACGGCGGTCTGTCCTGCGCGCCGTCCGGCTGGACGGGCGCGCTGTCCCCTCGGCGTGCCGCTGGGCTGCACGGGCACTCCGGCTTGCGGCGGCGTACCGCCCGCCTGTCCCGGTGCCCGGGCCTGGGACTGTACGCCGCCTGTCTGTGCGGGCGCCCCGGCCTGCCCTGGCATTCCGCCCGTTTGCGCGGCCGCGCTCTGCGCCTGTATATCTGACTGTAATAGAACGCTGGTGATGATCTGTGTTTGCGCCTGCGCGCCGTTCGCCGCCGCCGAAGTCCCGGCCTGTAGCGGTATCCCGCTTTGCACCCCGGACATCCGCGTACTGCCAAGCGCGTCCAGAAGGGCCATCAGGGCCTTGCCCACGCCCTGCCCTTCCGCGGCCAGCCTGCTCAGGGCCTGCACGGCCGCGTCGTTCGTAGCAGGCCGCGCCGCTATTCCCGCCGTCTGCCCGGGGTGGGGCGCCGCCCGTTTCCCGTCCGATGCCGTAAGCGCCCAGCAGCCCCCCGTCCCGCGCGAGGAGCTGGAGCTGCATCCGGGTTCCTTCCCGCACCGCCTGCAGGAGCAGCGTTTCGCCTTTGACAAGGTCCATGCCCTGCGTCACGGCGGCCCTGAGCGTCCTGCCGCCCTCCAGCCGGATGGTTAAAAGACCGTCCCGGCCCTCCGCGTCCACCACGGCGCGCACAACCTCGCCGTCCCTTACCGCAGTCTCCGCCCCCTGCCGGGGCAAATCGATATTCAGTTTCGGGTCGAACGATTCTATCCGCATGCTGTCCCCCGCGTCCTGTACTTTGCAAAACGGGCAAAATGAAATACGGCCTTTATGTATATCACAACAAACGGCCGTATCTGAAACATAAAGCGCCCGCCCCGGGCGGATTTATGGCTTGGACCTCGGGAGCCTGCGCACCCTTGCGACGAGAAGGGACACCGGAGGTATGATGGCCTCAAAGGTCAACAGGAAAAATGGCTGATACAGCGCTCCGGCCAAATGGTGCTCGATGATGGAATCGAACAGCCCCGGCGCCAGCGCGACCGCAAAGATCCCCACCGGAACGATGATCGAGCGCGCGGAATGCAGGCGGCATAGCTGCGCGATGCCGTGCACCGTCGCGTAATACAGCACGCATATTTTGATAAAGAGCGTGAAGGTGATGCCCAGCGCCACAAAGAACTCTATCCGCGTAAGCACCTCGCCGATATCGATGAGGCGCGCAGCGTCATAGGTGGCGTTGTTGATTATTCCTGTGGCCGGGCCGAGGACCGCGGTATTGCGGAGCGATATCAAAAGGAGGCCCAGCGCGGCCAGCGAAAGCCCCGCCACCATAAATTTTCCCGCTTTTTTCAGGCTGTTGGCCGACGGGATGACCATCATGAAAACCATGACCTCGCCGAACGAAATGGTCGCAAATGTGTGGGTGCTCTGAATAAACACGTGGGGCGGCACCTCGCCCAACGGAAGGAAATTGGTAAGATCCACGTTGCCCAGCAACAGCAATATGGTGCCCACAACAATGATGAAGGTAGTAATCACCGCCAACAGGCTCAGCCGGGCTATGCCCTCTATCCCGCGCCGCACCGCGTACGCGGCCACCAGCGCGGGCAGCGCCAAAAAAACCAGATGCGGAACTTCGGGCATGACGTAGCCGTGGTAAAAATCCGCGACGTCCAGCGTGTTGAGGGAAAGCAGATACATAAATACGAAAATATAAAGAGCCGCAATCCCCTTGCCCACGATAGGCCCGTATACGCACTCGAGTATCTGGATCAGATTCTTGCCCGGGAACCGCTTGCACAGGAATCCAAAGCACGCGATGAAGGGGATGCTCACGGCATACGCGGCCAGTATGACCAGCCAGGCGTCGTGCTTGGCGTACACGTCCATGAAGGACGTCAGGAGCGACGATCCCAGTATAAAGGCGGCCGTCAGGACCGAAACCTGCCAGGGCGTAATTTTTCCTTCGGCGTCATGCTCATCCTCTTTCAATAGTGAAGCTCCAGCGCTTCCAGCAGGGCCTTCACGCCCTTGGACGGGCTGGGGATCGGGATGCCGGCCGCCAGCATCAGGCTCAAAAGGCAGCCGGCCGCCAGCAGTACGCAGAAAACGACGAGGTCGCTCCAGTACTTTTTTTTGACCAGCCTGGGTATCTGGTACAGCGCGAGCGCGAGGAAGGCCGCGGCCACCGCAATAATCATGCTCTAACACCTGCCTGACAGCTTGCTTTATTCCTGCGGATCGGGCATGGCCTTGGCGGCCAGCCCCGCGGACGGGATATGGAAGCTTACCTCGGCGCTCAAATCCAGGCCGTTGAACACGACGTCCCAATCCTCTCTGGCTTTTTCCCATTGGGCCGGATCCTTTTTGTGCAGCATCTCCCCGAAGCCGTAAACGTCGGCGCTGAGGCTCCGCAATCGCTGCGATGCGGCCGTGACCTCGTCGAGCACGGCCTTTGCCGCCAGCTGCGCTATGGTATCCAGCCCCTCCTCCGTCTCTATCCTGTTCATGCCCGTGTTCTCGGTGATCTCGCCGGCCGCCTCTATTTTGGCTTGGACGCGCAACCGGCCGCCTTCATAGGAAATATCCACCTCGCTTGAGGCCCGCACGATTTCTACGCTGACTTCCCCGTCCTTATATTTGACTGGCAGCACGCCGCTCTCCACATCGCCGGTCACCCACAGACAGCCCCGGCTCTCCTCCTCGGAAAGTTCGCCGACCAGCCTGCCCTTCTTGAGGACGACCATTCCTTTTACCGCCAGAGCCTTTTCCTCCGGCTGCGTCCCGCTCACAATGCGCACCAGGGGAACCGCGAGGGCGGACGTTTCGCTCAGCGCGGTATTGGCATAGTCCACGAGATTGGTTGGCCTGCACTGGGAGGTGAACCGCTGCGCCTCTATCAGCTTTACTATGTTGGTGGCCGGCAATATGTCCAGTTGGGGCTGGACGCTGAGCGCCTCCAGCGCCGTCGTGTCCGACATCACGATCAGCGTGGTGGGACGCGGCTCCGCGATGCGCGTAAATACGTCCATGTACGGGTCGATGCCCTTCTCCGCTGCCTTTCGCCCGATAACTATGAGACTGTTGTGCGGCAGGTAGAGCTTGTTGCTGGTCTGGTGCGTGCTTTCGCGTATGGCGTCGAACATGGTCACCCCCCTGGACTGAAGGTTCCAAAAAGTCTGCCCGATCTGCGCACCGCCCGGCTCGTTCCCGCCCGAGTCCGAGGACCCTCCCCCGCTCTTTATCTGGCTGGGCTTGACGATCTGTGCTGTCAAAAGCAAGCCTTTCGCGCCGTCGGCGCTGTCTATCCCCGTCCCGATTACGATGGACAGCGCGTTCAGTTCCCGCGCGCCGCTGCAGCCCGTGGCTGCAGACGCCATCAGCACGCATAAAAATACCCCCAGCGCCTTTTTCGCGTCCTTCATCAAAGCCCCTGCCCTTCCATGCCGCCGGCGGCCGGACCGGAAGGCCGCGGCTCCGTCCTCTTCCGGCGCCTTATGTTCCAACTTCTGAGCGAGAGCGGCCGGGTACGCATCCGCCAGAGCGGCATTCGTATGAAGCTGTCTTTGAGGTCTTTGGGGGTCAGCGGTGCGAAGGGCGAAAGGAAGGGCGTCCCAAACGAACGGAGAGTAATCATGTGCAGAAGTACGGCCAGCAGCGTCATCATTATGCCGAACCCGCCCAGCAGCCCGCCCATTATCAGGAAAACATACCTCAGAATCGTTATCGATTCGTTGAGTCCCGAAACCACGAAGTTGGTTATCGCCGTCGTTGCAATGATGATGACCATGAACGGCCCCACCAGCCCCGCGGACACCGACGCCTGCCCGATGACCAGCGCGCCGACGATGCTCACCGCGGAGCCGATGGCGATGGGCAGGCGGATCCCCGCCTCCCGCAGTATGTCAAACGCTACCACCATCAGCCCCGCCTCCAAAAGGGCGGGGAAGGGCACGCCGTTGAGGCCGGCCGCCATGGTGAAGAGGAGCTGCGTGGGTATCAGCTCCTGATGGAAGGTGGTCAGGGCCACGTAGATGGCGGGCGTCATCACCGAGATAAAATAGCAAATGAAGCGCAAAAAGCGCACATAGCTGGCAAAGTATGGCCGGAGATAATAGTCCTCCGCCGTAATGAAGTTCTCCACGAAAAGCAGGGGCACGGTGAGCACGAAAGGCGTCCCGTCCACGAACACCGCCGCCCGCCCTTCCATCAATTTTGCCGCTATTGTATCCGGGCGCTCGCTGTTTCCGACCGTAGAAAAGATGGAACGGGGCGCGTCCTCGATGTATGCCTCGATATATCCCGATTCGAATATTGCGTCGGTGTCTATGCGCTCCAGACGCTTTTTCAGCTCTTCCACCAGCCCGGGCTTTACGATACCCTTGATGTACGCAATGGCCACGTCGGTGTGGGTCTGCTTCCCGATCTTCATGCCCTCCAGCCGGAGGTTGGGGTTCTTTATCTTCCGGCGCAGCATGGACGTATTGATGCGGATGGACTCGGTGAATCCCTCGCGCGGTCCCCGCACCACCGACTCGGTGATGGGCGGCTCGATGCTGCGCATCATGAATTTCCTGTCGCCGATGCTCAGCCCCCGCGGGCAGCCGTCCACCAGCAGCACCGTGTTCCCGGACAGCAGGTCGTCCATCATCTCGTCAAAGTCCGCCTTGGGCTTCACGTCGCTGGCCGCGATGATGTCCCTGTTGATGGCCTCTATGTCGCTCATCCCCTCGCCCGCCCCGGACACGAACGTCGTATCGAACATCAGCGGCCGCAGCAGGCCGTCGTCGATGAGTTGCCTGTCGGTCAGACCGTCCACGTACAGCAGCGCGCCGCGGACCTGCTTTTCGAACCCGAACTCGAACTCCTTTATAATGATGTCCGAGCTCTCCCCCAGCGCCGCCCGGAACGCTCCGATGTCCTTGTCCAGCGCGCCGGACAGCGTTTTTGGCGTCGTTTCCGGGGTCTGCCCGGCGTCTTCCCGATGGTCCCGGTTCTTCCTCCGTATCCTTCGCATCACTCTGAACATGCCTCGATTCCTTGCGTCGTAGTTTCATCTATCTTTTGACAACCGCGGCAGAATTATACTTCCCCCACCGGACGCGCCCGCAAGCATGCGAAAGCGCCCCTCGGTCCGAGGGGCGCTTTCGCCTTCGTCAAGACGGCGGTTCAGGCGTCCAGCGCCTGCCGGAGAAGTCGGGTGAATGCGGCGGCCTCCCGCACCGCTTCCTCCGGGTCCTTCGCGTCGCCTATGCGCCGCACCAGCGCGCTCCCCACGATGACGCCGTCGCAAAACCCGGACAGTTCCCTTGCCTGCTCGGGCGTGGACACCCCGAAGCCTATCGCGCTGGGGGCCGTCCTGGCCCGGTCGATGCACCCGAAAAAGTCCCGGAAATCCGTGGAGAACGACGAGCGTATCCCGGTCACGCCCAGCGAGGAAACGCAGTATAAAAACCCTTCCGCCCTTTTCGCGATGGTCTCGATGCGCCTGCCCGACGTGGGCGCCACCAGGCGTATCAGGTGAACGCCGTAACGCGCGGACACGTCGTGTATCTCGTCGCTTTCCTCCAGCGGCAGGTCGGGCAGGATGACGCCATCCACCCCGGCCGATACGCACCGGCTGAAAAAGGCGTCCTTCCCGTACTGCAATATGCAGTTGACATACATCAGGAACACGATGGGCATCTGCGTTTCCGCGCGCAGCCCCTCGACCAGGCCGAACAGCGTATCCAGCCGTACGTCGTTCTTCAGCGCGCGCACGTTGGCGGCCTGTATCACCGGCCCCTCGGCCACGGGGTCGGAATAGGGCACGCCCAGTTCCACGAGGTCCGCCCTGCCGCCTCCAGCGCCAGCACGATCCTGCGGGTCGTGCCCACGTCCGGATCCCCGGCGGTGACGAAGGTGATGAGCGCCTTTTTCCCTTCCTCCCGCTTCCTTGAAAACATCGCGTCAATCCTGTTCATGGATGTTCACCCCCATATACCGCGCGACCTGATGTGCGTCCTTGTCCCCCCGGCCGGACAGGTTGATGACCAGCATCTGTTCTTTTGAAAGTTCGGGCGCCAGCTTCACGGCATGAGCCACCGCGTGCGCCGACTCGATGGCCGGTATGATGCCCTCGGTCCGGGACAGCAGCGCGAACGCCTCCACCGCCTCGTCGTCGGTCGCGCTGACGTATTCGGCGCGGCCGGTCCGGTGCAGCCAAGCGTGCTCCGGCCCGATGCCGGGATAGTCAAGCCCGGCCGATATGGAGAAAACGGGCAGTATCTGCCCCTCCCTGTCCTGCAGAAAGTAGGAGCGCATGCCGTGGAACACCCCCACGCTCCCCTTGGCGATGGTGGCCGCGTGCTTGCCCGTGTCTATCCCCTTTCCCGCAGCCTCCACGCCGATGAGCCGCACCGACGCGTCGCCGATAAACGGGTAAAAAAGCCCCATCGCGTTGCTCCCCCCGCCCACGCAGGCCAGCAGACAGTCGGGCAGGCGGCCGGTCTCCTTGAGCATCTGCTCCTTTACCTCGCGCCCGATGACGGACTGGAAGTCCCGCACCATGGCGGGGTAAGGGTGCGGCCCCATCACCGAGCCAAACACATAGAAGGTGTCCTCGGCGCGCGCGGTCCACGCGCGCATGGCCTCGTTCACCGCGTCCTTGAGCGTAGCCGTACCCGAATCCACCGGCGTGACCGACGCGCCCAGAAGCTCCATGCGGAACACGTTCAGCGCCTGCCGCTCGGTGTCCTCCCTTCCCATGAATACCTCGCACTCCATGCCGAAATACGCGGCCGCCGTGGCCGTGGCCACGCCGTGCTGTCCCGCGCCGGTCTCGGCTATCACGCGGGTCTTGCCCATCCGTTTGGCCAGCAGCACCTGCCCCAGCACGTTGTTTATCTTGTGGGACCCCGTGTGGTTCAGATCCTCCCGCTTGAGATAGATCCGCGCGCCGCCCAGTTTTTTGGTCAGGTTTTGTGCGTAATACAGGAGCGACGGCCTGCCGGCGTATTCGCGGTTCAGGCGCTCGAGTTCCCCCGTAAATCCGGGGTCTTCCTTATATCTCTGGTATGCGTTTTCGATGTCTATCAGCGCGTTCATCAACGTTTCGGGGACGTACTGCCCCCCAAACTCTCCGAACCGCCCTTTTTTCGTGTTCATATTATCTGCCTCCTCGCCGCTTCGATTATCGCCGCAATCTTCGCTTCGTCCTTGAACCCGTCCGTTTCCGCGCCGGTGCTCACGTCTATGCCCAGCGGCCTACAGGCTCTTATGGCCTGCCGTATGTTTTCCGCGTCCAGCCCCCCGGCCAGCAGGAAAGGCCGCGCGAAGCCCTCGGCCAGCGACCAGTCGAAGGTCTCTCCCGTCCCCCCCATCCGGCCGGGATGCCATGTGTCCAGCACGAAAAGGTCGCAGTCCAGCCCGGCCGCCCGCTCCAGCACCGCCCGGTCCCGCACCCGCACCGCTTTCCAAACGAGCGTGCCCGCCGGGAGCATCGCTTTGAGCCGTGCGATGTACGCCGCGTCCTCGCCGCCGTGGAGCTGCACGGCCCTAAGGCCGCACCAACCCGCGGCGCGCGCGACCTCCTCCGGCCCCGCGTCCGCGAACACCCCCACTGGCAGCACCGCCGGGTCGAGCGCCGCAATCATCCGCGCGGCCTCCTCCGGCGTGACCCGCCGCTTGCCGGGGGCGAACACAAACCCTGCGTATTCCGGCTTATAGCGGTTCACGGCGGCTACGTCCGCCATGCGCCGCAGGCCGCATATCTTGACGCGCGTCATCCGGCTTCTTCCCTGAACGCGCGTATCGCGGCGGCGCTGTCTCCCGACCGCATCAGCGATTCGCCGACCAGTATGGCGTCCGCGCCGGCATTCCGCATCTTCAGGGCGTCCTCCGGCGTCTGTATGCCGCTTTCGGCCACCGCAAGGGTCCCGGCCGGGATGAAGGGGCGCAGCCGAGCGAAGGTATCCAGCGATACCGCGAAGGTTTTGAGGTCGCGGTTGTTCACCCCGATAATCCGCGCGCCGCAGTCGGCGGCGCGCTTTACTTCCCTTTCGTCGTGTGCCTCCACCAGACAGGCCATGCCCAGCCCGTCGGCCAGCGCACGGAGCCGTTTAAGCCTTTCATCGCACAATATCGCGGCGATAAGCAGCATGGCGTCAGCCCCGATGGCGCGGGCCTCCACCACCTGCCGCTCGGCGATGATGAAATCCTTGCGCAGAACGGGCAGCGCGACCGCCTGCCGTATCGCGGTAAGATGGCTGTCGTCGCCCCGGAAAAAATGCTTCTCGGTCAGCACCGACACGGCCGCGGCGCCGCCGGCCTCGTATTCCCTGGCGACGTCCACCGGCCGGAAGTCCGGGGCGATGAGGCCCTTGGAGGGCGACGCCCGTTTGACCTCCGCGATGACCGAAAGCCCCTCCGCGGCCAGCGCCGCAAAAAAATCGCGCGCCTGCGGCGCGTCCGCCGCCCGCTTTTCAAGCGCCGCCAGCGGCAGGGCCATCTCTTCTTCCAGGAGCTGTTCCTTTTTCCTGGCTACGATTTCGTTCAACATCATGGCCGCCTCCTTACGCGCATTCTTCCTTCACGTTCTGTGAAACGCGCCGGTACGCCTCCAGCTTTTCAAGCGCCGCCCCGGAATCGATGGTCCAGGCGGCCAGCGCGACGCCGTCCTGTATGCTTTCCGCCTTCTGTGACGCGTACAGCGCGGCGCCGGCATTGAGCAGCACGATGTCTCGCCGCGCCCCCGCTTCCCCGGACAGCACGGCCTGTATAAGCGCCGCGTTGGTTTCCGCATCCCCTCCGCGCACGTCTTCCAGATTTCCGGCCCGCAGTCCGAACTGCTCCGGCTCAATGACGTAGCCGCGCACCCCGCCCTCCCCGGCTTCGCAGACCGTGGTGGGCGCGGAAACGGATATCTCGTCCAGCCCGTCCTGCCCGTATACGGACAGCGCCCGTTTCACGCCCAGCCCGAGCAGCACGCGGGCCAGCGGCTCAACCAGCGGTTCGCTGTATACCCCCAGCAGCATGTAGGGCACCAACGCCGGATTGGACAGCGGCCCCAGCACGTTGAACACGGTGCGCACCCCCAGCTCCCGGCGCGGGCCGGCGGCGTGCTTCATGGAGGCGTGGTAGCTCTGCGCGAACATGAAGCACACGCCCGTTTCCCGGAGACACTCAAGGGCCTGCGCGGGCGTGAGCGTGATGTTGGTGCCCAAACTTTCCAGCACGTCCGCGCTGCCGCAGCGGCTGGATACCGCGCGGTTCCCGTGCTTGGCCACCGGCATGCCCGCCGCCGCGACCACGAAGGCCGCGCAGGTGGACACGTTGAACGTGTTGGCGCCGTCGCCGCCTGTGCCCACGATGTCCATGGCGTCGCCCTCGATATGCACGCGGCTGGCCTGCTCCCGCATGACCTGCGCACAACCGGTTATCTCCTCCACCGTTTCTCCCTTCATGCGCAGCGCGGTCAAAAACGCGGCGATCTGCGCGGGCGTCGCCTCCCCGGCCATTATCTCTTCCATGGCCGCCGCCGCCTCCCCGGCCGTAATATCCTCAAAAGCCATCAGCCTGACCAGTGCTTCCTTTATCATGTTTCGGGCCTCCTCCCTGCATATCATCCCGCAGTAAAAAATTCTCCATTATGGCAAAGCCGTTGTCGGTAAGCAGCGATTCGGGATGGAACTGTATCCCGAACACCGGGTGCTCCCTGTGCCGCACCCCCATCACCGCGCCGTCCGCGGTCTCGGCGGTAACAACGAGCGCCGCGGGCATCGAATCGCGCTCAATTACGAGGGAATGGTACCGCCCCACCCCCATCTCGGCGGGCAACCCGTTAAATACCGGACACTTGGCGTCTATGCGGGCAGGTGTTTTCTTGCCGTGCACCGGCCCGAGCGGGGCGCGGACCACCCGCCCGCCGTAGGCCTCGCCGATGCACTGGTGCCCCAGGCACACGCCCAGTATGGGGATACCGGCCCCCAGCTCCCGGATGACGTCCACGCACACCCCGGCGTCCCTGGGATACCCCGGGCCGGGGGAAAGGATGATGCGCCTCGGTGTCAGCGCGCGTATGCCCGCAACGTCGGTTTTGTCGTTGCGCACCACCCGCACGTCCGGATCCAGCATCCCCGTGTACTGTACGAGGTTGTAGGTAAACGAATCGTAGTTGTCTATGATGAGTATCATTGGAGCTTCCCCGCCTCCTCTATGGCCTTGAACAGTGCCTTGGCCTTGTTGCAGGACTCGGCGTACTCCGTCTCGGGCACCGAGTCGGCTACGATGCCAGCGCCGGCCTGCACGTACGCTTTTTGGCCCTTGAAGACGATGGTGCGTATGGTGATGCAGCAGTCGAGGTTTCCGTCAAAGGAGATGTACCCGATGGCTCCGCCGTACGGCCCCCGCCGGGTGGGCTCCATCTCGTCGATGATCTCCATGGCGCGTATCTTGGGCGCGCCGGAGAGCGTCCCCGCGGGCAGCACGGCCATCAGCGCGTCAAACGCGGTCAGCCCCTCTTTCAGCCGCCCCCGGACAGCAGAGCAGATGTGCATCACGTGCGAATATTTCAGGACCTTCATGAACTCGGTCACCTGCACCGACCCGAACTCGGACACCTTCCCGATGTCATTGCGCCCAAGGTCCACCAGCATCACGTGCTCGGCAAGCTCCTTTTCGTCCTTCAGCAGTTCGGCCTCCAACTCCGCGTCCTCCTGCTCTGTCCGCCCCCGCTTCCTGGTCCCGGCGATGGGGCAGGTCTCTATAACGCCGTCCTCGCACCGCAGCAGCATCTCGGGCGACGCGCCGACGATGCAGGTATCGTCGAACTTGAGATAATACATATAGGGCGACGGGTTGGTGACGCGCAGGCACCGGTAGATGTCCAGCGGGTCGTCGTCGACCGGAAGGGCAAACCGCTGGGACACGACCACCTGAAAGATGTCTCCATTGAGGATGTATTCCCTGGCGCGTTCGACCATCGAGCAGTAATACGCCTTGTCCATGTTGCTCTCGGGTTCCCGGTCTTCGGCCTTCTCCCGCTTGCGGCGTTTGCCGGGGGCCGGCGCGGCTTCGCGGATGACGCGCTCCAGCGCGCTCAGCCGCTCGCAGGCCCGCTCGTAGTTGAGCGCCAAATCCCCGGCCGTGGGCATGTTTACTATAAGGACCAGCTTCTGCCGGAGGTGGTCGAAAACGATCATCTCGTCGGCCACCATGAAGTGCGCGTCGGGCAGCCCGAGGTCGTCCTTCGGCGCGTCGGGAAGGCGCTCCACGCTCCGGACGAGGTCGTATCCGAAATACCCCACCGCCCCGCCCGGCAGCCTGGGCATGCCCTCCACCCGCGGGCTTCTGAACCCGTCGAGTATATCCCGCACGACAGCGAACGGGTTTCCTCCCCTGCTTTCGGTCTGGCCGCCGCGGTGATGCACCACCGCCCGTTCGTTCTTTATGCGGATGGTGATTAAAGGATCCTTGCCGATGAAGGAGTAGCGCGCCCATTTTTCCCCGCCCTCCACGCTGTCCAGCAAAAAACAGTACGGGCTGGTGTCCTTGAAGCGCTTGAATACCGTCACCGGCGTTTCCATGTCCGCGAACGCGTCCATGGCCACCGGAACGAAATCATAGCCCGCCGCCAGGCGCTCTACGGCGCTGAATCCCGGATAAAACACGCTTTCCGCCTCCTTTTCCTCAAAATCCAATAAAAAAACCCGCCCTTGATTCTCATCAAGGGCGGGTAAAATATCTTTCCCGCGGTACCACCTTGCTTGGCGCATCCGATCTGCGCCCGCTCATAGCAGAGTGCCATCACACTCCCCGCTTTGATAACGCCAGCGCCGCGTCGGATATTACTCGCGGCCAGACGCCGCTTTCTCTCCGCCTTCAGGGGCCCATAAAGCTGTGCCGTTTCCGCCGCATTCCCACCATCAGCGGCTCTCTGCAGGTCGTGCGCTGCTTATCTTCCCCATCACAAGTTTGGACTCTTGTTCGATTATGTGCTTAATGCTACTACAGGACAGCCCCGCCTGTCAATACCGAATTTCCTCATGCATAGTCGTCCCAGTCGTCGGCTTCCTTGAGCTTGGCGCGCATTTCAATCTGCCGCTTGAGTATCTTGGAGAAGATGACCTGCTTTTCGGCTTCGCGCAGCCCCGTGAACTTCATGCGGAAATAGGTCTTGTCGCCCGCCGACCGGGTGAACACGACCATGCCGGGCAGCGTGATGAAATGCTCTTCCTCGAAAGCCACCCGAACGATGCCCTGTACGATGTTTTCGTGTATATCCTTGGTGAAAATATAGAAGTCGACGAACTCGCCGCTGACCAGCGTAACGAAGATATTATACACCTGCTTGGAGGTGGACACCATCTGCCCCTCGAGCAACCAGCTTATGGCGAACGCCCCCGATTCTTCCTCGACCCGCATGGCCGGGAAAACGATCCTGCCCTCCTCCGTCCGTCCGCCCTCGGGCTTGTACCGGCACATCTTCTCGCTTTCGCTCACGTACAGCGTGCAGTTCTGGATGCGCATGGTCTTGAGGTCATAGGTCCGGCCCACCGGCTCGAAGGCGTACCCCTCGCCGGTCCTGTACAGGCGTCCCCAGATGCTGGCGCGTTCCTGCTCGGACTTCTGTGCCTTCCCGTCCTGATCGGCGTCCCTGTAGGTCATGCTCAGAGAAGCGATGGTCCCCAGCCCCTCGAAGTAGTCCTCGCCGTCCTTGCCCGCTTTTGCCAGCGCCTCCGCTGCCGCGCGCACGACGTTCCTGTCGTACAGCCTGCCGCTCTGCGTTTTGAGTTCGGAGATGACGCCCGGGATGGACCTCCCTTTATGGGTGGTCGTGTTGGTGAGCATGGCGGCGATGGCCTGTGCCACGCTCAGTATACGGCTCAGGAGCGGTATTTCCTCGTCCTTTTTCCCGGCCGGAAAGCCCCTCCCGTCCACCCTTTCCCGGATGGACAGTATGACCTCCGGCAGATCGCCCTTCATCATGGCGAGCGGGTCCAGCTTTCGGACTATTTCACAGCTCAGCGCCGGACGCCTTTTCATCGCCGCCTGCTCCTGCGCGGTCAGCTTTTCGCTCTTGTTGCGTATGCTCGTCGATGAAATCTTGCCGAGGTCATGCATCAGCGCGGCGACCTCCAGCTTTGCCGCATCCTCTCGCCCGAGACCCATATTCCGCGCTATCCTGCCGCTCCAGCGTGCTACGTCCAGCGTCCTGTTGATAAGATGGGGCCTGTTCATGTCTGCCATCTCGCACAGCATAAGCCGCCTGCCGCATGCCGTCCATGTATCGCGCCGCGCCGTCCTCGACCGACAGCCTGCAGTTGAGTTCCCGACAAGCCCGATGACCGTCGGATTGGACAGGACTTCCTCGGCGCTCAGCATGGCCACCGATTCCAGCAACACGAGGCCGTAAACGGTCTGCCCGCCGTCCAGTGCGCTCTTCAGGGGCACGTAAATCTCGATGCCGTTGTCCTCGTCCAGCAGAGCGTAGGCCTCCCCTGCGTGCGTGTTCTCCCCGGCCTCCAGCACAAGGGCCTGCCCCGTAGTCCGTACCAGTTCGAACGCCTGCATGGGCACGGCCTTCCCCGGTTGCTTTTCCCCCTCGGCGTCCGCGTGGCCGGTCTCCTTCAGCCCCTGCTGGTCATAGTCAAGGGTGAACGCCCGTACGCGGGTACATCCGGCTGCCCCGGCCAGCTTAATCAGGATGGCCGCTGTCGCCTCCCTGCTTTCCAGATCCAATAATACCATGTACTCCAGCCCCTTTTACCGTTTTCGGCCGAAACAGCCTCTCCATAGCCTCCTCGACGGCCATCCGGCACGCTTCCCGCGCATGCGGCCGCATACCGCCCAAAAGCAGAACAAACCCGCGCCGGCTTTCCTTTATGCAAGCCATACAGCAGGGTCGAAGCTGCGTCCATGCGCCACGGTACCTTCCCCAAACGATACCAATATATTTTTTATCGCCAGAACAGGACCTTAAGAAACAGGTTTTTCCCCCTTCCGGGTTATTTTTGGCTGCTCCCTGCCGGCGGAGAGGCTTGTCCGGCTTGAATTTTAAAAATGTTTGGAGTACAATTAATTTAATAGTAAATTGCTCGGTTTTTGAATGTTAAGAAGGAGGCTGTTATACGTGCATATCGTACGCGAGATATCGCCGAAGGTGTTCTGGGTGGGCGGAAGCGACAGGCGGCTGGAACGTTTTGAGAACATGTTCCCCCTCCCCGGCGGCGTGGCATACAATTCTTATCTTATCATGGACGAAAAAACGGCGCTCTTGGACACGGCGGACGCCTCTATCAGCGCGCTGTTCATGGAGAACGTCACCCACGTGCTGGATGGGCGCACGCTGGATTATCTGGTCATCAACCACATGGAGCCGGACCACTGCGCCAATATCGAGGAGATCGTCCGCCGGTACCCCGGCGTGCGCGTCATTGGCAACAAGAAAACGTTCGAGCTGTTCTCTCAGTTTTACAGCCTGAACATCAGCGGCAACCGCTTGGAGGTGAAGGAAGGGGACGAAGTGCCCCTCGGAAAGCATACGCTCCGCTTCTACATGATGCCCATGGTGCACTGGCCCGAGGTCATGGCGACCTACGAGACGTCGGAAGGGCTCCTCTTCTCGGCCGACGCGTTCGGCGCGTTCGGCGCGCTGTCCGGCAACCTGTTCGCGGACGAACTGGATTTTGAAAACCTCTTTTTGGACGAGTCCCGGCGGTATTACGCCAACATCGTCGGGCGCTACGGCCAGCAGGTGCAGGTTGTGCTCAAAAAGCTGTCCGGCCTGGCCATCAGCATGATCTGCCCGCTGCACGGGCCGGTCTGGCGCAAAGACCTGCCCTACATCCTCGAAAAATACGACCTCTGGAGCCGCTATGCCCCCGAAAAAAAGGGCGTG
This sequence comes from Christensenellales bacterium, assembly GCA_040766645.1. Lineage (GTDB taxonomy): Bacteria > Bacillota > Clostridia > Christensenellales > UBA1431 > UBA1431. The sequence goes on along the minus strand of JAXGQA010000016.1, from coordinate 18,704 downwards.
GTCCTTTTCTACGCCTCCATGTACGGCAACACCGAAAACGCCGTGAGCGCGCTGGCCAACAAACTGGGGCAGCGCGGCGTCAAGGACATGCGCATGCACGATGTTTCCAAGACCCACGCGTCCTACATCATCGCCGACGCGTGGAAATACAGCCACATGGTCATAGCCTCGCCGACCTACAACTTAAACCTCTATTTCGTCATGGACGCGCTGCTCCGGGAGATGGCGGCGCTGGGCCTCAAGGACCGAAAGGTGGCCATACTCGGCAACCACAGCTGGTCCAGCGCGGCTGTGAAGGAGATATGCGCATTGGTGGGTACCATGAAGAACACGGAGATACTCGGCACACCCATAGACGTCCGCTCCACCCTCAAGTCCGGCCGGGAGGCCGAGCTGGACGCGCTTGCCGACGCCATCGCAGCCTCGCTGGCCGAATAACGATGACAACGCGTATTCCGGCATAACCATCTCCGTTGTGTGTAAACGGAAAAACGACAGATAGAAAACGATAAATCCCCGGCCACTTTGTGGCCCGGGGATTTATACGTTGAGCGCGAATCCACCCGGACGCGGTTGCCCTGCTGGCGGCAGCCACCCGGCATATTGCTGGAATCAATGTGGTTTTCAGAATACGCGGACAGATATCTCGGCCGGCGCGGCAAGCAGCGCCTCCAGCTCCTCGTCAAGTTTGAGAAGCGTCAGGGAAAAGCCCGCCATCTCGAGGGACATGCAGTAGTTCCCGACATAGTTGCGGACAATGTTGAGCCCCTCGGCCGCGCTTGGCTATCCAGCCCCGCGTGCCTTCAATGGCTGCCGTAGCCGCGTCGGCCGCGGACTGGAAGGCGCCCGGCATATCCTTGGGGTCCGGCCACTCCTCCATCGCCACCACGGCAGGGTGCCACGCGTCCAGCACCGTCTTGTCCCCAATCTCCGCGCCGCCCCGGGCCTGTATGCCTTCGATGGCCGAACGGAGCATCGCGGTGACGTCGGCCAGCTCCAGCTCGGTCTTGCCCTTTGCGCCGGCGACACAGCGCATGAACAGCGTCCCCCAGACCGGGCCGGAGCTCCCGCCGGTGTTGGCGATGATGACGGTCGCGACCTTCCGCGGGCTGCCGTTTACGGCGATGATCTCCGTTATATACCGCCCTCTTCCCCGGTCCGTTCCCTGTGGCGCCTTGCGGCCAAAGGCAGGGATACAAAAAATCCCCGATCGCAAAGCGTCCGGGGATTTCAGGCAGAGCGAACCGCGCTCCGGCGTGGAGCTGATGCCGGGACTCGAACCCGGGACCTCATCCTTACCAAGGATGTGCTCTACCTCCTGAGCTACATCAGCATATATGCGTCGTTTTTTCGGCGATGCCCGCTCGGCACGACAATAGTTATTATAGCCTATCCCCCGCCCAAAATCAACAATAATCGCGGCGGACACCTATTCCCCCTGGCAGGCCCGCGGAAAGCGGACGTCGGCAGCGCGGGCCTCCATGCGCACGACCTCGGCGACGCCGTTCTCCATGAAAGGCTCCCCGCAGACCGCAAACCCGAATTTGCCATAGAATTCCGTCAGCTCCGGCCGTGCATAAATGCGTATGGCCGGCGCGTTGACGTTCAGCGCGCGGTCCAAAAGCAGCCGGACCAGCATATCCCCCAGCCGCTGCCCGCGCTTCTCCTTTAATACGCAGATCCGCCCGATCCGGAACATGCTGCCGTCGTAGTAAAGCCGCCCGGTCCCCGCCGGCTCCCTGCCGTCGTATACCACCACATGCATGGACATGTCGTCGAACTCGTCGAACTCCAGCTCGGCGGGCATGCCCTGCTCCTCGACGAAGACCGCCGTCCGCAGCGCGCGGACCGTATCGAAATCCGAAGTCCCGTGGAACCATCTCGTGAGTATCATTCGCAACGCCCCTCTATATCGTGTTCCGCTCCAGTATATCCAAAATGCCGCACGGATTCAAGCGCGTGAAAAGGAGAAGCCGCTTTTGCGGCTTCTCCTTTCTCCGATACGCCCCACATAGGGGACGGCATCGCACGATGCTTTTTCTCAGCCCCAGTGCTTGGCGGTGACTGCGGCAAGCTTGTTGTAGACGTTCGCGTCGCGCAGGGCGAGGAACGCGTCCTTGAACACGCCGAACATATCGGTATATATTTCGTGATTCTTCATGTCGGGCTCGACCATGCCGAACGGATGCACCGATCGCGCCGACGGCCTCTTCAATGCTGGAGAACACGCCCGCGCCCGCGGCGCCCAGTATGGCGGCGCCCAGCGTGGTGCACTCCTGCGTGCGGAGCTGCTCGACCGGACGGCCGTACATGTCGGCCTGGATCTGACGCCACAGCGGGGACTTCGCGCCGCCGCCGGAGAGGCGGATGGACTCGAACGGCTTGCCCAGCACCTTTTCCATGGCTTCCACGATCATGCGCAGCTCGAAGGCGCCGCCTTCGAGGACGGCACGCGCCATCATCGAGCGGTCGTGTATCAGGGAAAGGCCCAGCGAGCCGCCGCGCGCGTTGTCGTGGTAATACGGGGTGACCTGGCTGTTGAAGAACGGGAAGAACATATAGCCCTTGCAGCCCGCGGGCGCCTGCGCCGCCTCGGCGGTGATGAGATCATACTCGTCAACGCCCATGGACTTGGCCAGGAACCGCTCGGATCCGGCGTAGGTGTCGCGCCACCAGCGCAGGCACACGCCTGTCGCAAACGCGAGGCCTTCCATGTCCCACTTGTGCGGGATGGCGTGGCCGCCAAACAGCACCGAGTGGTCGACGTCGGGCTTCTGGCTGTCCACGTGGGCGACCATGACCGACGCGGTGCCGATGGTGATCTCGGACAAACCTTCGCGGATGACGCCCGAGCCGATAGCCGCGCACTGCTGGTCGCCGCCGCCGGCGCAGATGGGCATGCCCTCGGCAAAGCCGGTCAGCTCGGAAGCCTCCCTCGAAACGACGCCCACCTGGGTCATCGGGGTGGAAATCGGCGGGAGCTTGTCCATATCCACGTTAATGAGGTCCAAAAGTTCCTTTGACCATTCAAGCGTTTTCACGTCCATCATGCCGTTGAGCGTAAGGGACGCCGGGTCGGAGAAAATCTTCTCTGAGCCGAGCTTGTGGAGGATCCACTCCTGCCCGTTGACGAACTTCCAGGCTTTTTCGTAAAGCTCGGGCTGGCGGTCGCGCACCCACTTGAATTTCGCGTAAGCCCACATGCCCGAGAGGGGCACGCCGCTTATCTCGTGGTATTTGTTGGCGCCCAGGTTCTTGTCGATCCACGCGATCTCCTCGCCCGCGCGGCCGTCGCTCCACACGATGGAATCATGCAGCACGTTCCAGTTCTCGTCGATGGCCACAAAGGTTCCGCGCTGGCTGGAAAGCCCCAGAGACATGATCTCCTTCGGGTCGACGCCCGTCTTGGCAAACATTTCCTTGGACGCTTCGCAGATAGATTTCCACACCAGCTCGATGTCCTGCTCCACCCAGCCGGGATGCTGGTGGATACACGGATACTCCCTGTACCCGTGGCCAATAATGTTCCCTTCCACATCGACCAGCATAACGGTGGTTCCAGTGGTTCCGGCATCGATTCCCACAACATATTTGCCCATAACCAGACCTCCATTTTTATTTTTGTTGCCAAAAACCGGGGGGAACGCCCCTTTGGCAAAACTTTTTATCGATGTCTCGCTCAGCCCGGGCCGGCGCCCGGAATCGGTTTGACTGGGGTCCTGCTGTCTTGCTCTTGTTATGGAATATGACAATTTTCAGTATATTGTGTGCAACTTGGATTACTATATACTATACACATGATAATAACCCTATGCAATATTCAATTTCTGCAACGGCGCGCCCTCACGTCTTTTCCGGGCATAGAAAAAGGCGGGCCGGAAGCATTGCTTCCGGCCCGCCTGCCGCCTGTTTCGGTTTCGGTCTATTTTTTTGCCATACGGTTGAGTATCGCCCCTATGCCCACCAGGGCCAGCCCTGGTCCCATATAGAGGAACAAGGGGCCGGAAACCGATCAAAATTCCAGATAACTCCCGGCCTTAATTATAGTGTATATCGTCAGAGCAACTCCGAACAACGCTATTATCACACCGAAAATAATAAGCAGTATCCCCAGTCCGCTGGAACTTCCTGCCTGCGCGGGAGCATGGTACGCGGGCTGCATTGGCCGCTCCATGCTGTTTCCGCACGCCGTGCAGAACTGTGCGCCCGGCGCCACCGTGGCGCCGCATTTCCCATATACCAGTAAAATGTCCTCCCGATTACTTCTTTGTGTCGATAGTGACTATAAGCTGGCCCAGCGCAAACAGGACCGCCGCAATGCCCGCACCCTCAAGCAGGCCAAAGAAAGCGCTGACGAAGCCGACAGAGCCGATGGCAACGCCATAGGCATAGCCGGCGGGGATAAGCCCGACTATGAAGTAGATGAGCGAATACAGCGCTATCACCATCGCGCCGATCTTGAGGATCATCTCCAGCGGCTTGACGGCGATGGTCGCGCCCTCCCGGGGCGGCCGGTACTGCTGCTGGTACTGCGGCGGATACTGCTGCGGCGGGTACTGCGGCGGTGCGGACGATGCCGGCGCCGCAGACTTCGCCTCAGCGCGCGTCCCGCAGGCAGGGCAAAACGCCGCGCCTTCGGCCAAGGGCGCTCCACAATTCGTGCAATTCATAATAAACCCCCCTTGAAAATTATTATCACAAACCTCCATAGGTCCTGGGCACGGTTTATTGCGCTTCCCTCTCCTCGCCCACCGGGTAGTCCCCGGAGAAGCATGCGCTGCAAAACGTGGGCCGCCCGCCCAGCATGTCGCTGAGGCTGTCCACGTCCAGAAACGCGAGGGAATCGGCGTCTATCTTTTTGCGCAGGGCCTCCAGCGGGTTCCCGTGCGCGGTCAGTTCCTTGTGTGTCCCCACGTCGGTCCCGTAGTAGCACGGGTGCAAGAAGGCAGGCGAACAGACGCGCATGTGCACCTCCCTGGCCCCGGCCTTTCTGAGCAGGCCGATGATGCGCGCGCTGGTGGTGCCGCGCACGATGGAATCGTCTATCATCACGATGCGCTTGCCGGCCACCGTTTCCTTCAGGGGATTGAGCTTGATGCGCACCGCCGTCTCGCGCTCGACCTGTTTGGGCCGTATGAACGTGCGCCCGATATAGGCGTTTTTCACGAATCCCACGGCGTAGGGTATCCCGGACTCCTGCGCGTAGCCTATCGCCGCGTCTATCCCGGATTCGGGCACGCCCACGACCGCGTCGGCCTCCACCGGCGCCTGCCGGGCCAGAAGCCGCCCGGCCTGCAGCCGCGCCTGGTACACGCTGATGCCGTCTATGACGCTGTCCGGCCGCGCAAAATAGATGTACTCGAACACGCACAGGTTGTTCCGCGCACCGGGCTGCGCCTGATGCGCGGTCATGCCGTCCGCGTCGATGATGACGATTTCGCCGGGCTGCACGTCCCGCACGAACGCCGCGCCCACCGTGTCCAGCGCGCAGCTTTCGGAGGCCACGACGGTGGACCCGTTCAGGTCGCCGATGCACAGCGGCCGAAAGCCCCACCGGTCCCGTATGGCAATCATCTTATCCTCCAGAAGGATGAGCAACGAGTACGCGCCCTCCACCCGAGCCATGGCCCGGGCGACCGCCTGCTCAATGGCCGAACCGGCGACGTATTCCTTGGCGATGATGCACGCGATGATCTCGGAATCGGTAGTGGTCTGGAAGATGGTCCCGCCCATGGCCAGTTCGGAAGCCAGCGCCTCGGCGTTTGTCAGGTTCCCGTTGTGGGCCAGCGCCATCTTGCCCGCGGCGTAGCGCGTGACCAGCGGCTGCGCGTTCTCGGGCACGCTCTCGCCCGACGTGGAGTAGCGCACGTGCCCGATGGACATGCGCCCGCTCAGCCGGTTAAAGCTCCCGTGGTCGAACACCTCGCTGACCAGCCCCATGCCCTTGTGGCAGAATATCTCGCCATCAGTGCTGGTTGCGATGCCCGCGCTCTCCTGTCCCCTGTGCTGAAGCGCGGACAATCCGTAATACATGATGCGCGAGACGTCCATCTCCCTGCGCGCGAACACGCCGAAGATGCCGCATGCCTCCCGCGGTTTATCCATATGCATCAGATGCCCAGCCTCATGAACACTTCCTGATACGCTTCCTCAACGTCCCCGAGGTCGCGGCGGAAGCGGTCCTTGTCCAATTTCTTGCGCGTTTCAAAGTCCCACAGGCGGCAGGTGTCCGGCGATATCTCGTCGGCCAGGATGATGCCCCCCTGATATCGGCCGAACTCCAGCTTGAAATCGACCAGCAGAAGCCCGGCGGCGGCAAATATCTTTTGCAGCTCCCCGTTGATCTTGAACGCGAGGCCGGATATGGTCTTCAGCTCGTCCTCGGTGGCCAGCCTGAGCGCCGCGATGTGGTAGTCGTTTATCAACGGATCGCCCAGCTCATCGTTTTTGTAGCAGTACTCAAGGACGGTCACCGGAAGCTCCGCGCCCTCCTCCACCCCGAGACGCTTGGAGAAGCTCCCGGCCGCGATGTTTCGGACGATGACCTCCACCGGAACGATCTCGACCTTCTTGACGTCGGTCTCCCGGTCGGAGATTTCCTTTATATAATGGGTGGGGATGCCGGCCTTCTCCAAAAGCCTGAAGATATGGTTGGTCATCCTGTTGTTCACGATGCCCTTGTTGGCGATGCTCCCTTTTTTCAGGCCGTTGAACGCCGTCGCGTCGTCCTTGTATTCCACACGCAGAATGCCGGGGTCGTCGGTTTTATAAACCTTTTTCGCCTTGCCCTCATAGAGCAGTTCTTTCCTGTCCATGCTTGTCCTCCGATAGAATTTGGCAGACGCGGGAGCCCGCGCCCTTCCACAGAACCAGAATAGACGCGGGAGTCCTGCCCTGTCAACAAAAAATGTTTTGACGCGGCTACGTTTTTAGTATACCATACATAGGGAACTTTTCAACGGTCGGGCCTGATTAGCGCGTTTCACCAGGGGTGACCCAGGCGAAGCGTTAATTTTGTTTCTTCGGCAAAAAAGGCCCCGCCCGTACGCTGCGTTTATTGTAAGGAGGCGTTTATCATGCCAACCACAGCCATTGTTGGGATCAACTGGGGCGACGAGGGAAAAGGAAGGATGGTTGACCTGTTCGCGTGCGAATATGATATGGTCGTACGCTACCAGGGCGGCAACAATGCCGGCCATACCGTGGTGAACCAGTACGGCAAATTCGCCCTCAACCTGCTCCCTTCGGGCATTTTCAACAAAAGGGTGCGCAATGTGCTGGGCAACGGCGTGGTCATTGACCTCGAGCACCTTTATAACGAGATGGGCCGCATCCGCGCCGCGGGCATCGACATCACGCCCGACAATTTCACGGTGAGCGACCGCGCCATCATCTGCTTCCCCTTCCACCGCGACCAGGACGTTTTCGAGGAAGAGCGCCTCAAGAGCGCGAAGTTCGGGTCCACCCGCCGCGGCATCGCGCCGGTGTACGGCGACAAGTACCTGAAAAAGGGCATCCAGATGGGTGAGCTGCTGCTTGGCGAAGCGCATCTGACAAAACGCCTGACCAGCCTGCTGGAATGGAAGAACCTCACCATCGAGAACGTCTACCGCAAGCCGCCCTACACGGTGGATGCCATGCTGGCCTGGCTCAGGACCTACGGCGACCCCATCAAGGACTACATCCGTTGCGCGAAAAGCCTCCTCACCGAGGCACACGCAGCCGGCAAAAAGATACTGTTCGAGGCCCAGCTCGGGGCGCTCAGGGACATCGACTACGGCATCTACCCCTACACCTCGTCCTCTTCGCCGCTGGCAGCCTACGCGCCCATCGGCTCAGGCGCGCCCGGCCTGCGCGTCGACGAGGTCATCGGCATTGTCAAGGCCTATTCCACCTGCGTGGGCGAGGGGCCGTTCGTGGTCGAGATGTTCGGCGAGGAGGCCGAGCGCCTGCGCGAAGCCGGCGGCGAATACGGCGCCGCGACCGGACGCCCGCGCCGTGTCGGGCCGTTCGACGTGGTCGCCTCGCGCTACGGCGTGCAGGTGCAGGGTGCGACCAGCCTGGCGCTGACCAAGCTGGACATCCTTTCCTATCTGGAAACCATCCCGGTCTGCACCGCTTACATGGTGGACGGCAGGGAGACCGGCGTATTCCCGTTCCCGGCCTTCCTCACCGACGCAAAGCCGGTGATGGGCACCATGCCCGGCTGGGGCGACGACATCTCGGGCGCGCGCAAATGGGAGGACCTCCCCGGCGCCGCCCAGGAGTACGTCCAATTCATTGAGGACGCGATGGCCTGTCGCATAGCCTACGTTTCGGTGGGCGCCGACCGCGACGCCATCATAAGGAGGTAGCCGCGATTGCAGGGGTACCAAAGCCCGTTTGAGGGGCGCTACGCTTCGGAACAAATGAAGGCGCTGTTTTCGCCTTATGAGCGCATCCGCACCTGGCGCAGGCTCTGGGTAGCGCTGGCCGAGACCGAAAAAGAGCTCGGCCTGCACATCACCGACCAACAGATTGCCGAGCTGCGCGCCCACGTCGACGACATCAACTTCGAGGACGCGGCCGAAAAGGAGCGCGAGATACGCCACGATGTGATGGCGCACGTGTACGCCTACGGCCTCCAGTGCCCCGGGGCGCGCGGCATCATCCACCTGGGGGCGACCTCCTGCTACGTCACCGACAACGCAGACCTGATACTCTACCGCAAGGCGCTCGGGCTTATCCGGGAAAAGCTGGTAAAAGCCATCGGCAACCTCGCGGCTTTCGCGAAAGAGCACGCCGCCCTGGCCTGCCTCGGGTACACACACCTGCAGGTAGCCCAGCCGGTCACCATGGGCAAGCGGGCCTGCCTGTGGATACAGGATCTGATGCTGGATCTCCATGACCTTGAGTACGTGATGGACAGCCTCAAACTTCTGGGTTCCAAGGGCACTACCGGCACACAGGCCAGCTTCTTGAGCCTTTTTGGCGGCGACCACCGGAAATGCCGCGCGCTGGACGCCATCATCGCGGAAAAGATGGGCTTTGCCGCCACCTACGCCGTGACCGGGCAGACCTACCCGCGCAAGGAGGACAGCCGCATACTGGGCGTCCTTTCGGGCATCGCCCAGAGCGCGCACCGGCTGGGGAGCGATATCCGGCTTTTGCAGCACATGCGCGAACTGGAGGAGCCGTTTGAAAAGAGCCAGGTCGGCTCCAGCGCCATGGCCTACAAGCGCAACCCCATGCGCTCGGAGCGCATCTGCTCCATCGCGCGCTACGTCATCGCCGACGCATTGAACCCGGCCATGACCGCCTCCACCCAGTGGCTGGAGCGCACGCTGGACGATTCGGCCAACCGCCGCATCGCCATCCCCGAAGCGTTCCTGGCGGTGGACGCCATACTTTCGCTCATCATTAACGTGACCGACGGCATGGTGGTCTATCCCGCCGTCATCGCGCGCCGGCTGCGCGAGTACCTGCCCTTCATCGCCACCGAGAACCTGCTGATGGCAGGCGTGCAGGCGGGCGGCGACCGGCAGGCCCTGCACGAGCGCATCCGTGTGCATTCGATGGAGGCCTCGCGCCGGATGAAGGAAGGCGACGGCGTTTGCGACCTCATCGAGCGGCTGGCGGGCGACCCGGCCTTCGGCGTGACGGCCGAGGCGCTGGAGGCGCTGATGGACCCGGCCCTCTACATCGGCCGCGCGCCCGAACAGGTGCGCGAATATCTGGAAAACGAAGTGGAGCCCGCGCTCCGGGCGCGTCCCGTGGGCGAAGTCCGGGCCGAGATAAATATTTGACGCTGACAGACGCAGGAGGGACCATGACCAGGGAAAAAATCATCGTGCTCGACTTTGGCGGGCAGTTCAACCAGCTTATCGCGCGCCGGGTGCGCGAGCTGGGCGTGTACTGCGAGGTGCTGCCCTACGATACGCCCGTCCAGGAGTACGCCGACGCACAGCTGCGCGGAATCATCCTTACCGGCGGCCCGGACAGCGTGCACGGGGTAAACGCCCCAGCATGCTCCCCCCAAACTTTTGAGGCCGGGGTCCCCGTCCTGGGCATCTGCTACGGCATGCAGCTCATCGCCTACATGCTGGGCGGGAGCACGCGGGAGGCGGTAGCCGGCGAGTACGGCCTCACGCGCCTGCAGGCCTCCGGGCACGCGCTTTTCAAGAACGTCGAGCCGGATTCCGTGGTCTGGATGAGCCACCGCGACCAGGTCTCGGCCCTGCCCGAAGGCTTCAAAGTCATCGGCAGCACCGGCACCTGCGCCATCGCGGCCTGCGCGGACGATAACCGCCAGCTTTACGCCGTACAGTTCCATCCCGAGGTGCGGCACACCGTGTACGGCATGCAGGTGCTGAAAAACTTTCTCTACGACATCTGTAAATGCGCGGGCGGGTACGACGCGGGCAACATGATAGAGGACCTGACGCAGGAGATCCGCGCACAGGTGGGCGACGCGCCGGTGTTGAGCGCGCTGTCCGGCGGCGTGGACTCGTCGGTGGCCTCCGTGCTGGTGCACCGCGCCGTGGGCGATAAGCTGACCTGCATCTTCGTGGACCACGGCCTCCTGCGCAAGGGCGAGGCCGATCAGGTGGTGCGCACCTACCGCGACAAGCTGGGCCTCAATGTTATCGCCGTGGACGCGCGTGAGCGCTTCCTGGCAAAGCTGGTCGGCGTGACCGACCCTGAGCGCAAGCGCAAGATCATCGGCGAGGAGTTCATCCGCGTATTTGAGGAAGAATCGGCCCGGATCGACGCCGACTATCTGGTGCAGGGCACCATCTACCCCGACGTGATAGAGAGCGGCCGCGGCCCGGCCGCATCCATAAAAAGCCACCACAACGTGGGCGGCCTGCCGGATAACATCCGATTCAAGGGCATTGTCGAGCCGCTGCGCATGCTGTTCAAGGACGAGGTGCGCGCGTTGGGCGAGAGCCTGGGCATCGACCATAAGCTGGTCTGGCGCCAGCCCTTCCCCGGCCCCGGCCTGGCCATCCGCATCATGGGCGAGGTCACCGAGCACAAACTCGAGGTCCTGCGCGAGAGCGACGCCATCGTCCGCGAGGAGATAGAAAAAGCGGGCCTCGGCGAGAGCGTGTGGCAGTATTTCGCGGTGCACACCGGCGTGCGCACTGTCGGCGTGATGGGCGATTCCCGCACGTACGACAGCTGCATCGCCGTGCGCGCCGTCACCTCCAGCGACGCCATGACCGTCGCCGTGGCCGAACTCCCCTATGCGGTGCTGACCGCCATCACCTCCCGCATCATAAACGAGGTCCGCGGCGTCAACCGCGTTGTGTATGACATAACAAGCAAGCCGCCGGGGACAATCGAGTGGGAATGAAAATGTAAAGTCCGAAAAGCCTTGATTTCACCGAGGCTTTCGGGAATTCCTTATACGGTATTTTTACGTTTGGGGACAATACAAGAATCCCCTTGAACGTCATGTTCAAGGGGATTTCGTTGTGGTCGGGGTGATACCCAACATATTTTACCTGAAATACTGTTTTAGGTTCGTCTGTTCAAGTAAGATGTTTGCAAAAAAAGTACTTCTGCATCTATGACCGTGGTTTTACAATTGAATTATGCGCAGCTATCACATCCAGCATTATCCCGAAAACTGGATCTTCACCCAAAAAACTATTTTCACAACCCCAAATTCCAACATATAGTTGCGTATTATAAAGTAAAAAGCAAAAGGTGTGAGAATATGGAAATAAATGAGAGGGCTGCAGCAGCTTTACATAGCAAGGACGAATTAGAATCCTTAATCATAGATTATCGTCCCTTTATTGTATCCTGTGTGGATGCAGCTTTAGGTAAGCGCCATAGGCTTCGGGACGATGCCATAAGCGTAGCAATGATCGCATTTGAAGAATCCGTAAGGCGCTACAGAACAGAGTCTGGCAATTTTTTGATGTTCAGTAAAAATGTAATACGTTGCCGGCTTATTGATTTTATGAGAAAGAACAAACATGGAGACTTTTTTGTTTCGTTCGACGATTGTGCAGCAAATAAAAGTTTTAGAGTTAACCAGGATGTGCAAAGCGTGTACAATAATTTTTTGCAGCTCGAAATCGCAGAACTGACAGAGGCTGTTAATATCATGGGTTTCAGCTTTACGGATGTCGTAAAATGCTCGCCCCGAACCTCAAAAACCAGAATTGCCTGCAAAAAAGTCGCAAGAGTCTTTTCAGCGGATGAAAAGCTCTATCCGCATTTTAAGAAAACCAAACAACTTCCCCTACAGCAACTGGAAGGAGCTTCCGGAATATCCAAAAAAACGATAGCGCGCCATCGATACTATATCATCTGCCTGGCGGAAATATTATCCGGAGAATATTTCTACCTTGCTGAATATGCCAAACCTCACGAGGAAGGAGACCAAAAATGAAAACAGTAATTGAAATTATCGGAAAAAAAGCTGTTGTTATGAATGAAAACGGCACGTTTGAGAGAGTTAAAAACAACAATTACATACCCGGCCAACGTATTAATTCTTCCGCAAAAAGAAACAGGAAGCTGCGTTACGCTATTGCAGCCGCATCCGCTGCTCTTGTTCTTCTCTTGGCAGGAGGAGGCTACGCATACTGCACACCTTATTCCCAGGTCAGCATAGATGTGAACCCAAGCTTAGTGCTGCATCTTAATTACTTCAACAAAGTAATTAAAGCCGAGGCGATGAACGCAGATGCACAAAAGATATTGGACAATGTAAACATATTAAATGACGATATCCAGGCAGCAACGGAAAAATTCGTAGCCGAGGTTGCCAAAGAAGGTTATGTGACCCCCGGTTCAGATGCGGCGTTCGTAGTAACCACTAATTCTCAGGATCAGAATCGGGCACAGGAAATGCTAAGGGTTACTCAAAAGCAAATCGAACAGAAAATGACTCAACTCCATGTTCGCGCAAACGTGGATGGAGACTGCATCGGGCAGGAGTTGGCCGCCAGGGCAAGAGAATATGGCGTTTCACCCGGAAAACTTATGCTGGCGGAGCGATATGCTCTCTCCACAGGAGCGCCGGACAATGTAGATATATACTCATGGACAAGGAAATCGGTCAAGGAGATAGTCGCAGCCACCAATGAAAACCGTTTTTCAAACACTCACAATTCTGTGAACGGACAAAATGGTTTAAAAGCCAACAGCGGAGGCAACAGTCCGAACGCCCCAGGACCAACTCTTTCGGACGAGCCGGCTGCCCCCGCGTCTACGGCAGCCTCCCAGAATACGTACCAGCACCAAAATCAAAGCAGTACAGGGAAACAAAGTGTGATGCCTAAAAAGAGTCCAACCCCCAGCTGTACCCCTGTCTGCAGTCCGGCCAATACTTCCCAGCGCAATCCAGCCTGCACTTCGACGTGTAATCCGTGAGTGATGAAAATAAGCATCAGTATAGCTAAAAGCAGCACTTGGATAATATATAGAGTACCAGGGGAGCAATAGCGCTCCTCTGGTACTCTATGGTCGCTGGCGATAAGAACGCGCTGTATATTTTCCAGCCACGCGGCAACCTGTCCGCCCTGTTACCACGTCCATCTCACCCCATGCCAACGGCCGCAAGCAAACGAAAAAGCTGCTCGGCCGCGAAGGACAGGTTCTCGCGGGCGTGCTCCATCTGCCACTCCAGCGGCTGTACGCGGCTGCAACAGGCGAACAGCGCCGTGACGCCATCTGCATGCAACGTTTCGCACCCTTCCTCCAGCGCGCCGGACAGCACCACGGCCGGGACCCCGGCAGCGGCCGCCCTGCGTCCCACGCCCGACGCCACCTTGCCCATAACGCTTTGGGCGTCGGTACGCCCCTCGCCCGTTATGACCAGCGCCGCCCTCAATGTGCCGGCCAAAATCCAGCGCCTCCACCATATCGGCGTCCGCGCCCTTCTGCGGGCCGTAAACGCGCGCGGCCCCGGTCGGCCCGCACAGCGGATTGGTCACGTCGCACGCGATGGTTATTTCACATTCTGCAAAGGCCGGATGCAGGCCCCGGCAGTCGATGTCCGCCACCTGCGCAAGGCTCCCGCCGCAGGGCGCAAGCTCCCGTCCGTCCGCGTCGGTGAACCGGACGCCCAGCGCTGCCGCCGCGCCCATTCCGCCGTCGTTGGTGGCGCTCCCCCCAAGGCCCAGCACCATGCTGCGGCAGCCCCTGTTGAGCGCGTCAGCGATCAGTTCCCCGGCGCCGTAGGTGGTTGTACGCATGGGGTCGCACCGGCCCGCGGGCACCAGCGGAAGCCCGGACGCTGCGGCCATCTCTATCGCCGCCGAGCCGCCCGGCAGCAGTGCGTAATGCGCCTCCACCGGCTCCCCCAGCGGCCCGGATACCGTCAGACGCACCCGATTCCCGCCCAGGGTGGCCAGCAGCGCGTCCACCATGCCCTCTCCGCCGTCGGCCACCGGCAGGCAGACGCACCGCGCCTCCGGCAAAAACCGCTCCGCCACCTGCTTTATGATATCGCACACCTCCCCGGACGCGAGCGAGCCCTTGTACGCATCCGGCGCTATCACTATTTTCACGCCGACCCCTCCCATCCATGCTTACTGGTACGATAGGGCGTCAATGGCGTACGCAAAAGGCCGCCCGGTTCGGGCGGCCTCGGATGAGCATCCGAAAATTCGGGGGCTGTTTTCGCAGAGCAAGGCGCGCGAGGAATGAGGTGTGGAATGTGCGTTTTGGTACATGAGCACCAGGCGACGGCAGCAACACAGCTGTGCGGAAAAAAGACGCCCTGAAACCTATTCCACCGTAACGCTCTTGGCAAGGTTCCGCGGCTTGTCGATATCGCAGCCGCGCTCCAGCGCCATGTAGTAGGCAAAGAGCTGCATGGGCAGTATGGCCAGCATGGGCGCCAGGAAATCGTCGGTTCGGGGGATATACCACACCTCGTCGGCGACCTTGGCCACGCCGGTATCTCCCTCAAGGGCCACGGCCAGCACGAACGCCCCGCGCACCCTGACCTCTTCGATGTTGCTGATGGTCTTTTCCAGGAGCGCCTGCTGCGTGACCATGGCCACCACCAGCGTCCCCTTTTCTATAAGCGCGATGGTACCGTGCTTCAGTTCGCCCGCCGCGTAGGCCTCCGAGTGTATGTAGGAAATCTCTTTAAGCTTTAATGACCCCTCCATCGCGAGAGCGTAGTCAAGGCCCCGCCCCAGGAAGAACACGCTGTGGCGGTCGAAATGCTCGTGCGCAAAGCGCTGTATACTGCCGACGCTCTCCAGCGTCTTATCGGCCTTGTCCCCAAGTTCCAGCAGCTTTTCGTACATGTCCGATGCTTCCCTGGCGGACATGCGGCCCCGGCGCCGCGCGAATTCCACGCCCAGCGCATACAGGACCATGAGCTGCGAGGTATACGCCTTGGTGGACGCCACGGCGATCTCCAGCCCCGCCCACGTATAAATCACATAATCCGCCTCGCGCGCGACCGAACTGCCCACCACGTTGGTGATGGCCAGCACCTTGCCTCCGTGTTTCCGCGCGTCGCGCATGGCGGCCAGCGTGTCCGCCGTCTCGCCCGACTGGCTGATGATGATGTAGAGCGTACCGGGGAGCATCACCGGATCACGGTAGCGGTACTCGGACGCGATGTCCGCCTCCACCGGCACCCGCAGCAGCCGCTCGAACACGCGCTTGCCCACGATCCCGGCGTGGTACGCCGTGCCGCACGCGATGATGGAGATGCCTGAAAAGCCCTTGACCATGGCGTCGTCCATCTGGAGTATGCTGTCCCGCATGGTCCACAGGCCGTCCTTTTGCTCGAGCATGGGCCGCAGGGTGTCGCGCAGCGCCTTGGGCTGTTCGTGTATCTCCTTGGCCATGAAGTGCGCGTACCCGCCCTTCTCGGCGACCTCGATATCCCAGTCGATGTGCATGGGCGCGCGCCTGACCGGCTCGCCGAACTGGTCGTAAACCGTAACGCTGTCTTTTTGCAGCACGGCGATGTCCATGTCCTCCAGCAGATACACGTTGCGCGTATATTCGAGTATGGCCGGGATGTCGGAGGCGATCATGCAGCCGTGGTCGGCCTTTGCTGCGATGAGCGGGCTGTCCTTGCGCGCGCAGAACAGCTTATCCGGCTCGTGCTTGCACAGTATCCCCAGCGCGAACGACCCTTCGATCACAGTCAGCGCCCTGCAGATGGCCCCCAGCATATCGCCCTCGTAATTCAGGCTCAGAAGGTGCGCGACCACCTCGGTATCGGTCTCGGACAGGAAGACGCAACCCTGGTCTTCCAGCCACTCCCGCAGCTTTCGGTAATTCTCGATGATGCCGTTGTGGATGACGGAGATGCACCCGCTCCCGTCGATGTGCGGGTGCGAGTTCACGTCCGACGGCTCCCCGTGGGTGGCCCAGCGTGTATGCCCTATGCCCACGCTCCCTTCGGCGCCGCTTTTATCCAGAAGCTCCTGCAGGTCCTGCACGCGGCCCTTGGTCTTGCGCACGACGATCTCGTCGCCGCCCAGCACGCTGATGCCGGCTGAATCGTACCCTCTGTATTCCAGCCGCCGCAGGCCGCTCATCAGTATCGGCGCAGCCTGCCTCGTACCTATGTACCCAACGATACCACACATATCAAAACGCCCTCCCCGCGCATATGCTTTGTTTTCCAAAACATCCTATGCGCGCTATACGCACCTTGCTTACTTTTTCAACTCCTCTTCGAACAGGTGCTGGAGCACCTTCGGGTTTGCCTTGCCCCTGGTGCGCTTCATGGCCTGCCCGGTGAAAAACGCCATGGCCTTTTCCTTGCCCGCGCGGTAATCCGCCGCCGGCTTGGGGTTCTCGGCCACGATCGCCTGTACGATAGAGCGCAAGGCCTCAGTGTCGCTTATCTGCGAAAGCCCCAGTTCCTCCACCAGCGCCGCCGGGTCCCTGCCGGTGTCCAGCATGCCCTCCAGCACCTGCCGCCCGGCCGTCGAGCTTATCGTCCCCCTGTCGATAAGCCCGATGAGGGCCTGCAGGGACGCGCCGGTGAAGCGGATGTCCTCCGAGTCCATGCCGCGGTCCTGAGCATGCGCATCAGATCGCCAATAAGCCAGTTGGCCGCGGCGCGCGGCGCCGCCCCGGCTGCCATGGCGTCCTCGAAGATGGACGAAAGCGCGCGCGCGCTGCTGAGCATGCGCGCGTCGCGGACGGGCAGCCCCAGCTCGCCCTCGTACCTCTGGCGCTTGCTCTCGGGCAGCTCAGGGAGGCACGCACGGATGCGCTCTATCCACGCGTCGTCCACCACGATGGGCATGAGGTCCGGCTCCGGGAAATAGCGGTAGTCGTGGCTGTCCTCCTTGGAGCGCATGACCGACGTTGCGCCGGTATTGTCGTCCCACCGGCGCGTTTCCTGCACCACCTGCCCGCCGCCCTCGATGACTTCGATCTGCCGCTCGGTCTCGTACTCTATCGCCCGCATGACCGAGCGGAAGCTGTTCAGGTTCTTTATCTCGGCCCGCGTCCCCAGCTTTTCGGTGCCCTGCGGCCGCACCGAGATGTTGACGTCGCACCGCAGCGACCCTTCCTGCATCTTGCAGTCGGATATCCCCAGGCTCAACAGGATGTTGCGCAGCGTTTCGAGGAACACCCGCCCCTCCTCCGCCGAGCGCATGTCCGGCGCGGTAACTATTTCTATCAGGGGCACGCCCGCGCGGTTGTAGTCCACGCGCGAGTAATCCTGCCCGTCGGGATGTACCAGCTTTCCGGCGTCCTCCTCCATGTGTATCTCGAGTATGCCGACGCGCTTTGACCCTTCCTGCGTCTCTATCTCGACGTAGCCGTTGCGGCACAGCGAATAATAGAGTTGCGAAGTCTGGAAGCCCTTGGTCAGGTCGGGGTAATGGTAGTTTTTGCGGTCCATCAGGCTGTGCCGTGTGATGTCGCAGTTGGTGGCCAGCCCGGCCATGATGCAATAGTCCACCGCCGTTTTGTTGATGACCGGGAGCGTCCCCGGCAGCCCGGTGCAGACCGGGCAGCACAGCGTGTTCTCCTCTGCGCCGAATATGTTGGCGCAGCCGCAGAACATCTTTGTTTTGGTGGACAGTTCGACGTGTATCTCCATCCCGATTACGGTCTCGTATCGCATAGCCTCATCCTCCAACCCTGACCGGCCTGACCGGGCCGCCGGCCGCCTGTTCGTACGCGTAGCCCGCGTCCAGCACGGCCGCGTCGCTCAGGCGCGGCCCGATAATCTGCATGCCGATGGGCAGGCCGCCCTGCCCTTTTCCGCAGGGCACCACCAGCGCGGGGAGTCCCGCAATGTTCACCGGCACCGTGCAAACGTCGGCGGCATACATTCTGAGCGGGTCGTTTATCAGCGCGCCTATCTCCCACGCCGTGGTCGGGGACGCGGGGGTCAGCAGAAAATCGTATTTCTCAAACAGGGCGTCAAAGTCGCGCATGATGAGCGTGCGCACCTGCTGCGCCTTTTTGTAATACGCGTCGTAATACCCCGCGCTCAGCACGAACGCGCCCAGCATGATGCGGCGCTTGACCTCGCGCCCGAAGCCTTCGCTCCGGCTCTTGATAAACATCTCCTCGTGGTCGCCGGCCCCCTCGGCGCGGTAGCCGTAGCGCACGCCGTCATAGCGCGCGAGGTTGGAGCTCGCCTCGGCCGAGGACACCAGATAGTAGGCCATCAGCGCGTACTCGGCCAGCGGAAGCGAGCACTCCTCGCACCGCGCACCCATGTCCTCGTAGGCCTTGGCCGCCTTGCGCACGGT
>JAXGQA010000015.1:0-44447 GCA_040766645.1 Christensenellales bacterium | reverse complement strand
CCTGATGAACGATACCGCTCTGACCCCAAACAGCGGCCCGGCCGGCGGAAGCCGTTCCAACGTCATGACCGGCAACGCCATCAAGGTGGGTTGCGAGATGCTACTGAACGCCATGAAGAAGGCGGACGGGACGTACCGCACCTACGACGAGATGGTCGCCGAGAACATCCCGTTGCGCTACAACGGCCAGTGGGTCGCTTCGGCCTGCACAGCCTGCTCCATGGACGACGCGCAGGGCAACCCATTCCCGGTTTACATGTACGAGCTGTTCATGCCGGAGGTCGAGGTCGACGTCAAGACCGGAAAGGTCAAGGTCGTCAAGTTTACCACCGTCGTCGACGTGGGAACCATCGTCAACAAGTCGGTCGTGGACGGCCAGATTTACGGCGGGATTGCGCAGGGCATCGGCCTGGCGCTGACCGAGGATTTTGAGGATCTCAAGAAGCACACGTCGTACCGCGCGTGCGGCATACCGACCATCCGCGACATCCCCGACGACTTCGAGATCATCTACACCGAGACCCCGCGGCCGCTGGGACCGTTCGGAGCAGCCGGCGTGGGCGAGGCGCCGCTGACCGCGCCGCACCCGGCCATCCTGAACGCGATATTCAACGCGACCGGCGCGCGAATCACGTCGGTCCCCGCCCTGCCTGAAAAGGTGAAGGCGGCTTTGGACGCGCTGAAGTAAAAGACCCACATATGGCACGATGAGAGAAAGGCCTGATACGTTGAGAGCGTATTGGGCCTTCTCTCAAAATATACGGAAAGGAGGGAGCGGTATGGAACAGGAGCGCATGCGCCGGATGGAAGCCATGTGCATACAGGAACAGCCGCCGGGCTGTGTCGCAGCCTGCCCGGTTCACGTGGACGCGCGCGGGATGAGCGCGGCCATAGCCAAAGGCGACTTTGACGGAGCACTGGCCATCTATAAAAAGGCGGTTCCGTTCCCGGCCATCATCGGCCGGGTGTGCGATGCGCCCTGCCAGGACGTGTGCAAGCGCAACCAGGCCGGCGGGGCCATCCGTATCCGTGACCTCGAGCGCGCCTGCGTGGAGCACGCCAGGCCCCAGCAGAAGCGTGCCTTTATAAAAAGCCGCGATAAAAAAGTGGCGGTGGCCGGCGGGGGCCTGAGCGGGTTGACCGCTGCGGTGGAGCTGGCCCGCAAGGGCTACGCCGTCACGCTGTTCGAAGCGGAGGACCGGCTGGGAGGCAGCCTCCTTGAACTCCCGGAGGACGAGCTTCCTTTGAAGTGCATAGAGGGCGACCTGAAAATACTCGAAGCTCTGAACATAACGGTGCGCCTGAACGAGCGCATAGGGGAGGGCGGCACGCCGCTTTCCGCGCTGGCGCAGGATTTTGACGCCGTGTACGTCGCGACGGGCAGGCCGGGAGGCGTCGGGCCGGTCGACGAAACGACGCTCCAAACCGGCACGGAAAACGTGTTCGCGGGCGGACGGCTCTGGCAGAAGGCGTATTCCCCGATAAACGCGGTGGGGGACGGGCGCCGCGCCGCCATATCCATCGACCGGCTGCTGCAGGGCGTGTCCCTGACCAGCGGGCGGGAAAACGAGGGCGCGTTCAAGACCACGCTATTTACGGAAACGGCCGGGATAGTCCCCGAGAAGGCCGTGGTTCCTGCCGACGGCGGATATACCGCGGACGAAGCGATACAGGAAGCGCAGCGCTGCATGCAGTGCGAATGCATGGAGTGCGTGAAGGGCTGCGCGTTTTTGGCGCATTATAAGTCGTACCCCAAGCGGTACGTGCGCGAGGTGTACAACAACCTGAGCATCGTAATGGGCACCCGCCACGCCAACGGCATGATAAATGCCTGCAGCCTGTGCGGGCAGTGCGGGGCCATCTGCCCCAGCGGCCTGAACATGGCCGAGGTGTTTTGCGACGCGCGCAGGGAGATGGTGGCTCAGGAGAAAATGCCGCCGTCGGCGCACGATTTTGCGCTGAGAGACCTTGCGTTCAGCAATTCGGACGCTTACTTCCTCGCCCGGCACCAGCCGGGACGGGGAGAGAGCCGCTACGTCTTTTTTCCCGGTTGCCAGCTGGGGGCCTCGGCCCCTGAGGTTGTCAAAAGCGCTTATCTGGACCTCGCGGCGCGCCTTGATGGCGGCGTGGGGCTGATGCTGGGGTGCTGCGGCGTCATTGCCGACTGGGCCGGGCGCGAACAGCTTTTCGCCGAAACGCTGGAGAAGCTCAAAACCGCGTGGGAAGGGCTTAATAGGCCCGAAGTCATCGCCGGGTGCCCGACCTGCTTTATGGTGCTGGGGGAAAACATCCCCGGCATGCGGGTGCGCGGCATCTGGGACGTGCTGGAGGAAACGGGCCTTCCGCCCGGCCACGCGAACGGCCAGGGCAGGACGCTGGCCGTGCAGGACACCTGTACTACCCGCGGCCGGACGCAGGTGCAGGACAGCATCCGACGCCTGGCCGGAAGCATGGGCTATGAAATCGAGGAGCTGAAATACGGGCGCGATAGGACGCTGTGCTGCGGCTACGGCGGGCTGACCGTCTACGCGAACCCTGAGGTGGCGCGGGAGATGGCCGAGCATAGCGTCGTGCAGAGCGGCTCGGATTATCTGACCTACTGTGCCAACTGCCGCGACCGCGTAGCCAAATGCGGCAAGTCGGCAGCGCACATACTTGAACTGCTATATCCGGCGGCCGCACCCCAGGGCGAGGTGCCGGGGTATTCGGCGCGCCGCGAGAACCGCGAGCGGCTCAAAGCATCCCTTTTACGGGAATTATGGGAGGAAGACGGAGTGGATCCTTCATACGAGGTCAGGGTGGAGATAGAGGATGCTTTAAGGCAGACGCTGGAGGACCGCATGATACTCACTGAGGACATCGCGCGCACCGTGGCTGAAGCCGAGAAAACGGGCAGCAGGCTGCGCGATTCTAAGAGCGGAATCCGCA
Source organism: Christensenellales bacterium (assembly GCA_040766645.1). Classification (GTDB taxonomy): domain Bacteria; phylum Bacillota; class Clostridia; order Christensenellales; family UBA1431; genus UBA1431. Next base: position 41,519 of record JAXGQA010000015.1, on the reverse strand, counting down.
TCGCGTCGCGCAAGCTGGGGGCGGTCACCTACTGGGTGTGGTACAGCGAAGCGGACGGAGGCTACAGGGTGCACAACGCGTATAGCCACCGGATGGACATAGAGGTGTGATATGAGCCAGGAGATATACGAAAGCGGCGTCGACCTTTCGGCGGCCGAGAACCTCGTCTGCGACAAATGCGGTGTGCCGCTTCAGATGGGGCGGGTGACCCTCGCCTACCTCGGGAGCAGCTTTCCGGTGACCCTTCCCAAATGCCCGGACTGCTCTCTGGTGTTCATTCCCGAGGAGCTGGCGCTGGGGAAGATGCTGCGGGTGGAAAAGGCGCTGGAGGACAAATGAGCGCGAAAAGCGTGTGGGAAACGTGGGGGAACGGCGAGATGCGTCCCGGCGGCCGGATGCTCACGCTGCAGATGCTGGAGATGGCCGGGCTGGCCCCCGGCGCGCGCGTGGCCGACGTGGGCTGCGGCGCGGGGGCTGGCGTCGCCTTCCTCATAGAAAAGGGGTATGATGCCGTCGGCGTGGACGTTTCTTCCAGCCTGATCGAGGCTGCCCGCGAGCGTTATGGCGACGTGTTTTATCGGGCGGACGCCGCCGCGCTGCCGTTTGAAAGCGGTATGTTTGACGGACTGCTGTTCGAGTGCAGCCTTTCAACGGTGGCCGACGCCGGCGCGGTCCTGTGCGAGTGCGCGCGCGTATTGAAAGCCGGCGGGGCGCTGATGGTGTCCGACGTATACGACAGGTCCGCTGACGATGCGCTGCCCTGGGAAGCGCGGCTGCGGAAGGCCGGTTTTTCCCCGGTCGTTTGGGAGGACCGCTCGGAGGCGCTTAAAGAATTTATCGGGCGCGCGCTGTGGGAGCTGGACGACCCCGCCGCGCTGAAAGGGATGTGCAAATGCGCCGCGGGCAGCGCCGGGTATTTCATAGCGGTCGCCCGGCGGGACGGAGAGGGAGGATGAGATGGACGATTTCAGGATGCACCTTTTGGAGCTTTCCGCGCGGGGATTCCAGTGCGCGCAGATTTTGCTCATCCTGCGGCTGGAATCAGACGGAGAGGAAAACCCCGGTTTGGTGTGCGCGATGGGCGGGCTTTCGGGCGGGATGGGCTTCTCGGGGAAGGTCTGCGGCGCGCTGACCGGCGGCGCCTGCCTCATCGGATATTACGCGGCGCAGGGCGAGCCGGACGAGATGCCGGACAGCCGCCTGAACGACATGGTCGCCGAACTGGCGCAATGGTTCGATAACGAATTCGGTGCGAAATACGGCGGCTCCGAGTGCGCGTGCATACTGGGCGGGGACATGCAGAACAAAAAAACGCGCTGCCCCGGCGTGGTCGAGGCCGTTTACTTCAAGTGCATGGAAATCCTTGAGGCCGGCGGGTACGCGCTGGATTGAATACGGGCGGCAAAGGAGATGCATTCATGATAAGCTTTTACAGGGACATCGTTGCGCTGCTTGAAAGCGGGCAAAGCTTTGTGCTGGCCACCGTCATCAGCGAGAGCGGCTCTGCGCCCCGGTCGGCGGGCGCCAAGATGGCGGTGAAGACGGACGGTTCCATACTCGGGACCGTCGGCGGCGGGAAGCTGGAGGCCGCCGCCATCGAACGGGCGAAGGAAGTGTTTAATACGCGCAGGCCGGTCATACATCCCTTCAATCTCACGGCCAGAGACGCGGCCGGGACCGATATGATATGCGGCGGCGTAGGGGAGATACTGCTGGATTACATCGATGCGGGGGACGCGGACAACCTCGCCGTGTTCCGTGCTGTGGCCGAGGAGATGGCGGCCCGCACCCGCGCTCATCTGGTGATGGTGGTGGACAACCGTCCGGACGGGGTGAAACCCCGCCAGCTCTGCCTGATACGGCCGGATGGCACCATGGCCGGGAAGTTTACGGGCGACGAGCTGCTTTTAAACAAGCTCAAGGCCGGCGCGGCGCGCATCAGCATCCACGGCGACGCGTACCAGGGCATGCGCTTTTTCGTGGAGCCGGTGCTGACCGGGGGGAAGCTGTATATCTTCGGCGGCGGGCACGTGGGGCGCGAGATCGCCGTGATGGCTGACCGGGTGGGCTTCATGACCGTTGTACTGGACGACCGTGCGGAGTTTGCCAACCCTGAACGCTTCCCCAACTCCGAGGTACACGTATTGGAGACCTTCGATAAGCTCCCGCATCTCGGCATTGACAACGAAAGCTATATCGTCATCGTCACGCGCGGGCATCTGAACGACGGCGCGGTGCTGGAATACGCGCTGAAAACCGACGCGTATTACATCGGCATGATCGGGAGCCGCACCAAGCGCGACCTTCTGTATAAAAGCCTCGAGAAGAAGGGCTTCGCGAGGGAGGCGCTGGAGGCCGTGCACGCGCCCATCGGCCTGAAGATTGGCGCGGAAACGCCGGCCGAGATCGCCGTGAGCGTGGTGGCCGAGCTGATTCAGGAGCGCGCGAAGAAGGATCGGGCGGACTGATGCGGGAAAAGCGCCGTTTCGCGGGACTCATCACTGTGGCCGGGCTGTCCGCCCGCATGCACGGGTTCAAGCCGTTTCTGCCGCTGGCGGGGCGCACCGTCGTGGAGAACACGGTCCTCAGCCTGAAAAACGCGGGCATTTCGGAAGTCGTCGCCGTGGTCGGGCACCGCGGGGACGAGGTGGCCGATACGCTCAAGGGCTATGGCGTGACCTGCGTGAAAAACCCGCGCTACGCCGAGACCGGCATGTTTGAGTCGGTGGCGCTGGGCCTTGCGCGCCTCGCGCACGCGGACGCCGTGCTGGTGCTGCCGGGGGACGTTCCCCTCATCAAACGTCACAGCCTGCGCGCGCTGACGCGGGCCTTTTTGCGGACCGGCGCGCCGGTCGTCTCCCCGGCGTACCGCGGCCGGCGCGGGCATCCTCCGCTTATCGCACATGCGTGCATACCGCAGATATTGGCATATGACGGCCATCAGGGGCTGCGCGGCGCACTGGAGACATATGCCGACTGCACATCTCAGCTGGATCTGCCCGACCCGTTCCTTGTGATGGACGCGGACACGCCAGAGGACTACGGGCGGTTGCTGGCGCTCAGCAAGCGCCCCGACGCCCCGAACGCCGAGGTGTGCGCCGCCATACTCGAGTGGGCGGGGACGCCCGAGCGCTCGGTGGCCCACTCGAAGGTGGTCGCGCAAACGGCCGTGCGGCTGGCCGAACTGCTGGATAAGGCCGGGCGCCCGGCGGACCTGCCGCTGACGCTGGCCGGCGGGCTGCTGCACGACGTGGCCAAGGGCGGGCCGAGGCATCTCGAGCGCGGCGCGCGGATGATGCGCGTGCTCGGGTACCCGGCGGTCGCGGAGATCGTCGCGGCGCACAACGACCCCCCGCGCGAGGCCGTGGAGGCGCTGGACGCCCGCGCGCTGGTGTTTCTGGCCGACAAGCTGGTTATAGAGACCGAGGTCCGCGGCATCGAGGCGCGCTTTGCCCGGGCGATGGAAAAGCACGGGAACGCGCCCGGCGCTGCCGCGAACATAGGGGCGCGCAAGGCGGCGGCGCGGGAGGCCGCGGACAGGGTGGCGGCCGCGGTGGGGGCGGATTTTTGGGAGATACAGGCTATGCTCCAAGGAGGGGATCGATGATGCGTCCGGTGTATATGAACAACGCCGCGACGTCCTGGCCCAAGGCGCCGGGCGTTGCCCGGCGCGTGCAGGAGAGTTTGGAGGCGCTGCCGCAGCACGCCTGGCGCACGGGCTTTAATAAGGAAGAAGCGCGGGAGGACTGCCGCACCCTGTTAAAGGACCTGATGCGCATTGGGGACGCGCGGGACATCGCCTACGCCTCCAACGCGACCCACGCGCTGAACATCGCCATTCAGGGCTTTGACTGGAAGCCGGGCGCGCGGGCGGTGACCACCGACGCCGAGCACAACTCGGTGCTGCGGCCGCTCCATTATCTGCAAAAGCGGGGCGTTCTGGAATACGAGTGCGTGCCGGTGGACGGAAGCGGGCGCGTCGTCATGGAGGCATGGGAGCGGGCGCTTCATAAAAAAACGGCGATGGCCGTGTTCAGCCACGCCTCCAACGTGACCGGCGCCGTCAACGACGCCGCGGCGCTGTCCGCCATGGCGCGGTCGGCCGGGGCCGCCGTGCTGGTCGACGCGTCGCAGACGCTGGGCGTCGTCGACGTTTCCCGAGGAATGGGACGCCGACATGGTCGCGTTCACCCGGGCACAAGTACCTGCTGGGACCGCCGGGCACGGGCGGGCTGTACGTCCGGCCGGGGACAGGGCTGGAGCCGGTGTTCGTCGGGGGCACGGGCATTAAAGAGCGACATGGACGAGATGCCGGCAGAGATGCCGCTGCACCTCGAGGCGGGCACGCCCAACGACCCCTCCTTTGCCGGGCTGGCCGAGGCGCTCGCGTGGCGCAGGGAAAACCCGCCGGACGCGGCGGGCGTCAGCGCGCGGGTGCGGCGCGTGGAAGAGGGCTGTCGGCGCTGGGCGCGCGGGTGGTCACGGTGGACGGGCCGCGGACGCCGGTCGTGTCCTTCACGCTCCCCGGCTGGGACGTGGAGGACGCGGGCGCGGCGCTGCAGCAGAGCTACGGCATCGTCTGCCGCACCGGGCTGCACTGCGCGCCCCGCATCCCGCGGCGCTTAATGCCGCGCCCCGGGGGACGGTGCGGGTGAGCCTGTCGCGCTTTACCACCGATGAAGAAGTCGGCTATCTGCTGTCGGCCGTGAAAGAGATGCTGTAATGGACATGTTTCAGGTCAAAAAGCTGGAGGACTGCTTCGGCGCGTCGCAGGTCTACCAATACTGGCTCAAGTGCGACGCGGACGAGACGTTTCTGGAAATGCTGGGCGCTTTGGGCGAGCTCAGTGCAAGCGCAACATGCGGCGGCCCTTTTTCAAGCTGACGCGCCCGGACGGGACCGAGTCCAAGGGCGTCATCGGGGACGACATCATAAAGGCGAGCTTCCCGGACGGGACCGAGGCGCAGAATCGGACCGCGTTCGAGTCCGAACTCGAGCGGCTGGTGCGGGAGCGTATCCAAAAGGGGGAGCGGGATGGACAGTAAAGCCTCGGCGCAGAGCGTGTGCCCGATATGCCTCAAACGTCTGGACGCCCACAAGACGGAGCAGGGGGGCCGCGTGTATCTGGAAAAGACGTGCCCGGAGCACGGCGCGTTCAAAACGCTGATCTGGGACGGCCCGGGCTACACCGCGTGGGCGCGCGAGGCCGCCGACGCGCAGCCCGACGCCTGCGCCACGCGGGCGGAGAACGGGTGCCCGTACGACTGCGGCCTGTGCCCCGACCACCGGCAGCGCTCCTGCTGCGTGCTGATAGAGGTCACGCAGCGCTGCAACCTCTGCTGTCCCGTCTGCTTCGCCTCGGCGACGGGAGAGGACGCGCCCGACCCGCCCATCGAAACGATAAGGGGCTGGCTCCAAATGCTTTTAAACAGCGGCGGGCCGTTCAACCTCCAACTTTCGGGCGGGGAACCCACCGTCCGCGACGACCTCGGGGATATCATCCGGTTGGCGAAAGAAATGGGCTTTTCGTTCGTGCAATTGAACACCAACGGCCTGCGCCTTGCCGAGGAACCGGGATACGCCCAGCGTCTGAAAGAGGCCGGGCTGAGCTGCGTGTACCTACAGTTCGACGGGGTTTCCGACGCGCCGTATGTCGCGCTGCGCGGGCGGGCGCTGTTGGACATCAAGCGGCGCGCGGTGGAGAACTGCGCCGGGGCGGGGCTGGGCGTCGTGCTGGTGCCCACGCTGGCGCCCGGCGTGAACGACGGGGAGGTCGGCGCCATACTGCGGTTCGCGCTGGAGCGTATGCCCGGCGTGCGCGGCGTGCATTTCCAGCCCATAAGCTACTTCGGGCGGCATCCGGGTGCGCCGGACGATGCAGCCCGCATCACCCTGCCCGCGCTGCTCAATGCCATCGAGGAGCAGACGGGGGGGGACATGCGCGCGGAGCACTTCGGGCCGTCGGGCGGGCAGAACGCGTACTGCGGCTTCAACGGGAGCTTTCTGTTGACGGAGGACGGTGAGGTAAGGCCGCTTTCCTCGGGGGGCGGGTGCTGCGAATGCTCCTGCGATTCGGCCCGAACGGCGATGGAATACGTCGCCCGGCGCTGGTCCGCGCCCGAACAGGCGGCCGTGGAGGAATCGTGCTGCGGCGGCGTCTGCACCGACGCGCTGGACGCGTTTTTGCAGCGAGTCCAAACACACACCCTCGCCGTGTCCTGCATGGTGTTTCAGGACGCATGGAATCTTGAGTTGGACCGGGTCAAACAATGCCACATCCACGTCGTGTCCCCCAGAGGGAAGCTGGTGCCGTTCTGCGCCTACAACCTGAGCGCAGCTGACGGCGCCACGCTGTACAGAGGCCGGGACGTATGATCGAGCGGTCGCCCGTCGATCACTGGATACGGCTGCGCACAGCCGGACAAAGCCTTGCGGCGTGGCAGCTTGGGCATTTGCGGGCAACCCTGTCTCTTGCCCGCGAACACAGCCCGTTTTACGCGCGGCACCTCGCCGGCGTGCCCCTGCCCGAAACGCTGGCCGACATAAGCGCGCTGCCTTTCACGTCGCAGGCCGACATACGGCGGGAGGGGCATCGGTTTTTGTGCGTCTCGCAGTCCGATACCGCGCGGGTGGTCACGCTGGACACGTCGGGCACCACCGGTCTCCCCAAGCGCATCTGGTTCACGCAAGAGGACCAGGAATCGACCGTCGACTATTTCCACCACGGCATGACCACGCTGGCCGGGCCAGGGGATAAGGTTCTGATCCTTTTGCCCTGCGCGCGGGAGGGGGCGTCGGAGACCTGCTTTTTACCGGGGTTTTGCGGCTGGGCGCCCTGCCCATAAAACACGGTCTGGTCAAAAGCCTGCCCGAAACGCTCAAAGTGATGGCCGAAAACCGCGCCGACGCGCTGGTGGGCGTGCCCGCCCAGATAAACGCGCTGGCGCTCTATGCACAGGCCGCAGGACTGCACATCAAGCTTAAAAGCGTGCTTTTGAGCACCGACCACGCGCCGCTCACGGTGATGCGGAACATCGAAAAAACGTTTGATTGCGAGGTGTTCGACCACTACGGCATGACCGAGACCGGCTTGGGCGGCGGGGTGGAGTGCGGCGCGCACGCCGGGTACCATCTGCGGGCGGTGGACCTTTACTACGAGGTGGTGGACCCGCATACGCTTTGTCCGGTGTCGGACGGGGAAGAGGGCGAGGTGGTGTTCACCACGCTGACCCGCAAAGGCATGCCGCTTGTTCGCTACCGTACCGGCGATATTTCGAGGTTCCTGCCCGGACCCTGCCCCTGCGGCTCGGACGCGAAGCGGCTGGAGCGTGTAACGCGCAGGCTGGGCGCGGGCGTCGGCTTTGGTGAAGCGGGGACGCTGGAGTTGTGCGATCTGGACGAGGCGCTGTTCGCGCTGCCCGGCCTCATCGACTTCACGGCGGGCGTTGAAGGCGGACCGGACGGCGCGCGCGTCCTTACAGTGATTGCGGCGGTGCTGAATATCGCGCGGCCGGCCTGCGGGCGGGAGGATGTCGAGCGCGCGCTGCTGGGCATAGAGGTTATCAAACGGGCCGTGGCAGCAGGGGCGCTGACGCTGTATGCGCAAACGCGCGCGGCCAAAGACTGGCCGGGGCTGCACGCGGGCAAGCGCACGCTGGATACGGAGGGGGTGCAGGCGAAATGAGCGAAAAAACCGTATACCTGATGCGCCACGGGAACGCCGGGAGCGGGGACGGCGTGAAGCGCTACATCGGCTCGACCGACCTCCCGCTGTCCGAAACCGGCCGCAGGCAGGCCGAGGCCCTCGCGCGCTGGCTCGGCGGCAAACCGGTCACCGCCGTGTACACGAGCGCGCTGGCTCGTGCCGCGGATACGGCCCGCGTTGTCGCCGGGCGGCTGGGGCTGTCCCCGGTGCTGGTCCCGCAGTTCCACGAGGTGCGGATGGGGGACTGGGAGGGAATGGCGTTTTCGGAGGTCAGGGCGCGCTGGCCCCAGGAGTACGCGCGGCGGGGCGCTTCGATAGCCGTGCACGAGGCCGCCCGGCGGGGAAGCTTTGCCGATTGCGCCGAGCGCGTGTGGCCGGTGTTCATGGGGCTGACAAACGCCGCGGACGGGGACATCGCCATCGTTGCGCACGCTGGGGTGAACCGCGTGCTCCTGTGCCGCATGCTGCGCATGGACCTGTCCGGCGCGTTCCGGCTGGCGCAGGACTGCGGTTGCGTGAACGTGGTCGCCATGGGCGGGTGTGGCACCCGCATCCGGCTGCTGAATTATGTCCCCGAACCATGCTGAAGGAGAAAAATATGACGGAACAAGAGGTCGCTGTACTGCGTGCTGTCGGCGTTGTCCACGCGGACGATCTGCCCCCTGAAAGGCTCCGCCTCGGACAGGAAGCCGCGATAGAGATATTCGATCCTTACCTCCCCGCGCTCAAGGGACTGCGCGACCACGCCTATTTCTGGGTCCTGTGCTGGCTGGACCGGTCTGACCGGAGCGTTCTGCAGGTCGACCCGCTTCACCGGCAGGGGGAGGGGCCGTACGGGGTGTTCGGAATGCGCGCGCCGGTCCGCCCCAACCCGATATCACTCACGCTGGTGAAGCTCCTGGACATGGAGGGGAACATGCTCCGGGTGGACGGGCTGGACGTCTTCGATAAAACGCCGGTGGTGGACATTAAGCCCTACATCAAAGGCGACGTCATTTTTTCGCCCCCCGCGCCTTTCCGTCCGCTTCGGGAGGACGGGTTCATGGAGCGATATCTGTACAAAAAGGCGCTGCGGCATCATCAGGAGGACTGCGCCGACCTCGCGCTGGCCGTGCGGATGGCGCTTTTGGCCGGGGAGCGGCTGGGGGACGTGTCGGCCGATGACGTGCGCGTCCGGGTCACCGGAAGCGCGTGCTTTGCCGACGTCATACAGGGGCTCACCCACGCGCGGCTCGCGAACCCTCCCCGTTTTTTCCGGGAGAGCGGCCCGCGCAACGCGTGCGTGTGGGAAAAGGGGAACCTGCGCCTCATCACGGCGGCAAAATCCGGTCTTGCGGGGACGGCGGCGGACGTCATGGCTCTGCCCCTTGCGGACCTGATGGACGTGCGCCAGGAGGAAGCGGGATGATGAAGGCCTTTTTGTATGGCAGGGGGACGCGGGCAAGAGCACGCTGATACGCTGGGCCGTAAAGCGGCTGGGGGTCACGCCCGCGGGGTTTCTGACCGTCCGGCGGCCGGACGGCCCCGGGGGCGGCTGGAGCCTGTATCTGACGCCGGTGGACGGAAGCAGCAGGCGAGCGTGCGGCCGTCTGCAACGCCGACGGGTGCCGGGAGGCCTTCCCGGACGTATTCGACCGGCTGGGCGTAAAGTCCCTCACCTTGGACGCACCGCCGCGGCGGATTATCATGGATGGGATCGGCTTCATGGAAAGGGACGCGCGTCTGTTTCAGGCGCGCGTGCCGGTGTTGCTGGACGGCCCCTGCCCGGTGCCGGGGGTTATCAAGGCCCCTGCCCCAAAACGGTGCAAGTGTTTTTTGAACTGCTCTTTGGGGGAAGGATTTTCCCCTCCTGTATTGAATCAATTCGGTATAACGGAACGGAATCGGACGCAAAGGAGAGAGAGAAACAGTGTTGGATTTCAACTATTCCATACCGACCAGGGTCTACTTCGGCAAGGGCAGAATCGACCAGCTCGCAAGGAACGTCAAAAAATACGGGACGCGCGTCCTGCTGGTGTACGGCGGGGGCAGCATCAAAAAAACAGGACTTTACGACACGGTCACCGGCATCCTCAAGGAAAACGGAATAGGCGTATGGGAGCTTCCGGGCGTGGAGCCCAACCCCCGCATCACCAAGATCGAGGAGGGCGTCGCCCTTTGCAGGAAGCACGCCATCGAGCTTATCCTCGCCGTGGGCGGGGGCAGCACCATGGACACGGCCAAGGTGACAGGCGCGGGCGTGTATTATGACGGTCCGGCGTGGGACCTTGTGCTGGACCGTAAAAAGATAACGCAGGTTTTGCCCATCGCAGCCATCCCCACCCTCGCGGCGACCGGTTCGGAGATGGACATGCTCGCGGTCATCTCCAACACGGAGACCAACCAGAAGCTTTCCACATCCCACCCGGGGATGTTCCCCAAATTCGCCATTCTGGACCCGACATACACGTTCAGCGTGCCCAAAAACCAGACGGCGGCGGGGACGGCCGATATCTTCAGCCACGTTCTCGAAAGCTATTTTTCATCCACCAGGTCGGCTTACCTGCAGGACAGGCTGGCCGAGGCGCTCTTAAAGACCTGTGTCCGTTACGGGCGTCAGGCCATGGACTTCCCCGACGACTACGAGGCGCGGGCGAATCTCATGTGGGCTTCCAGCCTTGCAATAAACGGGCTTTTGGGGTACGGTAAAGAGGCTTCGTGGAGCATGCATACCATGGAGCACGAGCTGAGCGCTTTTTACGATATCACCCACGGCGCGGGGCTCGCGATAATCACGCCCCACTGGATGGACTACGCGCTGGGCGAGGATACGCTCTATAAGTTCGTGGAATACGCCGTGAACGTTTGGGACGTCGATAAAAATCAGGACGATTACACGAAAGCCAAGGCCGGGATAGAAAAGACGCGGGAATTTTTCCGCTCGCTTGAGCTTCCGCTGCACCTGCACGAGGTGGGGATAGGGGAAGAGCATCTGGTCGAGATGGCCCAAAAGTTACCGCGCAAGAACATACAGGGCTTCAAGCCGCTGGATCACGCAGGCGTTTTGAATATCTACAGAGCCGCGCTGTGAGCGCCAGGCGAAAGGGTGGTGAGACGACATAATGGAAGGTCAGAACAAGCTGGTGGTCCTGTGGACCAGAGGCGAGAAGGATTTTGCGCAGAACATGGCGCTTTTGTACACCAAAAACGCCATACCCAAGGGCTGGTTCGAGGAGGTTGTGCTGATCGTCTGGGGGCCGTCCGTGAAGCTGCTGGCCGGGGACGCGGAGCTTCAAACGGAGGTGGCGGCCATGCAGGAAGCGGGCGTACACGTTCAGGCCTGCATCCGCTGCACCGACAGCTACGGCGTGACCGAGGACCTTAAGGCCATGGGCATCGAGGTCATCAAGATGGGCGACCCGCTGACGCGCTACCTCAAGGAGGGCGCGAAGATACTGTCGCTGTAAGCGCTCTGGGCGCGTTCACGTCGGTGAAGAGGCAGACCGTGCGGGATGCCGGCGACCCGGCCCTGAACGGCGTCGGGTTTATAGGAGTGGCCACGTCAGGGAAGAAAGCCGTTCCTGAACGGCTGGTATCCTGCGACCCGCAACGCTCCTGTACGTATACGCTGACCCGGGCCCGTGAAAGAAGATTATCCGGGCAGGGTCGAGCCAATACCGGAAGGAGCCGCCACGCGGCTGACCGCCGGCAAAATATCCATCTTTTTCCGTATCTTCATCGGCGCCTCCTGAATCGCTGTACAACGGCTTGGCCCGATTGTACCAGGCCGGGGAATGAACGGCTGTTAAAGCTGCGTACAATTCAACGGTTTCAGGCATGTATATGCACAGACGCCTTGAATAAAGCCGGACGCCGCGTGCAGCACGGGAATTTCAACCGTTATCCCCTGAAACCGCGCAGGCGGCGTATAAGGCGAGCTGGTCGCCTATCAGCGTGAAAAGCGCGCCCGTGATATTAAGCTCGTCGGCGGACAGCCCTTCGGCGATGGCCAGCGCAAACACGTTGGCGAGGCAGACAAGGTTTTGACCGCATACCATTAGGAATCACCCCGTTTCCATGGTATGCGAAGGCCGCCGTTCGGGCGCCTGCAGGCGATAAAAAGAAAAAAGGGCCCGGGGACGCCGTAGGGTTGGGGACGGACCGAACCCCGGCGGGACAAATACCGGGTCCGGATGCGTTCCGCAGCCGCGTGGGGCGTCCCGGGCCCGCCGCCGCCAGCCGGCCGCGGGGATGCGGCTCTTATGTGCGCGCGTGGCGCGGGTCGGCGGTGGGGGGCTTACGCATCGTAGTGCTGTATGAGAGCCTGCGTCCCCAGTTCGCCCTTGCCTTCTTTTTCCAGTTTCCTATACATCGAGAGTACGGCTTTGAGCACGCCAAGGTCCAGCGAAACATTCCCGGCCTCCTCGTTGGCTATGGTCATGTCCTTGATGAAATGTTTGATGAAAAAGCCGGGCGCGAAGTCGCCCTTGAGTATGCGCGGCGCGTAGTTTTGAAGCTGCCAACTGTCCGCGCCTCCGCCTTTCAGGGCGTCCAGCAGCGTATGGAGATCCAGCCCGTTGCGCCGGGCATACGCGAGCGCCTCGCTGATGCCGGCGATGGTGCCGGCTATCATAATTTGGTTGGCCATCTTTGCGTGCTGCCCTTTTCCGGCCCCGCCCTGATACACGATGTTCCTGCCCATCGCTTCCAACACTGGCAGGCAGGCGTCGAACGCTTCGCGGTCCCCGCCGACGAATATGGAAAGCGTGCCCTGCCGCGCCCCGACGTCGCCGCCGGTGACCGGCGCGTCCAGCGCGTACAGGCCTTTTTCCCTGGCCGTGTCGTAGATTTGCGCCGACAGCGTGGGGCTGGTGGTGGTCATGTCGATGACGGTCGCGCCCTTGTCGGCGCTATCCAGTATGCCCTGCGGCCCGAAGTATACCTCTTTAACGTCCCTGGGGTAGCCGACGATGGTGATGACCACGTCCCGGCCGGCGGCGCATTCCCGTATGGAATCGCACCATACGGCCCCTTCGTCGATGACGTCCAGCGCTTTTTCCCTGGTCCGGGTATGGATGTGGACCTCGAACCCGCGCTTCATCAAGTTGCGCACCATCGATTTCCCCATGATACCGACGCCGATAAACCCTATGTTCTTCACTTTGTTTCCTCCCAAAACGCAAGTCGGCTCATTGCGCGAGCCGCAGTATTTCGATTATATCGTCCGTATCCAGTTTCACGAAGTTGCCGACCTTGCCGCCCTTGAACCGGCGGGTGTTTTTGGCCAGCGCCTCGAAATGCTCCGGGTAGACGCCTATCTCGGCAAGGCTTACGGGCAGCCCCAGCGACCTGAAGAACGCCCTGAGCCGTTTGATGCCCTCCAGCGCCGTCCGCTCGGGCAGAAAATAGGACGGTTCCACGTTCCATACCTCCGCCGCGAACCGCACGAACCGTGCCACGTCGTGCTTGTAGACATACCGCATCCACGCCGGAAACACGATGGCCAGCCCCGCGCCGTGGGCGACGTCGTTAAACGCGCTCAGTTCGTGCTCGATCATGTGGGATGCGAAGTCGGAGACCCGCCCGGTGGTCAGAAGGTCGTTGTGGGCCAGCGTCCCCGCCCACATGATCTCGGCGCGCGCGTCGTAGTTCTCGGGTTCGGACAGGACCATCGGCGCGTTGTTTATCACTGTTTTCAGCACCGCCTCGCACAGCCGGTCGGTCAGCTCGACGTGGGGTACGGCCGTGAAGTACCGCTCCATCGCGTGGGACATGATGTCGGCCACGCCGCAGGCCGTCTGGAAGGGCGGCAGGGTAAAGGTCAGCTCGGGATTCATGATGGCGAACCGCGGCCGCGACGGCTCGAAGTTGACCGAGCGCTTGAGCCCGCTGTCCTGGTCGGTGATGACGCTGGCCCGGCTGGCCTCGCTCCCGGTGGCGGGGAGGGTCAGCACGGCGCCGGTGGGCAGGGCTTGCCCCGGCTGGGCCTGTCCGATGTAGAAGTCCCACACGTCCCCGCCGTACGGAACTCCGAGGGCGATGGCCTTGGCCGAGTCGATGACGCTCCCGCCGCCCACCGCGAGGATGAAGTCCACGCCTTCTTCCCGGCACAGCCGTATGCCCTCGCGCACCAGGCGCAGGCGGGGGTTGGGCTGGACGCCCCCCAATTCGACGAAATCCAACCCGGCGGCTTTGAGGGACGCCACAATCGCATCATACAGCCCGGACTTTTTGATGCTCTGCCCGCCGTAATGGAAAAGGACCTTTTTACCGTACTTTTTGCATTCTTCTCCGGCAGCGGTCTCCGTGCCCTTCCCGAAGATGATCTCGGTGGGGCTGAGGAATCTGAAATCCAGCATGGTTTTTGCCTCCTGTGGTCCACGGCAACTTCTTGGGTATGCATCTGTATATTGACATTATACAACTATAGTTTATTATTAGAAGTAGTTACATTTTAATCACATGGTTACATATACGCTAGTTTTAGCGGGAGCGAAGCAAAATATGATGGATATGCTGGAATTGTTCAAGGACCCGGAGCGCCTTGAATGTCCCCCCGGCGTGGAATGCTCGATAGAAAAGGCGCTGGAGGTGCTGGAAGGCAAATGGACCTTCCTTATACTGCGCGACCTCTTCGAAGGCACCCGGCGGTTCGGGGAGTTGAGGCGGTCGCTGGCGGGCATCAGCCCCAAAACGCTGTCCGTCCGCCTGAAGGAACTGGAGCAGAAAGGCATCATAACGCGCACGTCCTACCCGACCATCCCTCCAACGGTCGAATACTCCCTCACGCAGAAGGGAAAGAGCCTCAAGCCCATCATCCTGACCATGAAGCTCTGGGGCGCGATGTGGGATAAATTTGAATAGAAACCAAGCAAAACGGCCGCCCGGAAGAACGCCCGAGCGGCTGTTTTTTTGTTGTCTGTCACAACGGACGCGGCTGAAAAACGGCCGGTATAAAACCGCCAGCCCGCGGAAAAGATACTGGAGTAAGCATGGGCGAACGGAGGGCGGGCAATGTCTGGCAACAAAGTCGAGATCTGCGGGGTGGACACATCCAAACTTACCGTATTGTCCAACGAATACATGCGCGAGCTGCTCCTGCGCATCCGCCAGGGAGACACCGCGGCGCGTGAGGAGTTCATACAGGGGAACCTCAGGCTGGTCCTGAGCGTTATCAAGCGTTTCAACAACCGCGGCGAGCCGCTGGACGACCTCTTTCAGGTTGGTTGCATCGGCCTTATGAAGGCCATCGACAACTTCGACCTCTCCCACAATGTTAAATTTTCCACATATGCTGTGCCCATGATCATCGGGGAGATACGGCGGCACCTGCGGGACAACAACGCCATACGGGTCTCACGTTCGCTCCGGGACATCGCGTACAAGGCGCTGCAGGTGCGCAACGCCCTGGCGGCCGACAACTCGGCCGAGCCGACGGTGGCCGAGATCGCGGCCAAGATGGAGCTGCCCGAGGAGGACGTGGTGTTCGCGCTGGATGCCATACAGGACCCCGTGTCCCTGTTCGAGCCCATCTATCAGGACGGCGGGGACGCCATCTACGTGATGGACCAGGTGCGCGACGAATCGAGCGACGACAGCGCGTGGCTGGAGGTCTGGCCCTTCAGGAAGCGATGGAAGCTATCAGAGCGCGAGAAGCACATTTTATTTTTAAGGTTTTTCCGCGGCCGCACGCAGGTGGAGGTGGCCGACGAGATAGGCATATCGCAGGCGCAGGTCTCGCGGCTGGAAAAGACCGCGGCTCAAGAACATGCGCAAGCACATCTGAACCCCGCAAAAAGCGGCGGTGCCCTTGAGCGTAATAAACCGGCTTTTTAGTGGAGATAATAAGCGGACATGGGGCGATACAAGCGCCCTGGTCTAAAAGGAGGGTTTTCTTGAAAGCACCAGGAAGCGGACTGCTTAAGGTGAGCAGCGTAATTTATATCATCTGGGGCGGCATCTTCACGGTATTGTACCTGTTGGCGCTGCTGGGCGTGGGCGCGCTGACCGCCATCATCGGAGGCGTGTCCACCGGCGTGGCGGCGGTTACCGGCGGTGTGCTCGGGTTCATGGTCATACTGTCCCTTGCCGGCCACGTAATCACGTTCATCATCGGCATCCTCGGGATGAAAAAGGCGGACGATCCGGGACAGGCCAATTTTTTCATCGTGACCGGCTTTATCATCGGCATCATCCAGCTTATCGCCCTCATTTCAAACTTCGGGTTCATAACGTTTATCGCGCTGATATTGTCGCTGCTCTACATTATCGGCGGGTTCATGAACAAGAACGCCGCGCGGGACTAACTCCGCGGCCCCGGTACACCCATACCGCAAAAAGGAAGGCAAGAACGCCTTCCTTTTTGCGTGCGCCGCATTGAGCGCCATGGCCTGACATAGAATGGTAGAGGCAAAGGGAGGGGCTTTTACATGCGGTTTTGCGAGCTGCGCGAAAAGGACGTAGTCAACGTCTGCGACGGCCGGATACTCGGGTGCATCGAGGATCTGGAGATAGATTGCTGTACCGGAAACATCCTCGCGGTCATAGTCCCCGTCCGGGGAGGGCTGTGCAACTTTTTCAGAAAATGCGAGGACATCGTCATACCCTGGTGCCACATCCAGAAGATCGGCGACGACGTGGTGCTGGTGGAGCTGCGGCCGGGAGGGCACGGCAAAATACATAAGCCGTGACTTGCGGGTGAGGATGATGGGGTTTGGGCGCTGTGAAAAAAGCGCATGGCAAAGTGCCAAAGCCGTGACCGTTTACGCGGGAGCCTCCCTTTGATATAATGCCCCCAAAGGGGGTGTCCCGCTTGAAGTGCATTTATTGCGGTCATGAAGACAGCAAGGTCGTGGATTCCCGCTCGGCGGAGGACGGGCGCGCCGTCCGCCGGCGCAGGGAGTGCATGGAGTGTGGCAAACGCTTCACCACCTACGAGAAGGTGGAAACGCGGCCCATCATCATCGTAAAGAAGGACGGGCATAGGGAGCCCTTCGACGCCGAGAAGATACGCGCCGGGCTGATAAAGGCCTGCGAAAAGCGTCCGGCCGCGCAGGCACAGATAGACAGGGTGGTCATCGACATCGAAAAGGAGCTTTTGAACCTGTTAGAGCCGGAGGTGCCCAGCGAGAAGGTCGGGGCGCTGGTCATGGCCGCGCTCAAAGAGCTGGACGAGGTCGCCTACGTGCGCTTTGCCTCGGTCTATCGCCAGTTCACCGACATCAACACGTTCATGCAGGAGTTGGCCTCCCTTTTGCAGGACCAGAGGAAGGAAACCGAATGACAGTACCGGACACAGGGTTTGCATATCGTGAAAGCCGGGGCATCAGATACGCCGTGATACCGGATTTTGAAAAGACCGGCCTGGTGCGCCACGGGTTCACCACCCGGCTGGGCGGGGTGAGCGAAGGGCCGTTTGAGTCCCTCAACTTCAACACCAGGCGCGGGGATACGCGCGAGAACGTCGCCGAGAACTACAGTCGCATGTGCGGCGCGCTGGGCGTGCCGCCGGAGGCGCTGGTGCTGGTACGCTACGAGCACGGCGCCAACGTCCATCGCGTGGACGAAAAGGACCGGGGCAAGGGCGTCTGGCGTAAGACCGACTTCCCGTACTGCGACGGGCTGATAACCGACAGCCCGGGCGTGGCGCTTTTGACGCTGCATGCCGACTGCATGGGGGTGTTCCTGCTGGACCCCGTCAGAAAATGCATTGGCCTGTGCCACGCAGGATGGCGGGGCGTCGCCGGCGGCATGGGTCGGGCCATGGTCGGCGCGATGCAACAGGCGTACGGCAGCGCGCCTTCGGACATGCTGGCCGGCATATCGGCGCACATCGGCCCGTGCTGCTTCGAGGTGGACGCGCCGGTGGCCGAGGTCTTTGACAAGGCGTTCCCGGACACGGCGGCGGTGGTGCGCAGGTCCGGGGCAAAGGCGGTGGTCGACCTGGCCGCCTGCATGCGCGACGACCTGGCCGGCGCGGGGGTTCCGCCAGAAAACATAACCGTGCAGGGAGAGTGCACCAGCTGTAACGACGCGCTTTTCTATTCGCACCGCAGGGACAAGGGCAACACGGGGTCGATGGCTTCGGTGCTCATGCTGATCCGATAGGCAAACAAAGGAAGGAGGATTGGCTTGGCCAAACAGACTATACTCGTCGTTGACGACGAGGACAACATCCGCGAGCTTATCGCGTACAATCTTAAGGCCGAAGGCTTCATCGTGGCGGAGGCGAACACCGGGGAGGAAGCGCTGGAGTTCTGCCGCACGAAGAAGCCCGCGCTGGTCCTTTTAGACATCATGCTTCCGGGCATGAACGGCCTCGAGGTTTGCACACGTTTAAAGCGTGATGCTGCGACCAGCACCATACCCATCATCATGATCACCGCCAAGAGCGAGGAAGTGGATAAGGTATTGGGGCTGGAGCTGGGCGCGGACGACTATATCACCAAGCCGTTCGGGGTGCGCGAGATGCTGGCCCGCGTGAAGTCGCTGATACGCCGGGCGCATCTGAGCGAGCTGCACACCGAGAGCACGGAGAAGGAAACGCTTCTCAACGCGAACAGCATCACCATTGACGTTGGCTCCTACAAGGCTTTCCGCAAGGGCGAGCCGCTGCAACTGACGCTCAAGGAGTTCGAGCTTCTGAGCGCGCTGATAGCCAATCGCGGGCGGGTGCTGACCCGCGATTACCTTCTGGATACCATCTGGAGCTACGAGTATTACGGTGAAACGCGCACGGTGGACGTGCATATCCGCCACCTGCGCAAGAAGCTGGAGGAGGACGGCGCGCTCATCGAAACGGTGCGCGGCGTGGGGTATCGGTTCGCGGCGCAGGAGAACGCGTGATGCGACGCCGGTTCTTCTGGTTCGCGCTGGTGCTGGCGGTGGTGGAGTTCTTCGCCATCTCGGCCGTTTTTATGGCGGTGGTGGGGAACGACCTGGGCAACCGCACCATGAGCCAGCTTCTCCAAACCTGCCGCGCCGTGGCAGCGACGGTGGACGGGCTGGCCGACGACGCGCTGATCGACAGGCTGAAAGCCGCGGTCAAAGAGGGCGGATACCGCGCGACCCTCATCGCTCCCGACGGGACCGTCAAATACGATTCCAGGGAACCGGGGCTGGAGAACCACGCGAACAGGCCGGAGGTCGCGAGCGCGCTGGGGACAGGCTCGGGCACGGCCATACGCTACAGCGAGACGTTGCATACCGACGTGGTCTACGTCGCGGTGCGCATGGACGCAGGCGGTAAGGACGTGCTCCGGCTGAGCATGCCCCTGAGCTCGGTGTGGGACTACCGCGATCGAGTGCTGGGCGGCGCGCTGTGGCTGGTGCCGGTGCTACTGGTGCTCTGCGCCGCCGCCGCGTGGCTGCTGTCCGGCCGCATCAACCGTCCCATCCGCGAGATGACCGACGTGTCCAAGGCCATCGCGGACGGACGGTACGACCTGCGCATCCGTTCCATGATATCGGCGCATGACGATCTGGGCGAGCTTTCCCGCTCCTTTAACACCATGACCGACCGGGTGCAGAGCCTCGTTAGCGACCTCCATCAGGAAAACGAAAAGCTTAACGCGCTGCTGGACGCGATGTCCAACGGCGTGATGGCCGTCAACCGCGATATGCGGGTGACGCTCATAAACGCGCGCATCATGGACATGCTGGGCATGAAGACCGATCCGACCGGCACGCACGTTTTGGAGGCCACGCGGCTGGAGAGCCTCGAAGCGCTTATCAAGCGCGTGATGCAAACCGGCGAAACGGTCACCGAGGAGATGCGCATCGGCGGCACGCAGTCCGAGCCGCGGCCCATACAGTTCCACATCGTGCCCATGCTCAATCAGGGCGTGGTGGTGGGCGCGGTGATACGCACCGAGGACCTTCAGGCGCTCAGGGCGCTCGAGCAGATGCGCACCGACTTCGCGGCCAACGTGTCCCACGAGCTGAAGACGCCGCTGACTTCCATCCGCGGGTTCGTGGAGACCCTGCAGCACGGCGCCATAGACGATAAGGAAGGCGCCCTGCGCTTCCTGCACATCATCAGCGTGGAGACCGAGCGCCTCAACCGCCTTATTGAGGACATACTCACCCTCTCCAACATCGAGTCCGGGCATCTGCCCGCGTTCGTGCCCATCAATCTGCAGGTGCTGGCCGAGGAGACGCTGGAGTTCGTCCGCGCCACCGCGTCCGATAAACACATCGCGCTTTCCTGCAAAAACGAGGCCGGGGTGCCGGTGTACGTGCTGGGGAACACGGACTGGATAAAGCAGATGCTTATAAACCTCGCGGACAACGCCATCAAGTACACCCAGGCCGGGGGACATGTGGACGTCACCATCGGGGTCCGGGGCGGCGTGGGCACGCTGCGGGTCAGTGACAACGGCATCGGCATCCCGCGCGGCGATCTTCAGCGCATATTCGAGCGATTCTACCGCGTGGACAAGAGCCGTTCGCGCGCGCTGGGGAGCACCGGTCTCGGGCTGGCCATCGTCAAGCACATAGTGGCCCGGATGGGCGGGAGCGTCGAGGTGGAGAGCGAACTGGGGAAGGGCACGGTGTTCACCGTCCGCCTGCCGCTTGCGCCGCGCCCCAACGGCTGAATCGAATAGTAAGAGCTGTTCTGAAAAGGGTGGCTTCTTTTTGTCCCTTTTTCGACCCAATACACGAAATGTAGACAAAACATATTTTATAATATATCCTGCAATGCTATACTGGCTTTAGTCACAACATACATGCCATAGCATTAATGTGCGGGCGCAACTCATGGACAAGCGGTGTTTCCGGAATTATAAACAGGTATATGGACGGAGGGAGCGTATGGAAAGCTTTAATGGCTGCATTTGCGCGCGTTGCGGCGCCGCAATGGAGAAAGGACAGAGCTTTTGCATTAAGTGCGGAGCCCCTAAAGGGAGACCTGATGTACGGTATTGCCAGAACTGCGGGGTGGAGATGGAACAGGGGGACGACGTTTGTTCCAAATGCGGTCACAGGGTGGCTGCTGCAGCAAGCGCGACATCTCTTGCAAATCAGCCGTCCGGTCTTGAAGTAAGATCAAAAAAGAGGAATCCTAAGCTTATAGCTATAATTACCGCCGCGGTGGTTGTGGTGGGGGTGGCCGCCTTTTTCATCATCAGCTCGGTGCAGGCCCAAAACGCGAAGGCGGCCGCGGACGCCTATATCGAGGACGTAAAAACGTTTGCTAACAGCGTGCTGGACGCTGGCGTCAACCTCGAGGACATTGCGGATACCTGCCAGTCGTACTGGTATGACGCTATCTGGAATGACATGTACTTAAGCGATATCAATGTGGCGATCAGCCGGGCGCTGCTCGACAAATCGGGTGCGTTGACCGATGCGAAAGACGATTACAGCCGCCTGCAGACGCTTTACGATAAAGTCAAAAAGGTGCCGGACGGCGTTGACGACGAGGATGTTGCGGAAATCCGCGACGCGGTAAAAGCGATGTACGATACCTACACCGACTATTACAGGTTCGCAACCAACCCTTCGGGCACCTACAATTCGTTCAGCGAGGACAACCGCACCAAGACGGACGATTTTCTTTCCAAGCAGCAGTCGCTTTATAATCTGTTGGATTGATGACCATCAAAATAAGGCAGAGAGTGTCCTGCTCTCTGCCTCGTTTTACTTCTTCGCAAAAGAGGCTGCGGGCGGCGGCCTTTTATGCCTTTTCGAGGGGGATGGTCTCGCTGGGGCCGCAGACGCACGGCTGCCCGTCGATGTCCTTCAGCTCGCAGGCGCGCCCCATGGCGTCGAAAAACGCGGGGAGGGCGTAAATGTTCTGACCGATGCTGTAGTCCTCGGGCATTACGTAGAGCGTGCCGCCGTCGTCATGCCCCTCGGTGGTGTTGGTGAAATCGTAGTACGGCACCAGCGAAAACCTGCTCCCCAGCTCGCTCTCGTTCTGAGCTTTGGTGATGGTAAGCCGGTATACGGTGATGGTCTCCATGTCGTCCTCCCAACGGATAGGATTTGAATCCGCGCATGTGCGTTTGCCCGCCGGGGCAAAAATCCGGAATTAAGCGTATAACAACGCTTTGCGGCTATTATACCATCAATCTCCGCAGTTTCAAAGCGTGCACATGTGCCCCGGAAACAAAAGGGATATTACCCGGATTTTACATTCGTTTAATTGCGGGTTTACATGAGGAAGATATAGTCAACACTAGTGAAAAACACACAAACAGGAGGATGTTCCTTATGAAGATCAAAAAAATCTTGGGCCTTGGTCTTGCGATGGCGCTCGCCATCGGCGGCCTCGCAGCCTGTTCGTCGGCGCAGAACACGGCATCGCCGTCGCCCGGGACCACCGACGCCGCGGCCCAGTCCGGAACCATCAAGGTCAGCGGCTCCACCTCCGTGTTCCCCGTTCTCGACGGACTCAAGGACATGTTCATGGAAAAGTATCCTGACATCAAGGTCCAGGTCGAGCAGGGCGGCTCGGGCGTCGGCATCTCCAACGTGACCGACGGCGTCGTCGATATCGGCATGTCTTCCCGTAACCTGAAGGATGAAGAGAAGGGCCTTACCGAAACCACCCTTTGCTTGGACGGCATCGCGGTGGTGGTCAACAACGATAACGCTGTCAAAGACCTGACCACCGAGCAGATCGCCAAGATCTACAAGGGCGAGATCAAGAACTGGAAGGAAGTCGGCGGCAAAGACGCCAAGATCACGCTTATCACCCGTGAGTCCACCTCCGGCACCCGTGGCGCGTTCGAGGAGCTGGTGCTTGAGGGCGAAGTCATAGACGACACGCTCTGCCTGGTGCAGAACTCCACCGGCAACGCCGCTGCCAGCGTGGAGAGCGACCCGAACGCCATCGGCTACATATCGCTGGGCGTGCTGGGCAACTACTCCAAGCTCCACGCGGTGAAGGTTAACGGTGTTGAGGCAACTGAGGAAAACGTGCTGAACAGTACTTACACGATTTTCCGTCCGTTCCTGCTCCTGACCAGGGAGGCGCCGACCGGCATCGTCAAAACCTTCCTCGATTACGTCACCACCGACCAGGAAGCGCTTGACTTCATCGAAGAGGAGCATTATATCCTCGTCAAGTAAGTCCACCCCTCATACAGTTTACCGGTTGCGGGCGCCCGTCACGGGCGCCTGCGGCTATTTCTGCGGGCGGTGTGCCCATACATGCAATATCGTTTATTTCATCTGCGCTTAACATAAAATTAACCGACAGTTAAAAATCGGTTAATGCTGCTGTTATAGAATTACTAGGGTTTGGCAACGACGCCGGACACCAAACAAAGCATGGGACGGGTTGTCGCGGATATGATACTTAAAGGAATGAGCGGAACAAAAAGACGCGGCTTTGAAAGGCCGGTAGAGATTCTGTTCGTGGTGTGCGCGCTGGTTACCATACTTCTGGTGGGACTGATAACGGTCATGATCTTCACCGAAGGGGTGCCCATCTTCAGCAGCTACGGCTTTTTCAACTTCCTCCTAGGCGAAAGCTGGACGCCGACGGCAGCGGTACCGCAGTATGGCATCTGGCCGATGATCGTCACGTCGTTCTACGTAACGGTGCTGTCCATGATCATCGCTTTGCCCATCGGCCTCGCCTGCTCGATTTTCCTCGCCGAAATAGCGCCGGAAAGGCCGGCAAGGGTGCTGCGGCGCGCGATAGATGTCCTGGCCGGGATACCGTCGGTGGTATTCGGCTTTTTCGGACTGACCGTCATTGTCCCGATTTTGCGGGACATTTTTAGTGTTAACGGGCAGAGCGTGCTGGCTGGCGCCATCATACTGGCCATCATGATACTGCCGACCATCATCAGCATATCCGAGGCGGGGCTGCGCGCCGTGCCCGCCGACTACAAGGCGGCTTCGCTGGCCATGGGCGCATCGCACTGGCAGACCATCTATAAAGTGCTGATTCCTGCTGCCCGCAACACAATATTTACTGGGGTGGTGCTGGCCATAGGCAGGGCCCTGGGCGAAACCATGGCCGTCATACTGGTCATGGGAAATACGCCGGCCATGCCCGATTCGCTGCTGGACCCCGCCCGTACGCTTACCGTCAATATCGTAATGGACATGTCCTACGTCACCCCGGCACCGAGCACTATTCCGCGCTGTTCGGCACGGCCATCGTGCTGTTCGTGTTCATCATGGTGCTCAACTTCGGGGTGAACCGGCTGGTCAGGAAGAAGGTGCTGTAATGGGCGGGATATCTTCAAAGGGATAGACAACCGAAAGCGGGTCCGCAGGGCGCAGGTCACAGCCAAGACGCTTATCTGGACCGCCGCGCTGGTGACGCTGGGATACTGCTGGTGCTGGTTGGGTACATACTCGTCAACGGCATCCCCAATATTTCACTCGAATTTCTGACCGCGCCCCCAAGGGACTGGGGGACCAGGGCGGCATACTGCCCATGATCGTGAACACGATCTATCTGGTTGGGCTGGCCCTGCTGTTCTCCGCGCCCCTGTCGGTCATGGCGGCCATCTACTTGACCGAATACGCAAAACCCGGGCGTATGGTCAACACCATTAACTACGCCGTAGAGAACCTCGCCGGTATACCTTCTATCATATTCAGGCCTTTTCGGATTCACGCTGTTCGGGCGGCTGTTCGGTTTCGGCTGGTCGCTTTTAAACGGCAGCCTGACGGCTGCGGTGGTCATCATGCCCACGCTGGTGCGGACCGCGCAGGACGCCATACTTTCGGTGCCGCGTTCCTACCGTGAGGGAAGCCTTGCGCTGGGGGCCACGCGGCTGCAGACCATTTACAAAGTGGTGCTGCCCAGCGCCATACCCGGCATCATCACCGGCATCATACTGAGCATGGGCCGCATCGTCGGCGAGACGGCGGCGCTGTTCCTCCGCTGGGGAGCGGGACGCGCATCGTGACCAGCGTAGTCATTCCCGGCGCGCTCGCTGTCCCTCCACCTGTACACGCTGATACACGAGGGGATATCGGTGCCAAGGCATTCGCAACGGCTACCGTGCTCATCGTACTCATACTGCTTCTGAACTTCCTTGCCGGAGCGATGTAAAGCGGGTGAACAACAGAATGGACAACAAGAAAAAAATCAGGAGGAAAGAAATATGTCTGATACGCTGATCGCCACCCGTGAGCGGGACGCGGCGGCTCCTGAAGACAGGCCTGTCCTGCCCACGGTTCTGAGGCCGGAATGCGAGGATTTGTTTGAAAATCCCATAGCGCGAAGGAAACCGTCATACGGACGCGGAATCTTAATCTGCGTACGGGGAATTTCATGCGCTCAAGAACATAAACATGGATATTGAAAAGAATGCTGTGACGGCTTTCATCCGGGCCTTCGGGCTGCGGGAAATCGACGTTCATAAAGACGCTCAACCGCATGAACGACCTCGTGGACGGCGTGCGCATCGACGGCGAGGTGCTTTTTGAGGGCAGGAACATATATCAGGACTTCGATGTCATAGATTTGCGCAAGCGCATCGGCATGGTGTTCCAAAGCCCCAACCCGTTCCCCATGTCGGTGTTCGACAACATAGCCTACGGCCCGCGCATCCACGGCCTCAGGGACAAGCGGAAGCTGGAGGAAGTGGTGGAAAACAGCCTGCGCGCGGCCGCGCTGTGGGATGAGGTGAAGGACCGGCTGCACAGGTCGGCTTTAGGCCTGTCCGGCGGGCAGCAGCAGCGCCTGTGCATCGCGCGCGTGCTGGCCGTACAGCCCGAGGTGGTGCTGATGGACGAACCGACGTCCGCGCTGGACCCCATCTCGACGGCCAAGATCGAGGAACTTATCTTCGAGCTGAAGAATGACTATACCATCGCCATCGTAACGCATAATATGCAGCAGGCGGGCAGGATATCGGACACCACGGCCTTTTTCCTGCACGGCGAGGTGGTGGAGATGGGCGCTACGGAATAACTTTTTTACAGTCCGCACGACAAACGCACCGAGGATTACATAAGCGGACGGTTTGGTTAATGGACAACGGAAGGAGAAAGGGGATGCCTTTACGACATCAGTACAATCAAATGCTTGAGGAAATCAACCGGGATGTGCTCCGGATGGGGTCTTTGGTAGAGCAGACCATAGAGCGGACCATAGACGCGCTTATCCACGACGACAAGGAATCGGCGGCGCAGATCATCGCTGACGACCAGATAACCGACGACATGGAGCGGGACATCGAGGACAAGTGCGTGCGGTTGCTGGCCACGCAGACGCCGGTTGCCCGCGACCTGCGCTTTATATTTGCCATAAACAAGATAGCCAAGGACATTGAGCGCATCGGCGACCTCTCGGTGAATATCGCAAGGCAGATAAAAAACCAGCGGCAATATCTTTCCGATTTGGTTCCCGCGGCCATACCCGTGATGGCCGGCCAGATCATCGGGATGCTGCACGACTGTCTGGACGCGTTCGTGCAGGTGGACGTTTCCCTGGCACGCGACGTGCACAAGCGTGACGACCAGGTCGACGAGCACTTCATCAACGTCCTGCGCGAGCTTTTGAAGATGCTGACCTGCGACGGCTCACAGGCGACGGTGGTGGTTCCCATACTGTTCATCGACCGCTACCTCGAGCGGATGGCCGACCACATCACCAACATCTGTGAGTGGATTGTGTATTTCGCCACCGGCGAACGGCTGGAGGAGCACCCGGAAAAAAACGGCTGAGCTGGCATCATGTCCTTTGCATACAGGTTTCACTGGCGCGGGAAACTAAGCCGGACAACCTGTAAGGATGTGAAACAACGCCATGACGACAGGAACGGTGTTCCTTATCGCGCTCGCCATACTCTGTCTTTTTTCGGTGGGCGAGCGGACGGTCGCGGAACTGGGCTGGCCCCGGACGTTTGCCGTGCTGTTTTTGGCGGGCGCGGCGCTGGGGCAGACGGTCCCGGTGCGGCTTGACTTGTGGGACCTGACCGTGCAGCCGGTCGGGCTGGCGTTCGCGTTGGTGGGCGGGCTGTGGGCGCTGAAGAGGACGCGGAAGCCGGGGGAGCGCGTCTGCCGCGTTTCCCTGAGCGTGGCGCTGTGCGCCCTTTGGACGCTCCTGTGGCTGATGCTCTGGAGCGGGCAGGGTATCTGGGAGGCGCTGGTGCCCGGCGCCGCCTGCGGGGTGGTGGCCGCGCTGGCCGCCGATTCCCGGGCGGGAACGGTCGCCTGCGCGTTGCTGGGCACGCTGGCGGCGGAGGCGTTGTTCATCGGGTACTCGGCGCTCGCTGGCACCATGCAGATGACCGGGCTGGGCGCGGGCCAAGGCTGGGACATCCACGTCGCGGCGCTGTGGTGCGCGCTGTGGGCTTTCGAGTTGAAAGACCTGCTCAGGCGCTACGTGTTCGTGCGCTTCTCCAAACGCAAAAAGGCCGCGTGAAATCGCTTTTGTTTTTTTCGGACACCGGACAGCGGCGTCTTGCTTTTTTTGGGGGAATAATCGATGCGCGGGCATCGGCTTACACGCCTGATTTTGTGCGCGTGCGGATTTTTGCCCTGACCGGAACGCACATGCACGGATTATACCACATTTGCTTTGCAATTATGGTATAATGGTTTGTCAAACGAAGTAATTTGAGGAAACGATGCAAAAACATACGATAAAGGAAGTGCTCCCCGGCTCCATCGCGGACGAGCTGGGGGTGGAACCGGGGGACAGGCTGGTGTCCATAGGCGGGCGGGAAGTGGTTGACCTGATGGACTACCAGGCGTTCTGCGCTTCCGCGGCGCTGGAGCTTTGTTTCGAGGACGCGGACGGCGGGAAATACCGGGCCGAAGTGGAAAAGGACGAGGACGAGGGCCTCGGGCTGGTCTTCGAGACCCCGCTGATGAGCAAACAGCGCGGCTGCCGCAACAAGTGCGTGTTCTGCTTTATCGACCAGTTGCCCAAAGGACTGCGCCCCTCGCTGTATTTCAAGGATGACGACTGGCGGCTCTCCCTGATAACAGGGAACTACATCACGCTCACCAACGTCGATGAACAGGAATTTGCGCGGATGCTGCGCCTGAAGGCCGGGCCGCTCTACATCTCGGTCCACGTGACCGACCCCGGTTTACGCGGCTTCATGCTGGGACAGCCCGGCCCCGCGCCCATACTGCCCCGGCTCCGCGCGCTGCGCGACGCGGGCATCCGCTTCCACGTGCAGATCGTCCTGTGCCCCGGCCTGAACGACGGGGACGCGCTGGATAAAACGCTGACGGACCTGTGGGCGCTCCGGCCGGCCGCCGCCTCGGTGGCCGTGGTGCCGGTGGGGGTCACGCGGCACAGGGAGGGCCTGTATCCCCTGCGGCCCTTCACGGCGGAGGAAGCCGCCGCTGCCGTCGGACAGGTGGAGGCGTTTCAGGAGAAAAGCCTTGCTCAAACAGGGGACGCCTTCGTTTTCCTGGCCGACGAGCTTTATCTGCGGGCAGGATGCCCTATACCGCCCGCCGCGCACTACGGCGATTTTGCCCAGATGGAGGACGGCATCGGCATGACCGCCGCCCTGCGCGCGGCCTTCGAGGAAGCGCTTGCAGAGATCGCCGCGGCGCCGGTGCGGATGGGCAGGCTGTCGGTCGCCACCGGCGTGCTGGCCGCACCGCTCCTTCACGAGCTGGCCGCGCGGGTGCCCGCGCAAACCGACGTCTACGCCGTGCCCAACGACTTTTTCGGGCCGGAGGTCACGGTGGCGGGGCTGGTGACCGGCCGGGACGTCATTAAAGCGCTTCATGGCCGCGACCTTGGGGACCGGCTGCTGATACCCGAAAGCATGCTGCGCGCGGGCGAACCCGTCTTTTTGGACGACGTCACCACGGCGCAGGTGCGGGACGCGCTGGGTGTCCCCGTCCAGGCCGTGCCGGTCACGGGGGACGCGCTCTGCCGGGCGCTGTGGGGAATCAAGCCGGAACGGGAATGAATGGAATGAAACCTGTTGTTGCTGTCGTTGGCAGGCCCAACGTAGGAAAATCGACGCTTTTCAACCGGATCGCCGGGGCGCGCATCGCCATCGTGGAGGACACGCCCGGCGTTACGCGGGACCGCATCTACGCCGACGCCGAATGGCTGAACCGCGGCTTTACGCTGATAGACACCGGCGGCATTGAGCCGCGGGCGCAGGACGAGATCATGCAGCAGATGCAGCGGCAGGCCGAGCTGGCCGTGGAAACGGCCGACGTCATCGTTTTTATGGTGGACGGGCGCGAGGGCTTTGTCAGCGCGGACATGGAGGTCGCCAACATCCTGCGCCGCTCAGGCAAGCCCATCGTGCTGGCGGTCAACAAGGTGGACAACGCGCAGCTGGAGGACAACCGATTCGACTTTTACCAGCTGGCCGTGGGCGACCCGGTGACCATCTCGGCGCAGCAGGGATTAGGCATTGGCGATCTGCTGGACGCGGTGGCCGCCCACTTCCCGGACCGGGACGCGGAGGAGCAGGACAGCGAGACCGTGCGCATCGCCGTCATCGGCAAACCCAACGCCGGAAAATCCTCGCTGGTCAACGCGATGCTCAGGGAGGAACGCGCCATCGTCAGCGACGTACCCGGCACCACCCGCGACGCCATCGACACGCCCTTCACGCACGAGGGGCGGGACTACGTGCTGGTGGACACGGCGGGGATACGGCGCAAGCGCAGCATAGACCCCAGGAGCATCGAGCGGTACAGCGTGGTGCGCGCGCTGACCGCCGTACGCCGATGCGACGTCGCGCTTATCATGGTGGACGCGGCCGAGGGACTGACCGAGCAGGACGTGAAGATCGCCGGCTACGTCCACGAGGAGGGCCGGGCGTCGGTTTTGGTGGTAAATAAATGGGATCTTGTTGCCAAAGACACGCACACGCTGCATAAATATGAAAAAAGCTGATGGCCGACCTCGCGTTCATGCCCTATGTCAAGACGCTGTTCATCTCGGCTAAAACCGGCCAGCGGATCCACCGCGTGCTGGGGCTGGTAGACGAGGCGTATGAACAGTACACCCGGCGCATATCCACCGGCCTTCTGAACGACATGCTGGGCGAGGCCATCATGCTCAACGAGCCGCCCACCGACGGCGGCCGGCGCCTGAAGATCTATTACGCGACGCAGGTGTCGATAAAGCCGCCGACGTTCGTCATCTTCGTCAATCAGCCCGACCTGATGCACTTTTCGTACCAACGGTATCTCGAAAATTATCTGCGTAAAACATTCGGCTTCGACGGGACTCCGGTCCGATTCATCCTTCGTCAGAGAAAGGAATGATGGATATGGTTTGGAAATGGATAGTATGCGTCGCTGTGGGGTATCTGCTGGGATGCTTTTCGACCTCGGTCATCGTGAGCAAGCTCATGGGACGGGACATCCGCAACGAAGGGAGCGGGAACGCCGGCAGCACCAACATGCTGCGCACCTTCGGGTTCAAGCTGGGGTTTGCGACGCTGTTCGGGGACATACTCA
Organism: Christensenellales bacterium; assembly: GCA_040766645.1. Classification (GTDB taxonomy): domain Bacteria; phylum Bacillota; class Clostridia; order Christensenellales; family UBA1431; genus UBA1431. The sequence goes on along the minus strand of JAXGQA010000015.1, from coordinate 11,458 downwards.
AATCGGTCGCGGCTTCATTGTTCGGGCTTTTGCTGCTGGGTGACGCCGGCGCGTGCGTGGCAGGAATCGCTTCGGTGCTGGGGCACGATTTCCCGGTGTTCCTGGGCTTTAAGGGGGGCAAGGGCGTGGCCAGTTCAGCCGGCGTGATGCTGGTGATAGAGCCGTTCATAACACTGGTCTGCTTCGCAATAGGCATACTGGGCATCGCCATCACCCGCATCGTATCCATCAATTCCATGCTGGGCGGTCTGCTTCTTGCCGTGGGCGTGCTGGTGTTCAATCCGGGCAACATCTGGCACATCGTCACGGCGGCCGTGCTGGCGGTGCTCATTATCGCAAGGCACCATGCCAACATCGGGCGGCTGCTGAAAGGCACGGAGAACAGGCTGGACTTTACCAAAATAGGCTTTTAACTCTTTATACCCTCCTCTGCATCGGCCGGGGAACCAGACCCCCGGCTTTTTTGCGCTGTTTCCCCGGAGCTTAACGCGCATGTTTTGTTGTATAAGCTCATATATTTGTATCGGCCTTCATAATATTTATCATTGCCAAGCCATGTGGAGGAGGGGGAAGCGTGGAAAAATTCGATCTTTATCAGGATATAGCCATGCGCACGCAGGGGGATATCTATATCGGTGTCGTCGGGCCGGTGCGCACCGGCAAATCGATGTTCATCCGCCGGTTCATGGAGCAGCTGGTGCTGCCGGCCATGGACGACGGCTACGCGAAGGACCGCATCATAGACGAACGTCCCCAGAGCGGCGCGGGGAAGTCCATCATGACGTCGCAGCCCAACTTCGTGCCCGGCGAGGCCGTGCAGGTGGCCCTTGCGCCCGAGGCGGTCGTGTCCGTACGGCTGGTGGACTGCGTCGGGTATCTGGTGAAGGACGCCGTAGGGTATATCGAAAACGACGCGCCGCGCATGGTCAAGACGCCGTGGACCGAGTCGGAGATGCCTTTTGAGCAGGCGGCGGAGATGGGCACGCGCAAGGTCATCGACGAGCACGCCACCATCGGCGTGGTGGTCACCACCGACGGGAGCATCACCGACATCGCGCGCTCGAGCTATATAGGGGCCGAGGAGCGCGTGGTCGACGAGTTAAAGGCACTGGGCAAGCCTTTCGTCATCGTGCTGAACACGACGATGCCCGCTAATTCGGACACGGAGAAACTCAGGGACGCGCTCAGCGAGAAATACGGCGCGCCTGTGGTCGCCATAGACGTGGCCAACATGAGGGACGAGGACATACTCAGCATATTTGAGACCGTGCTCATGGAGTTCCCCATCCGTGTCATCAACATCGACCTGCCCGAGTGGGTGCAGGCGCTCCCGGCCGACCACTGGCTTCCCAACAGCATATTCCAGGCGCTGGGCGAAGTGCTTCCAAACATGCACAGCATGCGCGACCACGCTCTTTTGCCTCAGGCGTTTTCAGGTTACGAGAACGCGGACCCAATGACCATCGAGGCGCTGCGCCTGGGCGAGGGCGTGGTGGACGTGCGGCTGCCCGTGCACAGGGAGCTCTTTTATAACGTGCTCGGCGAGGCCTGCAACTTCCCCATAGAGAACGATTACCAGCTCGTTTCCATGATGAAGGACCTCATCCAGGCAAAGCGCGGGTACGACCGGCTCAAGGACGCGCTGGACAGCGTGAACCAGACCGGATACGGGCTGGTGCGGCCGGATACCGACGAGCTGGTGCTGGAGGAGCCGGAAATAGTGCGCCACGGCAGCCGGTACGGCGTGCGGCTCCGGGCCAGCGCCCCCTCGCTGCACATCATGCGCGTGGATATCCAGACCGAGGTTTCGCCCATGATGGGGAGCGAGAAGCAGAGCGAGGAGCTTTTGCAGTACCTGATGGATGAGTTCGACAACAACCCCGGGGCCATATGGTCCACCAACGTGTTTGGTAAATCGCTCCACGATCTGGTGCAGGAAGGACTGAACAACAAGCTTGCGCGCATGCCTGAGGAAGCGCGACTCAAGATACAGAAAACGCTCCAGCGCATCGTGAACGAGGGCAGCGGCGGACTCATGTGCATCCTTCTCTGACCCAGCGCACCGGGCTTGGCAGGCCTCCCGAAAGGGAGGCCTTTTTGTATGGAAAAACATCTGGTATAATAAGCCCACCAATACCTGATTATCGGGTTTCCGGGGGAGGCTTTTATCATGGACTTCAGGCACGAGAACAACCGTATCTATGCCGAAGATGGCTCGGGCAGCGTCATCGCGGAGATCACCTTTCCCGCCTGTCGGTACGGCGTTGTGGAAATCGACCGCACCTTCGTCGATCCGTCTTTGCGCGGTCAGGGCGTTGCCGACAGGCTGGTGCGCGCCGCCGTGGAGGACATCCGGGAGGCGGGCGTCAAGGCCACGGTATCCTGCACGTATGCGCAGCGCTGGTTCGCCCGGCATCCCGACCAGACGGACGTGCTCGCGCAGGAGGGCGCGTGAGACCTGCCCTGTATCGGGCGGGCGTTTCCGTCCGGGGCGGCGCGCTGGGCAGAGCAGGCACGATATACGGGCCCCGGATTTCGCAGGCAGCGACAGCAATTGATTAAGGCAGCGGAGAGTAAACAATGAACAAAATTGCGGGATTTGAGGATATACGGCGTCTTTTCCACGATGGCATGTCCGTGATGGTCGGCGGCTTCATGGGTTGCGGCACCCCTTTCGGCCTGATTGACGCTCTTTCGGAGCTGGGGGTAAAGGACCTCACCGTTATCACCAGCGACTCTTTTTATCCCGGCAGGGGAGTCGGCAAGCTTATCGGGAAGGGCATGGTAAAGAAGCTGTGCGTCTCCCACATCGGCAGGAACCCCGACGTCGGCGCGCTCATGATAGAGGGCGTGCTGGAAGTCGAGCTGGTGCCGATGGGGAGCTTTGCCGAACGCATCCGTGCCGGCGGCGTCGGACTGGGCGGCGTCATCACGCCTACCGGCGTGGGCACGCTGGCGGAGGAGGGCAAACAGAAGCTGGTGCTGGAGGGGAAGGAGTACCTCATCGAGCTTCCCCTGCGGGCGGATATCGCGCTGCTGCGGGGGAGCGTAGTGGACGCGTTCGGGAACACCCTGTGCCGCGGGACGACCCGGAACTATGGCCCGTTGATGGCAATGGCCGCGGACACCGTCATAATAGAAGCGCAGGAAACCGTGGATATCGGCGGGATATCTCCGGACCACGTGCACATACCCGGTATTTTCATCGACTACATCGTCAGGGAAGGACAATAGCATGCTGACAGATACGAAACGGGCCAAGGAGATCATAGCCAGGCGCGTGGCGCGGGAACTCAGAGACGGGGACGTCGTGAATCTGGGGATAGGTGTGCCCACGCTGGTCCCACGCTACGCGGATCCTTCGCTGCTGATAACGCTTCAATCCGAGAACGGCATGCTGGGCATGGGCGAAACGCCGGAGCCCATCGACCCCGATATGGTGGACGCGGGCGGAGAGCCGGTCTCGGTCATGCAACATGGCTGCTTTTTCGACAGCGCGCTGTCCTTCGGCATGATACGCGGAGGGCATGTGGATATAGCGGTGCTGGGCGCGCTGGAAGTGGATGAAACGGGAAGCATAGCCAACTGGATCATCCCCGGGAAGAAGGTCCCGGGGATGGGCGGCGCCATGGACCTGCTGACCGGCGCGCGGCGGATCATCGTGGCCATGCTGCATACCGCGGGCGGCAGGCCCAGGATAGTGAAACGCTGTACGCTGCCTCTTTCGGCAAAACGCAGGGTGGACCTGCTCGTCACCGAGATGGGGGTCATGGAGGTCGTGGATGGGCGTCTGGTCCTCAAGGAGATATTCTCGCATACGTCCCTTGAGGAGATAAAAGAATGTACCGGCGCCGATCTGGTGATAGCCCCCGACCTCAAGACCATCGAGCCTGGCTGAGCCTGTGAATCGCGCAGGATACGAAAACCGCAAAGGCCCGCAAACCAAAGGTTTGCGGGCCTTTCTTGCTGATTTCAACCCCATCCCCGACACAAAAAAAGCGGAGACCTGAACCGTTATAAACTGCCGGCCCCGCTTTTTATGGACTTTTATTCAGAGTTCGGGACGCACTATGATTGTCAGATAACTTATGCAGAGTATCCGACTTCCAGGGGCGTATATTTTTCCACATAGGCAAAATCGTTTTTGGGGCAAATTTGAGCAGGGACTATCTGGAACGTTATGACCTTTGCTCCGCGACGGCAGGAAGGTGCCAGTAACGCGGTCCCGCCTATTAAGGGGGCGAAGTATTATATCGTCTGCAGGGGCAAGTATTGTCACGGAAGGGAAGCGCTGTATAGGACGAGAACTTGCCGATAAATCAAAACCACCGGTTTAGCCCTGATTTAACCAGTGGTTTTGACTCGTGTTGTATTCCGTGATGAATCCTGCAGAACGCGTGTGTTCATTCCTGCGCCTGGAACCATATTTTCAACTTGCAGTTCCCACCCGGAACAGAGGGTTCTATGGCAAGGCGCGTATAAAAAGCATATTTTTGTGGAACGATTGCTGCCGTTTGCCCGGATAGAATTTCAAGCGATGCTTCTTCGTCGATCTGAACAGCCTGATCGGGGCTTATCTGAACACGGACGCGCGCTGTACCCGGACCAGTATTTTGCACCAGATACGTGTATGTCTTAAAGGATGAAGTATTCTGCCACGTCGCGTATGCCGGTTCCTCTCCGGCCTGCACGCTTTCAAAATGATTTTCGGTTTTCTTGTGGCAAGGCCATGGCCCGCTGCAATCAAACTTTACGTGCAGCGCCGGGCTATAGCAATCTGGATGGCGGCTGAGAAAAATTTCAAAGCATGCAAGATCCGGTTCATTTTCGGCAGATTTTATCATCAGGCCGTTGTTCGGAAGTTTCTTTTGCGCCCACGCCTGGGCAATGCCTGTTACATCCCAGGAATACCAGCCGCTTCTGTCAATTTCTATGGTATTGCCCGTAAGGCGCGTATCGATTGCGGGCTGTGTTTCCCAAGTCACCTTCTGGTTCCATGGGGATACTATCGCATATGGCCTGAAAAAACCGGGTTCATGGCGGTTTGATATAGCGCCAAAGGCCTTTACTGCCGCAGAAACAATATGGGTGTTCCCAGGCAGCATCGACATATCGAATCGCATCAGCATCCTGTACCGGGAGCCATACGAAGCTATCCCCGCATACATACAATTTCTTTCCGGTCTGCCCGCCGTACACCGATTGCAAACAAATGTCCTTTGCAATGGAAGCAAAATCAATTCATCCATCCGTGTTTTCCTTCTTTTACTGCTCTGCCAACAATGTATTACCGCCCTGTATATTTATTCAGTAAAAGACGAATGTGTCAACGTTTACAGCTTATTCTTGATAAACAAATCCAATCATATATAAATTAACCGGCCCATGTGACTGCTACATAGAATGATTGCAGACAAAAAAGGGTGGTAAGCAAATGCCTAACAATCTCGTGTTCAACGATATAGCCAGTCAGCTCAGGTCCAGATGTATGGCTCGGATGGGACCAATCTCCAGGCCGTTTCCGTCAGCGCCAGCGGCGGTCTGGCGATGGCGGGAACGGTGACAGTTTCGGCCGGCACCGTAACGGTGTCAGCCGGTACAATGACGATATCCGGCGGCACTATCAGCCAATTGACGGCCGGCACCGTAACGATCGAAGGCGGCACGATTAGCCAGTTGTCTGCCGGCACCGTAACGGTCGAAGGCGGCACTATCAGCACAGTCAGCGCCCTGACAGCCGGTACGGTCACCATCTCGGGCGGCACCATCAGCCAGTTGTCGGCCGGCACCGTAACGATCGAAGGCGGCACCATCAGTACAGTCAGCGCCTTGACAGCCGGTACCGTAACGGTCAGCGGAGGCACGTTGCAAACGCTCTCGATATTTTCTTCAGATACAGCCACAGCAGTGGGCGTGGGTACCGCAACCGTCGATACGCTTACGGAAGACACCTCCACACAGAAGGTATATTCATTCTATGTCGCCAACGTACAGGGTACCGAAACGATTACTGCGTGGCTGCAGATCGCACCCGTAAACAGCGCGACCTATTATACCAACGACTCCGCAACGCAGTATACGATCGGTCCGGGCGACATAGCTGTCCTGGTTCCTTCAAAATTCCTGAATTATACGAAGCTGCAGCTTATCGCAACGGGCCAGACCGCGACCGCGCTCTGCTATTACCAGGCGCAATCGTAAGCGGCTTTCCTGGAACAGTGACGCAGGGTATCGGCGGGCATCCGTAAGAACGCCTGTTTCCTCGGCTGAAATGGTTGCCCCGCTTGTCCAGACGAGCGGGGTTTCCCCTGTATGCGGGTGTACGCGTTCATATCAAGAGACATAAAATGATGAGCGGGGTGTTTTGCATGACGATAAGCCTTTGCATGATCGTAAAAAACGAGGAAGACAACCTGGGAAGATGCCTTGAGAGCGTTAAACAACTGGTCGATGAGATGATCATCGTCGACACAGGCTCCACCGATTCCACAGTAACCATAGCGGAGCGCTACGGCGCCCGCGTGTACCACTTCGAATGGAACGATAATTTCAGCGAAGCCCGGAACTATGGGCTGAAGCAGGCGTCGGGCGACTGGGTGATGATCATGGATGCGGACGATGAAATGGAAAAGCTTGAAAAACAGGACATCGTTAAAATGATTGAAACAACCGATGCCGACGCCTTCTTCTTTGAAACGATCAGCTATGTGGGGGAAAAGCCGGGTTCGGATGTTATTAAAAACATGAACCTGCGGCTCATGAAAAACCATCAGGGATATTATTTTTCAAATCCCATTCACGAGCAGATCTATTGCAACATCATGGCCGCCAATCCGAATGCAAAAATTGTAAACTGTGATATGAAAGTGTATCACTATGGTTATCTGAACAAAAACATTGCGGGAAACAATAAACGGGCAAGAAACATCGCCCTTCTCGAAAAGGAGCTGGAACAGCGGCCGGATTACAACTTCGCGATATTCAATCTGGGCAGCGAGTATTACGCGATGGGAGACAACCGGAAAGCGATCGGTTATTTTGAAAAAGCATATGAAAAATTTGATCCGCAGGAAGGCTACAGTTCGCATTTGATCCTTAAAATGGCCGTGTGCTATATCGGCCTAGGGCGGTTTGAGGAAGCGCTCAGGATTGCGGACGCAGGACTCTCCCACTATCCGCAGTTTACCGATCTTGTATATATGAAAGGAAACGCTTACAGCGCCATGGGCAGGAACGCGCTTGCGCTCAAATGCTATAAAAGGTGCTGCGAGATGGGCGAGCCGCCCAATTACCTGAACGTCATCATCGGCTCAGGCACATACCGTCCGCATTTTATGACGGGGAACATATACTTCGACTGGGAAGACTATGAATCGGCTGCGGAAAGCTACAAGCAGGCTTTTTTAATGAACACGGAATTCATGGAGGCATTATCCCTGCTCATCAGTGCATGGTGCAGACTAAAGCCGGAACCTTCCGCTCTGGAGGAAAACATCGAGGCGCTGCGAACGCTGCTGCCGGCTTCCTATGATTCGATCGTTTTTGAGCGGCTCATGAATGAAAAATTCTATGCTCTTGCCCTTCGCTACATCGGCCGTTACGAAGAAACGAACGACACCTGCGCCTATTCACAATATTTTACGGGCCTGTGCAGGCTGTATCAGAACGATTATCGCGGCGCAATAGAGATGATGCGGAAGGCAAGGGACAACGAAGAATACCGAATGCGGTCCGTTTGCCTCGAAGCGCTTGCCCGAATCCTCGACGGTGACCATGCCGCGGCGGACGAACTGCTGGCAAGCGGCTGCACCGGGGAAGAGAATGCGGCATGCCGGGTGTACCTTTATTTCAACAATCTGCTGCGGGGCCGGGATGCGGACCCCTTAAGCGATGACGAGCAGGAGTCCCTGCTTTATACACCTTACATCTTCGACATACTGAAAATCCTTCTGGTGACCCGCCAGCCCGAAATATTTGAAAAAGCCCTGCAGATGCTTAATGCCGTCAACGACAAAACCGTGCTCCTGCGGCTTGCAAAGCTCTATTACAGCGAAAACTGCTTTGCCCTTGCGCATAATGAGTTCCTGCGTTCCATCAAGTTGTTCGGCTGTATCGATGCTGAAGGTGCAAAAATGCTTTCCATGCTTAAGTCCAGCGGTTTTTAGGGCAGGCCTTTCACAGGGCCAACAGCTACCCGTAACTATGAATCACGAAAACTACTATTGCAAGCTGGCAAGAAATATTCCCTCAATCATCCTGAACTAAATTAAAAATTCTGGCATAAGAGTGTTCCGCAGATGCGGAACACTCTTATGCCATTGAAAAAATGGCATCGGCGGGGTGGCACAGGCCGTGGTCGTGCGCGGCCGGGACGAGAGCCTTCCGCTCCTGCTGGCGGTACACGGAGGCCCGGGCGAGCCGCTTACCCCGATGATGGATCGGTTTGAATCTCTGGAAGAACGGTTCATCGTATGCTATTGGGAGCAGCGTGGGGCAGGCAAATCCTACGCAAAGCATATTGTGCCCGACAGCATGAATATCGGACAGTTCGTGCGGGATACTCTCGAAGTGACCCGTTTTCTTTTGTCCGCCTTCGGCCGGCGCAAGCTGTATATTCTGGGAGTATCCTGGGGATCGCTGCTCTCGGTGCTTGCCGTGCGGGAGAGTCCCGGACTTTACGCGGCGTATCTTGGAACAGGACAGATTACAAACCAGCTTTGTTCGGAGCAGCAGGCATACGATATCGTGCTGGAGCGCGCGAGCAGGGCCGGTGACGCCAAAGCGGTCCGGGCGCTCACCCGGGTGGGGCGCCCGCCGTTCCCGCCGGAAGAAACGCTGGGACGCCTGCTTACGGAACGGAAGTATTTCCGCAAATACACGGACCCTTCGGTCCGAAAAACCGGCATGGCCAGGTTTCTGCTTGGACTTATGCTGTCCCCGGCCTATACTGTTGCCGACAAAATCAATTATTTCAAAGGGATGAAAGAGGGCGTCCGGCTTTTCCCCGAGGTGATGAAGCTGGATCTGGCGGCATCGGCGCCCGAGCTTGCGGTGCCGGTGTATGTGTTTCAGGGAAAGCACGACCTGCAGACCTTGGCTCCGCTGGCCGAACAGTTCATACGGGACCTGAAAGCGCCCCAAAAGGAATTCTATCTTTTTGAAAATGCCGCGCATATGCCGCTTGCGGAGGAAACGGAGCGGTTTATCGAACGGCTGGACAAAATCGAGGAACTGCGTGCGCCCTGGTTTGCTTAGGCTGCGTTTTTGCGCATATCTTTATAAGCCCAGGGGAAAATATGCATCAGCTCATTTTTTCAGCCAAAGCATAAATCTCCTCTATCTCCGTTTGCCTGAGCAGTCTTCCCGTTATCAAAGCGATGAGTATTATCACGGGGATATCGATTGCGAAGCGCAACAGCATGAACGTCCAGCCCATCGAGGAAGCTTCGAAAAGCAAAAGCGGGATTTTGGTTGTCGACCAGGCGCTGACGAAAATCAAAACATTCGTAAACGAACTGCCTTTTTTCATCAGCATGCCGGCCACCGGGAAGGCGGCATAAAGAGGCCCCGCGGCCGCGGAACCCAGCAGAAACGCAATCAATATACCCACAAATCCGGATTTTTCCCCCATGATTTTAATCATGGCTTCACGTTTCACCCATACATCCAAAAGACCCAAAAGGATGAATATCGGCGGTACCACCGACAGCATTTCCAGAAGGTTTTGCCAGGTCAGTTTAAACGAAATGGCGCCCAAATGGGGGGAAACGAATAAAAGCCCGGTGTTGATGACCAGGAGGAGAATGAAAAACCAATATCTTTTTAAGAATTTTTTGATTTTTATCATCCCAAAACAACCCCAATCAGTACGGCGATTCCAAATGAAAACAGGAAAGCCAGCCCGTTCCGCAGAAGCGTTGCTTTTTTGCCGAAGTATTTCATTTCAACCGGCATCGTCACCACCCCCACCATCATGAGCGTTGAAATAAAGGCCGCAAGCTGGGTGTACCCCGCCCCGTTATGCAAAAGGGACGCCGCGAGCGGAAAAGCGATAAATCCGGGGATAAGCGTAATCGTACCCAGCAGGCCCAAAGCAAGAACGCCCAGCCAGCCCGATTCTTTTCCGACAAATTTCGATATGGTTTCCGCGTCCAAAACGGAGAGGACCAAACCGATGATCAGCAGGATGGCGAGAAATTGCGGCAGTATATTCTCAAATGTTTTCCATGCCTTTTTCAATGCGGCTTTGGTTTTCTGTCTGTCCTTAAAAAAAGAGAGGCCCAGCAATAAGGCCGCTGCCGCGTAAAGGATCGCAGAGAACATAAAAACACCTCTGCTTTTTATTTTAGAGCCATTCTTTCTGAACGTCTGTGTCAAAGTTACAGAAACGCAAAGGAAAAAGAACTCTATCCCTGTAAGATAGGCCCCGGCATTTACAGTTCCGGTTTTAACGGCAAAGGGTTTCAGCGCATCATATATTCGAGTATTGTAATGCCATCTTTACAAATCAAACCGTTTTTGTCCTCCGAAACCGGGAACCCATCCTTCCAAATCCTGAGACAGTTCTGGGAAACATTATGTGTTGCGAAATGGCCGTCCCCCAGATCTATGCCAATACAATCCGGTTCGAGCTGCCAGTTCCGGCGCAGGATGCCGATAATCTCGCGGCAAAGCGCAAGGGTAAGCGGACCATTAAATTCAAGGTCAACTTCTTTTTCAATCGGTTGTCCTTGAATGATGCCCGATTCCTTGTTTTCAAAAAATACTACTCTGATCATTCCTTCCCCCCCCCATATCCCTGCAAATGCCGGTTAAAGCGCTATTCTCCGGTGCTGATAATCCATATTAACGCAATAAAGGGCATATGTCAATAAAGTAAAATAATAGAGGGTTGAGATCAAGAAATAATATAAATTGCATAAAGTTGTTGACATATGCCCAATACTAAGGTAGAATGCGTTATGGGCATAAGACAATAACCAGGACCTGTACTGTTTTAAAAAGATGCTGCACAAATGAAAAAGTGGCAGGCGCCGCCGGAATGCTGCCGGGGATGACAGTACAGACAAGCAGTAAGGCGCAAGGAGGTGATATAAATGCCGAGAGGAGATGGAACCGGACCTATGGGGATCGGACCGATGACCGGAAGAGGGTATGGAGCATGTGCGGGCTTCGGCTATGCAAACAATTGGTGCGGCATGGGCCGCGGACGGGGCTTCAGAAGGATGTACCGCATGACCGGAATGCCGTTCCGGGCGCGCTATGGTCCCGAGCCGGATGAAGACAACGAGAACGAAGCGTCTGCTCTGGACGAAAGGAAAACCCTGCAGAATCAGGCGGCGTTTTTGGAGAAACAGCTCAGCCGGGTAAGAAAACGCCTAGACAGCCTGGAGGACAAGGAATGAGCGTACCATAGCCTGTGAAAAGAAGGCAGGATTTCCCCTGTCTCCTTTTCGTG
>JAXGQA010000014.1:0-46475 GCA_040766645.1 Christensenellales bacterium | reverse complement strand
CACGCCGCGCTGGAACTCGTCCTCATCGCGCTTATCTTCCTCGGGTTCGACGCCATACTGCAGTCACAGGCCGCCCAAACGGGCATCAGCATTGCGGGCGGCGCGCTCCTTTTATGGATGGGCATCGACATGCTGCTGCGCGCCGCAAAAGGCCGCGTCGCCGCCCCGTCGGCCGACGCCGGCGAGAAAAAGGGCAGCCTGTTTCTTTCCGGCGTGGCGATAAGCGCGGGCAATCCGTATTTCCTGGTGTGGTGGGCCGTCATAGGCCTGGCCCAGATCATGCAGGCGCACAGCGTTTTGGGCTGGCCGGGCGTGCCGGTCTATTACGTCGGGCACATCGCCGCCGATTTCATCTGGTACGGCATCGTTTCGTCCATGGTGGGCGCCACCCGCCGGTTCATAAAGGAAAAGCCCTACCGCGTGCTTATCGCCGCGCTGGGCCTCATCCTCATGTTTTTCGGCGGTCAGTTCCTGTACAGCGGAATTTCCATGCTGGTTTCCTGACGGCTCATATCCCGCCGCGCAGGGACTTGTCCAGCTTGATGCGCACGAAGGTTCCTTCCCCCGGCTTGCTTTTTATGGTGAGCTTGAATCGGTCCCCGTAGGTATGGGCCAGCCGCTTATACACATTGGCGATGCCGATGCCTGTCGAATTCCCTTCCAGCGGCTCGCTGCTGTCGAAATCCAGCACCCTTTTCAGGCGTTCGGAGGTCATCCCCGCCCCGTTGTCGATGATTTCGAACACGAGATCGTCCCGGGCGATGAAGCCCAGGAGCTTGATCTCCCCCGGCCCCTCCTTGAAATCGAAGCCGTGCGCAAAGCAATTTTCCAGAAACGGCATGAGCACGGTCGAGGGCATCAGATGATGCCGCATGTCCCGGCTGACGTCTATCTCATAGGACAGCCTGTCCCCGTAACGGATCTTTTGTATCTGCAGGTAGCGCTCGGCCTGTGCCAGTTCCTCCTCGACGGGGATGCGCATGTTCATGTTCTTGACCGAATAGCGCAGCATCTCGGCCAGCAGGTACACAAGCTCCTGCGTCTTCTCCGCCTTTTCACTGATGGCGAGGTTCCCCATCGTGCTGAGGACGTTGAACAGAAAATGCGGGTTGGTCTGCGAATAGAGCGCTTTCATCTCCGCGTCCTTCAGCGCCCTCTCCAGCACGACGCGCGCCTTCATCTCATCGACGAGCTTGATGTTGTTGCCCTTGAGCTCCTCGTTCTCGCTCTTGAGCATGTCCTTCTCAACAATGCTGTTCACGGTGGTGAACATCAGGCTGGAGGCCGCGACCACCTTCTCGTAGGACATCACCGGCAGCTTTTCGTACGCGGCCTTGACTTCCCGGCTGGAGACCATCTCCTTGGAATGGCGCACCACAAACTCCAGGCGGGCCATCTCGTCATCCGGCAGGCGGACCTGCCCGGCCATGAAGGCGCCCATGTACTGCCCGCGTATCATGATGGGGATGGCGAAATCCACCGGCCCGGCATGGCACCGGTAGATGGCCGGGCGGTTGCGCCGCGCCGCCTCCAGCCCGCCGTGGGCGTCCGACTGAAAGCAGCACTGACGGCACTGCTCGTTGTTGCGCATCATCATGCAGAAATCAGAGAAATTGCTGTACCCCGTGACAGGCTCCCCGCGGTAGTCCACCGTGACGGCGGCAAATTCCGTCGCCCGCGTGAACTCGTCCTGCACCTTTTGCAGCGTTTCCGGCTGGATAAAATCGTTGAGATGATATAACTCCACATCCTGCACCCCGTTTCTAAAACCCGGCTGTCTATCGATCCATCTCCGCCTGTGACGTCGTTACGGCTTGTCCCATGGCAAGGCCTCTGCCCGTTTTGTGAAGTCGCTTGAGTTGTTGTTTCGTAATCTGGACACAAAGAGTTGTTTGTAATTTATTATATTTCATCATGTGACGGTTGTAAATCATATTCGACAGCATCTCCGGGCAGCCGACAAAGCGCGCTGTTCCATTGAGGTTTTTTTTGGGATACAATGGCCTAAAGGTACGGAGGATCGCCGCAGCATGGATGTGCCCGGGAAAAAAATACTTTGGCTGGCCAGCGTCCTGTTCATCGTGATCGGGGCGGTGATGACCCTTTTGGCCCTGGTGGCCGTTCTGGTGTCCGCGCTGTTCACCTCGATAGCGGGCGGATTCGCGTGGCCGGCGGGGACGGCTGCCGGCGGCGTGCTGGTCGTGGCCAGCGTCGTGTTTTTTGTATCCAGCGTCCTTCAGCTGGTTTCGGGCATTTTAGGCGTGAAAAAAAGCGGAGACCCGTCCCAGACCAACTTTTTTATCATCAATGGCTCGGTTCTCTGCGCCCTAATGCTCCTGAGCCTGTGTCTGAGCTTCCGGATAACGGCGGTGTTCGGGCTGGTGCTGGGCATAATGTACATCGTCGGCGGCATTATGAATCAGAACGTGCGCCCCTCGGATAAGAGATAGCCCCTTTCCCTCCGCCCTTTCGCCCTGTCCGGAGGGGCGTTTTTTGTTTTTCCCAATATCGCGGCCGGGCAACGCCGCCGGAACAGCCGCGCCGAGCATTTCACACAATATTATCAGATTTTTAACCTTACAGGCCGCGTATCATGTTTAAATACAAATTGAGAAATTTAAAAAATGAGGATTATTTTAGATGTTCGTAAATGCTGACGGCCTTTCGGACAACAATGACTGCTACAGCGAAGCATTTGGGAAGCTGGAGAAAATCTTGGAAAGCGAAAGCATCAGAACCGTTTTTCAACCGGTCATATCCTTAATAGACGGCCGCATCCTGGGCTACGAGGCGCTGAGCCGGGGCCCCGAGGATATGGAGAGCCCGGATGTTCTGTTTTCGGTGGCCAAAAAGCTCAACAAGCTGTGGGAGCTCGAATACCTGTGCAGGCGAAAGGCACTGGAAAACGCTGAAAGGCTGCGCCTCCACGGCTGCATCTTCCTCAATGTTTCCCCCGACATCATCAATAACCCGCAGCTTCGGACCGGCATGACCATCGAGGCGATGTCCGCGTACGGCATCGACCCCAACGACGTTATTATCGAAATTACCGAAAAAAGCGCGCTGGAGGATTACAAGGATTACATCAAGGCAGTGAACCACTACAAGGAGCAGGGATACTTCATCGCCATCGACGACGCGGGCAGCGGATACTCCGGCTCAAGGTCATTTCGGACATCCGCCCCCATTACGTCAAGCTGGACATGGCTATCATCCGCAACGTGGACAAGGACAAGTTCAAGCTCTACCTTATCAAATCCTTCAAGGATTTCTGCGGGGCCACCGGCATCCAGCTCATTGCGGAGGGCGTGGAAACGCAGGCCGAGCTGGAGACCCTCATCGAGATCGGCGTCAGCTATGCCCAGGGGTATTTTATCCAGCGCCCCTCCCCCCTCCCGTCGCCGATAGACAAGGGCGTGCTGTACATCATCACCGAGATGCAGGACAAGCGGCGGGCCGTCTTCCGGCAGCGCCCCTCCACCCTGCCCGTCGGCCATATCTCGCAAAGGATGAAGCCGGTCCCGCCGGATACGCCCTGTTCCGAGGTTTCCGCCATATTCACGGAATACCCGTTCATCGACGCGGTCCCCGTCGTCAAGGACGATGTGGTCCGCGGCATCGTGACCCGGGACAAGTTCTACGCCCGGCTGGGCTCGCAATACGGCTATTCGATATTTTTCAAGCGCACCGTGGACAAGATCATGGGCAAGACCCCTCTCACCACCGACCATCAGACTCCCATCGACGTCGTGTCCAAGATGGCCATGCGGCGGCCGCCCGCCGACGTGTACGACAGCATCATCGTGACCCGGGACAGCACCTATTTCGGCATCGTCACCGTCAAGGACCTTCTGGAAAAGTACACCGAAATGGAAATAAGCTACGCGCGGAACCTGAACCCGCTCACCGGCCTGCCCGGCAACACGTCCATCGAGAACAGGCTGGGCGAATGCCTGAAAATGCGGCGCGATTTCGCCGTAATTTATGTTGACATCGACAATTTTAAGCCCTACAACGACGTCTACGGCTTTGCCGCCGGGGACAGGATGATCCATTTCCTCGCGGACTTGCTGACCGAAACCGCGGCCAATCATTACCGGGACGACGCGTTCGTGGGGCACGTCGGCGGCGATGATTTCGTTGTCATTGTCGAGGGCGGCGACCGGATCCTGCTGGAAGGCCTGTGCAAGGCCATCATCTGCGGATACCGGGAGGGGATCAACGCGTTCTATACCCCGCAGGACATCGAAAACGGCGGCATCATCGCCCGGAACCGCCAGGGGCAGGAGGAACACTTCAGCATCTCCACGCTGTCCGTTGCCTGCGTCACCTTTGGGCCGGACAGCGGCCACGACACCATCGAGCTGTCCGAACGCGCCTCCCTGCTGAAAAAAAAGTGCAAGGAGATACCCGGAGACATCTACCTCATCGAATGAACGTGCGCCGCACATTAAAACGAAGAACCCCTTTCCAACACAGAAGGCGGAAGCCTTTCAGCCGCTACTGCGCCGCAAAAGCCGGGGTCAGCCAACTGACCAGAGGTGGTCGCCGGGGAGGACGGCCGATACGGGATACGCTGTAACGTCATCGCTCCCGGCCTGACCATCACCGAGATGGCCAAACGCATTTCCGTTGACGAAGGGGCCAGGTGGTTCTGTGACTGACGCCCTGTTCGAGCACAGTTCAAGGGCCAGATTCGCTATGTCCGAGGACCATTCCAGGGCCCTTCGTATATGGCTCTGCTCCAATTATGCAAGCTGGATAACCCGGCCTGACCATCTGCGTAGATGGCGGCAACCACATTTCGCGGACTGCACATCTGCAACGACGCCGACTACGAAAGTCACGAACGGGCCATAACCCGCACATCAAGTGGTAAAACCGATATGGCAAGGGCCGTGCCCGGCCCGTACAAACAGGTGGAAATCGCACGATATACTTTTTCATCTGCTCCATTGCAAAGAGGCATAGACGATCGCGCGTCCATGCCTCTTTGCAACGCTGCGGTCCGGTGTCCCGTCCGCGGCATCCGGTTTGATTATCCGAATCCGAACGTTTCCGGGCGGATTCCCGTACAACCGGCATTCTTATCCGCAAAAAAATGGCCGCCCGCCCGCGTTCGGGCACGCGGCCATTTCATGTTCTGTAAAACAGTTACATTGACTTTGTCAGTATGGTCTCCAGTTCGGCGTCGGTCAGCACGATGGGATTCCCCTTCATGCTGCTCGCCACCTTGGATTTTTCCACAACGGCCTGGAACGCGGCTTCGGTCATGCCGAAGGCGGACAATCCCGGCACTTTCAGATGCGCGCACAGTTCCTGTATCCACGCGACCCCGTCCCGCGCCGTCGCGTCCGGACGGCCGGTAAGTATCCGCGCTATCTCGTCGAAGCGCCTGAGCGCCTCGCTTTGCGGGTCCCGCTGGAAAAGCGCCTTCACGTTGGCCTCGATGGTGTGGGGCAGCAAAGTGGCGCAGCACACGCCGTGGGGGATTGGATACATGCCCCCGATGACGCCGGCGAACCCGTGCACCGCCCCCAACTTGGCGTTGGCCAGCGCCAGCCCGCCGAACAGGCTGGTGACGCACATGTCCTCCCGCGCGTCGATGTCATCCCCAGTGTCGAACGCTTTTTTCAGCGAGCGCGCAGCGCGGGCCAAACCCTCGCGGCACAACGCATCGGTCAACGGGTTGGCGGCGTTGGAAACGTACGGCTCCAGTACCTGCGTCAGGGCGTCGAGGCCGGTGCTGGCCGTGACCGGGGGCGGCACGCTCACCGTGGTTTCGGGATCCAACAACACCAGATCAGGCAGCATGTACGGGCTGCGCAGGCTGACCTTAAGCTTATGCTTTTTGGAGCTGAGTACCGCGTTTTTGGTCACCTCGGCTCCGGTGCCCGACGTGGTAGGCACCGCAATGCAGGGCGCGGACGGGTTTTCGAGCGCGCGGCCCTTTCCGATGACCTCCAGATAATCCAGTAGCTCGCCTTGGTTGGTCAGCATGACGGATACCGCTTTGGCCGTATCCATGGCGCTTCCTCCGCCAAAGCCTATAACCAGGTCGCAACCTTCCTCTCGGGCCAGCGCCACGCCCTCCTTGATGCCTTCGACGGACGGCTCTCCCTGCACATAAACGGCGACGGACCCTATCCCCTCGGTCTGCAGATACCCGACCAGCCTTTCCGTATCCTCTTTAAGCAGCCCGGACGCTATCAGCGCCTTGGTGCCCAGGCCCTTGGCCAGCGTCCCGATCTTCCGGACAGCGCCCCGCTCAAAAATGATTCTATGCGAGGTCATGAATTCAAATTTCATTTCTCCGTTTTCTCCTTTCGCAGGGGCCTGCGGCCCTCGGTCATCAGCGGCTTTTGTGTTTAGGATAATGTTTGGCCGCTTCGTTTGTCAACCGGGCCTGTAAAATTCCAGAAAGCGCCCCCTTGACACCGTCCTTGAGCATGCTTCATATGTTAGATATGAGCATTGGTTGATAACTTATCCTACCAACGGCTGCGTCCATGTCTCTATTCTTCATAACGCTTTCCTGAATTTGCGCAATTTATGATACCTTATTGTTAACGTATATGTTCCAGTCGCAACTGGCTCCATCCATCGGAAAGGACGGAAATAAAGAGCCCTGTACTGAAGGGCTCTTTGTTCGATTCAGCCGTATCAATTCTTACTATAATTGAAAAGGAACCGGTGCCGCTCCGACCGAACCTTTTCCTCAGGTATAACGTTGATGTCCATTCCTCCTTGAAGTGCCAGATAACACCGTGCTGCTTTTTCGGTAACCTGACAACAAACCAGCGCTTCCTTCAGGTTCCTTCCGGCACAGATGGGGGCGTGATTGCGCAATAGTACGGCATTTTTCTCTCCCATTGTTTCAGCCGCGATTTCTCCCAGCGCAAGGTGCTGTCCAGCATCAACATACCTGTCGGTTATCGAAATCTCGCCGCCAATCATCTGAGCAATCTCCTCAAGAAAAGGCGGGATGCTTTGCCCGGTGGCGCACATAGCTGATGCGTAGACAGAATGGCTGTGAACGACTGCGTTAATGTCGGGACGTTTGATATAAATCAGCCGGTGCACGTGCATTTCAGATGTTGGTTTGTATTCACCCGCAACCTTATTGCCTTCCATATCGACAATTACCAAATCCTCAGGCTGCATTTCCTGATAGTCGACCCGGCTCGGCGTTACCATGATCGTTCTGTCGTCAAGGCGAACGCTGACGTTTCCCCAAGTCCCGATAACCATTCCTGTTTTCTCTAACCACAGGCAAGCCTCAATAATAGCATTGCGCTGTTCCAAATACTTCACACAATCACTCCCCGTCCATTGTTTCGCTCAATATTTCATATCTCATCTTCCATGTCTGGCTGATTAATTCGTAGATTTTTTTATACAAGCCAAAATACTTAAGATATTTCTCATGGTTAGCCATATTCGGCTCATAAGTCTTGTCCAGGGTAACCGTCTTTTCAACGGCTTCTTTCAAATCTTTATAAATTCCCTGCGCTACCGCATTTGTGAGTATTGCGCCTTTCGCACCCAGTTCATCGCCGTTAACGGTAATAACCTGCTTGCCCAGTGCGTCCGCAAACATTTGGCACCATACTTCACTCGCAGCTCCCCCGCCACATATCGTGATCTTTCCAATCTCGAAAGGCATATTATCATAGCAATGCATCATGGCGTAAGCAACGCCCTCGTAACAGGCACGCATCACATCCATGGAGTTATGCGTTACAGAAAGTCCGGTCAAACTGGCGCGCGCGTTCCCGTCGGTAAAGGGCGCGCGTTCACCGCCGGCCAGCAAATAGGGGTGGTATATTATGCCCCGGGCGCCGATCGGCACTTTCGCAATCTCCTCTTCAATATACTTGTAAAGTTCCTTTCCTGAAGCCTGCGCTTTCTGTTTCAAAGCATCGCGCTCAAAGAGTGTCAAAAACCACTCAAGGTTGGGCGTTCCAGCCATCGATGCCATCAAGCGGAGACATCTGCCCTCCACGGCATGAGTCAGCGTAAGCCCTGCAACCGTATGATCGGAGTACGGCTTGTTGATCACCATTTCATGTATGGCGGCGGTCCCGATTATTGAACAGCAGTCTCCGTCACCGACTACACCCGCTCCAATGGCGCATGCCGCCACATCCATAGGCCCATTTGTAACAAGCGTACTTTCGGGCAGCCCCAGCGCTTCGGCAAGCCCCACAGATATCGGCTGTGCGGAGTCAAGCGACTCCACAATCTTCGGATAACGGTCGCGGTATTTCCCCAGGCCGTATAGCTTGAACAGTTGATCGTCATACTCGCGCGTATTCATATTGATGAAAACCAGCGACTGATCGGTCGAATCGGTGCAAACGACTCCTGTTAGCTTGTAGTACAGGTAATCCTTCAGGTGCATCATGTATCTGGTACGTGCAAGAGTATCCGGTTCATGCTTGTCCATCCATTTAAGGATGACAGGCTGATTCCCGGTAAACAACCTGTTGCCGGACAGTTCAAACGCTTTATCCACCGTACCGTCGGCCACCCATGCTTCCAACTCGGCAAAGCCGCGTCCGTCGCAGAAGCAACAGCCGTTACGTGTAGGTTCCATGTTTTTGTCAAACATCCAAAGTCCGTCACCCTGAGCCGTAATCCCGATGCCGATAATGTCCTTTTTAGGGCACTTCGCAGCAACAGCCGAGATAGCCTTCTGGGCCTTCTCCCAGATTTCGTTAACGTCCTCTTCGAACCAGTTCTCGTACTTGCAAATGGCTTCCAACGGATAGCCCTCTTTCGCAAGCTGGTTACCCTCCGTATCGAACAGAACCGCTTTGATTCCTGACGTGCCCGAATCCAACCCGATCATGTACTTCTTACTCATCAGGCTTCTCCTTTCTGCTATTTCGCATCCAGGTTCTTCCCCTGGATAAATACTTTGGAAAACGATCCGAAGACCCGGTCAAGTCTTTCGCCGTACCTGTCCGTAAGTCTGAAACCTTTCTATCATTCGATCCATTTCTTCGCTATCCAAAATAACCGGCGCGCCGATCGCTCGCGCTTTAACGTAGACCATGGCGCAGCCCTCTATCTGCTCGGCGATATTAAAGGCGTTTGCGATGTCTGTGCCCCCGGCTATGAGCCCATGATTTGCCATGATTGCGGCGTATCGGTCGATCATGGCTTCAAACGTGTTTTCCGCCAGTTCCATCGTGCCGAAGGATGCGTATTTGCCGCAGCGCACGTCATGTCCAGCCAGCGCCACAAGATAGTTTGAAGCAGGAAGCCCCTCTCCCAGCGTTGCCAGCACGGTGCAGTAAACGGAATGCGTATGCACCACGGCTGCAATATCGTTGCGCTTCGTATAAAATATTCTGTGCAACTCGTGTTCGCTGGACGGCGTCCTGTCGCCTTCAATCACCTGCCCGCAAGATCCATAACTACAACGTCTTCGAGTTGAGTCTCGAAGTAGTCCATGCCGCTGGGGCTGATGGCGAACATGCCCTCTTGGCGATTCAGTATACTTATATTGCCGCCGGTACCCTTCGTCAGGCCGTGGGATATCAGCATCTTACAGTAATTGACGACGTCTTCCCTTTCCTTTTGCATAAGCATGTCAAAATTCCTCCTTACTTTTACTCTCCAAGCCGAGCGCTGCAATGATGCGCTCGGCCGTCATATCATCTATAATCATGGTGTTGATTACACCGGAAGCAAGGCAGCCTATTATTGCCTGTGTCTTCGTTTCACCTCCCGCAACACATATGACGTTGGGAATGGCTTCCAAGATTTCCATATCGGCACTGATTACCCTGTCGGAAAGAAAGCAACCTTCCCACCTGCCATTGATTGTGACAGGGTTGACGCAGATGTCTCCCACGAATCCATCCGATATCAATCGATCAAAGTCTTCCGCACGAAGCAGGCCCCTGTTGAACATTGTATTGGCCGAATATGGGCGGTTAAACTGTCCTAAGCTCAGGATAGCAATATCACATTTACGCATCAGGTTGAAAGTTTTCTGAATAACTCGTTCCTGCATGAGCATTTTTTTGGTTTTGGGGTGATCGACCACCGCCGGCGCATGAAGAATATAACAGGAGCAATCGAGCCGGTCCGCCAAAAATCGTGGGATTTCATCGGTTCGGACCAGTTCCACATCAACGTTCTGGGTACCGGCCATTTGCACAACCGTGCATCCATTCCTGCTACGGTAAGGAAGATTGTTTATAGTGGCAGCAAGCGTACTTCCCCAGGCGGTGCCTATAATCATTCCTGGCTGAATGCACTCCTCGATATAGTAGGCCGCTGTATGGGCCAGCACTGGCAAATATGGATCACCCGCCGCGAACCGCTCTGCTATAACTACACGATCAATGCCAAAATATTTTTCAATCAAATGCTCTTTGTGGACGCTTCCCTGATTTATGCCGTTCACTTTTATCGTAACGATTCCTAATTTTGTCAGGTCGCCGATAATACGATTTACTCGCTGCCTCGTAATTGAAAGGCGCCTTCCAATTTCTTCCTGGGTCAAGCCTAAAGTATAGTACCAATGGGCAATTTTTAAATATTGATTACGGTCCATACCCTATACCTACTTACATAATTATCCATGTAGTACATTTGTATTTTATTTTTACTTTTGTATCCATCATACTCTTTTTCTTAAATTTGTCAAGAACTCACTGTGATCCCGTAAAATAATGTTCGCAATTTTGACGAGCTATGCAATCCAGACGCAGCCACACACGTGGTGAAAAGAATAATGACGACCTATGAAGGCTTAGCGGACATGCCATTCATGGGAAAAGAGCTGTCTGCCGCTATTGACGTGGAAACAGATTTTCGTTACTGCATCAGCGGAAATTACCTGATTTTTTACCGGGTGAACAATGAGTATGTATCCATCTACAGGATACTGTATGGAAAACGCGATTATATGAGAATCCTATTCGGCGATATCCCGAAGGATGAGGAAATAGAATAGATAGATAATTGCTTGTCAGAATATATCTGAAATATAAGCATCTTGGCGGTGAGGTACTTTTGTTTTGCCCATTTCCGGCGGGTAATATCACGCCGGACAAGGAAAAATCCACCGAAAGATCGACAGCGCTGTGGCGACGATTATGACGCTTGACAGGGCGTTGCGGCATGGTGGTAGTGGTGGCCTTTCTATTCATGATGAAAAGGGGTCTATTAATTCTATAGCAATTTTGGACACTCAAAGAATACTCAAATTGTTTTGTGTTTAAACTACTCTGAAAGGAGCGTGATTAACAATGAATGGAAATGCGGAGCTTTTAAACTTTATTTATCAAAACTCTCAAATGGGCGTGGATACATTAAACCAGTTGACAGGTATTGTTAAGGATGAGGAATTTAAAAGACATTTAGAGTCTCAACTGAATGAGTATAGAAAAATCCATACTGCTGCTAAGACACAACTGAATAAAAATGGTTATGATGACAAAGGAATCGGCGCTTTTGACAAAATCAAAACCTACCTCATGATCAACATGCAAACGCTAACAAATAAAACACCATCCCATATTTCTGAAATGCTGATAATTGGAAGTAATATGGGTGTAATAGACGCGGTTAAGAATCTTAAAAAATATAATGAAGCAGAACCTGATATTGTGGGTCTTATGGAAAAGCTGCTGCAATTTGAGGAAAACAATATCCAGCAATTGAAGAAATTCCTATAACTCATCGATATCTAAGCCACTCTGAAAAGCAGGGTGGCTTTTTTGTGCCAGCCCGACTGTTGCCTGACCGAGAGGGAAAGTGATGGATACCGTTCCCATTTGGCTTGTTCCCAACCCTCGGACAAAATATGCTTCAATGAGATTGTAAAACCCTGTAACCAGTATGCCGATCATTGTTGGCAAGCCCGTTTTTAGCAAGAAACGCGGTATGGAACCTTCTCTAAGCAATGCTATCCGTTGTTTATGATTAAATCTCCTCGCAATTCTTTAACATGGCTATTAGCTTAAATCAGCAAACCGAAACGGCGGAGACTGTGTCGTCGCAAAAAGCAATCTGTCAAATAGATAAGGTATCATAAATTGCGCAAATTTGGAAAAGCGTCATAAAGAAAGGGACATGGACGCAGCCGCTTGGTAGAATAAGTTGTCACACCATTCACCAAGAAAGGGGCTGCGAACATGTCCGATAAAATTATACACCTGAACGAGGGAGCTATAAAGCAGGAGTTGAAAGAGCTTGTGCGCCACAGCGTGGAGGAAACCCTCAATAACTTGCTAGAGCAGGAAGCAGCAGAATTGACGAATGCAGGCCGGTATGAACGGACGGAAGACCGCAAGGGGTACCGCTCCGGGCACTATGAACGCGATCTGACCACTACCTCAGGCGATGTAAAGCTGAAAATGCCCAAGCTCAAGGGAGTTGCATTTGAAACCGCTATCATTGAACGATACCGGCGCCGGGAAAGCTCGGTGGAAGAAGCCTTGATCGAGATGTATCTGGCCGGTGTCTCGGTACGCCGTGTGGAAGACATCACGGAAGCGCTTTGGGGAACGAAGGTATCAGCCGGTACGGTGAGCCATCTGAATCAGAAGGTCTACGGACACATCGAGACGTGGCGGAACCGGCCATTACAGGGCCAATACCCTTATGTGTACGTCGACGGAATTTATCTCAAACGCAACTGGGGCGGCACGTACGAGAACGTTGCTATTCTGATTGCTATGGCAGTCAATGAGGAGGGATTCCGGGAAGTGATTGGCGCTTCTGAGGGAATGAAAGAGGACAAGACCAGCTGGCAGGAGTTCCTGAAAAGCCTCAGGCAGAGGGGGCTTGCAGGCACGCAGCTATTCATCGGAGACAAATGCCTGGGGCTGTTGGAAGCTGTTAATGAAACCTTTCCCGATGCCCGGTTCCAGCGCTGCACGGTTCACTTCTACAGGAACGTGTTTTCCGTTACGCCCAGGTCAAAGATGAAAGAAGTGGCCGCAATGCTCAAGGCTATTCATGCCCAGGAGAATAAGGAAGCAGCCAGAGAGAAGGCAGCGGCAGTGGCTGCGAAGCTTCGGGAGATGAAGCTGAAGGAGGCTGCTAAAAAGATTGAAGACAGCATCCTTGAAACCCTGACCTATATGGATTTCCCCTACGCCCACTGGTCGAAACTGCGCAGCAACAATGTCATCGAACGCCTCAACCGGGAAATCCGGCGAAGAACTCGTGTTGTGGGCACCTTTCCGGACGGTAAATCCGCACTAATGCTGGTCTGTGCCCGGCTCAGGCACGTTGCCGGCAAGGCCTGGGGCACCAGGCGATATATGAGCATGACTCACTTGGACGAAATGTTGAAAGAAGAGGCCGGTTCAGCTATCAGCTAGCTGCCACCCACCAGGCGGCAATTAAATTTGCGAAATTTTCTTGACGGTACCGTCAAATATCATGCTGCCCATGTTCCTGCGATTGAACCGATAACAGTACTCATCGAGGTAGCTCTGCAAATGCTTTTTGCCTAAGCCATGAAAAGTACCCGCTACAAAAGCCTTTGCGTTGCTGACAATGGTATGCAGCCATTTGAGCATATCCGAATCCGCATCAAAGACCTGATATTCATGCAAACACTTTTCAGCCAAAGGTTTTCTGTAACTGCGATAAGCGTCTGTCTGCACCGTTGTGCCTTCGGCAATGCTGTTCTTCGCAAACCTGGCAATTGTCTTTCCCTTCAGGTCTGCAACAACCTGCATCTTCACGTACTGGGGTTTACCATCTTCGTCTTTGGAAATTGCGACAATAATCTTGTTTTTCGTAGTCCCACGCCCCCTTTTACTACCCTTCCTGGTCTTGCCTGAGTACGTATCATCCAATTCGACAATTCCTTTAAGCAGATAGCGGCTGCCCCGCTCCGCCATAGCATTACGGATACGATGGAGCAAGAACCATGCTGTATTGTACGGCAGATTCAGCACCCGAGATAGCTGCATAGCCGAATACCTCCGTTTATCCCGAGAGACCAGATATATTGCCCAAATTCTCAGGCTTAAATGGCTTCTGTCCATCACGGTACCGGCTGTCACAGACGCTTGATATCGACAGTTTTTACACGCGTACTTGTGTCGCGTTGTAATATGGTAATACTCTCTGCATCCGCATACGGGACATATAAAGCCGTCCGGCCACCGTAGCTTAAACAGATGGTTTCCGCAAGCATCTTCGGTATCAAATCGTCTCTGTAAATCCTCAAACCCTACGCGTTTTTTCGTTGCCATAGCTTTTTTCCGCCTTTTCCGTTACTATGACAACATTCTACACCCTGTATTGTCCGTTTTTATGGACTTTTTCTTTATGATTCATCCTAATAGCCATAATTCTTTATTCTTTAATTTGCATGCAGCCAAACCGGCATCAAGATTTGCCCTGCCTCGCCTGACGCAGGGATGCAATGACGAGTCTTGTAATGACCCTGTAACTGCAATGTCATTCAAAAACGAGGCTGCTTCCTTCATCCTCGCCTTCGATGTGTGCCGTCTAAGGAGACATATCGAATGTTTCATAGATTAGAATCAAAACGAGGGTTTGAATCCCTCCAGTATTTCGAAAAGGCCTAATGTCATCTATGAAGCCGCGGGACAGAAAAACGAGGGTAAAAACCCCCGAAAAGGCAGATGACATGCGGGTTTGACCGCATGTCATCTATATTCACCTAAATTGATGGTGGAGATAAGGGGATTCGAACCCCTGGCCTCGACATTGCGAACGTCGCGCGCTACCAACTGCGCCATATCCCCATGCGCTGGAGATTATTATACAACAACGCGGACCTTTGGACAAGGGGAATTTTGCGCCGTTCCCACGTTTTATGGTATAATGCCGGCAAACAGCATCAGGAAGGGCATAAAACCGATGACCGGAAAAATCACGACAAGAAGGCTGGCCGAAGCAGCCGCCATCGCCGCCATATATCTCCTGCTCACCTTCATCTTTGCCCCCATCAGCTTCAGGGACGTGCAGGTGCGCATCGCCGAAGCGCTCACCATACTCCCCGTTTTTACCGCCGCCGCCGTGCCCGGCCTGTTCGTCGGATGCCTGTTGAGCAACCTGCTCATCGGCGGGCTGGGGTGGATGGACATCGTCTTCGGCTCGCTGGCGACGCTCATCGCCGCCCTGCTCACCTGCCTTCTGCGCAGATACAAGCCCCTCGCGCCGCTCCCGCCCGTGCTGGTCAACGGCGTCATAATCGGGGTCGAGCTGCACCTCGTGCTCGGTCTCCCGCTGCTCCCGACCATGGGCACCGTGGCCCTCGGCCAGCTCGTCGCCTGCTACATAATCGGCTATCCGCTCCTCCTTTTGCTGGACCGCTATAAAGAGCACATCTTCCCGCAGATGTAAATCATATTGTTTGTAGCATAAGACGAAAGAAATTCCTAAAACTTGAAGGTTGGAATCGAAATGCTGGATAATGAAAATGAGGTGAGAAAACTGGTTTCAAGTCTTGTCCGATTCTTTTGAGTCAGAAGGCAACTACAAACATTGTCGAGATATTGACGCATTCGAATGTATTGTCTGAGTGTACATGTTATGACCGATTAGGAAATAACTATCACCTTTATATTGAAATAGAAATTGAACTATTTGCACGTCACCGTAGCTTGCTTCTAGATTATGCAAAAGAAATCCTAGAGGCTATAAATATAGCTAACGAAAGCGAATACGTGCCCACAGGTTGGGAGCGTGTGGACCGGGTAGTGTATGTATGTGGGACTTTAAAGGGCGTAGGGAAGGTGTATCTCCACGCCTGCGTGGATACCTATGGCTCCTATGCCTTCGGTTTCTTGCATACCGGGAAGAAGCCGGAGTGCACCGCCGCGCTGCTGCACAACGATGTGCCGCCGTTTTACCGGGAGCATGGCCTGACGGTGGGCGCCGTTCTGACGGATAACGCCCGGGAATTCTGCGGTACGGAAAACCACCCGTATGAGCTGTATCTGGCCTTAAACGACATCGAGCACCGTTGGACGAAAGTCAAATCCCCGAAAACCAACGGCTTTATTGAACGTTTCAACAAGACGGTACTGGACGAGTTCTTCCGCATCGCATTCCGGGAAAACTTCTATGAGAGCGTGGAAGCACTGCAGGAGGATCTGGACCGGTGGCTTGTCCACTACAACACCGAACGCCCACACAGAGGCTACAGAAACCGCGGAAAGCGCCCCTTGACACCGTCCTTGAGCATGTTTCATCTGTCAGACATGAGCATTAGTTGTACATTCTCTACGCGCCCATCAATTCTTCCAGCTCCTCCAGCACGTCCGCGAACTCCTGCATGCAGGCGTCCACCGGCTGCGTGCTGGTAAGGTCCACGCCCGCCTTTTTCAGTATCTCCAGCGGGTAGTCGCTCCCGCCGCTCTTCAAAAACTGCCGATACCCTTCCACGGTGTCCTCCCGGCCCTCCAGTATGCCGCGGCTGATCTGGACCGCCGACGAGAACCCTGTGGCGTACTTGTATACGTAGAACGCGTTATAAAAATGCGGTATGCGCGCCCATTCGAGGGCAATGCGGTCGTCCTGCTCCATGTCCGGGCCGTAGTAGGCCGCGTTCAGTTCCCTGTACATGGCGCACAGCTGCTCGCGGGTCAGCGCGCGCCCGACCTCGGCCTCGCGGTGCACGTCCCGCTCGAACTCCGCGAACATGACCTGCCGGAATACCGTGCCCCGGATCTGGTCGAGGTAATGGTTGAGCAGATACTTGCGCGTGTTCGCGTCGTCCGTGCTCTTTAAAAGATGCTGCAAAAGGAGCGATTCGTTGACGGTGGACGCGACCTCAGCCAGCAGTATGGGATACCCCGCGTTGGCGTAATGCTGGGATGTGTTGCTGTAATAGGAATGTAGGGCATGGCCCAGCTCGTGCGCGATGGTGAACGCGTTGTCGATGGTGGGCTGGTAGTTCAAAAGGATGTACGGATGCACGTCGTAATGCCCCCAGCTGTACGCGCCGGAGGTCTTGCCCGGGTTCTCGTACACGTCCACCCAACGGTCCTCACAGGCACGTTTGGCCAGCGCGACGTACTCCTCGCCCATGGGCGCGATGCCCTTGAACACCATGTCCCACGCCTCGGGGTATTCGATGTGCATGTGCGCCTCGGGCACCAGCGGCACCATGACGTCATACATCTGCAGCTTATCCACGCCCAGCACCTTTTTGCGCAGGGCGACGTAGCGGTGCATGGCCGGCAGATGCCTGTGCACGGTCTCTATCAGCGTGTCGTACACCGAAACGGGCACGTTGTCCGCGAACAGCGAACTTTCCAGCGCGCTTGCAAAGTTGCGCGCCCGCGCGTGGAAAACGTCCTTTTTCACGCTGCTCCCGTAGGTGGCGCTCAGCGTGTTCACAAGGCTCCCGTACGCGTCGTACAGCTTTTCGTAGGCGGCCTTGCGCACTCCGCGGTCCTGCGATTCCAGCAGCGTTGAATAGCTGGCGTGGGTAACCTCCACCTCTTCGCCCTTCTCGTTTTTTATGAAGCCGAACTTCAAATCGGCGTTGTTGAGCATCTTGAATATGGTGGACGGCCCGGCCGAGACCTCCCCCGCCATCGCCAGGAGCCGCTCGCTCTTTTCGTCCAGCACGTGCGGCTTCTGGCGCTGCAGGTCCCGCAGGCCGTGCGCGTAGACCTTGAGGCCCGGCTCGGCGGCGATATATCCTTCTATGGCGGCCGCGTCCGCCTCCAGCAGCTCGGGCTCGACGAAAGCCGTAGCGCTCTCCAGACGCACCAGCAGGTTCAGCGCGCGGTCGGCCTTTTCCTGATACTCGGCGCGGCCGTTGTCCTCGTCGCGGCGCATGCCGGCGTACACGTAGAGCTTTTCGGCGCGGCGCTCGATGTCGCCCAATGCGTCCATGCCTTTAAGAAGGTCCTTCGCGCTTTTGGTGAGCGTTCCTTTCAGGGCCTCGATGCCCTGCATGTCCTTTTCCACCTGAGCGTAGGACTCCTCCCACAGCGCGTCGCTCTCAAAGATGTCCTCCAGCCGCCACCTGTCCTTCTCTTCCCCGCGCGGGGCATTGGTCTGCTGCATCGCTTCCTCCTGTATCTTATAGCAAGTCAATTTCTCAAACTGTGAATGGGCGCCGGGATGCGTCCCCCGCGCCGTATAAAATCCTCCGATCCGAACGGGTTGACCGCCATCACGATGCCGCGGCCCAAAAGCCCGCCGAAATCGACCATGTCCCCCACCCTGGCGCCGGGTATGGGGATGGCGCGCACCGCCGTGGTCTTGCTGTTTATCATCCCGATGGCCGCCTGGTCCGCAATGATGGCCGAGAGTGTCTCGGCGCTGGTGTCGCCGGGGACCGCAATCATATCAAGGCCCACCGAGCAGACGCAGGTCATGGCCTCCAGCTTGTCGATGGACAGCGCGCCGCGCCGCACCGACTCAATCATCTCCGCATCCTCGCTGACCGGGATGAACGCGCCGCTCAGGCCCCCGACGTGCGATGACGCCATCACGCCGCCCTTTTTCACCGCGTCGTTGAGCATGGCCAGCGCGGCGGTGGAGCCATGGGTCCCGCAAGACTCCAGCCCCATCTCCTCAAGTATCAGCGCCACGCTGTCCCCGACCTCCGGGGTGGGCGCCAGCGAAAGGTCGACGATGCCGAACGGCACGCCCAGCCGGCTGGACGCCTCGCGCGCCACCAGCTGGCCCATCCGCGTGATGCGGAACGCCGTCTTTTTAATAGTCTCGGCCACCTCGTCAAAGCTCTGGCCGCGCACCTTGGTCAGCGCCTGCTTCACCACGCCCGGCCCGCTGACCCCGACGTTTATCACGCAGTCCGGCTCGCCCTCGCCGTGGAAGGCCCCGGCCATGAACGGGTTGTCCTCCACCGCGTTTGCGAACACGACCAGCTTGGCGCAGCCGATGCCCCCGGCGTCCGCCGTGCACTCGGCCGTTTCCTTGATGACCCGGCCCATGTCCCGGACGGCGTCCATGTTGATACCCGCCCGCGTGGTGGCCACGTTGACCGACGCGCAGACGTGCTCAGTCTCGGAAAGCGCCTGCGGAATGGACGCTATCAGCCGTTTGTCCCCGGCGGTCGCGCCCTTGTGCACCAGCGCCGAGAACCCGCCGATGAAGTTGACTCCCGTTTCGCGGGCGGCGCGTTCCAGCGTGCGCGCGAACGCGATATAGTCCTTCGCGTCCCCGGCCTGGGCGATAAGCGCTATGGGCGTGACCGCAATGCGCTTGTTCACGATGGGTATACCGTATTCGGCCTCTATCTCCTCGCCCACCTTCACGAGGTCGCGGGCGCAGCGCATTATCTT
Source organism: Christensenellales bacterium (assembly GCA_040766645.1). Taxonomy (GTDB): domain Bacteria; phylum Bacillota; class Clostridia; order Christensenellales; family UBA1431; genus UBA1431. The sequence continues at coordinate 27,195 of JAXGQA010000014.1, read as the reverse complement.
GTCGTACACGCGGGCGCAGGCCTGCTTCTCGTCCGGGTGCGCGCAGTCGTAGAGCGATATGCCCATGGTGACCGTCCGGATATCGAGGTGCTCCTGCTCGATCATGCGTATCGTTTCGAGTATTTCGTCCCTGTTAAGCATAATCGAACCTCCTAAATTCTATGCATGGCTTCAAATATGTCCTGCCGCTGCATGCGGATGGACATGCCGATGTCCTTGCCCTTCGCGTCCAGGGCCTCGCCCAGCTCCGCGAACGGCACCTCCACCGCACTCAGGTCCACCAGCATGATCATCACGAACGTATCCTGCAGGACGGTCTGCGTAATGTCCAGTATGTTGGCGCGGTACTCGGCCAGCACAGCGCTCACGCCCGCGATGATGCCTATTTTGTCCTCGCCTATAACGGTAACGATCGCTTTCATGGCATATCCCCCACTCCTGCTTGAATTATCGTTTTAAAACATTGTTCTTGCGCTCTTCCCTGTCCCGCCAGCAGCGCGATATTGAAAAGCCGGGCCGCATTCTCCCCGGCGATGGCCCTGTACTCGCTCTCGGTCAGGGGCAGGCTTTGCAGATGCCGCACGTACTCGTCCTGCGGCTTCCACGGCGAATCGGTGGCAAAGAGTATTTTGTCGGTGCCGTGCGCCCGGGCCATGCGCAGGAGCCGTTGGTCGCTCAGGTGCCTGAAGCAGTAGCCCGTGTCCATATACACATCAAGCCCCACCAGCTGGTCCTCCACCTCGTCCCACATCGACCAGCCGCCCATGTGGGCCAGCACGAACCTGGAGGTGTCCACCCGCTCGGCCACTTTGCGGAACCGAACAGGCGTACAGTGGATGGTGTCGTATCCGAGGTCCACGCCCGCGTGGAACACTATCGGCAATCCTAGCTTAACGCAGGCCTCGTATATCGGGAACATCTTCGGGTCGTCCACATAAAAGTCCTGATACTCGGGATGCAGCTTTATGCCGGGAAGCCCCGCGTCCCGGATGCGGATGATTTCCGCCTTCCAATCGTCAAGGTCGGGATGCACGGACCCGAGCGCCACGATGTCCGGCTCAGCGTTGAGCTGCGCGGCAAACGCGTTGACGCTCCTTGTCTGCTCCGGGTTGGTCGCGATGGAGCAGATGACCGATATATCCACGCCCGATAGCCGCATGGAAGCGCGGACGCCGTTCAGCGTGCCGTCTGTGTGGGCGGTGACCTGGTCGGACTTTGCGGTCAGCGATTCCATCGCGCGCTTTGCTATGCGGTCGGGGAAGCAGTGTACATGGGTATCGATTATCATCGTTTTCTCCTTGAAACGTTTTATGAAAAAAACCGTTGCCCGGTTCCACTCAGGCAACGGCGGCTTTTTTCAGGGGTTTCACGGGCATTTTTCGGCGAGATACTGCACCAGCTTATCCATGGTCTGCTTGCTGATGACGTGCTCCATGAGGCAGGCGTCGTTCTCGGCGGTCTCCTCGTCTATATGCAGGACGCATATCAGAAACTGCTTGATGGTACGGTGGCGCTTGTATACGTCGTTCGCGGCTTTGCGGCCCTTTTCGGTCAGTGTTATGGTGCCGTACCGCTCCTGCTCTATGAGTCCCGCCTTTTTCAAAATGCCCTGTGCCCGGTTGACGCTCGCTTTGCTCACGCCCAGCCTGTTGGCGATATCGGTGAGGCGGACCGTGGGGTCGCTTTGCTCAAGCACCAGAACCGTTTCCAGATAATTCTCCAGCGACGGGGACATCCTCTCGTCCATCGCGCCATCACTCCCCTGCATAGCTAAAGACTCTCCTGCGGGCGGGCCTTCTACTCCTGCTCGAACAGCCGGGGCATGAGCTGCATTCCTGAATCGAGGTACTGGCCGGTCTCCGCTGCGGCGCGCTCGCCAAACGGCCTGTGCGCGCGCGCGTCCTTCCTGCTGTCGTAAAGCACATAGGGAACGGCGCCCGATGCGTGCGCCCTGTTGTGCAGCGTGGGCAGATGATCGCTCAAAAGGAGGAGCCTGTACTCCTCGCCCAAGGCATCCAACCCGTCGAGTATGCGCCCCAGCATCTTGTCGAGGCGCGCTATGGCCTCCACCTTGCCTTCGGAGTCGCCGTTGTGCGTACATTCGTCCGGCGCCTCCACGTGCACCAGCACGAAATCGTCGCCCCCCTTGAGGGCCGCCAACGCGGCGTCCGCCTTCCCGTCGTAGTTTGTGTCCAGTTCGCCGGTAGCGCCTTCCACCTCGATGGACTTCAGTCCGCACAGAAAACCGATGCCGCTAACCAGCGGCACGGCGGTTATGACGCTGCCGCTTATCCCGAATTTCTCTTTCCACGGGATAAAATCAGGCCGGTAGCCCTGTCCCCACAGCCAGACGGCGTTGGCCACCATCCCGCCTTTTTCTTCCCTGCGCCGGTTGATGGGGTGCAGGGGCAAAAGCTCGTAGGAGAGCTTGGTGATGTCCAGAAGCACGTAAGCGATGGTCCCGACCGGCAGATGCTCGCGCACCGGCTCGCCGAGTATTTCGTGCGGAGGCGTTACCTTGAGGTTCTGCTCCAGCGCCGCTTCCCAGTAGTCTTCCCCCATGGTGACGATGTGCCGAAAGCTCGTGCCCACATGGAGCTCGAGATTCAGCTCGCGCATGCGCTCCTCAAACCGGGGATGCGCTTTCAGCCACGACATCAGCTCATAGCCGTCCGGGCCGCTTATCTGGCCGCCCGAATGGGAGAGCATGTATGCGTCTCCCAGCTTTACGCCGGGAGTGATGGAAACGAGGTTGCACCGCAAAGCGGTATGCCCGACAGGGAGGTCAATGCCCATGCCGGCAGCTTCGAGAGGCGATCTCCCCGTGTATTGCTTTTTCACGTCATATCCCATTATCCCAACGAATGCAGTATCCGTTCCCGGTGCCACACCCCTGGGTACGGTCAGTACGGTCCCCAGTTCTCCGGCGCCGGCCAGACGGTCGGCGTTGGGCGTGTCGGCCGCCTCGATGGGCGTCTTATCGCCCAGTTCGGGTACCGGCCTGTCGGCCATGCCGTCGCCCACAACTAAGATATACTTCATCTATCATCCCTCAAACCGCAACATACTGCTTCCTTGGCAATTAGAAACTGTATGCATTTATTCTAGCACACTTTTCTCCCTCTACCAAGGTTTATTTGTCGTATATTGCGCCTGCTTCGGCGGCGGGGGACGCTTTCAGGAGGCCACGGGGTTTTCAAACTGGCTGTAATACAGCGACGCGTAAAATCCGTTCTGCGCAAGAAGGTCTTCGTGCCTGCCCTGCTCCACGATGTCGCCGTCGCGCATGACCAGTATGTGGTCCGCGTCCCGGATGGTGGACAGACGGTGCGCTATGATGAAGCTGGTCCTGCCCTCCATCAGCCTTTCCATCGCCCGCTGGATGTATACCTCGGTGCGGATGTCCACCGAGCTGGTCGCCTCGTCGAGTATCAGTATCTTCGGATCGGCGAGTATGGCGCGCGCGATAGTGATAAGCTGCTTCTGGCCCTGCGAGATGTTGGTGGACTCCTCGTTTATCTCCATCTGGTACCGGCCGGGCATGGTGTTGATGAAGTGGTCAATGTGCGCGGCCCGCGCGGCCTCCTCCACCTCGGCGTCGGTCGCGTCCGGACGTCCGTAGCGGATGTTTTCCATGATGGTCCCGTTGAAGAGCCAGGTGTCCTGCAGCACCATGCCGAACATGGCTCGAAGGTCTTTGCGCAGGTACTCGCGCGTGTCGTGGCCCTCCACGCGGATGGAGCCGCTGTTCACGTCGTAGAACCGCATCAGGAGCTTGACGATGGTGGTCTTGCCCGCGCCGGTCGGCCCGACGATGGCGATGCGCTGGCCGGGCCGTATCACCGCCGAGAAGTCCTTTATTATGATGTTGTCCGGCGAATACCCGAACCGCACGTGGTCGAATTCCACCAGACCCTTCACCTCGCGGACCGTGACCGGCTTATCGGTGTCTTCCTTCTCCTCGTCCTCGCGCAGGAACTCGAAAACCCGCTCGGCCGCCGCCGCGGTGGACTGCAGGATGTTGGCAATCTGGGCAACCTGCGAAATGGGTTGGGTGAACGAGCGCATGTACTGGATGAACGCCTGTATGTCGCCCACCTGTATGCTGCCCTGCACCGCCAGGTACCCGCCGAGTATGGACACGACCACATAGCCGAGGTTCCCGATGAACTGCATGACCGGCGGCATCATGCCGGACAGGAACTGCGATTTATAGGCCGCTTCATACAGCTTGCCGTTGAGCGCGTCGAACTGCGACACGGCGCGGTCCTCCCTGTTGAAGGCCCTGACGATGATGTGCCCGCCGTAGATCTCCTCCACGTGCCGTTGACGTGCCCGAGATAACCTGCTGCTGCTTGTAAAACTTCTGCGAACGCTTTATCACTTTGGACACCACCAGCGCCGAGAGGGGCAGCACCACCAGCGCCGCCAGCGTCATGACCCAGCTGATGGACAGCATCGCGACCAGCACGCCGATGATGGTCGCGACCGACGAAAGGGTCTGGCTGAGGCTCTGGCTCAGCGTGGTGCTCACCGTGTCCACGTCGTTGGTCACGCGGAGAGCACCTCGCCGTGGGTGACCTTATCAAAATATCTCAGCGGCAGGAGGTGGACCTTTCCGAGATGCTCTTGCGCATCCGGAAAGTTATCTTCTGCGAGATGCCGCTCATGACATACCCCTGCACGTACATGCACAGTGAGCTTATGCCGTACAGCGCGACCAGCGTCATCAACGTTTCCCCGATGCCGGCAAAGTCAATACCCGATCCGGGCACGCCCGACACCTTGCCCATGATGCCCTCGAAAATGTCGGTGGTCGCCGTGCCCAATATCTTGGGGCCGACGATGGCGAACACCGTGCTCGCGATGGTGAGCACCATCACGACGGTGAGCGCGACCCAATACGGCTTCAGATAGGACGCAAGGGTCTTCATGGTGCCCTTGAAATCCCTGGCCTTTTCCACGGCGTGCATTCCCGGAGGTCCGCCGCCCGGTCCGCCCATGCCGCCGTGGCGCCTTTCAGGTCCGCGCAATTGGGCGCCGGAGCTTCTTTGGTATCGTTATGCGTTTCGCTCATTTTTCGAGTTCCTCCTTGGACATCTGGGTCTCGGCAATCTCCCGGTATACGCCGCAGGTTTGAAGCAGCTCTCTGTGGGTGCCCTTGCCAACTATGCGGCCTTCCTCCAGCACGATGATCTGCTCGGCGTTCATGATGGTCCCTATCCGCTGGGCCACGACAAGCACCACGCTGTCGGCGGTCACGCCTTGAGCGCCTTGCGGAGCTTTGCGTCGGTGGTGTAGTCGAGGGCCGAAAAGCTGTCGTCGAATATATAGATCTTCGGGCGTTTGACGATGGCCCGCGCGATGGACAGGCGCTGCTTCTGCCCGCCCGAAACGTTGGTGCCACCCTGCGCTATCTCGCTTTCAAACCCCTCCGGTTTTTCGTTGATGATCTCGGTGGCCTGCGCTATATCGGCAGCGCTTTTGAGCACGTCCTCGGGCGCGTCCTCATCGGCGTACCGGAGGTTGCTCCCGATTGTGCCCGAAAACAGCACCGCCTTTTGGGGCACATACCCGATTTTGTCCCGCAGCGCGTGCTGCGAAAGCTCCCGGATATCGATGCCGCCAATGGTCACGGAGCCCCCGGTCACGTCGTAGAACCGCGGAACGAGGTTAACGAGGGTAGACTTGCCGCTGCCCGTGCTGCCGATGAAAGCCGTCGTTTCCCCCGGCCGCGCCGTGAAGGAGATGTCCGTAAGCACCGGCTCTTCCGCGCCCGGATATTTGAACGTAACGTTTTTGAAATCCACGGTGGCGTCGCCGGGCGGGTCCTTGGGCGCCTCGGGGTCATGGATGGAGGCCCCGGTGCGCAGCACCTGCGCGATGCGCTGCGCGGCGACGGAGGCGCGCGGCATCATAATGGCCACGATGGAGATCATCAGGAACGACATTATAATCTGCATTGCGTACTGTATCAGCGCCATGAGGTTGCCGACCTGCAGGTTCCCCGCATCCACCTGATGCGCGCCTATCCATATGATGAGGATGGAAACGCCGTTCATGGCCAGCATCAGCACCGGCATCATCAGCGCCATCGCGCGGTTGACGAACAGGCTCACCTTCAGATACTCCCTGTTCTGAATGTCAAACTTTTGTTCCTCGGTCCCTTGCATGTTGAAGGCGCGGACCACAGGGAGCCCTTCGAGGCTCTGGCGCATCACCATGTTCAGCCGGTCGGTCAGCTTCTGTATCCGCTTGAAGCGCGGCGTGGCCAGCCAGAACAATATGAGCATGAACACCAGTATGACCCCGACCGCCGCGGCGATGATCCACGCCATGGTCCCGCCGATATTGATGGCCCGGATGCTTCCGCCCACGCCCAGTATGGGCGCGTAGAACACGATACGCAGGAACATGACCAGCAGAAGCTGTATCTGCTGGATGTCGTTGGTGGTGCGCGTGATGAGGGATGCCGTAGAGAACTTATCTATCTCGTTGTTGGAGAACGTCATCACCCGGGTAAACAGCGAGCGGCGCACGTCGCGGCCAAAGCCCGCCGCCACCCGCGCGGCCAGATAACTCACGCATACCGACGCCGCTACGCCGTCCAGCGAGATGAGCAGCATTATGGCGCCGGTCTCCAGTATCAGCCGGGACTGCATGGCGCCGAGGTCGACGCCGACGGCCTCATATTCGGGTTTCACGAACTGTGATACCGCCGCCTGCTGGATCATGCTGTCCCCCAGCACGTCCATCTTTTCGCTCACTTCCGAGCGGATGACGTCACGCTTTTCCTGCGGGAGCATTTTGAGTATGGCGAAAACGTCGACGTTCCCCTGCGCCGGCGTCATGCCCTGCGCGGGTGCACCACCCCTGCTGCTGCATCATCTGCATCAGCTCGGCGGGATCCATGCTCTCGATGCCCGCGACGGCCAGCATGGCCCGGCTCATGACAACGTTCAGCGCGTCGACGGTGTCCCTGTCCTCCGTGTTCCTCTGGTACAGGCGCTCCTTTTCGAGCGCCGGGTATTTTTCGCTGAGCGCGGCGTAATCATCCGCATTGAGGGCGCTCTTATCCAGCAGGTCGTAGCTGTCCTTTACCTTGTTCGCGTCGTCCGCGCTCATGAACAGCAGTATCTTGTCCATCTCGCTCTCGCGGAGCACCTCGGGCGCCACGTCCACAATTCCGCTCTGCTGGATGCCGTTGTTGACTATCCTGGACATGTAGTCGGGCAGCGCCAGGTCGCACATCGCCTGTATCAGCAAAAGCGCGAGAATGGACAGGATGAGTACGAGATAAGGTTTGAAGAATCTTGCAAGCTTCAGCATAAATTATTTTTTCTGCCCTTTCTGTTCATTGTTCCGGGTCTCTTTCATGATCCGCACGTATTCCCTGATCCGCGAGATGATCTCCAGGAGTTTCTGGCTGTCCTCCTCGCCCAGGAATTCGATGAAGTCCAGGAGGAGCTTCATACGGTCCTGCTTCATGCGCTCCATCAGGAGATAGCCTTTTTCTGTTATGGAAACGTATACGCGGCGCCTGTCGGTAGCAGACGCCTCCCGTACGACGTACCCGTGTTTTTCCAGCGCCTTGATCTGATGGGTGATGGCCGGAAGCGATATCCCCATTGCCCTGGCCATCACCGACGGCATCACGCGCTGGCCGCCGTTCATGGAAAACAGCATCATGAACGTATGGTGTTCGCTGGGCTTCAGTTCGGCCGCAACGCCTCCCCGCATCCTCTTGCTGGCGTGCATGACAGCGTGCATCTCCCGCTCAATATCGTTTGCGAGCTCCAGCATTTTCTCACGGTCCATAGGCACCCCCTCTTATTATTAACTTTCTTAATTATTTACTTTGTTAAGTATACGCCGATTTTGGACGATGTCAAGCATCCTTTTTGTTAAAAAGGTAAAAAAATCCCGCCACCTGTGCGGCGGGAACGCGGACCCTGCTACAGGCTATTCCCTGTGCGATTCGTCCAGATTGACAAAGCGCGTGTGCTCGCCCAGCCAGGCCAGCCGGATGGTCCCGGTCTTGCCGTTGCGATGCTTGGCCACGATGGCCTCGGCGACGTTGTCCGCGTCCTCCTTATAGAACGCCTCGCGGTAGAGCAGTATGACGATGTCGGCGTCCTGCTCGATGGCGCCCGACTCCCGGAGGTCGGAGAGCATGGGGCGCTTGTCGCCGCGGGCCTCGGGCGCGCGGCTCAATTGGGACAACAGTATGACCGGCGTCCAGCTCGCGCGCCATGCCCTTGACGGCGCGGGTGATGGCGGCGACCTCCTGCTGCCGGTTCTCAGCCTTTGCGTGACTGGACATGAGCTGCAGGTAGTCGATGAGCACCAGGTCCAGCCCTTTTTCCAGCTTGAGCTTGCGGCATTTGCTGCGCATCTCGGCGACCGATATGTCGGAGGTGTCGTCGATGTACATCTCGGCCGACGCCAGCTGGGACATGGCCGTCGCCAGGCGCATGTATTCGTCCTCGCCGATAGCCCCGGTGCGGACCTTTTCCATGTCCACGCCGGCCTGCGCGCACAAAAGCCTGCGAACCAGCTGCTCGCGCGACATCTCGAGGCTGAACACGGCGACCGAACGCTGGTTGACGGCGGCGAACTGCGCGATGTTCATCGCGAAGCTGGTCTTGCCCATGCTGGGGCGCCCGGCCACGATAATGAGGTCGGAGGGCTGGAGGCCGAACACCATTTTATCCAGCTGATAGAAGCCGGTGGGCACGCCGGACAGGCCGCCGGACAGCTTGGCCATGTCCCCCAGCCGGGTGTAGGTGTCCAGCACCAGGTCCTTGATGTGGCGCATGCGGTCGGACTGGCGGCGCATGGAAACGTCAAAGATGCGCTTTTCCGCCTCCTCCACGATGGCCTCGGCTGCCTCGGCGCCATCCATCGCCTTGCCGGCTATGGCGCTGCCCGTTTCGACGAGGGCGCGCAGCATGGACTTGGTCTCAACGATCTCGATATAGTTGTCGAGGTGGGCCGTCGAGGGCACCAGCCGGGGCAGGTCGCTGACGTAGCCGACCGAACCCACCGCCTCCAGCATGCCTACGCGCTCGAGCTCCTCGCAAACCATCAGCAGGTCGACGTTTGAAGACCGTTCCAGCAGCCGCGTCATGGCCTCGAAAATCTCGCGGTGCGCCGCGCTGTAAAAATCCGCGGCCCTGAGCATGTCCGCCGCTTTGACCATGGCATCCGGCGAACCCAGCATGCAGCCCAGTACCGCGCGCTCCGCATCCAGATTGTGCGGCATCTTCCCGGCCTTCTCCATCCGCTGCTACCTCCCCTTCGGCCCCCGGCCTATTCCGCCTCCACGACCAGCCTGAACGTGGTCTGCACGTTGTTGTACAGGCGCACCTCTATTTCGCTCTCCCCCGTCGCCCGAATGGGCTCGTCCAGCGCGATTTTTTTCTTGTCCAGCTTTATGCCGTGCTGGGCCTCGAAGGCCTCGGCGATCTCCTTGCTGGTGACCGAGCCGAACAACTTCCCGGCCTCGCCGGTGCGCGCGCTGACCCGGACGGTAAGCGACTTGATACGCCGGGCCAACTCTTTTGCGGCCTCCATCTCCATTTCCTTCCTGTGGGCCTCGGCGCCGAGGCGCTGCCTGGCCTTGTTCAGGTTCCCCGCAGTCGCCTCCTCGGCCAGACCCTTGGGGAGCAGGAAATTGCGGGCGTACCCGTCGCTGACGCTGACGATGTCTCCCTGCTTGCCCGTTCCTTTCACATCCGCCTTCAAAATCACCTTCATGCGATCTCTCCTTCCTCCACCAGCTCCAGCACCGTCCGCTCCACGTGTTCCCGGGCTTCCTTGATCTCCATGTCCGGCAGCTGCGTCGCGGCCATGCTCATGTGCCCGCCTCCGCCCAGCCGTTCCATGATGAGCTGCACGTTGATTTCGCCGGTGGACCGCGCGCTCACCTGCACCGAGCCTTCCGTGGGCACCAGCACGATGGACGCGCGCACGCCGCGGATGGTCATTAGCTGATCGGCCGCCTGCGCCGCGAGAAGCTGTGCCCGGGGCGTCTTATGCTCGTAGTGCGAGATGGCAATGTTCTTTTTTATCATCTGTACGTTCTGGATGGTTTCCATGCGCTGGAAATAGGTGTACGCGTCGTCCTTCAAAAACTCACGCACGCGCACCATGTCCGCACCCTGGCGCCGCAGGTACGTCGCCGCCTCGAAGGTCCGCACGCCGGTGTCCAGATAAAAGCTTTTTGTGTCCATCGCGATGCCGGCCATCAGCGCCTCGGCCTCCAGCTGGGTCAGGCGCATCTCGCTGTCGTAATACTGCACCAGCTCGGTCACCAGCTCGGACGTGGACGAAGCGTAGGGCTCCAGAAAGCTCACGGCCGGGTTCTCCACCCACTCCAGCCCGCGCCGGTGGTGGTCGATGACCGCGACCTGCCCCGCCTGCGTCAGAAGCGCCGGGCAGGACGCCGAGTTGGGGCGCTGCGTGTCCACCAGCACCAAAAGCGCGTTGCTGCGCATCACCCTGGCCGCGCTGGAGGCGTCCACCACCAGCACGTCATACAGGCCCTCGTCCTTGAGCCGCTGCACGAACGGCTCGATCATAAAAAGATCTGAATCCAGCACGATGCGCGAGCATTTCTGGGAGAACTGGGCGCACCGGACGATGCCCATGGCCGCGCCCACCGCGTCCATGTCCGGGCGCGCGTGGCCCATCACGAACACCTCCGAGCTGCGCTCGATGGCCGTCCTTAATGCGCGCGCCGTCAGCCGCGGCTTGACCTTGGAGCGCTTCTGTGTGGTGGGGGTGATGCCGCCGTAGAAGGTGATGCGGTCCTCGGTCTTGACGGCGGCCTGGTCCCCGCCGCGGCCCAGCACCACGTCGGTGGCCTGCTGCGCGAACTCGTTGGACTGCTGCGCGCTCTCTCCCGCGCCCACGGCGATGCTCACCGTGATGTTCTGGCCGTTCCCGCCGGGGATGCCGCGTATCTGGTCCAGTATGGGGAAGCGGCTCTGCTCCAGCTCCTGCAGGTTGCGCCTGTCAAAAAACAGTATGAATTTGTCGCGGTCGTACCGCCTGAACGCCCCCTTCACCTTTTCCGCCATCTCGGCGACACAGCGTGTGACCTCGGCGTTGATGCGCGACATGGTCGTTTCGGAGGCCACGTTGACCATCTCGGCGTAATCGTCCATGATGATGATGCAGACCACCGGCCGCGCCCCCGCGCTCTGGCGGTCCTGCCCGCCGGGGAACACGGCGCGCTTTTTTTCCTCTTCGCGCTTCAGGCGGTTATGCCCCACCAAAAAGCACACCGCCGCCGCCAGCATGGCCGCGGCGACCACGATGCCCGCAATCTCGTTAAGCACGAAAACCACGGCCACCACCGCCGTAATGCCGATGGTAAACCAGGCGTGATGCGCCGCTATCCAGTCGAACAGCAGCTTCTTTCGGTCCCTTTTGGCAACCATTTTCCTCTCCTGAGGCCTCATGTCCTGATGCGCGTGCGTATCCCCAGCACCTGGTCCAGCACCCCCACCACGAAAAGGAGGGAACCGAACAGGAGGTAGGCGACCACCAGCACCAGCCACCTGAGCGCCTGCGGCACCGAGCGGTGCACCAGATAATAATCGATAACCGCAAACCCCTGCACGATGAAGCACACCAAAAACATCGTATTGCTCAACAGCCCGACATCCGCGACCCAGCCCTCCCCAATGAGCTGGGCGATAAGCCCCAGCATGATGATGAAGATGGCGCCCCGCGCAAAGCGGGTGGGCAACTGATAGTCCCAGAACGGGACCATGGGTATGACGTCGGCGCCGGCGGTCTGCAGGCGCTTACGGGAAAAAGCAAAGGTAATAAGTCCGCCTACCGCCGCGTAGGTGAGCACCAGTGTCGGGAGCGCGGCGCGCACGAACACCTCGGCCTGGCTGATAACGTAGGCGACCACGCTGGTCCGCGCGCCGGTCAGGTCGACGCTCAGGGCCAGGCCGGAGGTCAACAGACCCATCGTCCGCTCGTACATGTCCCTGGGCAGGCCAAGCAGATAATCGGACAGTGCGTGCAGCCCTGCGCCGATGGCGTCCCCGCCCAAAAACGCGTTCGCGAAGAAGTAGCTGAGCATCAAACCGGCAAAAACGGCGCCTATGCACATGGCCACCGCCTCGAAAGGATGCCACTTTTCCCGGAGCACGCGGATGCCCACCACGGTGACCGGCGCCGAGAATATCGCGGCTATCAGGGTCAGTTCCGTCCCCGCGGCCGTCTGCACCACGATGAGGCTGGTAAGCAAAAGCCCCGCCGCCCAGTGCCACGACTCCCGCACGCCATAGTATATCCCAAGCATGGGGAGCGTCAGCGCGGCCGGAAACATGAAGGCCGTTGCCCCGCCGCAAACGACGCCCAGCAAAGCGGCGACCCCCATCGACGCGCCGGCTTTGGTCCTGTCCAAACGCTTATCCCCTTTCAACCACACTACACAAAAGCCCGGCGCAAACAGGCCGGGCTGGTTTGGCTGCAGACTAATCGGTAACGTAGGGTAGAAGCGCGACCACTCTTGCCCGCTTTATCGCCATCGATACCTGTCTTTGATGCTTTGCGCAGGTCCCCGACATACGCTTGGGCATTATCTTGCCCCTTTCGGTCATGCATTTGCGCAGCCTGTTGATATCCTTGTAATCTATATGCTCGCACTTGTCCACGCAGAATTGGCAGACCTTACGCCGGGTCCTGCGTCCGCGCGGCTTCCTGGGGCCTCTCTCTTCAGCCAACGTTTACTCCTCCTCAATGGTTTGGTATTTTCAAAAATCAGTTTGCCCGCCGTCAGAAAGGCAGGTCGTCGTCTTCCATCGCCGAAAAATCGGGCAGCGGCTCGCTCGGGAACTCCTGCGGCGGCGGGGCTGCCGCGGCCGGCCCGCGGGACTGCGCGGGACTTAAAAATTCCACCTCGTCCGCCTGCACCTCGGTGACGTACCGCTTGGAGCCGTCCTGCGCCTCGTAGGTGCGCGTCCGTATCTCGCCGATGACCGCGACCTTGGAACCCTTGTGCAGATACGTCGCGCAGGTATCCGCGAGGCCGCGCCAGGTAACGATGTTGATGAAATCCGTTTCCTTTTCGCCCTGCTGGTTGGCAAAGCGCCGGTTCACCGCGACGGTAAACGTACACAGCGACGTACCGCTGGTCGTTCCCCGCTTTTCAGGCTCGCGGGTCAGGTTCCCGATTAAAATGGCTTTGTTCATGACGGCACCGCCTTATTCTCCCACGCGGGTCACAAGATAGCGCAGCACATCGTCGGCAATCCTGAAGTTGCGCTCCAGTTCACGGGGCAACTCGGCATCGGCCGTAAAGTGCTCAAGAACATAATACCCTTCGGTCTGGTAATCGATTTCGTAGGCCAGCTTTCTTCTGCCCCACTCCTCGATATCATCTATGCTTCCGCCGCTCTGCGTGATGATAGCGTTGAATTTTTCAATGAGCGCGGTGCGCGCCTCATCTTCCAAACCCGCATTGATGATGTAGAGAACCTCGTATTTGTTCACTTGTGGGTTCACCTCCTTTTGGACATAAGGCCTTTGCTCGCGGCAAAGGCAAGGAACTAACCGGTCTTGATTATAGCACACCCGATTTTCATATTCAAGCGAAACCGCCTTAGCCTGCCATGAGCCTGGCTATTCCCTTCCGGATGCGCGCAAGGCTCTCCTCCCGGCCTAAAAGGGCCGCGGCCTCGGCCGCTCCGCCCGGCGTGACAGGCTTGCCGCACAGCGCCACCCGCACAGGGTAGAGCACCTGCCCGTTTTTCAGGCCCGTTGCCTCGATGAGGGCGAACAGCGCGTCGTGCACCGCCTGCTCGCTCCAGACCGTTATCGCCTCCAGCGCGGGCAGCGCCTTTTCCAGAACGTCCCTGGCCAGCGCAGCGTCGGTTTCATCTTTTTTGTGAACATACAGGTCCGCGCCGTACTCGGGCAGCGCCCTGACAAAATCCAGCTGCGGCGGTATGTCGGTGAACTTCTCTGTCCGCGGCTGCAGTATGCGCGCAAGAAGTTCCTCGTCGCGGGGGCCGGGCGGCAGGGCCTCATCGTAATACGGCCGCGCGTGGGCGTTGAACTCCTCGGGCGTCAGCGCGCGGACGTACTGCGCGTTCAGCCAGGTCAGCTTGTCCGCATCAAATATGGCCGGGGCCTTGTTGATGCCCGAGATGTCGAACGCCGCGATAAGCTGGTCCATGGTGAACATCTCCTGATTGGTCCCCGGACTCCATCCTAAAAGCGCGATGTAGTTAATGAGCGCCTCCTTGAGGTATCCCTTTTTTATGAAATCGTCGTAGGAGGCGTCCCCCTCGCGCTTGGAGAGCTTGTGCGTGGCGTCCCGCATCACCGGCGGCACGTGGATGTACACCGGTATCTGCCAGCCCATCGCCTCGTATAAAAGGTTATACTTGGGCGAGGAGGAGAGGTACTCGGTCCCGCGCACCACGTGGGTGATGCCCATGAGATGGTCGTCCACCACGTTGGCGAAGTTGTAGGTGGGCAACCCGTCCGACTTCATCAGCACGGTGTCGTCCAGCGTGTCGTTGTCCACCGTGATGGTGCCGAATATCACGTCCTCGAAGCTGGTCGTCCCGGTTTTGGGAACGTTCTGCCGGATGACGTGCGGCTCGCCCGCCGCAACGCGCGCTTTGGCCTCCTCGGGCGGTACGGCAAGGCAGTGCTTGTCGTATTTGAAGGTTTCTCCGCGCGCCTCGCATGCGGAACGCAGCGCCTCCAGCCGCTCCCTGCTGCAAAAGCAGGGATACGCGCCGCCCTTTTGGACCAGCGCCCGCGCCTGCTCGGCGTAGATTTCGCGGCGCTCGCTCTGGACATACGGTCCGTACGGCCCACCCACGTGCGGCCCCTCGTCGGGGACAAGCCCGGTTTCGTCAAGCGTCCGCACGATCATCTCCACCGCGCCCTCGACCAGCCGCTCCCGGTCGGTGTCCTCTATGCGCAGGATGAACTTCCCGCCGTGTTTTCTGGCTATCAGATAGGCGTACAGCGCCGTCCGCAGCCCGCCGATGTGCAGGTATCCGGTGGGGCTGGGGGCAAAACGCGTTCGTACTGTCATGGCTGTGTCCACACCTTCCTATGGTCATGCGCGGCGCGGCAGGCATGGTTGCCTCGTGCCTGCCGTTGTCACGCTGTCGTTGATGTAATTATTCCGCACTCAGCCCAGCGCGTTGAAAAACGCCCGCAGCTCGGCCTTGACCTCGGCCGGAAGCTCGCTTTTGCGCACGTTGCGCACCGCGCCTTCCAGCGCGTACAGGAAATGCAGGCAGGCGCCGGGGTCGATGCCGCGCGCCCGGATGAACGCCTCCCTCGTACCCATCGCGCGCAGCGCCTCCGGCGATTCCACGCCCGCATCCATCAGCGTCTTTTCCGCGACCTTGCCGATGTTGGGCATCTCTGACAATGCTCCCATGAGAAGTCCCCCCGTTTATCCGTTTTTCCTCTGGATCCTGGCCCAGCTGTCCTTAAGCCCGACCACGCGGTTGAACACCGGAGCGCCGCTCCTGTGGTCCACGCTGTCCGCGCAGAAATATCCCTGCCGGATGAACTGGAAATGCGTGCCCGGCGCGCAGGCGGCCAGCGCCGGCTCAACCAGCGCACCGTCAAGCTCCACCAGCGAATCGGGGTTCAGGCGGGCCATCAGGTCGCCGTTTTCCTCGTTGTCGTCCAGAAGATAATCGTACAGGCGTACGCGGGCGCGCACCGCGTCCACGGCACTGACCCAGTGAAGCGTGCCCTTGACCTTCCGGTTGGCCTCCGGCATCCCGCTCCTTGTCGCGGGGTCGTAGGTGCATTTCAGCGCCTCAACCTGGCCCGAAGCGCCGCGCACGACCTCCTCGCAACGGATGATGTACGCGTTTTTCAGGCGTACCTCCCGACCGGGGGCGAGGCGGAAGAATTTGGCCGGCGGGTCCTCCATGAAATCGTCCCGCTCGATGTACAATTCGCGCGAGAACGTCAGCAACCGTTCCCCGCGCCCGGGGGCCTCAGCGTTGTTCTCGGCCGTCAGCTGCTCGGTCTGCCCCTCAGGGTAGTTGGTGAGGATAACCTTGAGCGGCCGCAGCACGGCCATGTGCCGGTCGGCCTTCAGCTTGAGGTCCTCGCGCACGCAGTGCTCGAGTAGCGCGCTGTCCACCGTGGAATTGCTCTTGGCGACGCCGATGCGCTCGCAGAAGTCGCGGATGGCCGCCGGCGTATAGCCGCGGCGCCGCAGGCCGCAGAGCGTGGGCATGCGCGGGTCGTCCCAGCCGCTGACCGCGCCCTCGTCCACCAGCTTTTTCAAAAACCGCTTGCTCATTATGGTGCGCGTAAGGTTCAGCCGCGCGAACTCGTACTGGCGCGGCGGCTCCTCTATTCCGCACTCACGCACGCACCAGTCGTACAGCGGGCGGTGATCCTCGAACTCCAGCGTGCACAGCGAGTGCGTGATGCCCTCGATCGCGTCGGACAGCGGGTGGGCAAAATCGTACATCGGGTACACGCACCATTTGTCGCCGGTTCGGTGGTGGTCGGCCTTCATCACGCGGTAGATGACCGGATCGCGCATGTTGATGTTGGGCGAGGCCATGTCGATCTTCGCGCGCAGCACGTGTTCCCCCTCCTCAAACTCCCCGGCGCGCATCCCGCGGAACAGCGCGAGGTTCTCCTCCACGCTCCTGTCCCTGTAGGGGCTGGGCCTGCCCGGCGTGGTCAGCGTGCCGCGGTATTCGCGTATCTGCTCGGCCGTAAGGTCGCACACGAACGCCTTGCCCTTTTTTATCAGAAGCTCGGCGAACTGGTAGAGCTCCTCGAAATAATCGGAGGCGTAGTACAGCCCGTCCCACTCGTAGCCCAGCCAGCGGATGTCCTCCTGAATGGAATCGACGTACTCGGTGTCCTCCTTGACGGGATTGGTGTCGTCAAATCTTAAGTTGCACTTCCCGCCGTATTTCAGGGCCATCCCGAAGTCTATGGTTATGGCCTTGGCGTGCCCGATGTGCAGATAGCCGTTGGGCTCGGGCGGGAACCGCGTGCATATCGGCTTCCCGCCGGCGCTCAGATGCGCCGTGATGTATTCCTCGATGAAGTTCAGGCTCTCGGGCCTCCCGTTCTCGCTTGCCATCCGTCCGGTATCCTCCGTATCACTCACAATATCGCTTACAGTATGTGCACCAGCATGGTGCCCGCTTCGCTCAGCTCGATGTCCACGATGCCCGTACGCTCCAGCTGGCGCATGAGGTCGGAAAAGCGCTTGAACCCGAGGCTGTGCTCGTCAAAGCTCGGGTACGACTTCTGCACCGACGCCTTGATGATGCTCGGGTTCACGCTGTCAAACCCGTTGGATTTGAACGTCTCCAGCTCCTGCCTGAACACGTCGATGTAATTGTCCCGGGTGAGCTGGTTGTACCTGCTTACGGCCTCCTCGTCCTGCGTGGGGCATACGATGAGCGCCGAGTCCCGCGTTTTGAGGTCTATCGCCGCGCCGCGCTTTTTGAGCGCGTGCAGAAGCTTGCCGAACGAGGTGACGCCGAAGTTCCGCTCGTCGAAGTCGGGGCGCAGGCGGGTGAGCGTCTTTTTCAGCTCGCTGGCATGCAGCATGCCGTCCGCGTCGGCGTGCTCGTCCAGTATCTTCTCCACCACCGGTATCAGCGACTCCAGCGTGTTCTCCGAGTCGTCGTTCCGCGAGACCTTCTTCTGCTGCGGCTGGCTGACCGCCTCCAGAAAAATGAACTCGCTGCACGCGCTGATGAATACCTTGGATGCCACCGCGCTGCGCGATATTCCCAGCACGAACTTGCCCATCGACTTGAGCTTGGCCACCAGCGGCGTGTAGTCGCTGTCCCCCGACACGATGCAGTAGCAGTCGATGAGGTGGTTGGTGTAGGCCGTTTCCAGCGCATCTATCACCAGTTGGATGTCCATGTTGTTCTTCTGGCTGTTGCCAAACTTAATGGACGGCGTCACATAAAACGTATTGGACAGGAGCGATTCCTTCAGCTGGGTGAACCGGTCGCTGTACCCGTAGGCACGGCCCAAAAGTATCTCTCCCTTGATCTTTACCGTCTCGATCACGCTGTTGAACGTGTCGATCTTGCCTCCCGTGTTCTCCAGATCCACGAAAACACCAAAATTGTTGTTCATTCCATCTTCCTTTTCTTGTTTCATTTGTGGTAGGGAGAGCCTGCAAGGATGGAAAACGCCCGGTAGACCTGTTCCAGCGCCAGCACGCGCATCAGCTGGTGCGGGAAGGTCATGCGCGAGAACGAGAGCTTCCAGTCGGCGCGCGCGATAACGTCCGCGTCCAGACCCAGCGAGGAGCCGATGACGAACGTCAGCCGCGACGCGCCCCGCGTCAGGAAACCGTCGATGCGCGCGGCCAGCCCGGGGGAATCCACCTCTTCACCGTCGATGCACAGCGCGACCACCGTATCCCCCGGCGCGATACGCTGCAACAGCCGCGCTCCCTCGCGCCTAAGCGCCTCCTGCCGCTGGCTTTCGCTCAGCGTTTCGGGCGCGCGCTCATCGGCGACCTCCTCGACCGTGACCTTCGCGTGGCGGGACAGCATCTTTTCGTACTCGGCGCAGGCCTTCTTCAGGTGCTCATGCCTCAGCGCGCCCACGCATAGCACGCGCACGTGCGCCGCCATTACTCGCCCACCACCACCGGTACGCTGGCGCGGTCCCTGTGCGCCACCGCGATCTCGATGTCCCTGCCCACCCGGATGCCTTCCTCGGCCAGCACGGACCGCACCGTCTGCTCAAGCAGCTCGACCATGTTGTTCTCGGCGCTCATGTGCCCCAGGAACGCCCGCCTCAGGCCCCGCGCGTGGAGCTTTATCAGCGCCCGCGCCGCGTCCTCGTTGGAGAGGTGTCCGCGCCGGGAGCGTATCCTGCGCTTGAGTTCGTAGCTGTAGCGTCCGTGCATGAGCATGTCCGGGTCGTGGTTGGCCTCCAGCAGAAGGATGTCGCAGCCGGTCACCGCGTCCAGCACTGCCTGCGACACGTGGCCGAGGTCGGTCGCGACGCCCGCCTTTTTCCCGCGGCTGTAGAAGCAGAACCCCACCGGGTCGCTGGCGTCGTGCGCGAGCGGGAAGGGGACCACATCGATATCGCGGATGAAGAAGTCGCCGCCCGAGTCGAACACGCGCTGGTTGCGCAGGGGCACCGGCCCTATCTTGTCCTGCATGGCCTGCCAGGTCTTTTCGTTGGCGTAAACGGGAATGTCGTGCCGCCGCGAAAGCACGCCAACGCCCTTGATGTGGTCGATGTGCTCGTGCGTAATCAGTATGCCGTTCAGGCCGGCGGGATTTATCCCCTGGGCCGACAGCGCCTGTTCGATGACACGGCCGGATAGCCCCGCGTCCACCAGCAGGCCTGTCCGCCCCGTCCCAACATACACAGCATTCCCGCTGCTCCCGCTGAAGAGCGGGCACAGCACCATTCTCATACACCCGTTATCCAAACCCTGGCATATCTCCCATGTGTTTTTTTCTATTATCTAGTACCCCAATGCGGCCAACAAGTACACTGTCGGCAAAAATTGCGGGGGAAAGCAGGTTTGAGAGCATCCGGGTGAACGGAAAACTAAAATCCGTTTCAAACGGTCTCTCAAATATAGATAGCGTTTGTTCCCCTGTTCTATGTATTACGCTTCCTGTAAGCACTTATTCTGATAAGCCAATTTCTTCCAATTTTTTGGTTTATAGCGATGATGTCAGTGTATTTTATTTGGAAGTTTATTCACGGTACTTGGGTAAAAAAACCGCTAAAATTTAATAATAAAGAGTGCCCCCGAGCACAATTAAAGATTGGATCATCTTTCTCCCTACTCACTGATCGTTGTAAATCTTATAAAAAATATTCCTTTCCGTCAGCATTGGGTTGAATAAAAAGCTGAACATAACATAACATAACGCACTTCATCCAACCCATACCTTTCTTCCAGTATGAAATTTCCGATGGAGATGATTTGAACTCACTATGGAACTTATTATTTTCATTATCCCTCACATCACACCCGACCAGTGCTAACGCCAGCACCAGCAGCGCAGCGGCCAACGCTTTTGGCACAACGAGCCCTCCCTGCCCCGTTCTCCCAAAATACATATTATCATAAAATACACAAGACCATTAAAACGGCTTTCTTAACCCTTTATTCACGCCGGCCCGCCTTGAAGGGCGCATGCGTTTTTTGCTATACTGTGTATAGATATTCACGCCAAAGGAGCTGTCCCCCATGCGCACCATACAGGCCGGGGCCATCACCGCCGCGCTGCG
This sequence comes from Christensenellales bacterium, assembly GCA_040766645.1. Lineage (GTDB taxonomy): Bacteria > Bacillota > Clostridia > Christensenellales > UBA1431 > UBA1431. The sequence continues at coordinate 6,918 of JAXGQA010000014.1, read as the reverse complement.
CGACCTGCTGACAGACGCCTGCTCCAACCTCGGCGCCGACGTCGAGGCGGCGCTGCTGCGCGCGCAAAAGACCGAATCGTCCCCCATCGGGCGGGACATACTCGGCCAGCTCGTCGAAAACCTGCGCCTCGCGCGTGCGTGCGTACGGCCCTGCTGTCAGGACACCGGCATGGCGGTGGTATTCGCGGACGTCGGGCAGGACGTGCACATCGAGGGGGATTTTTTCGCGGCCGTGGAGCAGGGCGTGCGGGAGGCGTACACGCAAGGGTACCTCCGTAAGTCGGTTCTTGACCCGCTGACGCGCAAGAACACCGGCGACAACACGCCTCCGGTGCTGCATACCGAGATTGTGCCCGGCGACAGGCTCACCCTGTCGGTCGCGCCCAAGGGCTTTGGGAGCGAGAACGCCGGCGCGCTGAAGATGCTCCGGCCCGCCGACGCCGCGGACGGGATCGAGGCTTTTGTGGTGGATACCGTCCGCCGGAACGGCCCGTTCGCCTGCCCGCCGCTGGTTGTAAGCGTGGGCATCGGCGGCACCATGGAAAAGGCGGCGCTTATCGCAAAACGCCAGCTTTTGCGGGACGTAGGCGCGCCCGGCCAGGACCCGGGTATCGCCGCGCTGGAGCGGCGCCTGCTCGAAAAAATAAACGCGCTGGGCATCGGCCCCATGGGCCTGGGCGGCGACACCACGGCGCTCGCGGTGCACGCGGCCAAATACCCCACGCACATCGCCGGGTTGCCCGTGGCCGTCAACATCCAGTGCCATGCGGCGCGCCACAAAACGGTAACCTTGTAGTAATCAGTGATCAAAACCACCTTTTAAGCCGGTGGTATGCCCAAGCCTGAGAAGGGCATGACCCGCCGAAGGCGGCAGCAAAAAAATGGCAGCACCATGGCGGACGAACAGGCGGCGCGTTTACAAGCCGTCCGGCCGCAGGCACGTGGTTTTTACGGAAAAGGAGCAACGGAACGAGCAAGCGTTCAGGCTTTGCCTGAAAGTGAGCGGCGTGCAGTTTGCTCTTACGCAAAGGAGGACAGGGACATGGACATACGGCTCCCCATCACGCGGGAAACGACCCGCTCGCTCGAGGCGGGCACGCGCGTGTCGCTGTCCGGGACACTGTTCACCGCGCGCGACGCGGCGCACAAGCGGCTCTACTCCATGCTGGAGGCCGGCGAAAAGCTCCCCATCAGCCTGGAGAACGCCTGTATCTATTACACCGGGCCCTGTCCAGCCGCGCCCGGCGAGATCATCGGCCCCTGCGGCCCCACCACCGCGTCGCGCATGGACGCCTACACGCCGCGGTTTCTGGAGCTCGGCCTCACCGCCATGATCGGCAAAGGCCCCCGCTCGCCCGAGGTGGTCGCGGCGATGCAAAGGTGCGGCGCGGTGTACTTCGCGGCCACCGGTGGCGCCGCGATGCTGATAGCGGCCTGCGTGCGCGAATGCCGCGTCGTGGCGTTCGAGGACCTCGGCCCCGAGGCCATCTACGCGCTCACCGTCGAAAGCCTTCCGCTGATTGTCGCTACTGACGCAATGGGGAGGAGTTTGTTTAAAGGATGAATCTAATACCTCTGCGTCTCACTTATAAGGATTTGATAAGAATTGGCAACAAAGAATCCCTACTTGTGAGACAGCTACGGGTTCTCATAGCCCCTGAAATCGTCCTCCACGTCTGACCCGTTCAGGGATGCACCCCCCCTGCATGCCCGAAACAGGCATTCCCCAAGCAATATGCTGTACTATAATAGCGTAACGGTGCTTTTCCCCGGCGTATCTTATATCCAGCCAAAAAGGGTAGAGCCTTCTGCCACATCCTTCTCATTCCTCCGGAAACAAACCTTCCACAATATCCCTAGCACTTTCATAATGGGAGAACGGCACAAAAAACGGTATCTTTCCAACATCGACCCTGTTTGTATGGTAACGGCCGCTCCCAGCGATTCTTTATACAGGTAGGGGATTTCGTTTTGCTTCAGGACGTCGGCCAGCATCTCTCGCCCCATATCATTTCCTTCTCAACCAGGAAGCACGGGTCGTCGCTTAAAGGCTTCCGCACCTTTTTGGAACCGCAGGCGAGGCATTTCTTCCCCTCAATGAGGCTATGGCACTTTTCACAGCACATAGGCCACCCCTTTCTTCGCTGCACATCGTTTCTATCGATTGAAAAGCTTCTCCCTATGAATAAACGAAACGGACAGAGCCGTGATGCCCTGTCCTGATACTGTCAAACGGTTTTCTCCCGCCGCGGGATCAATCCTCGAAATCGTCCTCCACGTCCACCCGCTCGATGGACGCGCCCAGCGAGATGAGCTTATCTTCGATGTGCTCGTAGCCGCGGTCGATGAAGCGCACGTTCTTGATATACGTTTCGCCCTCGGCCATCAGCCCCGCGATGATCAGCGCCGCCCCGGCGCGCAAATCACTGGCCGTCACCGGCGCCCCCATCAGCCTGTCGACGCCCTCCACCACCGCTACGCGGTTGTCCACACTCACCCGTGCGCCCATCCGATTGAACTCGGCCACCTGCTTGAAGCGATCCTCAAAGATGCTCTCGATGATGACGCTGGTCCCCTCTGCCGTGCACAAAAGCGCGGACATGGGCTGCTGAATGTCGGTCGGGAATCCGGGGTAGGGGAGCGTTTTTATGGTGGTGCGGCGCGGGCGCTTGTCGCAGCGGACGCGTACGGCGTCGTACGCCTGCTCCACGTAAATGCCCATTTCAATAAGTTTCGCGGCGATGGACTCCAGGTGCGCCGAAATGACGTTGCGTATGATGACGTCCCCCCGCGTCGCGGCCGCGGCGATCATCAGCGTACCCGCCTCTATCTGGTCGGGGATGATGGTGTACGAGGTGCCGTGCAATTCGTTTTTCCCGTAGATGCGCACGATGTCGGTGCCTGCGCCCTTTACCGACGCGCCCAGGCAGTTAAGGAAGTTGGCGAGGTCCACGACGTGCGGTTCCTTGGCCGCGTTGACGATAGTGGTCATGCCCTTTGCGTGCACCGCGGCCAGCATGATGTTGATGGTCGCGCCCACGCTGGCGACGTCGAGATACACTTCGGCGCCCACCAGCCCCTGCGTTTTGGCCTTGAGAATGCCGCGCTCGGTCTCCACCTCTGCCCCCAGCGCCCGCAGGCCCTTGAGATGCTGGTCGATGGGCCGCTGGCCAATCTCGCAGCCGCCCGGCAATGCAATCTCCGCGTGTCCGAAGCGCCCGAGCAGTGCACCCAGAAGATAATAGGAAGCGCGCATGCGCCGGACCATGCCAAACGTCGCAACCGTTTCCATCTTCCCCCGCGTGTCGATGGTCATGCGCCTTTCGGCGGGGGCATACTCCACCTGCGCGCCCAGGCGCTGGAGTATGTCCCTTAGAAGCATGACGTCCTGTATCTCGGGCAGATTATCCACGACGCAGATGTCCTGCGCCAGTATGGCCGCGGGCAGTATGGCCACGGCGGCGTTCTTCGCCCCGCTCACCGTGACGGTGCCGTGGAGCGGCCTGCCCCCTCGAATCAAAAATTTCTCCACTATGCTACGGTCGCGGGAATGCTCCTCCGCGTCCGTATTCACCTCCGTTCCGGCCGCCAGCAAAGCGGCCCCGCGCGTGTCGTACGCGAGCAGGCTCATTGTTTCCCCATCCCCACGCCTCCCGCACCTTTACGGATGCGGCCGGTCATGTTCCCGGGGACGTGCAGGTTGCATTCCCCTTCGTACAGCCGCGAACAGCTCTCCCCGCATTTAGGGCAGGCCGCCTCGACCGCTCCCATAGGAACGATCGTTTCAAAAACCTCATCGCATTTTTTGCATTTGAAATTCAGAAGCGGCATAGGTTTTTCCCCTCCATTGCGATTAAACCTTATGTGCTTATTTTACAGCATTTTCTTCTTCCATAAAAGCCATACCGTGATCCCCGCCGCCGCCACGGCCAGCCCCAGCACCAGCCAGAACCCGGCCGCGCTCCCGCCGAAGGGCACATTGACGTTCATCCCCCAAAGCGACGCTATAAGCGTGGGTATGGAGATGATGATGGTGGCTGCCGCGAGGAACTTCATCACCATGTTCAGGTTGTTGGAGATGACGGACGCATAGGCATCCATCGTGCCCGAAAGGATGTCGCGGTAAATGGTGCACATTTCGATAGCCTGCTTGTTCTCGACGATGACGTCCTCCAAAAGCTCCGCGTCCTCGCTGTATTTCTTCACGGCATCGGTGCGCATCATCCGCTCCATCACGGACTCGTTGGCCACCAGCGACGTTGCGAAGTACACCAGGCTTTTTTCCAGCTGCATCATCTGCAAAAGCTCGCGGTTCTTCTGGGATTTGTACAGCTCGGCCTGCAGGTGGGCGCTCACCTTGTCTATCTGGCGCAGATACTGGAGGTATTTCACCGATATCTTATAGAGCAGCTGGAGGATGAACCGCGTCTTTTTGAACGTGTAGAACCCGCGTACCCGCTCCTCCATGAAGTCCTCGATAACGGTCGTTTCCTGCATGCTGACCGTGACGATGTATTTGTCGGTGTGCACGATGCCCAGCGGCAGCGTCGTGTAGTTGAAGGCGCTGCCCTCGTCGTCCACCATCGGCATGTCCACCAGTATCAACGTCTGGCCGTCTTCCCAGTCCATGTGCGCGCGTTCCTCTTCGTCGGTCGCGGCCTTGAGGAAATCCAGCTCGATACCCAGTTCCTCGCTCACCCGCGCTAGCTCCTCGTCGGTCGGGTCCTGAAGATGTATCCAAGCGTTTTCCTCGAAGGCGTCCAGCTCGAAAAGACGGTCGTCCACCGTTTTGAAAATCCGAAGCATATCGATCACCTGCCTGTTCCCCTGAAAAATTTTTCAGGTCAGGTTCCGGCGCGGCGATCCCAGCGATTCAGCGGGCACAGGCACGCCTTCCCCTGCCTGTAAAGTCGATTTTCGTTTGCCGCTTAGGGTCGGCGTCCATGTGTCACACCTCACTTTACATGAAAAAATCTTTCGCCCGGAAGCGAAAGATCGGCGCATGCCGTCAGACCCCCGCTTCACTCGTTGAGCTTTGGCACTATGCGGCATAGGAACGGGATTCCGGCTGCATTAAGTGATACCTTAACCCGGTAAAACCTGTTGACCCTTTAGCATCTTTCGATGGGTCAGGGCAGCAGCATGTATCCGCATAGGAACCTCACCTAACGAAGGTGGATTGTCAGATATATTGTAGCATCCGCGACCGCATAAATCAATAGCCCGGCTTATCCTTGATTTCCGCCTTTCAGCCGCCTAAATACCCCTCGATAAACCCCGACCAGTCCCGCCCCGAAGCCGCTTCCAGCGCGGCGTACAGGTCCTCCTTGCCGGCGTTCAGGAGGAACATGTCGTCAAAATAGGCCCGCATCGCCGAAAAGAACGCCTGATCCCCCATCTGCCGGTGCAGCTCATAAAACATCTGCGTCCCCCGCTTGTAGACGGCCATCGTATACAAAAGGCTGTCGTCATATGCGCTGATTGGCCGCCCCACCCGCATGGTCCCGGGCGCCGCAAGGCTATAGAGCGCAAGATTCAGCTCGATGTTGTACCGGTATTCCTCCTTGAAGCGCGCCTCTCCGTAGCGCTCCTTGTAATACAAAAGCGTGCTGTACTCGGTCAGCGATTCGTCCAGCCACGGGTCATCTATCTCGTCGTTCCCCACCATAGCGTACCACCACTGGTGCGCCACCTCGTGGGCCACCACGTATTCGAGTATGTCCTCGCTCCCCATTTCGTACAGCGTGTCGGTTATCAGCACGGCGCCCGGGTACTCCATACCCCCATAGTAAAGGTCGGACTGTATGATGTTGAGCGTGGGATACGGGTACGCGCCAAACAGCGCGTTAAAGCTCTGCACCGCGCTGCACGCCGCGTCCAGCGCGTTCTGCCCGCCCGCATCGGTCCCGTAATAGAAGCTGGTCACCGCCACGCCGTCCACCGTCTTGCTCACGGTTTTAAAATGGTCCGCCGCCACGTACGCGATGTCCCGTACGTCCGGGCAGGCAAACGTATAGGTCACCGTGTCTCCGGCCGCGTCCGCCCCGGTTTGGTTCCCGGTACCGGTCACTGTGTAGGCTTTCGGGCAGGCGATGCGCACCGTGTAGTCGGCCACATCGCTGTAGAACGGGTCGCCCGCCGCATAGTACGGGTCGAGGTTCCAGCCGTCTTCATCGTACACCGCGGCGATGGGGTAGGCGTTGCAGAGCTGCAAGGTGTCCTCCGTGCCCCCGAAGCGCCCCGTGCAGTCGGGCAGCCGCACCGCATAGGCGAAATCCACCGTAACGCGCGCGCCCGACTCGAGCGGCTGCGGAAGGGCAAGGCGCAAAATCCCCTGCGCGTCTCCTTCCAGCCGGTAGTCCGCCGCTTTGCCGCCGACGCTTATGCTCTTTATGGAGATGCTTCCAGGTGAAAAGCCGTTGGGGTAGGCAGTCGTCCTCTCGCTGCTCTCAAACGGCGCCGTTTCCTCAGAAGAAAAATAGTTGGGATAGAGGTGGAAGTATATTTCGCTGAGCGGGACCGTTTCCGCGTTAACGTAATCGACGGTCTGTCTGCCGTCAAACGTCTTTTTTTGTGCGTCCAGCATCCACTCAATGTCGTATGCCGATTTCAGGCGCTCGCCCGCACTGCGGCGCGGCTGGGACGGTCCGAACGTGCCGCGCGCAACCAGCATCCATGCCGCAACCAGTACCGCTGCCGCGAAAACAATGATGAGCAGGACACGCAGCGTCAGCTTTTCCCCGATACCTTTCAAGCGTTTCATTGCATACCTCCAAGCCGGAATCCGCCAAGGCGTCCCCTGAACCAATGTATGAACTCCCCGTGAAAAAATAACCGGCCCTCAAGCGCTATATCGCAAAAGGGCCGATCATTATAATTGGAATCCGGCGGCGACCTGCTCTCCCGGGCGGTGACCCG
>JAXGQA010000013.1:10000-47295 GCA_040766645.1 Christensenellales bacterium | reverse complement strand
GAGAAAATAATCGACGAAGGCCATCTTCTCAATCGTTTCAAGCTCGTAGTTCAGCCGCTGGGTATGCTCAGGCAGGACGGCGCCGTATTTGGCTTTCAGGCCCTCCTCGCACAGCTCCCGGAGGTAAGCGGCGTTGTCCCGCCCCTCCGGCGCTGTGAAGCCGGGCATGTGCATCTTCCCGAACTCCAGCTCGACGTCGCACCGCTCGGCGATGTCGGCGGTGTTTGAAAGCGCTGCAGGCACATGCCCGAACAGCTCGGCCATCTCGTCCGGCGATTTGAGGTAGAATTCCTCTGTCTCGAACTTCATGCGGTCTTCTTCATCCACGAACTTGCCGGTCTGGATACACATCAGCACGTCCTGCGCCTCGGCGTCGGCGCGGGCGACGTAGTGCACGTCGTTGGTGGCCACCAGCCCCAGCCCCAAGCGCTCCGCAAGCTCGATAAGCTGCGGGTTGAGCATCTTCTGCTCGCGCAAGCCGTGGTCCTGCAGCTCGATGAAGAAGTTATCTTCCCCCATGATGCCGGCGAGACGCCGGGCGAGGTCGTACGCCGCCTCTTCGCGCCCCTGCGCGAAAAGGCGGGGTATGTCCCCGGCCAGGCAGGCCGAAAGCGCGATAAGCCCGGAGGCGTGCTCCTCCAAAAGCGCGTAGTCGATGCGGGGCTTGTAGTAAAATCCTTCCATGGAGGCGATGGACACCAGCTTCATCAGGTTCCGGTACCCTTCCATGTCCCGCGCGAGGAGCACGAGATGCGCGCTCTCCTTGTCCTGACGCACATCGCGGTCGCGGTGGTCGCGGGCCGCGACGTAGACCTCGCAGCCGAGTATGGGCTTGATGCCCCGCTGTTTGGCGCATTTATAAAAATCCACCACGCCGTACATAACACCGTGGTCGGTGAGGGCCAGCGCGCGCATGTCCTGAAGCGCGCAGACATCCACCAGCTCGTCGAGGCGGCCCGAACCGTCCAATAAGCTGTATTGGCTATGCACATGCAAATGGGTAAACGGCAGCAAAGCTTTCTTTGGTTCCTTTCGTTTCATTCTTCTTCAGCTAATACTCAAATCCGTTCTGGACCAGATCGGCCAGCGCGCGAACGGCCTCCTGCTCGTCGCCGCCGCTGGCAACCAGCATGATGGTGTCCCCGTCCCTGATGCCCAGCGACAGAATGCCCATCACGCTCTTGGCGTTAATGCGCTTGTCCATGCCCCGGCTCTCGATCTCGATGCGGCTCCCGAATTTTCCCGCTGTGTCGGTGAACAACTCTGCATTATCTCCGCGCAACCCGTCTTTCGCCCTGACAACCAGTTCTTTTCTCAACATTCGCGCTCTCCCCTTTCCTCGCGGAGCTCCATTGCAAACTGATTGATCCTCCTCAGCCTGTGGTTTATGCCGCTGCGTCCGACCTCGCCGCCCATCATCGCGCCCAGCTCCGACAATGTGGCGTCCACGTTCTCGACGCGAAGCCGCGCCACTTCCCGAAGCGGTCTGGGAAGCGCGTCAAGCCCGACGGTCTCCTGGATATAGCGTATGTTCTCAATCTGCCTGTATGCCGCGTTCAGCGTTTTATCGAGGTTGGCCGTTTCGCAGTTGATGACCCGGTTCACGTCGTTGCGCACCTGCTTGAGTATGCGTACGTTCTCCATGTTGAGTATGGCGGTATGCGCGCCCATCATGGCCAGAAGGTTGGCGATGTGCTCGCCCTCCTTGATGTAGACGACGTGGTGGTTCTTGCGCTGTATAACCCGCGCCATCAACCCCTCGCCGCACAGAAGCGCGCAGAGGTCGCGCGCGAAATCCTCCTGCTCCACCACCATCTCCAGATGGTACCCGCGCTCCGGGTTGCTCAGGGACCCCGCGCCTAAAAACGCGCCCCTGAAAAACGCCCTGCGCCCCGGCTTCCGAACGCACCAGCCGCTTGTGAATGCGCCGTACCAGCCGAATCTGCTTTTCGCCGCCCCCCGCGCAGCAGCGCGTCGCGCAGTATGTCCACCACCGCGCCGGTGATGGCCACCGAGTACGCGCTCTTCTTCTGCAGGCGGTGCCCCTTGGCCATGCGTATCTCCGTCTGGATGTCGTACATGCCGTGCGCCAGCGCGATGACGCGGCGCGCCACGCCCGGGTTCTCGGTGTGTATGACCAGGCTGAGCTTCCCGCCCGTAATGCTTAGCGACCCGGTCACGTGCAAAAGCGCGGACAGCTCCGCACGCCGCGCGGAGGGCCGCTGGTCCCGTATGCTCAAAAGCTCGTCTTTAACATCGGATGAGAAGGACAGCACGTGTCACTCCTTTCATGCGCCCTTCCCCAGGTCGCGATGGGCAAGGGAAACGCGCAGCCCTTTGGATTTCAGCTCACGGTGAAGCGCCTCGGCGATGGCCACCGAGCGGCATGCCGCCGGTGCAGCCTATGGCGACCACCAGCCTGGTTCTTGTCCTCCCTTCCTGGTAGAACCGGAAGGAGGTATGCTATCATATCCACCAGCTTGGCCAGAAACACGCGTGTCTGCTCGAACGAAAAGATAGGCCGGCCACGTCCTCGTCCATCGAGTGGTGCTTGAGTTCCTCGATGTAGAACGGGTTGGGCAAAAAGCGTACATCGAATACCATGTCCGCGTCGATGGGGATGCCCGGAAGCCGAAGGTCACCACCGACACCAGCACCTCGCCGGCCTCGCGGTCCTCCAAAAACTCTTCGCGTATCACCTGCCGCAGTTCCTTGACCGAGAACACGCTTGTGTCAGCACCAGATACGCGCGCTCCTTGAGCGGCTGCATCAGCGCGCTCTGCGCTCTATGCCCTCGGCCACCCGCCCGGTGGGGGCCATGGGATGAAGCCGGCGCGTTTCGTTGAACCGGCGTATAAGCACCTCGTCGTTAGCGTCCATGAAGGTAGCGCACCTGCACGCCCATCTGCTGGAGGTTGGTGAGCGCGTCGTAAATAGTGTCGAAAAAGTCTCGCGCCCGGCCGTCCACCGCGATGGCTGCCCTGGTGATTCCCGATTCCCGGCTCCTGCACATGTCCACGAAGCTGGTTATCATGTTGGGGGGAGGTTGTCCATGCAGAAATAACCGATGTCCTCAAGATTCCGAAGCGCCTGTGTGCGCCCGGCCCCGGACAGATCCAGTCATCACGAGATCCATCTGTCTCCCTCCCTACGCCCGCGCCGGGGGCAGCCGCACGGGGCGAACGCACCCTTCGGCGTTGAGCACGTCGGTTTCATTAAGCCCCGCCGAAAGCGCCAATTCGACCGTGTCCTCAAAATCTCCCACGTTCTCGGGCCGGTGCGCGTCGCTGTTTATCATGAACGCGGCGCCGATGGCCTTCAGGCGCCCGATCTCCTCCGGCGTAAGCGGGGTGTAGCGCATGTTCAGCTCCAGCGCGGTGCCTGTGCGCGCCGCGGCCTCACCCAGAACATTGAGGTCGACGCCTATCATGTCGCTCGGGTGGGTGATGCAGGCGATGGGGTAGCGCTCCATGGCCCGCACGAAGGCCAGCGTATTGGCCTGTACCACCTTTGCGCGGCGCTTCAGGCTTTTGACGAGGGGATTCACCGCCGCGAAGTGGAACTGGGTCCGGATGTCCCCCAGCACCGCCATTCGGTGATACCCCATCAGCACGATATCAAAATACGGCATCAGGTCGTCCCGGATGTCGATGCGCCCGTCCAGGCCCACCAGGTTGGCCTCCACGCCCATCAGTATCCGGATGGCCCCGGCGTATTTTTTATTGAGGGCGTCTACCTGAGCGCGGAGCTCGCGGAGCTTCCACGGCCTCAGCCCGAACGCCACGTGCCGCAGCCCGTGGTCGGTTATCGCTATTTCCCTGAACCCCCGTTTGAGCGCGGAGAGGACGTTATCCTCCACCGAGCCTTTGCCGTGGCTGAATGTCGTGTGCGTGTGGTAGTCGGCAATTATCCTCATTCAATGCATCTATATCCGCCGGGCCGTGGCCCGTCCGCTCAAGATTATGCCTCCCCTATAACTTTCATCTCCAGCTCAAGCTCTGTCCCGAAGGCCTCCCGCACGCGCGTGCGGACCGTTTCCACCAGCTCCAGCACGTCCCGGGCCGTTGCGCCGCCCGTGTTCACGATGAATCCCGCGTGCAGTTCGGACACCTGCGCCCCGCCCACTCTGGCACCCTTCAGCCCCGCCTGCTCGATCATCTGCGCGGCGTATCCGCCCGGCGGGCGCTTGAATGTGCTCCCTGCGCTGGGGAGGCTGACCGGCTGTTTGGCGTTGCGCCGCTGCATCAGCTCCTGCGCTTTTAAAGCCGCCTGCCCGTTTTCATCGGGCGTCAGTTCGAACTCGGCCTCGAGGACTATATCCCCGCTGTCCGAAAAAACGCTGTGCCTGTACCCAAAATCGCACGCTTCGGCCGTTTTTTGGCCTATAGCGCCGTTTTCGTCCATATAGACCACGCTGACCAGGCGGTCCTTGATCTCGCCGCCGTAGGCGCCCGCGTTCATCACCACCGCGCCGCCCAGCGAGCCGGGTATGCCGCACGCGAATTCCAGCCCGGCCAGCCCGTGCTGGATGGTTTGGCCGCAGAGCGCCGAGAGGAGCAGCCCGGCCTGCGCCCGCGCGCGCGTCCCCTCTATGGTCAGCATGCCGAAACCCTTGTCCAGCTTTATCACCGCGCCGCGGATACCCTTGTCCCGCACCAGCAGGTTGGTTCCGTTGCCTATGACGGTCACCGGGATGCCGTGTCCTTTGCAAATCTCCAGCGCCGCCGCTATCTCCTCCGCGCTTTGGATCGCCGCAAGAATGTCGGCTGGACCGCCTATCCTGAAGGACGTATGCTTTTGCATGGATTCGCCGCGCATGACCCGCGTTTCACCCATGCGCTCGACAAGGTCACGGTATGCCTGCTCTATCCGCATGTCATCATCCTTACACCATTGTATAAATAAAGTTTACACCATCTTATCCCTGTTTACAAGCCGCGCGCATGGCGGCGACAAGCGACCGGAGCGCCGCCGCGTCGCCTTGGACGGCCTTATTCAGCCGTTCTTCCCACTCGCTGCGCAGCGCCGAATACCCGAAGGCCGGCGGAACGGCCATCTCCCGCGAAAGCTGCTGCTCGGGCGCGTAAAACCGCGGGTCGTCCTCGTACAGCGGCTCGAGGCCCTCCGCCGCCGCGAACATGCCGATGTCCTTGAGCGATTCCTGCGCGCTCTGTGAAACAAAGCTCCCGGCCAGCTGGAAGCACATCTGTTCCTTGGCCTCGGGCAGCCCATCCGTTACGCCCACGTACTGGACCATGTCGGTGAACCCGCTTACCGCCCACGCGGTGCTCCCGAACCCGTTGCCGTTCTCATACGCATCCTGCACCGCGCCCGCCGTGTTCTGGCTGCCCAGACACAAAAGCGCGTCCCCGTCTTTGAACGCCCCGGCGTCCCCCGCGCCCTTAAGCGCCCGTATTATTTCCGTGTCCCCGCCGTCCAGCGCATAGGCGAAGGCCAGCCCGGGACTTACATACGGTCCGCCGTCCACGCACAGGCCGCCGCCGTCGCCCGCCGCCATTTCGGCCACCGTCTTCGGGGGGTACCCGATGCCGTCCGGAGGCTCCGTCCCGGCCGCCATCCCCAGCTCCTCGTTGACGCAAAGGAGATAGGCCCCGGCCATGACCGGCAGCGCGTACAGCGTCCCGCCCATCTCCGCCGACGCGAGCAGGGCGCCGTTTATGCCGATGGGGTCGGAAAGCGGCGTCAAAAGGCCCTCGGGCGCGTCCAGAAATCCGGACGGGAAGACCAGCACGTCCGGCTTCTCGCCGCCGTCGAGGGCCGCCTTTGCTTCCTCGGGCGTCATCACCCGCACGTCCACGTACACGCCGAACGCACTCTTTTCAAACGCCCGCACCTGCGTCCGCACCCAGCCGCCCAGCGTGTCCTCCCCGACCGGGAACCCCACGACCGTCCACAGCGTCAGCTGGCCCTGCCACACCGGCTGGGTGGGCTGGAGCCATTCCCCGTAACGGTCGCGCGCCGTTTCCCTCCGGATGAAGGACGGCGCGATCAGAGCAAAGGCGATGAGCAGGCAGCACAGGAGTATGCTGGTTTTTTCTTTATTCCATTTCATGGGCCTACTTCCCGCACGTTCAGTCTGTTGATACTCTATGCGGAAGCAAACCCCGGCTATACCTTAAACGTCACCCGTGCCAGCATGGCGGCGCCCACGACGCCGGCTTTCGCGCCCAGTGCCGCGGCGGTTGTCTCGGTCTCCCGGCCGCCGATGGAAAGGATCGCGAGCTTTTCCCGAAGGGGTGCAAGCAGGAACTCCCCCGATTGCGCTACGCCGCCGCCCAGGACCACGATTCCCGGGTCCAGCACGCGCGCAGCGTTGCTCAAACCCAGCGCCAGCGCGCTTGTATACGCATCCCATATTGCAAGCGCCTGCGCATCGCCTCCGCGCGCGCACTCAGCCACATCCCTGGCCGTCGGCTCCCCGCCGTTTTTTGGCGGGCAACCGCAGCCAGCCGGCCGTCCGGGTCGCACACGGCAGCCTCTTTGCCCATGCGCGCCAGCGCCCGCGCCGAGGCGTACATCTCGAAGCATCCTCGCTGCCCGCAGTTGCACAATAGCCCGCCGGGCCACAGCGTCATGTGCCCGATTTCCCCGGCCATGTGCCCCGCGCCGCGCAGCAGTAACCCGTTCGCGATGACGCCCGCGCCCACGCCGGTGCCCAGCGTCACCGCCAGCACGTCGCTATACCCTTTCACCGCCCCTGCGGCGTGCTCGGCCAGCGCGAACGCGTTGGCGTCATTATCAAGCGCCACCGGCAGGCCCAGCCTGTCCCGCAGTTCGTCGGCCAGCGGCACGTCCTCCCAATGCAGGTTGGGCGCGCTTATCACCCGGCCGTTTTCGGCATCGGCCATGCCGGGCACGCCCACGCCGGCCGCGCGGACGTCCGCGCCCCGCATCAGCCCCAAACACAATGCGGCCAGCGCAGCTATCACCTGCTGCCGGCCGCGTTCAGGGCGGGTGGGTATGCTCTCCCAGCCGCGCACGTTCCCGTTTTCATCCACAAGGCCCGCCTTGCTTTCCGTGCCGCCAAGGTCGAGACCCAGATAAAGCCGCGTTTGCATCGCGCTCAATCCTTTTTCTGGAGTATGCTTAAATCCATCATGCGCCTGTCCAGCTCCTGCGCGGTGGAATACCCGATCTTTTTCAGCCGGAAGTTCATGGCCGCAACCTCGGCCAGTATTGAAAGGTTGCGCCCCGGCATCACGGGAGTCACCAGATGCGGGAGCTTTACGTCCAGCATGGTGATGGTGTCCTCCCTGAGACCCAGCCGCTCGTAGGGCTTTTCGGGATCCCACGGCTCGAAGTGCATCACGATGTCGATGGACTTGTCGTGTATCACCGCGCCCACGCCATACATGTTGCGCACGTCGATGATGCCCAGCCCGCGTATCTCCATCAGGTAGCGCAATATCTCGGGGGACGAGCCGACCAGCTTCCCCTCCTCGACCATGCGTATCTCGACGACGTCATCGGCCACCAGCCGGTGCCCGCGCTTTACAAGCTCCAGCGCGGTCTCGCTCTTGCCGATGCCCGATTCGCCGGTCAGCATGATGCCCACTCCGTAGATGTCCATCAGCACGCCGTGGCGGGTGATCTGCGGCGCAAGGTACCCGTCGAGGTAGGTCATGGTCTTGTGCATCAGCTTGGTGGTGGTCAGCGGGGAATCGAGTATGGGCACGTCGTACTTCTTGGCCGCCTCCAAAAGCTCCTCGGGTGGTATCTGCCGGCGGGAAAGCACGACACAGGGTATGGGGTAGCTCAGATAATGCTCCAGCGTTTCCTTCAGCTTGGGCTTGGGGAGGCGTTTGAGGTACGCCATCTCGACCGGACCCATGATCTGCACGCGGTCGAAGATGAACAGCTCAAAAAAGCCGGTGAGCTGCAGGCCGGGCCGGTTGATGTCACTGGTGTGCAGCTCCATGTACTCGCGTTTCCCCATGTAGAGGATATTCAGGTCCAGCGCCTTGGCAAGATCCTTGACCAGCAGCGTTCTAATCAAGACGATTGCTCCTCACCCAACACGTATTTTTCGATGACCCAGGCCACGCCGTCCTCGTCGTTACCGGGGGCGACAAGGTCGGCCGCAGCCAGCACGTCGGGCGTCGAGTTCTTCATGGCCACGCCCAGCCCGGCGTACTCTATCATGCTCCTGTCTATCTCGCTGTCCCCTATGGCGATGACGTTCTCGGTCGAGAGGCCCATCCGCTCGGCCAGCCGCTGCAGGGCCGCGCCCTTGTGCGCCCGGCGGTCGTAAACTTCCATGAAATACGGCCGGGACAGGCCTACGTTCACCAGGTCGCCCCAGCGGTCACGGATGCCCTCGGCTATGCCGCGCAGACGCGACGCCATGTCCACGGCCAGAATCTTGGGCGTGTCGATGACCGGCAGCTTGAGAAAATCGCCCACCGTCCGCCAATGCATCCCGGTGACATATACGTAAAGCTCGGTGTACATGTTGTAGCTTTCGGTCATGAAGTCGGGCGACCTGTCGTAGATTTGATGATAGCAGTTCCGCTCGTGCAGGTGGGCGATGAGGGTGCGCGCGAGTTCCTGATCAAGATTGATGTCAAAGAGCACTTCGCCGGTCCCGCCGTCGCATACGACCGCGCCGCCGTTGGTGATGACCGGCTGCGTCATCCCCAGTTGGGTGCAGAACTGTTTTGTCCCTCCGAACGGGCGGCCGGTGGCCAGCACAACGGTCGCGCCCTTTTCCACCGCGCGCTGAATGGCACGCTTGTTCCGCTCGCTTATGGTGCGGTCGGTGGCCAGCAGCGTGTAGTCCAGGTCCAGCGCAATAAGACGGTACTGCATGTCTCGCCTCCATCCCGGCTCCTTTAATCTCGTACAGCTATATTATACGTGTCCGGATGCGTGCAGACAAGCCTAATGCGCATCCGTTTTTGGTGCGTTGAAATGTGCGTAGACCGCCTCCGCGCTCCGCCTGTCCATGCCTTCCACGGCCTTGAGCGCCTCCACGTCCGCCTTTTTGACCGCGCTCAGGGACTTGAAGTGGCGTATCAGTTCGGTCTTGCGCTTCTTCCCGATGCCCGGGATATTGTCCAGTTCGGAAGCGATGGTGCGCCCGGTCCTCAGCTTTCTGTGGTCGGTAATGGCGGACCGGTGCGCCTCGTCGCGCACGCGCTGCAGCAGATGCAGCGCCGCGCTGCTGCGCTTCAATACAATGGGCTCGTCGCGGCCGGGAAGGTATATCTCCTCCATGCGCTTGGCAAGCCCGATGGCCGGGAGGGTCCCGTAGCCCGTCCCGTCCAGGGCCTCCAGCGCCGCATGAAGCTGGCCCCTGCCGCCGTCTATCAAAAGCAGGTCGGGCAGCGTTTCGAATCCGACGCTCCCTTCGCGCGCGCGCAGCAAGCGCCGCGTTACCACCTCGCGCATGGACGCGAAGTCGTTGGCTCCCTCCACCGTCTTTATCTTAAAGCGCCTGTAATCCCTGGGCGACGGGCGGCCGTCAACGAACACCACCATGGAGGCAACCGAGTCGGTCCCCTGTATGTTGGAGATGTCATAGGCCTCGATGCGGGCAGGCGGGGCGTCCAGGCCCAGCGCGTCGGCCAGCTGTATCAGCGCGCCCTCGTGCCGCTCAAAGTCGGCGCGCGCCCGCGCGCAGAGCCTGGTCAGCGACTGCTCGGCGTTGCGGACCGCCAGCTCCATCAGCTCGCGCTTTTTCCCGCGCGCCGGCGTGAGCAGCCGCACGCGCGCCCCGCGCAGTCCCGAAAGATATTCCTCGGTAAGGCCGGGGTTTTCGGGCAGCGTGTTCAAAAGCACCTCGCCGGGGATGGCCGGGGCACCGTCGTAATACTGCCTCAGGAACTGGGCCATCAGCTCTTTTTCGTCTTCGTCGCCCTCCCACTGCAGCTCGAAGTGCTCGCTCCCCATCAGCTGCCCGCTGCGGATAAAAAGCGCCTGCACCAGCGCGCTGCCCTCGCGCGTGCACACGGCGAACACGTCGCGGTTGTCGGCCCTGCCGGACACCATCTTCTGCCGCTGGTTCAGCTCGTCCAGCGCGGTCAGCGTGTCCCGCAGACACGCCGCGCGCTCGAAGTCCAGCTCCGCCGCCGCCTGCTCCATCTGCGCGCGCACCGTCTGCTGGAACGCGGTCTGCCGGCCGTCCAGCAGGTTGATGATGCAATCCAGCGCCGCGCGATACTCCCCGGCGGTCACGTTTCCGGTGCACGGGGCCATACACCGGCGGATCTGGTAATTCAGGCAGGGCCGCTCCCCGCGCTCTATCGCCCGGGGGATATCCTTCTTGCAGGTACGCAGCGGGAACATCTTCCCGGCCACGTCCAAGACCTCGCGCAGCGCGGAGCTTGAAACGTACGGTCCAAAATACCGCGCCCCGTCGCTTGCCTTGCGGCGCACGATGTCCACGCGCGGGAAAGCCTCGTTCATGTCGATGCGCACGTAGGGGAAATTCTTGTCGTCCTTTAAAAGGACGTTGTAATGCGGGCGGTGCTTCTTGATGAGGTTGCACTCGAGTATGAGCGCCTCCACCTCGTTGTCGGTCACGATGGTCTCAAAGGCATGTATGCGCTGCACCATCGCCGCCGTTTTTGCCGTATTCACGGCCGAGACGTGGAAGTACTGTCGCACGCGGTTTTTGAGCGAAACGGCCTTGCCGACGTAGATGATCCGGTCCTGGTCGTCCTTCATGATGTACACGCCGGGCCTGTCGGGGAGGGTGGCGAGGTCCTGCTTCAGCCTGTCGGGAACAGCGATGGCATCCATGTCAGTACCCGAGCGCCTTGGCCTTGGCCAGTACTTTGGCGGCGACGGGGCCGCCTTGGAGCCGCCCGACCCGGCATCCTCCAGCACGACCGCAATGCTCAGCGGGTGGTCCTCGTCGTTGACGAACCCCACGAACCACGCGTTGGGCTCGATCTCGTCGCTCTCCGAAACCTGCGCCGTACCCGTCTTGCCCGCGATGCTCCAGCCGGACACCTTCGCGCGCGTGCCCGTCCCCGACTTGACGACGTCGATCATCATGTCTTTAAGCGTTTCGGCGGTCTTTTCGCTGATGGGGCGGCTGTACTCGTTGGGCGTAAGCTCGTTAAAGGGATAGCCCCGCGCGTTCAGCATCTCTTTGACCAGCTTGGGTTCCATCATCACGCCGCCATTGGCGACGGTGCCGGCGATCATGCACATGTGCAGCGGGGTAACGAGGTCCTTGTACTGCCCGACGGCCGACCACGCGACGTCCGCGTCCCGCGTGCCCATGGTGAAGGACGACGAATAGAGCACCATATCGTTGAACAAAAAGTTTTTGTTGAGCCCGAACTTCTCGGCCATGGCGTTGAGCTTGGCGGCGCCGAGGTCCATTCCTACCTGCGCGAACGTGTTGTTGCAGGACACTACGAACGCCTTGTGGAGCTTGAGATTGCCATGCCTTTCGTTGTTGGCATCAGTGACCGCAGTATCCCCCAGTTCCAGCCGGCCGTCGCAGGTATACGTTTTGGTGAGGGCCTCCGGGTCGTCTTCCAGCGCTGCGGCAGCAGTAACGATCTTGAACACCGAGCCGGGCGTGTACCGGCCCATGGTGACGCGGTTCACCAGCGGGGATTCCTCGTCCCCCTCGACGCCCATGTAATCCTCGATGTTGTTTGGGTCAAACCCCGGCTTGGACACGCTGGCGATGATCTCGCCCGTCCTGTAGTCCATCACCACCACCGCGCCCCGGTAATTTCCCATCGCGTTGTAGGCGTAGCGGCTCAGCTCGCTGTCCACGGTCAGCACCACGTCGCTCCCCTCGCGCTTCCCGCCGGTTATCTCCTGATACAGCCGCTCTATGACGTTATCGTTGAACCCCAGCAGGTAATTGGCGAAAAACGTTTCCGCGCCCGCCGTGGTCACGCCGTAGTTGTCGCCCACCACCGTCGATACCGCCTTGCGCGTGGTCATGTCGGCGGCATATGTGCGCTCGCCGTCCGAATCGTTGGTGGCCAGCGTCACGCCGTTGCGGTCGCGGATGTCCCCGGCCACGACCTGGGACTTTTTCGCGGCGATGCGCGGGTTATGCGCGTTGGCGAACCAGCGGTCCCCGTACATGAGCACCGAATACCCCAGATATACCGTCAGCCCGGCGAACATGACCACGAACGCCGTGAGCATTATGCGTATGTTCCGTCTTTGGACATTCACGTGGCATTTTCCTCCATCTGTCCGAGCATTTCCTCCTCGGCCTCGCCGTTTCGCATGGCAAGGCCCTGCAGCACGCCCACCAGCATCATGCACGCAATCATCGAGCTGCCGCCGTAGCTGACGAAGGGCAGCGTTATGCCGGTCAGCGGTATCAGCTTGATGACTCCGCCGATGATGATGAAGCTCTGCAGCGTTATCATGGACGTGCACCCGAAGGCCAGCAGCATGTCAAAGCGCGTCTTGCAGGACAGCGCGATAAGCGCCCCCTGCACGATGAATATCACGTACAGCCCGATCATGGCCACCCCGAACAGGATGCCGAATTCCTCGCAGATGACCGCGAAGATGAAGTCGGTGTGGTAGGCGGGTATGGCGGTCGGGTCCCCAAGGCCCAGCCCGACGCCGAACAGCCCGCCGCTCGCGAGCGCCATCAGCCCCTGCACGATCTGGTACCCCTGCGACTCGTAGGCCACCCACGGATTCTGCCATATGGCCACGCGCACGCGCACGTGGTCGAAGATGTGGTAGCTGGCCACCATGCCCCCGGCAAGCCCTGCAAGGCTCAGCCCCAGCATGGAGAGCTTGTTGGTGGCTACGTACAGGATTATCATGAACGTGCCCGCGTATAAAAGGGCCGCGCCCAAATCGCGCTGCAGCACCAAAAGCACCAGCATCGCGCCTGCGAACCCGCAGCACAAAAGCATCCGCCGCAGCTGCAACGGCTGGGCCAGAACCGCCGCCAGCACGAACACGAACATCAGCTTGACAAACTCGGAGGGCTGGAACGATGAGCCGAGTATGGAGAACCAGTTGGTCGCGCCGCCCGACGTGGTCCCCAGCGCGATGGTTATGGCCAGCAGGAAAAGGCCCCCGCCCGCGAGTATGTAGATGGTCCTGCGCTGCTCCCAGATCGAAAGCTTCCATACGGCCCAGATGACAGGCACCATCAGCACCATGCCGGCCACCAGCCACCCGGCCTGCCGGAAGGCGATGTCCGGGTCCAGGCGGTACTGCACGATCATGCCGATGGCGGCCAGCATGTTGGCGATGATGAGTATGTATCGGTCGATATGCGGGAAGAACCGCTTGAGCAGGTTGTACTGGACGATGAAGATGGTCACCATCATCACCCCGAAGATGGCGGCCATCGCGTCGATGGGCTGCTTGCCCAGCGCCAGAAGCCCGAAGGCGGAAAGCTCAAAAAGCACGATGCCCACCAGAAGCACCGCTGCGCTCGGCCGTTTCAGCACGTTACCACCTACCCTTCCAAATCTATGCGCAGCACGGTCTTGCCCGCACGTATCTCGTCGCCGTGTTTAAGTTCGGCCTTTTGCACGATGCGCTCACCGTTGAGGTAAACGCCCTTGCCCGCAGAAAGGTCGAAAAGCATGATCTTTTTCCCCCGAAGCGCTATCATCCCGTGGGACGCGGCCAAGGAAGGCGACGCTATGGGGATGTCACAGCGCCTGGAGCGGCCGAACACGTTCTCCTTGCGTATGCCGAAGCGCCGTCCCGGCAGCTCCTCGTCGTCGCTCGCCTCTATCCAGATGGAGCCGAAGAAGTACCTGTCTATCTCCTTTTTGACGCGCTTGTGCAACCTGTGCTCGCGCAGCGCGTTTTCCGCTATCCGCCAGAGGATATAGAGTATGACGATAATGAACCAGTACTTCATTATCATTGCCAGCACTTCGTAAGCGGAAGCCTCCAAACCGACCCCTCACCTCCCCGGACTTTGCTATAACTATACCATAAAAGCACACCTTCTTACATCCTCTAAAACGCCGCCGGGCATTCCCGTGTTCCGCGGGCACGCCGGACGCGCCGCGCCCAACCATCCTTCAGGACCTGCCGTCGCTGAATCAGGCGCCGAGCGCGTGGTGATATATGGGAAATGATGTCGAGGGAGGTTAATATCGCGAGAAACAACGCAATGGTACCCCGGGAACCATATCCTGCCGTCAAGGAGCTTCGCGTTCTCGCAAAGATTGTTGCTGGTGCGCTTCAACTGCTTTGGCGCGCATACCGGAAGGCTATGAGGGACAAATGCGGGCTTTGACGAAAATCGTAAGAAATCAGGAACAGCCACGCGTTTCAGAGTAGATCGACTCCCCCAAAGCGCCCATACGGGTGTTTAAAAAAGCAGAAAAGGCGCCCTGCGGGCGCCTGTGCGTCCTTTTTCAGTGGACGATAAACCTTCGGAAGCGGTCGATATAGAAGTGGACCACGCGGGTATACAGCCAGTCGTAGACGATGAAAACGGCCTGCGCCGGGAGGATGAGCCAGTACACGGGGAACCCGAAATTTATCCCCGCGAAGAAAAGGTCGTAGGCCAGCAGCCAGGTCAGCACCAGCGGGACGTTGAAGTACAGGAGCTTCACCGCCCAGCGCAGTATCCTGTCCTTGATGCGCTCGATATACTCCTTGGCGATACCATAGTGCCCGAAAAACAGCGCGTAAGGCAAAACGAACAGCTTGTCGGCAACCAGCAGAAATCCCAGAAGCGACGCGCCGATGAAAGCCAGCACGGCCAGCATGGTCTCGCGCTCGACCATCAGCGCCGCGACGAACACGGAGGCCAGGAACAAAAAGCCCAGCCGCCCGGCGGGTATGATGCTGCCAAGATATATGCAGACCAGCGTCAGGGATATCGTCATCGCGGCAAGCGTGATGCGCTGCGTGCCGCGCAGCTTTCTTCCGTTCATGCTTAAACTCCTTCGGCACTAAGCCAACTCTAACAGCAGGAGATAAGGTCGCCGCCCGCGCACTCGCAGCAGCAGTCGGCGCACCAGAGCCCCTGACAGACGGCGCACAGCCCGCCCGTGTCCACTTGCGTGCCCGCACGCCGGTAGGCCTGTCCGTAGCCGTAGCTCATGTTGTAGATGTTGCTCACGCCCGCGCGGTACTCGACATTGTTAGGCTCCATCCGGGCGGCTGTCTGCATGTATTCCCGGGCCTGGTCGTACCAGCCCTTGCGCAGACACACCACGCCGTAGAGATAGTGCCACTCGGCGGTACGGTTGCTGATGCCGTTCAGCGCCGCCTCCGCGCCGTTTATGTCGCCGCGCACGATCATCTCCCGGATGCGGGCGAACTCCCCGGTGCTCCCCCGGCCGGAGGAAGACTGCCCGGAGGAATAGCTGCCGCCACCGCCGCTGCTGTTCTTCGCGCCGCCGGTCAGCATCTCGTAGGCCTGATTTATCTCCTTGAGCTTTTCCTGCGCCAGATCGGACAGCGGATTGTTCGCGTACTGGTCCGGGTGGTATTTTGACCAGCTCGCGGTACGCCGCCCGATCTCCTCCTGCGTCGCGTTTTCGGAAACGCCTAGCACCTCATACGGATTCATCCGGTCGTTTTTCCCCTTTCAATATCCGTTCCGTCATATCCATCAGCCCAAGGTAGAGGATATTATCCAGAAGCTCTTTGTATCGCTTGATGAGCAGCTCATACGCTGCGCGGCACTGCGCGAGCGTGGTCTTTAAACTGAACTCCACCTTTTCGCGCATCGCGCTCCTGCAGGACTTCGCGTCCCCCTTTGACCCGTATTGGAGCCACAGCACATTATACGCGCCGCTTTCCACGTCCTTTTCGAGGTCATCCCAGGCGTCCATCAGGTAGACCCAGCGCCCAAGGTTGTACGCCATCCAATCCAGCGCCCGGGCGTCATTTTTCTCCGCCCGTATTCCGGCGAACAGGTCCTGCATCAGCCGGGCGAACACGTCGGCCACCTCATCCGGCCGCGCGCACCCAGCGCGCTCCAGCGCGCTCAGCTCCCTTATGCGCTCCTCAACGGCGGCGCTCAAGTCGGGCTGCAGGCGCCGCGCGCGACGGTAAGCCCGCAAAAGCAGCAGACGCCCGAAGGCCGCCTTAAAGCTCTTTTCGTCGCGCCAGTCATCCCGCAGCTTGTTGTAGGCGAGTATGACGTTGGCATCGGCGGCGTACTCCAGCGCCTCGGCGCCGCGCGCCACCGGCTTCTTGCGGACGGGACTCACGATGCAGCGCTCGCCTTTGAACGGGACGTCGCCGTCGCCAAGCGTTGCCGCGAAGTAGTACGGATGAGCGATGCGTCGTAAGCTCAGACCCCGCGCGCCGCCGTCCCGTAGCGCTTTTTTATGGCTTTGTACAGGCCGCAGTACCAGGCTCGTAGAGCGTCATGTCCCGGACACGCAGCTCGGGCCGTATGGGCTGTACATAACTGAACATTCCTGCTTGTTTCCACCCTTATTTTCTCTGCAACATTTATCGCTGGATGTAAACCGCCACCACCAATTTATGCAGGGCACCAAATCTTTCTCCTTCACATAAAAATGTAATCGCATGAGCGCTCTTTGGAGGTACTGTTATGAACAACGATATGAATACGGACTATGATGACAGCCAGATGTGCTGCGGCCACAGCGGCGTCTGCAGCGACTGCGACATGTATGATATGACGATGCCGCAGGAGTACGACCCCTGCGAATGTTTCATGCCTGCGGACCTGTGCCTGACTGGCTTGCCGAGGCCTATGTACGGCCCCAGCCCTACGGCCGGACCTTTTCCCCTGCGACGGGCTGGAAGACGGCAAAATCACTTTTCCCGATCTGGTCTCGCAAATACAAGTGTGGGCAAGGGGAGGCTTATTTGGCATGAGTGACAACCAGAAAAAACTGCTCCATGAGATCCAATGCGTTGAGTTTGCGTGCATCGGAACTCAAGCTCTTTTTGATACCCATCCCTGCAACGCCGGCGCGCTGGCCGATTTTAACGCCTGCTCGTGTCGTCTGCGCAAGCTTCTGACCGTTACTGCTGCGAATACGGTCCTCTGCTCGGAAACGGCCTGCAACTGACCGGCCCCGCCTGACCTGGGCGGATTCTCCCCCGGCTATGGGACATGTGAGGAAATAAGGAGGAAATACCATGTGGGTATATCAGAAAAAACTGCAATATCCTGTAAATATCCGCAAGCCTGACCTGCGCATGGCCAAGGCGCTTTTGGCACAGTACGGCGGACCTGACAGCGAGCTGGCGGCGGGCATACGCTATCTCAACCAGCGCTATTCCATGCCCAACGACGTCTGTAAATCTATATTGACGGATATAGGCACCGAAGAATGTGTGCCGCGTTACTGTAAACCGGCGCGAAAAACGGACAGGCCGCTCCCCGCGTCAGCTATGTTCCATGAAATACCTGGAGCCGGCTCATGAAGCTGGCGGTGACCGCCTTATAAAAAACATGTTCCAGAACTCCACCAGCCCCTCCGGCCGGTTCCTGAAAAGCCATGATGAGTCCGTTCACCTGCTGCCCCGACATGCCGCAGGGGTAATCCGACGCTGCGTGAACGACGGCGCCGCGGCGGCCAGGAGCGCCAGCCGGCCCACGCCGTACCCGCCGTGGCGCGCCATGTAGCGGATGGCTGTCACGCCGCCCATGGAGTGTCCCACCAGCGTCACGCCGCGCAGCTCCATCGCCCCATGACCTTGAAAACATCGTTGCTCATGCGGTCGTAGTTGTAGCCGCCCCACGGCTTATCGGACTGTCCGAAGCCCCGGAGGTCCACCCCCACGCAGCGATACCCGTGCTGAGGAATATGTTATACTGGTACTTGAATGTTTTATGGTTCAGCGGCCAGCCGTGCAGAAACGATGGCCTCGCGCCCTCGGGATGGATATCCTGCACAAAGAGCTTCACGCCCGGTTCCAGGGGGGGGGGGGGGGGGGGGGGGGGGGGGGGGGGGGGGGGGGGGGGGGGGGGGGGGGGGGCGCCCCCCCCCCCCCCCCCGCTGGATACGTCCCATTTCCCGCACCTCCTCGATGCTCCATCATATTTGCCGGAAGCGCGTTTTGCTATCGCAAACGGCATAAATGCGCATATGCTGTTGTTTCAATCGACGATTTAATCGTTGTTCTCGGGCAGATATGGCAGAACGTCGGCCCTCTGCGTGAAATCCAAAAGGCATAGCATATCGGTGTGTGGCCGGCTTGATAACCGTTTTCAACCGGGGAACTGTTCATCACCTATTCCATGGAGGCGCTTCAGGCCCAAGGCGCGACGCGCTGGACGACGGAAGCATACCGCACTATGTCCGCACGCGCAACCTCACCAGCCCCACGGCGTACAGCGACACGCGCGCCGGCGCGGGGCAGCTTTGGCAGCGACATGAACGCAAGCTATGAATACAAAATCTATGTGCATAGAAAGGATTATCAAAGGGCGTGCCGTCATCGGCCAAAGATAACGGCCCCCTTCGCGGGCAGAAAGCCGCTGTTGACGTTAAGGTTGAGCGGTGTTAGCATTATGCTAATTGAATACCGCGTGGGGAGCTTGCTGTGCAGGCTGAGAGGAAGCGTTTAGCGCTTCTGACCCTTACTACCTGATTTGGATAATGCCAACGTAGGATATGCATGTGCTTCGCGTTTTTACGGGATATGCCGCGTTCGGCATATCCCGTTTCGTTTTCTTTGGGGGGAATTTGTTTACGGCAAAGAGAAAACATCAGTACTTCAGCAACGGGCTTGTGGTTTTGAAGCGGCGGTGGCCATCACCGAGATGCTGGCCGGCACTTTTGTGGCGCTGCTGGGTTCGGGCCGGGCGTGCTGGCCATCGTCCTCGGGCACGTCATCGGCTGCATTCCTTTGTATCTGGCCGGCGTCATCGGCGGGAAGCGGAGGCTGACGGCCATGGAAACCGTCCGGCTCTCGTTCGGGGGCAAAGGCTCCATCCTGTTTTCGGTGCTTAACGTGCTGCAGCTGGTGGGCTGGACGGCCGTGATGATCATCACCGGCGCGCAGGCCATGGACGTGCTGTTGGGTTCAGGCCGCACGCTCCTGTGGTGCATCCTCATTGGAGCACTCATCATCGTCTGGATTGCCATAGGCATCAAGAACCTCGGGAAGGTCAACATCGTCGCGGTCAGCGGGCTTTTCGCCCTGACCATCGTATTGAGCTTTACCATCTTCGGCGGCGGGACCGGCGCGCCGGTGGCAGGCCGGATGACCTTCGGGGGCGCCGTAGAGCTTTCGGCCGCCATGCCGCTTTCCTGGCTCCCGTTGATATCCGACTACACAAAACACGCCAAAAGGCCGGTGGGGGCGACGCTCGCGAGCACGCTCGCGTATTTTGCGGGCAGCTGCTGGATGTACGTTATCGGGCTGGGCGCGGCCATCTTCATCGGGAACTCGGACATCGCCCAGGTCATGATGGCCGCCGGGCTGGGCATCGCCGGCGTGCTCATCGTCGTTCTGTCCACCGTGACCACCACCTTTCTGGACGCGTACTCGGCAGGCGTAAGCTTTGTAAGCATCGCCAAAAAGCCGAACGAGAAGTGGGTCGGCATCATCGTCTGCGTCGTCGGCATGCTGCTCGCGATGTTCACGCCCATCGCGCAATACGAAAACTTTCTGCTGCTGATAGGCTCGGTGTTCGCGCCCATGGCCGCCATACTGATAACCGACGTGTTCCTGCTCAAAAAAGACCTGTCGTACAAAGCATTCGATTTGACCAATCTCACTCTCTGGGCCGCAGGCTTCGCCGTCTACCGGGTATTTATGGGCATCGACACGCCCCTTGGAAGCACGCTCCCCGTGATGGTCATTGTTGCCGTACTGTGCTTACTGGTCGAAGGAGGAAAAAAACTATGTTCAAGATCGCGGACCGGGTGAGGACAAAAACACCCCTGGTACACTGCATCACCAACTACGTCACCGTCAACGACTGCGCCAACATCCTGCTGGCCTGCGGCGGCTCGCCCATCATGGCCGACGACGAGGCCGAAGCCGCGGAGATAACGGCCATCTGCGGCGCGCTGGTCATCAACATCGGCACGCTGAACGCGCGGACCATCGTTTCGATGCACAAGGCGGGCAAAATGGCCAAGGCCCTGAATCACCCCGTCGTGCTGGACCCGGTGGGCGCGGGCGCGTCCGCGCTGCGCACCCAGACGGCGCTTTCGCTCATCCACGACGTCAAGCCCGCCGTCATCCGGGGCAACATATCGGAGATTAAAGCGTGCGCACAGGGCGGCGGGACCACCAAGGGCGTGGACGCCGACCCCGGCGACGCGGTGACCGAGGATACGCTGGACTCGGTGGTCGCCTTCGCCAAGCGGCTGAGCGAGCGAACGGGCGCCGTCATCGCCGTGACCGGCGCCACAGACATCGTCGCTGATGCCGCGCGGGCGTACGTCATCCGCAACGGGGACCCGTTGATGTCCCGAATAACCGGGACCGGGTGCATGCTCAGCGCTGTCACCGGCGCGTACTGCGGCGCCCGGCCCGAAAGCCCGCTGGACGCGACGGCGGCGGCGGTCTGCGCGATGGGCGTCTGCGGCGAGGCCGCACATGAAAAGCTGGCGCTGTCCGGCGGCGGCACTGCAACCTACCGCACGCTGCTCATTGACGCCATGAGCGCGCTAGACGCGGCAACTTTGGAAGCGCGCGCGCGGGTCGAGCAACGGTAGAAAGGGAGCATCCCATGAAAAAAATACTGACCATAGCCGGCTCGACTGCAGCGGCGGAGCCGGATTCAGGCGGACATCAAGACCATAACCGCGCATAGGATGTACGCCATGAGCGCCATAACGCGCGCTGACCGCGCAGAACACGACCGGCGTGTACGGCATATTTGAGCGGAGCCGGATTTCGTCGCGCAGAGCTTGACTGCATCTTTACGGACATCTTCCCCGACGCCGTGAAGGTAGGCATGGTGTCCAGCGCGGAAATCATCGGGGTCATCGCCGAAAGCTTAGGGAGTACGCCGCGAAACATCGTCGTCGACCCGGTGATGGTCTCGACCAGCGGCAGCCCGCTTTTAAAACCCGCCGCGCTGGACGCGCTGAAAACCCGGATTTTCCCGCTGGCCGACATACTCACGCCCAACATCCACGAGGCCGAGCTTCTCGCGGCTTCCCGGTGGACACCCCCGCGCGGATGGTGGACGCCGCGCGGCAGATAGCCAGTCTGACCAAAGGCCATGTGCTGATTAAGGGCGGGCACCTTGCCGACACGGCCGACGACCTACTGTACGGCGACGGCGAAGAAAGGTGGATTCAGGCGCCGCGAGTGAGAACCCCAACACGCACGGGACGGGCTGCACGCTGTCCTCGGCCATCGCGTGCAATCTGGCCGATGGCCGCGATATGTACGAAAGCGTCGCGCGGGCCAAGCGGTACGTTACCGGCGCGCTATCGGCCGGACTCGACCTCGGCAGAGGCAGCGGCCCGCTGGACCACACCTTCGATATAAGCGAAAAGGAGCCGTGCACACGGCTCCTTTTTAAGGATATCGTTACTTATTATCCGCGTCCGTCCTCGCGTTGCAGCACGACCTGACGGAGAAAAGTCCGATCGCGTTTAGACCTCGGGATATCGAGCCGGGCCAATCTTTTGAGCCTGTTCCTTGATTTCGGGTTCCACACGCGCAGATATATTGGATGTTCTCGCCATAGCAAAGTCTCTTTTTGTTACTATTGTATTTCGATATGCAATCATTTTAACAGCAAAAACATGTAAGCGCTCTGTCACGTCTCCTTTTCGTTTTCCCCGCCGGCAGACGACAGGCAGGCCAGCACCGCGGCCCGCACCGTTTCCAATGCGTTCGCGAGCTGCTCCGGCGTTTTGTCCCTGTACGCGTCGTCCGCGATATGGACCGCCGAGCCGTCAGCGCAGGCGTACGTTTCTATAATATGTTTATCCACTTCTTTCACCCCAAAACACTTTATGCGCCGCGGCCCGTCCAAATTTCCCACACCGCTTGCGCGCGCGGTGGCGGGGCGATTATAATGAATTTATGCGGCCAACACCCTGGAGGAACGGAGGAGACCGTGAAAATACCCAAAGCCATACTTTTCGACCTTGACGACACCCTCATCTCCCTGAACGGCGTTGCGGACGAGGCGCTGATGACCGCGTGCCGGTCCTTTCTGGCCGAGCGCGAGTTGCCGTTCGACCTGCAAACGCTGTACGGCGCCATCGACGACGTGCGCGTCTGGTACTGGAGCGACCCCGAGCGGCACCGTATCGGCCGCCTGAATCTGGACAACGTCCGGCGACAGATGTTTTACAAGGCCCTGTGTGGAATCGGGCATCCCCATGAAGACGACGCGTTCGAGCTGGCCGACGGCTACGGTCGGCGGCAGCAGGAGCTTCTTTACATCTTCCCGCACAGCATAAAAACCCTTGAGGCGCTGAAGCGGGCAGGCATCAAAACGGGCCTCATCACCAACGGGAGCGCCATCAAACAGCGGTACAAAATAGAGAAATTCGCGCTGGAACGGCATTTTTTGTTCTGCCTCATCGAGGAGGAGGTGGGCTGGGGCAAGCCCGACCTGCGCGTATACGAGCGGGCGCTGGAATTGCTGGATATGCCCGCATCCGACGTATGGATGGTGGGCGACAACCTCGTGTGGGACGTCGAGGCGCCGCAGAAGCTGGGCATCTTCGCGGTGTGGGTGGACCGCCGCGGCAGGGGCGCGGACCCGGCCGGGCGCATCGTCCCCGACATGATCATTTCCGATGTGTCCGAGCTGCTTTCCTGCCTCGGGCCGGATTCGGAGAATAGTATATGATAATCATGGATTGCAATAAACAGGCTTAAGAAATATTTTACTCAAATAAAGAATGGCAAGAAGCGCAAGCCCTGAACCTGCTTCCTTTGGATGATGCGCTTCTGATGGGCTTTACTGTGCCCTGCACGATAAACATGGAGGGCGGGCGCTATTGAATGATTTGGCCCTGGCGGATTTGTGAAAGCTGCTCCTGTTGACGGAGGCATGTGATCGGCGAACTTGCGTTGGACGGCTATTTATGCTGTTCAAATTCTTTTTGCGATAAACAAGGTAAGCTATATTTTTCAGAAAACGCTTCGTACTGGACTCAATACGGTCCTGATTTTTTTCCCGCCCGCTTCATATGGTTTATGGTGGGGCACGCCCCAACGAAACCGGCGGAGCAACGTGAGAGATGGGATCGTTCTGTATTTACCTGAGAAAATCGCGGGCGGACGCGGACGCGGAGGCGCGGGGGGAAGG
This sequence comes from Christensenellales bacterium, assembly GCA_040766645.1. Lineage (GTDB taxonomy): Bacteria > Bacillota > Clostridia > Christensenellales > UBA1431 > UBA1431. The sequence goes on along the minus strand of JAXGQA010000013.1, from coordinate 24,119 downwards.
CGAGACCCTCGCCCGCCACGAGGCCACGCTGCGCGCGCTGGCCGAAAAGCTCTCCCTTCCCGTCATCACCGTATACAGGGAGATCGTGTCCGGGGAGACTATCGCCGCCCGGCCGGTAATGCGGCGGCTGCTGCAGGAGGTCGAGGCTGGAATCTGGGAGGGCGTGCTGGTGATGGAAGTCGAACGTCTGGCCCGCGGGGACACCATCGACCAGGGCGTCATCGCCCGCGCGTTTTCGCTGTCCCACACAAGGATAATCACCCCATTGAAGACCTACGACCCGGACAACGAATCGGACGAGGAGTATTTCGAGTTCGGGCTGTTCATGAGCCGCCGCGAATACAAGGCCATCAACCGCCGTCTGCAGCGCGGGCGCAAGGCGTCAGCCATGGAGGGGAAATATACCGGGAGCATCGCGCCGTACGGCTACGCCCGGGTCCGGCTGGAGGGACAAAAGGGCTTCACGCTGGCCCCCGACCCGGAGGAAGCGCCGGTCGTCCGGCTGATATTTGCGTTGTACACGCGGGGCGAAGCGCTGTCGGGCGGCGGCGTGCGGCGGCTGGGCGTGGCCCGGCTGGCCCGTCGGCTGAACGTGCTGGGCATCCGCCCGCGGCGCGCGGAAGCCTGGACGCCTGCAAGCCTCCTGCCCATCCTGAAAAACCCGGTCTACGCCGGGAAGATACGCTGGCGGGGCCGTCCCGCCGTCAAGGCCGTGCGCAGCGGCGAAACCGTGGTCTCCCGGCCCCGGGACAAAGGCTGTACATTAACGGACGGTCTGCACCCGCCGCTTATCGGCCCCGGTACGTGGGAACGGGCGCAAACGCTGCTGGCCGCCGGGCATCCCCGGGGAACGCGGGACGCGGCGCTCAAGAACCCGCTGGCCGGGCTTGTCTTCTGCGGGCTGTGCGGGCGGAAAATGGTCCGTAAACCCCTTACGGAAAAATCCGTTGAGGTGCTGCTTTGCCCCGGCCCGGGCTGCCGCAACGTGAGCGCGGACCTGCGGCTGGTCGAGGCCCGCGTGCTGTGGGCGCTGGACAAATGGCTGACGGGATGCGCGCTGCACGGCGCTGCGGACGCCGCCGGGGGCGATCCGCTGCCGTCCGCGCTGCGTGCTGCCCTTCGCCGTACGGACGAGGCGCTCGCGCGCGTGGCGGCGCAAACCGGGAGCGCGCACGACCTGCTGGAACAGGGCGTGTACTCGGCAGAAACGTTCAGCGCAAGGCAAAAAGCGCTGGCTGAAAAGGCCCATGCGCTGGAACGCGCCAAGGCGGCTATCCTCGCGGAGCTTAACGCCCCGCCATCGGGAACGCGCGCCCTGCCTCCCCAGGCCGTGACCATATCACAAGCCTACGTCCGCGCGGCCTCCATACAGGCCAAAAACGACCTGCTAAAGAGTATCCTTGCGCGCGTCCAGTACGTCAAGGCCGCGCGCGGCGGTCGCGGCAAGACGGCGCCATTCACCCTGACCCTGCACCCCCGGCTCCCCCGGCTTTCCACTGCGGACAAAAACGCGGTACCAACGAATTGGCCCATTGGGAAATGATCGCGACCATGATCTACCAGTGCATGCGCGGCGCCACCGTCGCCGGCATCAAAGCCGCCGGGATGGATGGCTTTTTTACGCTCCACGACTGCGGGCTTTTCCCCTGCGACCCCAACGGCGTACCCTTCACCACAGCTTACATCGCCTGCACCGGCGACCCCGTAGCCGACCTCACCGAGGACATGGCCGCGGAACAGAAAGCGCGGGCGACCTACGAGCACCTCATCACGCTCTCCGACGATCCGGAAGTGAAGAAACCCCTCATCTTCCTGCGCGAGCGCGAGGTCGTGCACTTCCAGCGCTTCGGCGAGGCCCTGAATATCGTGCAGGAAAACATCGCCAGCAAGAAAAAGATGTACAACAACATGTACCGGGGCAAAGCGTACAAAAACGGCAATATGTGTGCCGACGCGATGAACATGCGCGGCGGCAACAGGATGTACGACAACATATGCGCCGACGCCATGTGAGGCAATAAAACGAACGGCGATGTGGATGCTGAAGTCAGACAAAAAAGGCCCGTCCGGTTTGGACGGGGCCTTTTTTGTTCGCGGCATCACGCGCCGCGCCGGCAGCGGTCGAATATCCTGTTCATCTTGGCCATGGCGTTGTTGCGCGTGGCCTTCAGGGCGTCCGCCTCCCTCGGCGAGGGCATCTCCTTTTTATAGAGCGCCACCACGTCGCTCCACGGATACCCTTCGATATAGAACTTCTGCACCACCAGCCGCTCGCGCTGGGTCAGCGCGCCCAGCATGGCCTCCACGCGGCGGATGGTGTAGCGTATCCGTTTGAGCCGCTTCTCCATCCTCTCTATCTCTTTGTCCAGCTCGTCCCTTTCTCCCGCGGCCTTATCGACCGCGCACCGCTCCACGCGGGAATCTCCGCGCTTTTGGCCAAGCGCTGCGTGCTCCGCCCCGCCGAGGGACGCGGCGGCTATGCCCTCGTCCTCGAAGCCCGGGTCTGCGCGCATCTCTTTGAGCATTATAAGCTCGTTCTCCAGACAGGCCGCGACCCCCAGCAGCTCTTTATATCCGCGCAGTTCCTTCTCGCAGTCCATCGCTTTCCCCCCTTATCGGCTCAGAAAAACACTGGTCGTACACATATTCCCATCCCTCGCCGCGCCGCGCCTCCACGCGGCAGTGTACGAACCGCGCGTGACAGCCTTCCACCACCGCGCGCAGGGACACGGGGCACTCCTCGTTCCCTCCTTCGAAATAGCCGAACACTTCCCCGGGCCTCAATGCGCACGGGACGCGACGAGGCTCGCGCTCGGGCTTTGCGGGCTTTGCGAACGGAGACACGGCCCCCATTCGGCGCACCGTCCTGTTGACGCTCTCGCGCGATACGCCCAGTTCCCTGGCGATGGCCCGGTTGGACAAACCGGCGCCGTTGAGCCAAAGGATCCTATCGGTAAGGTCATACATCACAACACGCCCCTGTCATAACCTTGCGTATTGATTTTTCTGTATTGGCTCCCCTTCCGGAACGGGTCAAAAGGCGCGCCCAAAACAGGCCGGGCGAAATCTTACGCCCCGGCGGTTTGGTCCACGTATCGGGTTTTATCGTTGGGTCTTCATGATTTGCAGGCTGCAGTCCGCCCTTTTATAGCACATTTATAGCATAACCGCCCGGCGGCAAACAATATGTTTTATGAATCCCATCGGTTTCGCTCCTGTATCTCATCCGAAATCCAACCGACAAATTCCTGCACGTTTCCGCGTTTTCCGGAACATAAGAATCCCGCCCGTTTTCGCAATCCAAGATTGCGAACGGGTCCCGGAAACTTGTTATTTCATAATAAAAAACGGGGCGGCAAGAAGCCGTCCCGCGTCCGTTTTTCTACGGTTCCCTCAGTCCGTTTTCAGCACCAGTCCCACCTTTTTCTGGACCTTTTTCAGCGTCCTTGCCGCCACGCGGGCCGCGCGGCCGGCGTTGTCACGCATCACGCCCTCGAGATACGCCTTGTCGGCAGTCAGCCGCGCGAACTCGGCCTGCACCGGCTTTAGAATCTCCACCACCGCCTCGGCCACCCGCTCCTTCAGCTCCTTGTAGCCAAGGCCCGAAAACTCCGCTTCGGCCTGTTCGGGCGTGCGCCCGGCCGCGGCGCAGTAGATGTTCAGAAGGTTTGACACCCCGGGTTTGTCGGGCGAGAAGCGTACCTCCCCGTCCGAGTCGGTCACGGCGCGCCTGAACTTTTTTACGATAACGTCGGCGGGGTCGGTCAGGGATACGTACCCGTTGGGGTTCTCGTCCGACTTGGACATCTTGCTCTCGGGGTCCTGCAGGCTCATGACCCGCGCCCCCGCCTTGGGGATGTACGCGTCGGGCACGGTGAACACGTCGCCGTACAGAGCGTTGAAGCGCAGCGCGATGTCCCGCGTCAGCTCAAGGTGCTGCTTCTGATCCGCGCCCACCGGCACGAGGTCGGCCTGATACAGGAGTATGTCGGCCGCCATCAGCGCGGGGTACGCGAACAGCCCCACGTTGATGTTCTCACTGTGCTTTCTGCTCTTTTCCTTGAACTGGGTCATGCGCCCCAGCTCGCCCATATAGGTGTAGCAGTTGAGTATCCACGCCAGCTCGGCGTGCGCCGGGACGTGCGACTGCACGTAAATGGTATTCAACTCCGGGTCCAGGCCGCAGGCCAGAAGCAGCGCGAGCGACTCGACCGTGCGCTTGCGAAGGTCCCTGGGGTCCTGCCGCACGGTCAGCGCGTGCAGGTCGACCACGCAGTAACAGCAATCGTACTCGTGCTGAAGGCGCGTCCAGTTGACGATGGCCCCAAGATAGTTCCCCAGCGTAAACACGCCGGAGGGCTGTATGCCGCTGAATATCACTTTGCGTTTTTCGCTCTGCTCCAACTGCTTTATCATCCTTTCACCTGCGTCTGCGCCCAGCGCAGCATGCGCTCCCCAATGCCCTCGGGCGCGAGCACTTCTTCAAACCGCACCGGAAGCCCGCGCAGGCCCGCGATGGCCTCGGGCACCGGCAGGCCGCTCACCCGGGAAAGATGCTCTGCCGCGGCGAACTCGTCCCCTTCTTCCGCTTCGCCCAGCGCGCCCAGCACGTCGGCGCTGAACTTAAACGGGCTGGCGGTGGACACTACCACCGAGGGCGTCGTATCCCCGGTCTGCGCGCGGTAATCGTCGAACACGGCCTGCGCCACTGCGGTGTGCGGGTCCATCAGATAGCCTTTGTCCCCAAACACCGCGCGGATGACGTCCTTGGTGCGCGCGTCGTCGCAATACCCGGCCCAAAAGAGCGCGCGGGCCTTTTCCATGTCCGGCGCGTCCAGGCGGTAGCCGCCCGAAGCGCGAAGCCCATCCATCCAGCCGCGCACGCGCTTCCCGTCCCTGTTCGCCAGCTCAAAGAGGAGCCGTTCGAGGTTGCTGGATACCAATATGTCCATGGAGGGGGATATGGTCCTGAAAAACGGGCGCTTGGCGTTATAATTCCCGCTGCAGAAAAACTCGGTCAGCACGTTGTTGGCGTTGGACGCGCAGACCAGCCGGTTCACGGGCAGGCCCATGCGGTGCGCGTAGTACCCGGCCAGTATGTTCCCGAAGTTCCCGGTGGGCACCACAAAGTTGATGCGTTCCCCGGCTTTTGCGCCGCCGTCCCTGACCACCCGCGCGTACGCCCAGAAATAGTACGCGATCTGGGGCAGCAGGCGTCCCCAGTTGATGGAATTGGCCGAAGAAAGCTTCACACCGCGCGCCCGCATCTCCTTTGCGTACGCGGCGTCCCCGAACACGCGCTTGACCGCCGTCTGCGTATCGTCGAAGTTTCCGCGGATGGAAGAGACGAACACGTTCTCGCCCCGATGGGTCGCCATTTGCAGCTCCTGCGCGCGGGACACGCCCCCGTGCGGATAAAACACCCCGATGCTTATGCCGTCCACGCCGGAAAAACCCTCCAGCGCCGCCTTGCCTGTGTCCCCGGAGGTGGCGACCAGAATGAGTATCCTGTCTTTTTCCCCCACCTTTTTGCGGGACGCGCTCATAAGGTGCGGGAGCATCTGCAGCGCCATGTCCTTGAAGGCCAGCGTAGGGCCGTGCCAAAGCTCAAGCACGTACCGCTCCTGGTCCAGGCGCACGACCGGCGCGCAATCGGGATGGGTAAAGCCTTCCCCGTACGCCCCGCGTACGATATCCAGAACCTCGCTGTCCGAATACTCGTCAAGAAACGGCCGGACGATATGCCCGGCCAGGGGCATGTACCCTTCGTCCGCCTCCTCCAGGACCTCGTCCATGTCCATCCTAGGGAATTCCTGCGGCACAAACAAGCCACCATCGGGCGCGATGCCCTGTATGATGGCTTGGCTGGCGCTGAAGCCGGCGCCGGAATCGCGCGTGCTGATGTAACGCATATCCTCCTCAATCCATGAGATATTTTTGCGGTCTCGGCATATCGCCCGGGTCTCCCTTGATACTGATGATGACATTCAAATCTTTGGTCAGCTTCTCCAGCCTCTTGAAAAACGTTTCCAGTTCATCCAGCTGCTCGGTGCCAATGATCTTTAAAAAGCCGTCGATATACAGCGTGTCCAGATCGTAGTCGTTGGCCATGAGGCCGGCAATGAATCCAAGGAACATGGGGGCACTGTCCAGTTTGTACTCCGAGGCATCGATGAACCGGATGGGGCGCTTTATCTCGTACATGTACCGGTTGTCGTCGTCGATGAACACGACGTTGCCCTTGGCGCCGCCCGCCGCCTCGTTGGCCATCTGGATGATGCGCTTGGTCTTCCCAACGCCTTTTTTCCCTACAAGAATCTTAAGCATGGTCAGTTCCTCCCCTGATTTGCATCTTTTTGACGTGCCCTTGGAAGATATGCTTATTATAAACGATTTGACCGGAGCATTCCACCTTTGCCTGAATTTTTTGAAAAATGGAAGCGCCCGCCGGCTTTTGGGGCCGCTCGGGTGCTTGAAAAAGGTTTTGTTGCCAGAGACGGATATGGAAACAAGCATAAGTACTTGCCCGGAATATGAATGGCTGCAGGAGACGATTGAAAAGATGATATGGAAAGCCAACAGCAGCAAATCCCTATTTTTCTTCGTCCGCTCCGTTCTTGTTTTTGTGGTGGCACAGCATGATATAGGCCTCAACGTCGGTGTTGCGCACCATCTCCTCCAGCTCCAGGTCGCCCATAGCCGTGTTGCGGCCGTTTTCGTACTCCGCGTCCACCAAACGCTTCACCTCCTGCACCATCCTCGACTTTTTATCGACGGCGTGCGGGCCTTTGAGCTTGAAATACCCGTTCATCCAGTGCGCGATGCCCGCCAGTCCCGAATGAGAGTCCACCGCCACCGCCACCGGTCGGTTGAGTATCTTGGCCGTGTCGAAGATGTTGTATATCTCCTCGTCCTTCAACAGGCCGTCGGCGTGGATGCCCGCGCGCGTCGTGTTGAAGTTGCGCCCCACAAACGGCGTGCGCGGCGGTATCTCGTACCCCAATTCGTATTCAAAGTACTCGGCGATCTCGGTGATGACGGTGAAGTCCATCCCGTCGTCGGTGCCGCGCAGGGACGCGTACTCTATGGCCATGGCCTCCAGCGGGCAGTTTCCGGTACGCTCGCCGATGCCCAAAAGCGCGCAGTTGACGGCCGCGCTGCCGTACAGCCAGGCGGTGGCGGCGTTGGTGACCACCTTGTAAAAGTCGTTGTGCCCGTGCCACTCCAACTGGGCGCTGGGGACCTCGGCGTAGTATTTCAGACCGTATATGATGCCCTGCACGCTGCGCGGGAGAGACACGCCCGGATAGGTGACGCCGTACCCGAGGGTATCGCAGGCACGGATCTTGATGGGGATGCAGCTCTCGCGGGAAAGCTCCATCAGCGCGCGGGCGAAGGGGACGACGAAGCCGTAGAAATCGGCGCGGGTGATGTCCTCGAAGTGGCAGCGCGGGCGTATCCCGGAGTCAAGCGCGCTCTTGACGATGCCCAGATACTTGTCCATCGCCTGCCTGCGCGTGAGGTTCATCTTCTTGAAGATATGGTAATCCGAGCAGCTGACCAGGATTCCCGTTTCCTTCAGCCCCATCTCTTTTACCAGCTGAAAGTCCTTTTCGTGCGCGCGTATCCAGCTGGTGATCTCGGGGAACTCGTAGCCGAACTCCTGGCATCTGCGTACGGCCTGCCTGTCCTTTTCCGAATAGATGAAGAACTCGCTCTGGCGGATGAGGCCTTTGGGGCCGCCCAGACGGTGCATCATCTTATACAGCTGCGCGATCTGCTCCACAGTGAAGGGCGAGCAGGACTGCTGCCCGTCGCGGAAGGTCGTATCCGTTATCCATATCTCCTCCGGGCAGTCCATGGGCACAACGCGCTTGTTGAACGTTGTTTTGGGGACCGAACCGTAATCGAAGAACTCGCGGAAAAGCTCGGGCTCCGGGACATCGTGCAGCTCGTATTCGTAAACGTTTTCCTCAAGCAGATTGGTTTTTTTGTTGTATGTTATCATCCGTACCTCCTTGTAACCCGGTGCCCCGGCATGACTTTCACGCTTTGAAGCTTCAGACAAGGCTCTTGCAGAACGCTTCTATCCTGTCCAGCCCCTTTTCAATGTTCTCCATCGATGTCGCGTAGGACATGCGCACAAACCGGTCGGCGCCGAAGCTGATGCCGGGGACCACCGCTACCTTCTCGGCCTCCAGAAGACAGGACGTGAACGTCATCGACCCGGTTATCTGCTGCCCCTGCCACTTCTTGCCGATGGTTCCGGTGATATTCATCATCATATAGAAGGCGCCGGCCGGCATGCGGCAGTTCAGGCCCTCTATTGCGTTTATGCGCCCATGCATGAAGCGCCTGCGCGCGTCAAACGTTTCGCGCATCTCTGTCAGCGCCTCCTCCGGACCGCCCAATGCGGCGATGGAGGCGTACTGCGCGATGGAGTTCGGGTTGGACGTCGAATGGCTCTGGTAGTTCCCCATCGCCTTGGAGATGTTCAGCGGTGACAGCGTGTATCCGATGCGCCAGCCGGTCATGGCGTACGACTTGGAGACGCCGCTCACGACGATTGTGTTCTCCTTATAGCGCTCCCCCAGCGTGGGAATGCAGACCATCTCGTGTCCGTCGTAGACGAGGTCCTCGTAGATATCGTCCGAAACGATTATCAGTCCCTTGTCCAGCGCCGCATCCAGCACGGCCCTGAGTTCGCTCCGCGCGTATACGCTGCCCGTCGGGTTGGACGGGTTGTTGATGATGACCGCCTTGGTACGCGGCGTGACCGCCGCCAGCAAAAGCTCGGGCGTCAGCCTGAAGTCGTTGTCCTCCGACGTTTCCACGAAAACGGGGACGCCGTCCGCCATCTTGACCAGCTCCGGATAGGTGAGCCAGTAGGGCACAGGGATGATGACCTCGTCCCCCGGCTCCAGGATAGCCTGAAACACGTTGAACAGCGAATGCTTCGCGCCGTTGGACACGACGATCTGACCCGGCTGGTACGAAATATTGTACTTTCTTACGTATTTGTCCGCAATGGCCTGCTTCAGTTCGGCGGTGCCCGACGCGGGCGTATAGCGCGTTAGCCCCTTGTCCAGCGCTTCCTTCGCGGCCTGAATGATCCACGGGGGCATATCGAAGTCCGGCTCCCCCGCCCCAAAGCCCACGACGTCCAGCCCCTGCTCCTTCATCGCCTTGACTCTGGCCGTTATTTCAAGCGTCAGCGACCCCAGTATGCTGCCACATCTTCTGGATACCTCCATTGGTTCCATGCCCCCTAAATTCCTTCTGTATTTTGAAAGATATACTCTTCCATCATTCATATGCGCGCGAATATTCATGTGCGCTCCGGTTATTGTAATATATTTTTGCATACTATGCAACAAAAAATTGCATTTTGGATTGCAGGCATGCGCGCGGTAATGTTTGGGCCAAGATAAGGCTCGACTTGATTTTTCTACCTGTTAAGGATAAAATTATGCTAAATCTTCATGAAGGGATTTTTAACAATGGCTGATTATATTCTGATGACCGATTCCACCGCCGATCTGCCCTGGGAATATTATGCGGCGCACGAAGTTAAGGTCATTTCCCTCAGTTATAACCTGGACGGAGTCCCCGGGATCGATGAAACGGCAGCGGCCGACAATTACCGTTCGTTCTACGCCCAGCTGCGCGCGGGGAAGCAGTCCACCACGTCTCAGATAACCAGCGAACAGTATATCGAATTCATGACGCCACTGCTCGAAACGGGCAAGGATATTCTTTACATAGCATTTTCAAGCGGACTTTCCGGCTCGTGCGACAGCGCGATGCACGCCGCCGGAACGCTTCAGGAGCGCTTTCCCGGGCGCAGGGTGCGGGTGGTCGACTCGCTGGCCGCGTCGATGGGTGAAGGGCTGCTGGTCGCCTACGCCGTCAAGCGACGCGACTCGGGCGAGAGCCTCGACCAGGTGGCCAACTGGGTGGAGAGCAACAAGCAAAACCTCCACCACTGGTTCACTGTGGACGACCTCAACCACCTCAAGCGCGGCGGACGGGTGTCCGGCTCCAGCGCGATGATCGGCACGCTTCTGAGCATCAAGCCCGTGCTGCACGTCAACGAGGAGGGCAAGCTTATCCCGGTGGAAAAGGCGCGCAGCCGCAAGAAGTCCATCAAGAAGCTCTTCGAGAAGCTGGTGGACAACGCGGCGGAATGGGACCACGGCCTGGTCGGCATCAGCCACGGGGACTGTCTGGAGGACGCGCTGTACCTGAAAAGTCTGGTCGAGAAGGAATATGCCTGTGAGGAGATAATCGTCTCCTGCATCGGTTCGGTGATAGGCTCGCACTCGGGCGCGGGCACTATAGCATTCTTCTTCCTGAGCGGAAACCGCAGACTCTCAAAATAGACCCCGTGAACTTTCTTCAAAGCGCATCCTGACGGATGCGCTTTTTCGTTGCACTGAATGCGCGCGAGAAGCTTCTGAAAGAGGTATGGTTATAAAGTCTGAAGCATCCTTGCCGGACGCACGCTCGGCCTTACAACTTTGCGCGGACCTCAAGCGCGACATCGGGCCGGTTGGTGACCAGCCCGTCGACGCCCACCAGCATCAGCCGCTCCATCATGCTTTCCTCGTCCACCGTCCAGACGTTGACGGCGATGTCATGCGCGTGGCAACCGTCGACCCAACCGGGTAAAAGCGCGACGGCATACATGGGATGCACGGCAACGGCGCCCAGCTTTTGGGCGTATTCCCACGGGTCGAGCATAGCGCCGACGTACAGCGGTGCGATCGGCGCATCCGGCCACGCGCTTTTGAGCGCCAGCAGGGCGTAATGGTTGAAGGACGAGAACAGCACGCTGTCCTGCATCCCGCAGCCGTGCGTCAGGGTGGCAAGCTTTTCCTGCAGCATCGGATAGGGCACGCTCCCCGCCTTTATCTCGACATTCACCCCGATGCCGGCTTCCTTTACGCGCAGCAGCACGTCCGCAAGCGCGGGTATCCGCTCGCCCTGTCCGGCGTCCAGCGCCTGCAATTGCTTCAGCGTATGCTGGTGCACGAAGCCCGTGCCATTGGTGGTCCGCTCCAGCGTTTCGTCGTGAATGACAATTATCTCGCCGTCCGCGCTCATGTGCACGTCCAGCTCGATCATGTCCACGCCCATCGCGATGGCCGCCTCGAACGAAGCCATGGTGTTCTCCGGATAGTACGCGGCCGCCCCGCGGTGCCCGATGATATGTGTTTGCATGGTGTTGATCCTCTCTTTAATTGCTTGATAATAAGATACAGCAGATTAAAGCAGAACGCAAAATCACCAGCCGCAAAAAACAGATAAGAATACAACGACGCTTTTGCTACGCCGTACACTCGACTCCGGAGCCTTTCCCACGGACGGCAACCTCCCCATGCAAAACCGCGGTTTTGCGTGGAAGCGGAGGCGCAGCGAAGCAAGCGAGCTTGCGGCTTTGCCCGGAAGCGAATGCGTACGGCTTGCGGCGGGCGGAGCGGAATCCGCTCCAAGCTATCGGGGACCCGACAAAGCCCAATCAGGCTTTGTTGGGAAAAGGAGGAGCAAGGCAGCGGGCGGATGGCTTTCTTTTGAAAAAAGAAAGCCGGAGCAAAGCGGACTTTGCTCCGACGTGGCTCCTCAGGTAGGATTTGAACCTACGGCCCTCCGGTTAACAGCCGGATGCTCTACCGCTGAGCTACTGAGGAATATTGGAATCCGGCGGCGACCTGCTCTCCCGGGCGGTGACCCGCCAGGTACCATCGGCGCTGAAGGGCTTAACTTCTGTGTTCGGAATGGGAACAGGTGGATCCCCTTCGCCATAGCCACCGGAAATCGTAATCCTTATTCAGTTGGGCGACACAAGCGCCCTCAAAACCGCACAACGTTTGCAAGAAGTATCGTTTTTGAAGCCCTGGGTCCCGCGCCTTTGCGGCGCGTTCACACTCTTTGATCAAGCCCTCGACCTATTAGTACCGGTCAGCTGCATGCATTGCTGCACTTCCACCTCCGGCCTATCAACCTTGTAGTCTTCAAGGGGTCTTACTCCCTTAATGGGATGGGAGATCTTATCTTGAGGGGGGCTTCACGCTTAGATGCTTTCAGCGTTTATCCTTCCCGCACTTCGCTACCCGGCGATGCCGCTGGCGCGACAACCGGTTCACCAGAGGTGTCCATCCCGGTCCTCTCGTACTAGGGACAGCTCCTCTCAAATCTCCTGCGCCCACGATGGATAGGGACCGAACTGTCTCACGACGTTCTGAACCCAGCTCGCGTGCCGCTTTAATTGGCGAACAGCCAAACCCTTGGGACCTGCTTCAGCCCCAGGATGCGACGAGCCGACATCGAGGTGCCAAACCTCCCCGTCGATGTGGACTCTTGGGGGAGATAAGCCTGTTATCCCCGAGGTAGCTTTTATCCGTTGAGCGACGGCAATTCCACTAATACCGCCGGATCACTAAGCCCGACTTTCGTCCCTGCTCGAGATGTCTCTCTCGCAGTCAGGCTCCCTTCTGCCTTTCGCAAAACTCTCCGAATGATTTCCGACCATTCCTCTTGAGGGAACCTTTGGGCGCCTCCGTTACTTTTTAGGAGGCGACCGCCCCAGTCAAACTGCCCACCTGACACTGTCCAAACACGTGATTACCATGCTTGTTAGAACTCCAGCAACAGAAGAGTGGTATCCCAAGGTCGGCTCCACGAAGACTGGCGTCTCCGCTTCCTAGCCTCCCACCTATCCTGTACATCTGTTACCAAAATCCAATACCAGGCTACAGTAAAGCTCTACGGGGTCTTTCCGTCCTGTCGCGGCAATGCGCATCTTCACGCATACTACAATTTCGCCGGGTCCCTTGTTGAGACAGCGCCCAAGTCGTTACGCCATTCGTGCGGGTCGGAACTTACCCGACAAGGAATTTCGCTACCTTAGGACCGTTATAGTTACGGCCGCCGTTCACTGGGGCTTAAGTTCCATGCTTCGCTTGCGCCAACACTTCCCCTTAACCTTCCAGCACTGGGCAGGCGTCAGCCCGTATACTTCGTCTCTCGACTTGGCACAGACCTGTGTTTGCTAAACAGTCGCTTGGGCCTATTCTCTGCGGCTCCTTCCTCGAGGCACCCCTTCTCCCTAAGTTACGGGGTCATTTTGCCGAGTTCCTTAACAAGGGTTATCCCGCTCGTCTTAGGATTCTCTCCGCCTACCTGTGTCGGTTTGCGGTACGGGCGCCCGGAAAGGCTCCCCAGCAGCTTTTCTCGCCAGCGAATTCGGCAGCTTCCATACTTGTTTTTCTGTCCCTTATCATGTTCCAGCCTTTCGGTGCGCGTGTACTTCACTACGCACCAGCCTCAGTGCTTGGACGGGGCAATCCGCCCCGCTCTGCCTATCCTTCTGTGTCACTGCTTCAGAAACGCTTCCTGACGGCATGAATATCAACCTGTTGTCCATCGCCTACGACTTTCGTCCTCGGCTTAGGTCCCGACTTACCCTGAGCGGGATGAACCTTCCTCAGGAAACTCAGGGCTTTCGACGGCAAAGATTCTCACTTTGCTCTCGCTACTCATGCCGGCATTCTCTCTCCTGCGCCGTCCACCACTCCTTTCGGTATGGCTTCTGCCAGCGCACGACGCTCCTCTACCGATACCTTTCGGTATCCCATGGCTTCGGTGACAGGTTTAGCCCGGACATTTTCGGCGCATAACCACTCGACCAGTGAGCTATTACGCACTCTTTAAATGTATGGCTGCTTCTAAGCCAACATCCTGGTTGTCCGTGCAATTACACATCCTTTTCCACTTAACCTGTACTTCGGGACCTTAGCCGTTGGTCTGGGCTTTTTCCCTCTCGACTACGCAACTTATCTCCCGCAGTCTGACTCCCGGTTAACGATATCATGGCATTCGCAGTTTGATAAGGTTCGGTAAGCTGTGAGGCCCCCTAGCCCATTCAGTGCTCTACCTCCATATATCTCTTCACCGAGGCTAGCCCTAAAGCTATTTCGAGGAGAACCAGCTATCTCCGGGTTCGATTGGAATTTCTCCGCTATCCACAGCTCATCCCCTGTTTTTTCAACAACAGTGTGGTTCGGACCTCCACGGTGTCTTACCACCGCTTCATCCTGTCCCTGGATAGGTCACCCGG
>JAXGQA010000013.1:0-7500 GCA_040766645.1 Christensenellales bacterium | reverse complement strand
CTTCTTCCTTCACGCGGCGTTGCTGGGTCAGGCTTGCGCCCATTGCCCAATATTCCCCACTGCTGCCTCCCGTAGGAGTCTGGGCCGTGTCTCAGTCCCAGTGTGGCCGTTCAACCTCTCAGTCCGGCTACCCATCGTCGACTTGGTGGGCCGTTACCTCACCAACTATCTAATGGGACGCGAGCCCCTCCTGCAGCGGATTCCTCCTTTTACCCCGGCCCCATGCGAGGCCGTGGTCTCATGCGGTATTAGCAACGGTTTCCCGTTGTTGTCCCCCTCTGCAGGACAGGTTGCTCACGCGTTACTCACCCGTCCGCCACTAAGATGCCGCTCCCTCCATCCGAAAACTTCGGGAATTGGCTTCTCCGTTCGACTTGCATGTGTTAAGCACGCCGCCAGCGTTCGTCCTGAGCCAGGATCAAACTCTTCTGTTCAATCCGTTTAATCCCCTGCATGTCCCCGGCTCTCGCCCGAAACACACAGCTTCATTTCTCTTAACTCAAATGAATCTCTGGCTTCTTCTTCTCGTCTGTCCTTACTTCGTTTCAGGTGTACTGTATAGTTTTCAAGCTGCTCCTTGCCCGCTTTCGCGGAAGTGCGCCTCTCAAGGCGCGAGTGTTATTGTAACACAATCGTTTGTGGGTTACAACACCTTATTTTCAGGTATTTTCTGCCAGTATCCCCGCTTCGTCCCGCCGTCCTTATCTGTTCGTCACCAAACGCTATATTTCGCGCTCAGCGGGGCTTCATGGTCGGGAACAGCAGCACGTCGCGGATGGACGGCGAATCAGTCAGCAGCATGATGAGCCGGTCTATCCCGATGCCCATGCCTCCGGTGGGCGGCATGCCCATCTCCAGCGCCTGCACAAAATCCTCGTCCATCATCTGCGCCTCGGCGTCCCCCGCTTCCCGCTGAGCCGCCTGCGCCATGAACCGCTCCCGCTGGTCGATGGGGTCGTTTAATTCGGAGAAGGCGTTGGCCATCTCGCGGGCGGTGATAAAAAGCTCGAACCGCTCGGTCAGCCATTCCTCCCCCGGCTTGCGCTTGGCCAGCGGCGACACCTCGACAGGGTAATCGAGGACGAAGGTGGGCTGCACCAGCGTTTCCTCGACGAACTCCTCGAACGCGTCGTTTAAAAGCCGCCCGCGGGTCGCGCCCGGCTTGACCTCGAGATGGAGCTTTTTCGCCTGCTCCCGTGCTTCCTCATCGGTCAGGGCGCCGAAGTCTACACCGGTGACCGCCTTTACCGCGTCGCGCATGGTCACCCGCCGCCACGGCGTCGTAAAATGTATCTCCTGACCCTGGTAGGTCAGCGTTTCGGCGTCGGTGACGGTCTGCACACAGGCGCAGATGATGCCCTCAGCGAGGTCCATCATGTCGTGGTAATCCACGTAGGCCTGATATATCTCTATGGTGGTGAACTCGGGGTTGTGCTTGACGCTCATCCCCTCGTTCCGGAATATGCGGCCCATCTCGTACACGCGCTCGAACCCGCCGATGATAAGGCGCTTCAGATACAGCTCGGTGGCTATGCGCAGGTACATGTCCAGATCCAGCGTGTTGTGGTGCGTAACGAACGGCCGCGCGTTGGCGCCGCCGGTCGTGGTCTGCAGCACCGGCGTATCGACTTCCAGAAAGCCGCGGCTGTCCAGATAATCGCGTATGGTCCGGATTATCTTCGAACGCGCGATGAACGTGGCACGCACCTCGGGGTTCACGATGAGGTCGATGTGCCGCTGGCGGTACCGAAGGTCGGGGTCCCGCAGCCCGTGGAACTTCTCGGGCAGGGGCAGGAGCGACTTGCTTAACAGGACTATCTCCTCCGCGTGCACGGTCACCTCGCCCGCCTTGGTCCTGAATACAAACCCCTTAACGCCGATAATGTCGCCGATGTCCCAGGCTTTGAACGCCTTGTACGCCTCCTCGCCCACGTCGTCGCGGCGCACATACACCTGCAGCCTGCCTTCGCCGTCAAAAATATGCGCAAAGCTCGCCTTCCCCATCACGCGCTTGGACACCATGCGGCCGGCCACGGTGACGCGTTTTTCCTCCAGCTCGTCAAAGCCCTCGAGGACGCCGGTCGAAAGATGGGTGCGGTCAAACCGCGTTATCGCGTACGGGTCCTCGCCCCGTTCCTGAAGCTGCTGCAGCTTTTCGCGGCGCACGCGGACGACCTCGGTCAGTTCCTCGGCCTGCATCTGCTCGTTCGGTTCCTGATTTTCGGACATACGGCTCTCCTTCTCTTTCGTTGAAGGGTCCTCAGACCCTCGATATCTCCAATATCTTAAGCTTGAGCGTGCCGCCGGGGGTCTGGACCGTCACGGTCTTCCCAACCTTTTTGCCCATCAGCGCCTTAGCCACGGGCGACTCGCTGGTTATTTTGCGCGCGTTGGTCTTGACGTCGTTTTCGCTCCCCAGCATCATGCCGGTAATAAGGTAGGTTATTTCCTCGTTGTAGCCAACGTCAAGCACCTTGACCAGCGTACCCACGCTTACGACAGCCGTGTCGATGGTGTCGTTGTCGATGATGCGCGCCAGCCTGAGCAGGTTCTCCGCGTCGGCAATCTCGCCTTCTATCTTGGCCTGCTCGTTTTTGGCCTCGTCGTACTCGGCGTTCTCGCTGATATCCCCGAACGCCCGGGCCTGCTTGATCTGCTCGGAAATCTCCGCGCGGCGGACCGACTTAAGATACTCCAGCTTGCTTTCGATCTCCGCGGCTTCCTCCCTCGTTAGCACGATTTCTTTGCTTTCCATACTGTTCCTCCCACCTTTTCATCCATCCTGATAAGGCCACTCCTGTCACAACAAAAAACAAGCACTTGCTCTTTTCCCCGCACCAGTGCTTGAGCGCTTGCGTTTCACCTTTTCCAAAATTGTAAGCTTTATTATAGCTCCTGACAGTCCCGCTGTCAAGATACACTATTCTTCTTGTTCAAGAAAAATTCGGTAAGCCTCCAGAATGGCTTCCAGTTCGGCCAACGTCCCCGCCGAATTCACCTGCGCGCGCACCCGCGCCGCGCCGCGACAGCCCTTAATGTACCACGGGACGTGCTTGCGCATTTCGCGCACGGCCACGCGCTCGCCCTTGTACCCGACGGCCATGCGCGCGTGGCGCATGGCCATATCCACACGCTCAATCGCCGTAGGTGCCGCCGGCTCTCCGGACGCTATCTCCTGGAATATCCACGGGTTCCCCCGCGCGCCGCGCGCCACCATGACCGCATGGCAGCCGGTGCTTTTGAGCATGTCCCGCGCATCTTGGGCCGTAAAGACGTCGCCGTTGCCTATGACGGGTATGTCCACCGCGTCCCGCACCCGGCGGATGATGTCCCAGTCGGCCGCGCCGTGGTAGAACTGCGCCCGCGTCCTGCCGTGGACGCAGACCGCCGCCGCGCCGCTCTCCTGGGCCATCCGCGCGAATTCCACCGCGTTCACGCTGGCTTCGTCCCAGCCCTTGCGGAACTTCACCGTGACCGGCAGCCGCACCGCCCGCGCCACCGCTTCAATGACGGCCGATGCCCGCGTTACATCCCGCATCAGCGCGCTGCCCTCGCCGTTGCGCGTCACCTTGGGTACGGGGCAGCCCATGTTGATATCGATAAGCCCGACGGCGCCCTTATAGTCCTGCTCGATGGCCGCGGCAGTTTCGGCCATGATGTCCGGCTCGGCGCCGAACAGCTGCACCCCGCAGGGGCGTTCGGAGGAATCGGATTCCACCAGCCGGAGCGTGCCGGCGTTTTTATAGTGCATGCCCTTGGCGCTGACCATCTCGGTGTAGGTCAACGCGCACCCGAACTCCATGCAAAGCACGCGGAAGGGCAGGTCGGTGACGCCCGCCATGGGGGCAAGCACAGCGCTCCCCGCGGGTATGAGGGCGGTGATTTCATCCTTCATGGCTTCCATGCTCAGCCCTGACCGGTGGGCGCGGGCGTGGCCGGCGACGTGGGTACGGACGCCGGCTCCTTGATGACGGCGCGCAGCTGGACGCTGTCTATTTTCCATTTCCCGTCCTGCAGGACCATGCTGATGGCATAGACGCCGTTGTCCCAGGCCGGCGGAACCCGCGTCTTCGCGTCCGACTCGGTGACCCTGTCCTGGCTCAGTTCGCCGTCCACGTTGCCCACCCACTCGCTGGCCTGTATGGTGATGCCGGTCTGCCACGGCCAGCAGATGGGAAGCTCCGGGGTCAACGCGTAGGTGTAGCGGCCGATGAGATAGTCTCTGTATTTTCCGCTGTGCAAAAGCGAATCGTTTTGGATAAAGTTGTCGGTGAAATAATAGCCCAGCTCACCGGTGTCGGTGTCGTTGAGGACCACGGCCGCCCGCGCCTCCATCCCTTCCATCGCGACAATGTACACGTTCGCACTGGTCATGGCCAGAAAAAAGGCCAGCGTCAGCAGGATAAGGATGGTTATGATGATCACGGCATTTTTTTTGAAATACCATGCGAGGCGCTTTTTCTTTATGGCATCCATGGCATACCTCCACCCATAATTTTCAACGCTTATCATATCACAACATGGGCGTTGCCACAATCGCGCGTATCAGCCGTGGGTTTTCAGCGCCTGCCGCTCGAGGTCGTCAAACGCGTTGGAGAGCATCAGCTTGATGCGGTTGAGCTGGTTGGTCTCGCTCGCGCCGGGGTCGTAGTCCACCGCCACGATGTTCAGGCCGGGGAACGCCCGCCGGAGCGCCTGTATGGCGCCGCGCCCGGTGATGTGGTTGGGCAGGCAGGCAAACGGCTGCATGCAGATGATATTGTTGACCCCGTGCTGGATCAGCTCTATGACCTCCGCGACCAGAAGCCATCCCTCCCCGGCCTGCAGGCCCAGGGACACAATTTTTTCGGTCATCGCGGCCAGCTTTTTTATAGGGAAGGGCGCCTCGAAGCGCTTGCTCTTTTTCAGTTCCCGCATCATGCCCAAGCGGTAGCGGTCCATCAGATAGATGGACAGCCTGCCGATCCACCAGTCTATCTTATGGCCCTGCAGGTAGCGCGTCTTGAACCGTATGTTGTAGGCGCAGTACTGCAGGAAGTTGGCAAGCGCGGGCATGACGGCCTCGCCGCCCTCGGCCTCGACCAGCTCCACAATGCGGTTGTTCGCGTCCGGATGGAACTTGACGAGTATCTCCCCCACCAGCCCGACCCGCGGCTTTTTGATGTCCCGGAGCTGTAAAGCGTCGAACGCGCGTATCATCGCCTTCATGTTCCGGCTGTATCGCACGAGGCTCCCGTCCATGACGTTCTCCTCCGCCCGCCGCGCCCATTGCTCGTACAGCGCGTCCACCGAGCCGGGCCGGGCTTCGTACGGGCGGGTGCGGTAGAGCATCTTCATCAGCACATCCCCATAGTTCACGGCCAGCAGGAGGCGCATCACCAGCCGGATGCCCACCGAAAACCCCGGGTGCTTCTCCAGCCCCTGCACACTCAGCCCGATAACGGGGATCTGCGGCATCCGCGCGTCGGCCAGTGCCTTGCGTATCAGCGAAACGTAGTTGGTGGCCCTGCACGGCCCGCCGGTCTGTGTCATCAGGACCGAAACGTTATTGAGGTCAAACGCCCCGCTCTTGAGCGCCTGGATCAGCTGGCCGGTGGTCACGATGCAGGGGTAGCAGGCGTCGTTGTGGACGTGCCTCAGCCCCTCCTCCACGGCGTCCTTATTCACGCCGGGCAGTATGACGAGGTTGTAGCCGGCCCAGCGGAACGCGGCCTCCAGAAACCGGGAGTGGATGGGGGACATCTGCGGCGCGATGATGGTGTGGTTCTTCTTCATCGCGCGCGTGAACAGAGGCCGCGTGGCAACCGGCGGCGGGGCCGCGGGGGCTTCCTTCACGCGGCGTTCCGCCACGGCGACTTTCAGGGAGCGGATGCGGATGCGCGCGGCCCCGAGGTTGCTTCCCTCGTCTATCTTGATGAGCGTATATATCTTGTTCTTTTCCCGCAGTATCTCCTCGACCTGATCCCCGGTGATGGCATCCAGCCCGCAGCCGAACGACGTTATCTGCACCAGCTCGAGGTCCTGCCGGTCGGCGACGAAGGCCGCCGCCGCGTACAGCCGCGAATGGTAGGCCCACTGATCCTTGACGCGCAGGGGGCGCCGGATGCCGGCAAGGTGCGCGACACTGTCCTCGGTCAGCACCGCGAGGCCCTCCCCCGTGATGATGCCCGGCAGCCCGTGGTTCACCTCCGGGTCGATGTGGTACGGGCGTCCGCACACCACCACGCCCCGCGTCCCGGTCCGCTCCATATATTCGAGCGCCTCTATGCCTTTTATGCAAACGTCCCTCTTGAACCGCTGCGCTTCCTCGAACGCCCGCTCCACCGCTTCCTTTATCTCCGTTTTGGATATGCCGAAATCCGCGAGGCTCTCGTGGAGCGACGCGGCCAGCTTGGGCCTGTCCTTGAAGGAGACGAAGGGTTGCCTGTACACGACCCCCCGTTCGCGCAGGGCCTCGACGTTCATCTTGATGACCTCGGGATAGCCGGTGATGACCGGGCAGTTGAAGGCGCTGTCGCTTCCCCCCGGCTCCTGCTGCTCAAACACCGCGCAGGGGTAGAATATGAACCGCACGCCCTGCTCCACCAGGCTCATGACGTGCCCGTGCACCAGCTTTGCCGGGTAGCAGATGGCCTCGGAGGGGATGGACTCCATGCCCTTTTCAAACACCGCCTTGTCCGACGGGGGCGAAAGCACGACCGAAAACCCGAGCTCGGTCAGGAACGTATGCCAGAAGGGGTAGTTTTCATACATGTTCATGGCGCGGGGGATGCCCACCGTTCCCCGGTGCGCCCGCTCGGGCGGCAGGGGGCGGTAGTCGAAAACGCGCCTGTATTTGTAGGCAAAAAGGTCGGGGATCTTGTCCTTTTTAACGGGCAGCCCGGCGCCCCGTTCGCAGCGGTTCCCCGAAACGTACTGCCTGCCGCCCGGAAAGCGCATCACCGTCAGCGCGCAGTGGTTGCTGCACTTGTCGCAGCGCCTGAATTCCTTTTCGCAGTTGAAGCCCGAAAGCTCGCCGGCGGCCAGAAGGGAAGTCCGCTGTCCCTTCGCGCTCCGCTCTTTGGCGATGAGCGCGGCGCCGTACGCGCCCATCAGCCCCGCGATATCCGGCCGGACCACCTCCCGGCCCGTTTCCAGCTCGAAGGCGCGCAGGATCGCGTCGTTCAGGAAGGTCCCGCCCTGCGCCAGTATACGCTCCCCGAAATCCTCGGGGCGCTTTATCTTGACGACCTTATAGAGCGCGTTTTTTATCACCGCCACCGACAGCCCGGCCGATATGTCGGCCAGCGACGCCCCTTCCTTCTGGGCCTGCTTTACCTTGGAGTTCATGAACACCGTACAGCGGTTCCCAAGGTCGGCAGGCGCTTCGGCAACGACGGCCTCCTCCGCGAAGCTTTCCACGCTCAGCCCCAGCGAGCCGGCGAATGTCTCGATGAACGAGCCGCAGCCGGAGGAACAGGCCTCGTTGAGTATAATGCTGTCTATGACGCCGTTCCGGAT
>JAXGQA010000012.1:0-53906 GCA_040766645.1 Christensenellales bacterium | reverse complement strand
CGCGGAACCCGAAGAGCTCGCCTGTGCCCATGGTGATGATGTACAGCGCGACCGTCAGCACGTAGGGCGCAAGCGTCTCGGCGCCCTGATGCAGGTTGCTGTGCGTGTAGCTGCGGATGCCGTCCACCATCAGCTCGATGAGGAGCTGAAAACGTCCGGGCACGTCCTTGAACCTGGGTATCACCCAGATGCGCAGGGCCGCCGCGGCCAGAATCAGGAATACCACCGCGCCCCAGGCGACCAGCATGGACTGCCCGACGTCGATATTCAAAATCGGGATATTCACCGTTCCTGGGTTTATCGCTCTTTCAAGTTGATCCAAATCCGCTCACCCGCCCGTCCTTCTCGACATATAAAAGCTCTTCAGCGCCAGGCAGAATGTCGTCGCCACCATGGCGCCGGCGGCCCAAAATAAGGCCGGCAAAGAAATAAGGGCCGACCCTGCAAGAGCTGCGGCCCACAGTAAAATATGCAGAAGCAAGAGCGCCGCAACCCTGTGTCCCGTATATCTGTTTTCAGTCAATCCTGCGACGACCCTGCCCATCAACCGATACTGCACAGCCGCCGTGATTATACCAATGACCAGTCCGATGACACACATACAAGCAACGCCTTTGCCACTCGATAATCTGCTTTACACACTTTACACTTGCAGGCAAGCAAATGCAAATGTGTTTTCACTTAAAATATCCGTATTATGCCCTTTTTATGCCGTTGGTCCCGTTTATCGCAATTCAGCGTCACCGCGCTTGAAATACATCAGTATATTTCAAAAATGTAGGATTTCATCGCGGGAAATGCCCGGTTGAACCGCATGAGCGCGCCATTGTCCGAAACCCTGAGCCTGGCGCGTTCGACCAGCTGCGCCGCCGTAGCCAGCCCGCTTATCAGCTGTGCCGCAGCGGCCGCGTCCATGCTGAAATCAACCATGTCCTTCGTTTTTGAAACACGCCCTTTTTCTCCCTCTATTTCCAGCTTCCAGCTTCCAGCGTTCCACGGCGCCTGAGGGTCGGACAATGCGAAGGTGAAGCGCCCGCTGACCCCCGCCGGATAGGATATGCTCTCCAGCAGGGCTGGGAGGTCGACGATGCGAAGCATGTCAAAAGGCTCGAGGGTGCAGCACCCGCGCCCGTCCCGCAGCAGGAGGCGGGGAGGCGTCCACGGCGGTGTGGAGAACTCTATCGTTGCCGCGTCCGCGTGCGCATCCGAAAGCGCGCGCAGGAGTGCCGCCAGATCCAGCGGATGCGCGTACACAGTCTCAATGCAGAGCACTTTTTTCTCCTGCCGGACATAAAGCGTGTAGGCACGCGTTTCCCCGTCCCGCACGGCGATAAACCCCTGCCCGCCGTCCAGCGCGTGTTCGGACAGCCGCAGGCGCATGGCATTTTCGTCGCGGTCTACGTACCCGTCCAGCCCGGCCATGCATGCCTGATGGCAGCGCGCCAGCGCCTTCGGCCCGTCCTCCGGCCCCAGCAGACGCACCTCGGCCGGCCAGGGCGCCGCCTCGGCCATTCGGGCGCTGCCCGCGATGTCAGCCGGCGAAAAGCGCTGCAAAAGCCGCTCGGAACAAACGTCGTATCCGAACTTGCGGTAAAAATCGTAGTGGAAGGGATACAGATGGCTTATCCATATCCCGGTATCGCGCATCCTGCCGTACGCCGCCTCCAGAAGCCGCGCCATGTGCCCTTTCCTGCGCGCCTCGGGCATGGTCGCTGCGCCCACGATGAACCACGATTCGAGCGCCGCGCCCCGCAGCCGGACGTTATAGGGTATCATCTGGACGTCCGGTATCTACGCCGTTTTCCCGGAGGGACAGCGTCCGCTCGGGGCTGTAGCGGTTTCAAAAAACCAGTCGATGAAGGCCGGCGTGTCCTCGAAACAGGCGGCCCAAATCTCGCGGATGCCGGCGTGTCGGCGGCGGTGGTCGCAAATTCGTTCATTCGCGGGTCTCTCCTTTTAGCTTGAGGTCGAACTTTTCGACGAGACGCACCGGGCGGTAGGAGCGCTTGGCCCTTCTCAGGCCTTCCAGCCCCATGTCCTCCTCCCGGTTGATATACAGCGTGTCGCTGAAAGCGGCCTGCACGAACGCCTGGTTGATGGCGGGGAAAATGCCGTCGTAGTCCGTGTTCGCCTTTTCGATATGGATGAGAGCCATGTCCCTGTTCAGCCGCTCGCCCAGCGTGAAGGCCTGTATCGCGCCGTCTATGCGTATCGCGCCGCCTTTCGAAGTCCAGCGCCTCAAAATTGTTGAGCGCCTCGGTCAGCGAAGCGCCACTCGTCCTCGATGTCCAACCCCGCCGCATCTTTTTCCCAGCCAACGCGTGTACACGCTGAGTGCATTCCTCAACGTGCTCGGGCCTGAGCTCTATGTATTCGTGGTCGTACAGGGACAGGAACCGGTTGATGTGGTTGCGCTTCCCATGGAGCTTTTCCCTCTGAGTTCGATAAGCGAGCGCGTTTCGTAGATATAATCGAAGCGCCCCTCGTCCGACGTGAACACATATTTCCCGGGACACTCCCGCTCGATTTTTTCCATCTGCTCCCGGGTGGCGGACTTGACCCGCAGCGGCTCACCGATGCTTTCGGTGAACCGCTGGAGCCTGTCCAGCGGCTCCGCGAGCGGGGCTTCCTTATCAAGCGGGAGCGGGACGAAGAAAAAACAGGGGAACCGCCTGTGGCACAGCTTTATGTATAGTACATCGTCCTCCACGCAAAACTCGATGTTGTGGCTGAAGCGCCAGATAAACATGTTCGCAAACGACAGATCCGACAATTCCAGCTGCCAAACGTCCGTAAATTCCTTGATCCTGTCCTTGGCAGCCAGCGATATACTCGAAAAATCCAAACCATTACCTCCGCATGCTGCAATTCTGCACTTTATTATAGCACGTTTTTCCAGCAGGCTGCAGCCTCCCGTCCCCGCCCCGCCAAAAGCGCGAAAAAGCCCTGTGCACAGGACTTTCGCGCGGATGCACAATAACCGGCGGCGGGTCCATGCTGCCGTTTATGGCCGTGCAGGTCACAGCATCGAGCGATACAGGCTCTCTATATCTTCCAGCGTGGGCGTCTTCGGGTTCCCGGGAAGGCAGAAGTCCTCCATCGCGGCCGCGGCGAGGAAGGGGATGTCCTCCTCCTGCGCGCCCACCTCCCTGAGCCGGGGCGGGATACCGATATCCGCGTTCAGCAGTTTCACGGCGTCTATTGCCGCCCTGCGGTATTCGTCGGTGCTCATGTCCTCAGCCCCGGGGACGCCCATCGCCTTGGCAATCCGCGCGTACCGACTGCCCGACACGTCGGCGTTGTAGGCCATCACGCCGGGGAGCAGTATGGCGTTAGCCACGCCGTGGGGCGTGTTGTACAGCGCGCCCAGCGCGTGGGCCATGGAGTGCGTGATGCCCAGCCCCGCGTTGGAAAAGGCCATGGCCGCCATGTACTGGCCGAGGGCCATGTCCTTGCGTCCGTTGGGGCCTCCGTTCACCGCACTGCGCAGGGAGCGAGAGATGATCTCGATGGCCTTGATGGCCAGTGAATCGGTTAACTCCCATGCGTCCCTCGTAAGGTACGCCTCAATGGCGTGAGTGAGCGCGTCCATGCCGGTAGCGGCCGTAAGGCCCCGGGGCATGGAGGACATCATGTCCGGGTCCACTATGGCCACGGTCGGTATGGCGTTCGGGTCCGCGCAGACGAACTTGCGTTTGTTTTCCTCGTCGCTGATGACGTACACCGTGGTGACCTCCGCGCCCGAGCCTGCGGTGGTGGACACCGCGATAACGGGAACGGACTTGTTCCTGGTCCGCGCACCCTCCAGGCTCCGGACGTCGGAAAACTCGGGGTTGGCGGCAATGATGCCCACCGCCTTGGACGTGTCTATCGCGCTGCCGCCGCCCACCGCCACCAGCACGTCGGCGCCCTCGGCCCTGCATTTTGCGAGGCAGTCCAGCACGTTTGCAATGGTCGGGTTGGGGTGGACGTCGTCGAACACGCCGTAGGCGATGCCCGCCTGCTCCAGCTGGTCGGTCACCCGCGTGGCCACCTTGAATCGGATGAGATCTTTATCGGTCACGACAAGGGCCTTTTTCAGCCCCCTGTCCCTGATTTCGCCGGCTATGCGGAGCACCGCTCCTTCGCCGAAGTACGACATTTCATTGATAATGGTCCTGTGTGCCATGCCGTCCCTTCTTTCGTGGGTGTTTTTTCCACTGTACCAGACCAGCGGAAGCAGGCGCTAACAATATTATGTCCACTTCTGATAAATAATTGACAAGGCCGGACGTTTTCATCCGGCCCCCTCGGAGCTTTGATGGGCCGTCATCCCATCGACTTTTTCATGCGTCTGAGGCTCCACCAGAAGGAAAGCACGACGGCCCCCGCCAGTATCGCGAACGCCTGCCACACCGCAGGGTCGCCGATGTTCCCGCTGAAGATGGCGCGGGCAGCGTCCACCACGTATTTGACGGGATTAAAGTTGCTTACGTTCTGCAGCCACATCGGCGCAAGGGTGAGCGGCAGAAGGATGCCCGAAAGCAGCAGGATAGGCTGCGACAACAGATTGATGATGGGGCCCAGCGCGTCCTCCGACCTGACGGTCAGCGCCAGCGCATAGGAGAGCGGCGCCATGAAAAACGCGATCATTGCCATCAACGCTATGGTGATGAGCGCGCCGGCGGGCGTGATGGAAAGCCCCAGCGGCAGCGCGAGCAGGATGACGATGACCGTCTGGATAAGGAGCGTGACCACGTCGCGCAGCACCATGCCCATCAGGATGGAAAGCCGGCTGGCCGTGGTCACGCGCAGGCGCTCCAGCACGCCCGCCCGCCAGTACTCGACCATGCTGAACCCGACGTACATGGCGCCGAACAGGCTGACCATCACCAGGATGCCCGGCGTGAACACGTTAATGGAGGAGGCGTTCCCCATCCCCATCGGCCCGGCGATGCTGTCCAACAGCGGCGCGAAAAGATACAGGAAGCACACCGGCTGGAACAGAGCGGACAGCACCCAGTACGGGTTGCGGGCCAGTATCAGCGAATAGCTGATAAAGAGCGCCCATGTCTCCTTCACTGCCTTCATTGCGCTTCCCCCTTCCCGTTGTCAATGGCGTGGCCGGTCAGCTTTAAAAAGACCTCGTCCAGCGACGGCTTTTTCATCCCCACCGTGTCGATGCGTATGCCGGCCCCTGTCAAAAGGGCCAGTATTTCGGGCAGCGCCCGCTCCCCCGCGTCGACGTACAGCTTCATCTCCCCGCCCGTGCCGGTGACCTCGTGGACGTCCGGCCTTTTATCCAGCAATTCCCGCGCGCGCCCGGAATGCACCTCGTCCATACCGATCTCTATCACGTCCCCGGTGACGCGCTGCTTCAGCTCGTCGCCCGAACCCTCGGCCACCACGCTGCCGTGGTCCATAATGCAGATGGTGTCGCACAGGGTGTCGGCCTCGTCCAGATAGTGTGTGGTCAGGAAGATGGTTATGCCCGCGTCCCGAAGGCCGAGTATCTCGTTCCAGAATGCGGCCCGCGAGGTTGGGTCCAGCCCTGTGGTAGGCTCGTCCAGAAACAGGAGCTGCGGACTGTGCATCACGCCCATCCCCAGGTCGATGTGCCGCCGCTGCCCGCCCGAATAGGTCTTGACCATGCGATGGCAGTATTCCTCCATGTGCAGCACGCGCACCAGCCTGTCCGCATGTTTCCGGGCCTCGTCCCTGGAAAGGCCGTACAGTCTGCCCTGCAGCACGAGGTTCTCGTATCCCGTCAGCAGCTCGAAGGTGCCGCCCTTCTGGCTGATGTACCCTATTTTTTCGCGTATCCGCCCGGCTTCCCTGAACAAATCGAAGCCAACCACCGTGGCCTGCCCTGACGTGGGCGCCATCAGCGTGGTGAGCATGCGCATGGTCGTGGTCTTGCCCGCCCCGTTAGGACCGAGAAACCCGAATATTTGCCCCTGACCCACGCTCAGGTTCAGCCCCTTGACCGCCTCGACGGTCCCTTTGCGGCCTTTGAACGACTTGCAGAGGTCTTTTGCCGTTATCATTTCCATCCTGTCCGCACTCCGTTGCCGTATTGCCGCCCCGCACAGCACGCCGGGACAGCCGCATCTGTATTGTATTACGGCGCGGCTGAATGCGAAAGATAAATTTTTGTAAGGCACAGGGACAATGCCTAATCGCGCTCCTGAGCCCCGCAGCCGCAGGGCGGGACGGGTCTGCCGGCGCCGTAGGCCGCGCAGGCCTGGTCGTAGTATGCGAGCTTCCTGTCGATGGCCTCAAGATTCTGCCGCAGCTCCTCTATCCGATTCAGCACCGCCTGCCGGTGCCGCCGCAGCATCGCCCGCCGGTCACGCAGCATACCGTCCCCCGCGTGCTGACAGTCGGTGAATTCCTTGCTCTGTTTGAGGGGCATGCCGGTGTTCTTCAGGCAGCAGATGACGCGAAGGTTCTCGATGTCGGCGTCGGTGAACACACGGTTGCCCGATTTGTCGCGCAGCCTGGACGGCAGCAGCCCCTCCCGGTCGTAGTAGCGCAGCGTGTAGGGCGACAGGCGCGTCAGCTTCGCGGCCTGGGCTATGGTGTATCCCATGGCTTCCACCTCCCACTGTGCACTCTATGCATAGAGTCAGCTCCAAGTCAAGGGCGTCTCCGAAATTTCAGGCCCGAGTCTTGACTTGCAGCAGGCTCAAAGGTCTGTACTTTCCATATAAATCTGATTTGGAAGGAAGGGAATAAAGATGAAGGTCGTAGCCATCAACGGAAGTCCACGGGCCAACGGAAACACCGCGTACGCGCTGGAATATGGCCGAAGAACTGCACAGCGAGGGCATTGAGGTCGAGATGGTGCAGGTCGGGGACAAGCTGATACCACGGCTGCATCGCCTGCGGCTACTGCTGGACCTCGGAGGGAACTATTGCGTGTTCAAGGACGATATCGTCAACGAGACCTGCAAAAAGATGCGGGAGGCAGACGGCTTCATCCTGAGTTCCCCGACGTATTACGCGGGGATAAACGGCGCGATAAAAGCCTTTCTGGACCGCGTGTTCTTCTCCAGCTCCGTCTACTTCAGATATAAGGTCGCGACCTCCGTCGCCGCGGTCCGGCGCGCAGGCGGCGTGGACGTGGTCCACCAGCTCAATAACTATCTCAACCTCGCCGAGACCGTGGGTACCGTCAAGAAAATTTCGCAAATTTAATTGCCGCTTGGTGGGCGGCAGCTAGCTGATAGCTGAACCGGCCTCTTCTTTCAACATTTCGTCCAGGTGAGTCATGCTCATATATCGCCTGGTGCCCCAGGCCTTGCCGGCAACGTGCAAGGCCGGGCACAGACCAGCATTAGTGCGGATTTACCGTCCGGAAAGGTGCCCACAACACGAGTTCTTCGCCGGATTTCCCGGTTGAGGCGTTCGATGACATTGTTGCTGCGCAGTTTCGACCAGTGGGCGTAGGGGAAATCCATATAGGTCAGGGTTTCAAGGATGCTGTCTTCAATCTTTTTAGCAGCCTCCTTCAGCTTCCACCATCTCCCGAAGCTTCGCAGCCACTGCCGCTGCCTTCTCTCTGGCTGCTTCCTTATTCTCCTGGGCATGAATAGCCTTGAGCATTGCGGCCGCTTCTTTCATCTTTGACCTGGGCGTAACGGAAAACACGTTCCTGTAGAAGTGACCGTGCAGCGCTGGAACCGGGCATCGGGAAAGGTTTCATTAACAGCTTCCAACAGCCCCCAGGCATTTGTCTCCGATGAATAGCTGCGTGCCTGCAAGCCCCCTCTGCCTGAGGCTTTTCAGGAACTCCTGCCAAGCGGAATGCCTCTCTTTCGTTTCCCTCAGAAGCGCCAATCACTTCCCGGAATCCCTCCTCATTGACTGCCATAGCAATCAGAATAGCAACGTTCTCGTACGTGCCGCCCCAGTTGCGTTTGAGATAAATTCCGTCGACGTACACATAAGGGTATTGGCCCTGTAATGGCCAGTTCCGCCACGTCTCGATGTGTCCGTAGACCTTCTGATTCAGATAGCTCACCGTACCGGCTGATACCTTCGTTCCCCAAAGCGCTTCCGTGATGTCTTCCACACGGCGTACCGAGACACCAGCCAGATACATCTCGATCAAGGCTTCTTCCACCGAGCTTTCCCGGCACCGGTATCGTTCAATGATAGCGGCTTCAAATGCCACTCCCTTGAGCTTGGGCATTTCAGCTTTACATCGCCTGAGGTAGTGGTCAGATCGCGTTCATAGTGCCCGGAGCGGTACCCCTTGCGGTCTTCCGTCCGTTCATACCGGCCTGCATTCGTCAATTCTGCTGCTTCCTGCTCTAGCAAGTTATTGAGGGTTTCCTCCACGCTGTGGCGCACAAGCTCTTTCAACTCCTGCTTTATAGCTCCCTCGTTCAAGTGTATAATTTTATCGGACATGTCGCAGCCCTTTCTTGGTGAATGGTGTGACAACTTATTCTAAGCGGCTGCGTCCATGTCCCTTTCTTTATGACGCTTTTCCAAATTTGCGCAATTTGCATGATACCTTATCTACCAAAAGACGAGGAGAGCGGGTGTTTACGAATTTTATACGGTAAGCGTTGGATAGAGCGAGGCGGCCCATCGGGCCGCCCGCTTTTTTGTAGTAAGATTGATTTGGAAATTTAATTGGGCAAGATTCTTGATTCAATATTCAGTTTTGGAACTGTTGTAATCTTCGCGCTTTCGTCTTGTGCATAATCACATTCATGATTGGAGCAAATATATATTTTCTGAGTGTTTTCGAAATAGATGGCAAAATATCAAAAACCACACAACGGACATACTTCTTGTCCCATAATAAACCTCGACAGCATTGCAAGCCCAATGATATGACCATTAAAAAATCCCTTTAAATCAGAAAATCCTTTTTCCTCAAACATATGCTTAATTCCTGAATAGCCATTGTCGATACATGTTTTGTCCAGCATTTTTAATAGCCCTGTATAGACCAATAGCATTTTGCCCAAGTACTCTCTATTAAAAATAATGCTATTATTAACAAATTCCTTAAGTAGCTCGTTGGATTTTGATAATATTTCGTTTTCCATCGCATTGAGTTTTGATTTATCAGACAACATCATGCAATACTTGTACAATTCTGGGATCAGCTTTTTACCAATAAAGGCTTCAACATCTCCTTCTTGAAAATCTATGGATTCAGCTTTTTTTATAGTTGCATATAACTGATCATTATAACCATTTAGGATGAAAATTCTGCATGCAGAGATTATTTCTTGCCTATGCCTTTCTTTTTCAAATTCATATTGGTTTTTATATAATTCACATAAATCTTTTGTTGCTTTGCGCCTTTACTTCCTCTATTGTTAATTCATGTTCTTCATCAGCTTGCGAAGTGTGCGGGTTGAAATTATTAAGAAAATTGTGCTTCATATCTTTTTTTGTTTCTTGCATTAGTTTATGGGTTTCTTCATCCATTTGCTCATCTGGAAACGAATCAAAATTGATGTTAATTGAAAAAATAACTGCCTGGCTCGCAACTATAATGAATATGTATATCTCGGTAATCCATATCATTAAAAAATGCCCAGGACACTCTTTTTCTTTTGGATTTAAAAAATTATGCTTCGTTTTGTGAATTCTTATCTGTCATGACTTTTGCATCATAACCAGCAAATAATATGGAAAAATACGTAAGATATCTACTATGTAAAACCTCTGAAGCTTTTCTGTTAGCTCTCTATTTACTATCATAGGATTAGTAAGGGCAAATAGTCTAACATTATCCATTATGTTTGTTTCACGATTATATTCAAAACTGATTGTCACATATCCTTCGTTAATTTTATAACTCGTAATATCATTGTCAAGGATTCTTTTCGCTGGTTTCTACTGTACAATTTAGCAAATATTCTATATCTGTCATGGAATTAGGAAAATACTTAAAGGTCAAATACTTTAAAGTCTGAAACCTAACAGATGAATCTACAGAGTGGATAATAAGGTTCACTAAGTCAAGAAATATCGGATAGTATACATTTCTATTCCTGTCTTCGCTTAACTTCTTAGTTGTATCTGCAAATAAACTGAATTTTCTTGTAAATTATTCATAGCATTAGCTCCTCTCCATATTCAATGTGTTAATTCACCAAAAATGTAAAATTCCTCTTATGGTAAACTTAATTAGGAACTATTGCGACATCTATTAAATCCTCCACTGCTCTAAACAAGGATGCAAGAAGGAGCGGCCTACATGGCACGCCTCTTTATGTACCATTATCGTCGCAGCTGCATCGGTAAAATAGGGTATCATCTTCGTTTTTCTGTTTTTCACTTTTGGTGGAACGATCTTTTGGTATGCTGTGACTGATTTTCCGTAAAGGAAAAAGATAGAGGGAGGAATGGATCATGAAAAAGGCAGCATTGATTTTGTGCGCGGTGCTGGCAGTAGCCTTGGCCGGATGTGCGGCCCCGGCCGCGAACGTTGTGCCTCCGCAGCCAACCAACCCGGCGTTTGCGGAACCGACGCCCAGGCCGGAACATACGCCCAGATGACGCCCGTCAAGACAGTTGACCCGCCGTGGCCGAGCGCGTTTCAGAAGTCATGCAAGAAGCTGGATTACAATGCCTATGCCCGCAACCCGGACAAGTATGGCATGCAAAGCGTCTATTTCACGGGCCAGGTCGTACAGGTGCTGGAAGACTACACGGACGAAGTCCAGATGCGCATAGCCGTGAACGAAGACTATGATAAAATGATGTTCGTTTTACTTCACGCTGGAGAAGACAGAATTTTGGAAGACGACATTGTAACGGTGTATGGCTATACGGACGGCCTGCTTTCGTGCGAAAGCACGGTGGGCGCGACGATAACCATTCCGTCGGTCGTAGCGCCTGCGTCAACGTAAAACAGGCCCGCCGGCCGCCTGATGTCCCCTCGGATGGCACACAGGACCAAAATCGAAATTGATTACCGAAAAGAACAAACCCCGTAACCGCGCGGTTGCGGGGTTTTTTCGCTGGTGGATCAGGGACTCGAACCCGGGACACCCTGACCAGAGTCAGATTGCTCTACCAACTTCGACTAATGGCCCACAAATGGGCCAGGTGATGGGAATCGAACCCACACAGCCAGCTTGGAAGGCTGGAACTCTACCATTGAGCTACACCGCATTCTGGAGCGGTAGACGGGGTCAAGGCTCGCGACATCCACCTTGGCAAGGTGGCACTCTACCACTGAGCTACTACCGCATGGTGCGGGCGAGAGAGATTCGAACTCCCACGCTGCATGGCACCCAGATCCTAAGTCTGGCGCGTCTGCCAATTCCGCCACGCCCGCGCAATAGGGCGGTGACCCATCCGCGACTCGAACGCGGGACACCCTGATTAAAGTCAGGTGCTCTACCATTGAAGAGCTAATGGGTCATATTGGCTGGGGTGGCAGGACTCGAATACCTACGAATGCGGGAGTCAAAGTCCCGTGCCTTACCGACTTGGCTACACCCCATTGTCATTTAACGCGCAGACAGTATCATAACACAATGGGTTTTCCGTGTCAATCGGAACCTATGTCTTATGGTGCCTCAGTCTGCATGGCGCTAACGCCCCTGGGGAGCTCGATTCCGGCATCTTCCGGCGGACAGATCCAACTCGCCGCCGGCACGCAAAATGGGGTGAGTAGTGGGAGTTGAACCCACGACCTCCAGGGCCACAACCTGGCACTCTAACCAACTGAGCTATACCCACCATATATCACGTCTTCATGGCGCGCCTGCAGGGACTCGAACCCCGGACCCACGGCTTAGAAGGCCGTTGCTCTATCCACCTGAGCTACAGGCGCATGTCCACCGCGCGCCGCGCTGAAAACCCGCCTGCGCGAGGCTCTCAACTCCTGCCGACAATATTGAATTTTAACACAATAGCCATGCACTGTCAACAATAAACCGGCGCTTTGTGCCGGCCTCAGAGCACCATAAGGCTGGGGAATATCTCGCCGCCGCGCAGCTCGATGACGCCGCAGGTCGCGCACCCGTGCGGCCCGCGCGGATAGCAGGTGCTGCCCGGGTTCATGAACACGTGTTTGCCCTCCGCGAACACCTCGGAAACGTGTGTGTGCCCGAACAGCGTGATGTCGTACCCATGCTTTATCGCGTTGTTTATTAAAAGCCGCGCGCTATTGCGCACGTTGAACATGTGCCC
The DNA here is from genome assembly GCA_040766645.1 of Christensenellales bacterium. Taxonomy (GTDB): domain Bacteria; phylum Bacillota; class Clostridia; order Christensenellales; family UBA1431; genus UBA1431. Next base: position 41,750 of record JAXGQA010000012.1, on the reverse strand, counting down.
GTGCGTCAAAAATATCTTCCGGCCCCCCAGCTCCACCGTCAGCTCAGCCGGGTAGCCGCCCGAAAAGTCGCAGTTTCCGGCCACGGCGTAGACCGGGATGTCGCTGGCCGCCTCCAGGAACTCGACGTCCTTTACACCGTCTCCAAGATGCATCAGGCAGTCGATGTGCCCCAAGGCCTCCAGCGCCCGCCGGACCGTCGCCGGATTCCTGTGCGTGTCGCTGATGACGCCGATGCGTATGATTTCGTTTGTACTCAGGTCCCGTCACCCAGCCTCTCTTTAAGCGCCTTAAGCGCCTTCGCGCGGTGGCTCACCGCATTCTTCTTCCCGGGCGCGGCCTCGGCGAAGGTGCAGCCGAACGGCTCGTACCAAAAAAGCGGGTCGTACCCAAACCCGTTCGCGCCCCGCGCCGCGCGCAGTATCCTGCCCTCCACCCTGCCGCGCGCCATGACCTCGCCGCCGTCCGCCCGGCACAGCGCCGCACAACACACGAATGCCGCCGTGCGCTTTGGGTCCGGGACGCTGTCCAGCGCCTGGAGGAGCTTAGCGTTGTTGGCCGCGTCGTCTGCGTTTTCGCCCGCGTACCGCGCAGAATACACGCCTGGCGCGCCGCCCAGAGCGTCCACGCACAGCCCCGAATCGTCAGCCAGCGCGTCCAGACCCGACAGGCGCACGGCCTCGCGCGCTTTTTTCAGGGCGTTTTCCTCAAACGTTTCCCCGTCCTCCTCTACGTCCAGCGTTATGCCCGCCTCTTCCAGCGTGAGGATGCGTGGGTACACGCCCGAAAACAACGCCTGTATCTCCCTGAGCTTGCCCCGGTTGTTGGTGGCCAGCAGCAATGTCTTCATACGGTCCCTCCCAAATTCGTCGCCAGAGCGCCTAGCGCCTGCCTCTGCGCCTCAAGAAGCGCGCCTATGCCCTTTTCGCCAAGGCTAAAAAGCGTATCCAGCCGGGCGCGCGGAAAAGGCTTGTCCTCCGCCGTCCCCTGCACCTCTATAACGCCGCCCCCGCCGCTCATTACGAGGTTGAGGTCGGCCTGCGCCCTCGAATCCTCCGCGTAGCAAAGGTCCAGCAGTGCTTGTCCGTCCACCAGGCCCACGCTCACGGCGGCGACCTGATCCAAAAGGGGCAGGGCATCCAGCCTGCCGTCCTCCACGCAGCGCCCGAGGGCCAAGGCCAGCGCGACGAACCCGCCGGTGACCGACGCGGTACGCGTCCCGCCGTCGGCCTCTATCACGTCGCAGTCCACGGTGACGGTACGCTCCCCCAGCGCGGACATATCCACCACCGCCCGCAGGCTCCGGCCGATGAGGCGCTGTATCTCCATCGCGCGGCCGTCCTGCTTCAAAATGGGGCGCGGCTTGCGGGTGCCGGTCGATCCGGGCAGCATGCCGTACTCGGCGTGCACCCACCCCAGCCCCGTTTCCATGCGGAAGGGCGGGAGCCTGTCCTCCACCACGGCAGTGCAGATGACCCGCGTCCGCCCGCACTCCATCAGCACCGAGCCGTAGGCGGACGGGATGAAGCCCGGCGTCATGCGGACCGGCCGCATCTCGTCCGCCTGTCTGAAATCAATACGCGTCATGATCCTCTCCAAGCACGTTGAAGGTGTCCACCGCCTCGTCCTCCGGCCAGAAGGCCAGCGCGGGCGTATACGGCATGCCTTCGACGGTAATCATCATCTGCGTCGCGCCGCCCATGTCGCGGCACACGCTGTTCAGCGCGACCAGCACCCGCGCCTCCAGCTCGGGATGCTCGCACAGCAGGCTGAACTCCCGGCTGAAATCCAGCCGCGCCACGCCGTTAGTCACGTTTGCGCCCTTGAGCGCGGTGCCGTCCGGGAACACGCTCTGCAGCCCGTAATCGGCATTGGGCGCTATCATCGCGTTGAGCGCCTGCGCGAGATTGAGCTGCGCGTCCGAGCGCAGCGTCACCGGCAGGATAAGCTCGCTCTCAGGGCTGAGGTAGTACAGCGTGCAGGCGACCTTGCCCTTGCCCAGCACGTTCAGGGGCCGCGCTTTCTGCACGCCCGAAACGTCGGTGCCTTTGGTAAGCTTGAGCGCCGGCCTGCCGTCCAGCGTGAAGGACACGCCCTCTATGCCATTGAGCGCGCACAGCGCGCCCACGATGCAGTCCACCATCTCGCGCTCCTCGCGCGCGTTTTCGGGCGTCCACGTCTTTTTTACGATATCCACCCGCGCGATGCCTTCCACTACGTCTATGTCGTAATCCAGCGTCCTGTGCAGTATGGGCGTCAGCCCCAGCGGCTCGAGGACCGAGCTGTTGTACGCGTTCCTCTGCTGCAGGTAAATGACCTCAGACGCCGTATCCAGCTTTGACCATAGCGTGCGCGCCACCGGCACGATGTATCCGCCCGAGTCACGGTAGAAAAGGGTCGCCGTCGTGTACCCTTCATTTTGCCCCGTCAAAGCAAGCGGCGTGCCGGATATGCTATCCTTTCCCCCGCACCCTGTCAGCAGAACGCACAGGAGCAGCGGCAGCGCCGCCGCGAGCAAAACGCCTCTCCTCATATCGGATGCCCCCTTATAGCCTTTTGCTCATCCCTATGCCTGGCTATAAGAGAGTATGAATAGCTGCACGCCTATTTTAACACATCGCGCTTTACCCGCCAATGGACTAGTATTATAATGAAGGGCGTAACATTTTCTAAAGGAGGGATGCGCGCGTGATCATGGACGGCATAGGCCTGCGAGCGGTCAGCCTTGAGTTGGACGCGGCGCTGGCCGGCGGCCGCGTGGACAGGATAAGCCAGCCCGAGCGCGACCAGTTGATACTCTCCATACGCACACACGGCGCGACCCGCCGCCTGCTCCTGAGCGCCAGCGCGGACCACTGTCGCGCGCACCTCACCGAAGCCACCTGGAAAAACCCGGAGAAGGCCCCCATGCTCTGCATGCTCCTCAGAAAACTCCTGACCGGCGCACGCGTGCGCAGCGTCGCCCAGCAGGGCCTCGAGCGCATCCTGACCCTGACGCTGGAGAACACGGACGAGCTGGGCCGCCCGGCGGAATACACGCTTGTCACCGAGATTATGGGCCGTCACTCCAACATCATACTGGTAAGCGGCGACGGCGCCATTCTCGAGAGCGTGAAGCACGTTTCGCCGGACATGAGCCGTGTCCGGCAGGTGCTGCCCGGCCTGCCCTACGCGCCGCCCCCGGCGCAGGACAAGCTGAACCCGCTGACCATGGACAGGGCCGCGCTTACCGGTTTGCTTAAAACGCACGCGGGCGGCGCGCTGGACCGCTTTTTGACCGCGCGCCTTTCAGGCATCTCGCAGGCGACGGCAAAGGACCTCATCGAGGGCGGGCTGGGCACGCGGGCGCCGTCCGCGCTGTCGCCGGAGCAGATCGACGCGTTCGCGGCCTACCTCGCGGAATTCTTCGGGGAAGCGGCGCGCGGGAACTTTACGCCCACCCTGATACTGGGCATGGACGGCAAACCCGCCGCCTTCGCGCCCTATTACCCGTCCTTCCTGCCCCGCGAGCTTCTATTGAAACAGCCGGACATGAGCCGGTTGCTGGACGTTTTCTATCTCGAGCGCGACCTGAAAGACCGCATATCGCAGAAGGCGCAGGCCCTCACGCAGGCGCTCCACGTGCGGCTGGAGCGCAGCCGGGGACGGCTGGCGCTGCACAGCGAGATGCTCGCTGACCCCGAAAAAGGCGAAGCGTATCGGCTGTACGGCGAGCTGCTGACCGCCAGCCTGCACACGCTGAAAAAAGGCATGCGCGTGGCCCGCGTCCCCGACTATTACGGCGGCGACGGCGCGATGCTGGACATCCCGCTGGACGAGCGCCTTTCGCCCGCCGCCAACGCCCAGCGGTATTATCGGCTGTACGCCAAGCACAAGTCCGCGCTGGACAACGCGCGGGAACAAGAAGGCATCGCACGGGCGGAAATAGAATATTACGAAACGCAGCTTTTTAACATCAGCCAGTGCACCGACGCTGCCGAAATAGACGAGATACGACGCGAGCTTGAGCTTGCGGGCGTCCTGCGCGGCCCGTCCTCCAAAAAGCGGAGGTTGCCGCCGCCCACGCAACCGCTTGCCTTCCTCTCCTCCGACGGCCTGGAGATACGCGTGGGCAAAAACGGCTCGCAGAACGACGCGCTGACCCTTAAATGGGCGCAACCGCACGACATCTGGCTGCACGCCAAGGACATGCCCGGCTCGCACGTGGTCCTGCGTACCGACGGGCGTGACGTCCCCGACCGCGCCCTGCTCGAGGCCGCAACGCTCGCAGCCCTGCACTCGGCCGGCAAAAACGCCACGACCGTGCCGGTGGATTACACGCTGAAAAAATACGTAAAAAAGCCGAGCGGCGCAAAGCCCGGCATGGTCATATACACCCACCAGAAAACGCTTTATATCCCGCCGGATGCGGATGTGGTGAAAGGGGTACGAACGGTATAATAAAATCCCGAAAAGGGCCTCTCACCATTGAGCTTGACGAGGGCATTTAAAGGTGTTAGCCTGCTGACTAGAACCATAGCGGTTGAGGCCGGCCGGCAGTTGGAGCCTGGTAGGCCTTAGCCAATTATTGGTTCTATTTTTATTTGTTGAATGTGGGTTTATGCCACCCGCCGCCAGGATACCAAAACAGTTCCAGCTCTACTTCACCGCCCTGCTCCCCGGCTTTACAAGCGGGAGGCCGGTCTTACATATGGGGCACTCGTCCGGCGGGTAGGATGTCACCTCCATGGACACGAGGCTCTCCAGCCGATACCCGAAATCGACCTTGCCGGCCGATCGGTCCACGATGACGCCCACGCCCACAATGTCCGCCTTCTCCGCCTCCAGCAGCGCGAGCACCTCCCGCACCGAGCCGCCGGTGGTCACCACGTCCTCCACCACCAGCACGCGCTCGCCTTCCTTTACCGAGAACCCGCGGCGGATGGTCATCACGCCGTCCTGACGCTCGGCGAATATGTTGCGCGCGTTAAGTGCCCGCGAGACCTCGTAGGACATGATGATGCCCCCCAGCGCCGGGCCTATCACCAGATCTATCTTTTCGCCGTCGAACCGCCGCGCAAGCTCCGCGCATAGCAGCTCGCTGTGGCGCGGGTGCTCGAACAAGCGCGCACACTGCATGTACCGGTCGCTGTGGCGGCCCGAGGTGAGCAGGAAATGCCCCTCCAGCATCACGCCCGTTTCCCTGAAAACCGAAAGTATCTCTTCCGTCGTCATCATCCGTCTGTTTCCTCCAAGCTCCATGTTCAGCATTCGAGCGTGCCCACCAGCGCGTTCACGTCCTCAATGCCCTGTTCGATCAGATATTGCCTCAATTCGCCAATGATGCGCGGGCAGGCCGTCGGGGACACGAGGCTCGCGGTCCCCACCATGAACGCGCACGCGCCGCACAGCAGAAACGCCGCCGCGTCCTCCCCGGACATGATGCCGCCCATGCCGATGACCGGCACGCGCACCGCCCGGCACACCTCGTACACCATGCGCAGCGCCACCGGCATGATGGCCGGGCCGGACAGCCCGCCGGTCACGTTGGCTAATACCGGCCTGCGCGTTTTGACGTCCACCGCCATGCCGGTCAGCGTGTTGATCAGCGAGAGCGCGTCCGCGCCGCCCTCCTCGGCGGCCAGTGCCGTTTCGGCAATGCCGGCCACGTTGGGCGAAAGCTTGACCATCAGGGGTTTGCGTCCCGCGTGCGCCTTCACCTTTCGCGTGATATCCAATACACACTCCGGCCGCGTCCCGAAGGCCATTCCGCCCTCCTTGACGTTGGGGCAGGATATGTTCAATTCGAGCATGTGCACGGCGCTATCTTTAAGCGCCTCGGCCATCGCGCAGTATTCTTCTTCGGTGTTGCCCGCGATGTTGGCGATGACCACCGTCCCCGCCTCGGAGAGCCGGGGCAGATGGTCGCGCAAAAACACCTCGACGCCGGGGTTCTGCAGCCCCACGCTGTTCAGCATGCCGGACGGCGTCTCGGCGATGCGCGGCGGCGGATTGCCCTGCCTCGGCAACAGGGTCAGGCCCTTGACGCTGATGCCGCCCAGCACGCGCAAGGGGAAATACGCCTCGTACTCCTCGCCGAACCCGAAGGTCCCGGAGGCCGCGATGCACGGGTTTTTGAAGGGCACGCCGCAGATTTCCACGGCCAGCCTCGGCTCACTCGCCATCCAACAGCACCTCCCAAAGCCCGAATACCGGCCCGTCGGCGCACACGCGCTTATACGCCCAGCCGTCGCCGTCTTTCACCTTGCAGTTGCAGGTCAGGCAGGCGCCCACGCCGCAGCCCATGCGCTCCTCCAGCGATATCTGGCAGTCGAGGCCGCGAAGGATGTCCTGCCGTTGCAGCGCGCGGTACAGCCCCGCCGGACCGCAGGCCCATACTGTATCGGGCCGGCGCGCGTTTATCAGCGGCACAAGCAGTTCGCACACGCTGCCGGTAAGACCCATCGAACCGTCGTCGGCCGCGATGTGCAGTTCACGGCAGGCACGCGCGAACGCATCCAACGAAAAAGCCTGCCCTTTGCCCGCGAACCCCAGCGCGATATCGCAGGACGCCCGGCCCTTCAGCCACTGCGCGGCGTGCAACAGCGGCGCCGCTCCCATGCCGCCGCCCACCAAAAGGACGTGCTGCGCGCCCTCCGGCAACCGGAACCCGTGCCCCAGCGGTCCGAGGACATCCAGCGCCGCGCCCGGCTTCAACCGGGACAGCGCGTGCGTCCCCTTCCCGCGAACGGCATACGCGACGGTTATCGTCCCCTTTTCCGCGTCCACGCTGTGTATCCCGAACGGCCTGCGCAGCAAAAAGCCGTCCACTCTGGCGTAGACGAACTGTCCGGGGGCGGCCGACAGCAGCGGCTGCGGCGCCGAAAGCTCCATCGTGAAAACGCCGTCCGCGACGGATTGGTTGCGCACGGCCTTCAGGCTGTGTGTTGCGCCCTGGGCGGTATCGGTCATTTCCACGTACCCTTCCCCGCGGCCTCAAGCGCGCCGCAGATATCGTTCTTCATGGCGATGGCCGCGTCGCGGGTCACCCCCGCGAAGTCCTTTTCCCTGGGCCTTTTCATCCACGCGCACTGGAGCGAGCGGGACGCGTTGACCACCGCGCCCAGACCGTCCGCGTCGAAGCACCCGGCCAGGTCATCGGCCGTGGCTCCCTGCGCGCCGTAGCCGGGGAGCAGAAAGAACACGGAGGGGAGGCGCTTGCGCAGCGCGGCGCCCTCCTGCGGCCATGTCGCGCCCACCACCGCCCCGACACTGCTGTACCCCAGGTCGCCGATGAGGTCGCTCCCCCATTCGCGGACATAGGCCCCCACCCGCTCGTACAGCGTGCAGCCGCCAACGTCCAGGTTCTGGAGCTGGACGCCGGAGGGGTTGGAGGTCTTGACCAGCACGAAGATGCCCTTGCCGTACTTCCGGCAGTCCTCGATAAAGGGCGCGACGCCGTCCGCCCCCAGGTACGGGTTGACGGTGAGGAAATCGGCTACGAACGCCTGGCCTTCCGCGTCCCTCAGCGGCGTGCGCCCTAGATAGGCGGCGGAATAGGCGCCGGCCGTGGATCCGATGTCGTTGCGCTTGGCGTCGGCGATGACCACCATGTCCTTGCGCTTGGCGTAATCCAGCGTGTCGTGGAACGCAAGCATGCCGGGCACGCCGTACATCTCGTAATAGGCGGCCTGCACCTTGACCGCCGGCACGATGTCGTGCAGCGCGTCAATAAGGATATGGTTGTAGTCGGTGATGGCCTCGGCCGCCCCTTCCAGCGTCCCAAGGTCGTAGGCCTTGGCGAATTCGGGCGGAAAATATTCTATGCGCGTGTCCAGCCCCAGCACCGAGGGGTTGCGCATGGCCAGCACGGAGCGTATCAGGGTGTCCATCATCATGTGCCCGGCCGCCTCCTTTTTATTTATACGATGACTTGGCCCGCGCGCACGGCTATCTTGCCGCCCGCCACGGTATGCACGACCCGTCCGCTCACCTTAAAGCCGCCGAACGGGGAATTCTTGCCCCTGGACACAAAATCGGCCGGGTCGATGACGTAGGACGCGTTCTCGTCGACCAGCGTCACGTCGGCAAGCGCGCCTTCGGCGAGGACGCCGCCCTCTATCCCGAGTATCTCCGCCGGTATCGAGGACATGCGCAGGACCAGCTCTTCAAGCGTCAACACGCCGGTCCTGACGAGGTTGGTGTACGCGAGCGGGAACGCCGTTTCAAATCCGGATATGCCGTTGGCCGCGAGGCTGAACTCCACGTTCTTCTGGTCAACGTGGTGCGGCGCGTGGTCGGTCACGATGCAGTCCAGCGTCCCGTCCTTGAGCGCCGCCTTGACCGCCGCAACGTCGCGGTCGGTGCGCAGCGGCGGATTGACCTTTGCGTTGGTGTTGAAGCCGTCGGCCAGCGCGTCGGTGGCCGAGAAGTAATGCGGGCAGGTCTCGGCGGTCACCTGCACGCCGCTGGCCTTGGCCGCGCGGATAAGGTCTGTTCCGCCCTCGGTGGACACGTGCGCGATGTGCACCCTTGTGTCCAGCGCCCGCGCCAGCGTTATCTCCCGCGCCACCATCGCCTCCTCAGCCGCGCGGGTGATGGGCTTGAGGCCCAGCAGCGTGGACCAGTACCCCTCGTTCATCACGCCACCGCTTACCAGCGCAAGGTCCTCGCAGTGGCTTATAAGCAATATCCCGAAGGTCTTCGCGTATCTGAGGGCCATGTGCATGATATGGCTGTCGGTGACCGGTATCCCGTCATCGGAGAGCGCGATGGCGCCCGCGTCCTTCAGCGCGGCCATGTCGGTCAGTTCCCTGCTCTGCTGGCCGCGGGTGATGCAGCCGACCGGGAACACCCGCACCGCGCCCTCTGCCCTGGCCTTGTTCAGGATATACTCGATGACCGCCGGGGTGTCGGCCGGCGGGTCGGTGTTGGGCATGCAGGCCACGGCCGTGAACCCCCCGCGGGCGGCCGCCCGGGTTCCGGTCGCGATGGTCTCCTTGTATTCGTACCCCGGCTCGCGCAGGTGGCAGTGCATGTCGATGAGGCCGGGCAGGGCCGTCAGGCCGCCGGCATCCAGCACCTCCGCGCCGGCCGCGTCGATGCTTTCCGCCATGCGCTGGATGCGTCCGTCGTTTATCAGTATGTCCCCCGCGCCCTTGTAGGCGCCCCTGGGGTTTACGATGTTCGCGTTTTTAATGATCAGCCTGTTCATTTTTCCTCCTGGTCAGAAGATAAAGAAGCGCCATCCGCACGGCCACACCGCTTGTCACCTGCTCCTCGATGACCGAGCGGTCGTCCCCGGCTACGTCGGAGGCAATCTCGATACCGCGGTTCATCGGGCCGGGGTGCATGATGAGCGCGTCCTTCCTGGCGAGGGCGACCACTTCCCGGCTGATGCCGAACCGCGCGGCGTATTCGTTCATGGAAGGCAGAAGCCCGGCTTTCTGGCGTTCGAGCTGGAGCCGCAGCCCCATCAGCACGTCCGCGCCCTCAGCCGCCTCGCGGATATCGGTCGTTATCTGTGCTCCCATCTTCTCCATCCCGTCGGGCAGGAGCGTTGCGGGCGCGCAGATGCGCACCTTCGCGCCCATCGCCGTCAGCCCCCAGATGTTGCTGCGCGCGACCCGGCTGTGCGCGGCATCCCCGATGATGGCCACTGTCGAGTCCCCGGATATCGCCCTTGTGTTCGCGCATGGTGAACATGTCTAAAAGCGCCTGCGTCGGGTGCTCGTTCATGCCGTCCCCGGCGTTTATCACCGATGCTTGTACATTTTTAGCGAGCAGATGCGGCGCGCCGGACATGGGATGGCGGATGATTATAACGTCGGTGCCCATACGGTCCAGCGTCCGGCCGGTATCGATAAGCGTTTCGCCCTTGGCCACACTGGACGCCGTTGCCGATATGTTGGCCGAAGCCGCACTCATATATTTGGAGGCCAGTTCAAAGGACATCCGCGTGCGCGTGCTGTTCTCGTAGAACAGGGTGATGATGGATTTCCCCTGGAGGTGCGGCGTCTTCTTGCTGTTTTGCTCAAGTATGCTTTTAAGAGCCTTTGCGGTGTCCAGGATTTCGGTTATCTCCTCCCGCTGACGCCCCGCAGGCCCAGGAGGTCCTTTCTGTTCAATGCCACGATGCGATACCACCCGCCTTATCCAATCAAATCGATTCTTATTGCATCAGAGTATCACGGCGCTGTCCGCCCCGCCGTCCACCTCGGTCAGGCTGACCTGCACCTTCTCGCTCCTGGACGTGGGTACGTTCTTCCCGACATAGTCAGCCGTGAAGGGCAGCTCGCGATGCCCGCGGTCGATGAGGACCGCAAGCTGTATGCGGTCGGCCCGGCCCATGTCCATCAGCGCCTCGATGGCCGCGCGCACCGTCCGTCCGGTGTAGAGCACGTCGTCGACCAGCACCAGCCGCCTGCCCTCCAGCGCGAAGGGGACGTCGGTGCCGTTGAGTATGGGGTGTCTGTCCAGCATGGACAGGTCGTCGCGGTAGAACGTGATATCCAGCACGCCCACCGGTACCTCCGCGCCCTCGTACTCGTTGATATAGCCCGCGATGCGGCGCGCGAGCGGCACGCCCCGGCGCTGAATGCCCACCATCGCCAGTCGGTCAGCGCCCTGATTGCGCTCGATGATCTCATGCCGCCACCCTTCTTAAGGCGCGCTCGATGCCCATCGCGTCCAGTATCTCTTTTTGGGGACATGTATAAACCCCTCCGTCATAAAAAATGGCCTTGCCCCACGCGGCAAGACCTGCTATTGCGAGCCACACAAATCTGTGTTCCTCTTCAAACCCTACCAGCCCTTGGGACCGATTTGAAGACCGTATTTTTCTTCTAGAATGTTATCACACGGGCCATGGGGTGTCAACTAACCATTTCGCCGTTTGAGCCAATCCCGCAGATACGTAAAATCGTCGGGGAGCGGCGCATAAAACGTCATCCGCTGGCCGGTGGACGGGTGGTTAAAGGCGATTTCCCCCGCATGCAGCGCCTGCCTGTCGATGGGGTATTTCTCGCGCTTGGGGCCGTAGACCGGGTCCCCCAGCACGCCGTGGCCGATGTGCGCAAGATGCACGCGTATCTGGTGCGTGCGCCCGGTGACCAGCCGGAGTTCCAGAAGCGTGGCCTCACTGTAGCGCTCAAGAACTTTATACAGGGTGCGCGCCTCCCGCCCGCCCGCTACCACCGCCATGCGCTTGCGGTCGGTGGGGTGCCGGGCGATGGGCGCATCTATCTCCCCTTCATCGTCCCTGAAATTTCCCAGCGCGATGGCGCAGTATACCCGCGACGCGGTGCGCTCCTTTATCTGTTTTGCGAGGCTGATGTGCGCAGCGTCGTTTTTGGCTATCAGCAGAAGGCCGCTGGTGTCCTTATCCAGACGGTGTACGATGCCGGGGCGGATAACCGAGTTGATACCCGAAAGGTCGCCGATGTGATGCAGCAGCGCGTTGACCAGCGTCCCGGTGCGGTTCCCTGCCGCCGGGTGCACCACCATGCCCCTGGGCTTGTTTATCACCGCCACATCGGCGTCCTGATACACGATGTCCAGCGCGATGTCCTCGGGGCGCGCGTCCAAAGGCTCGGGCCGGGGCACGTCCACCTCCACCGCGTCCCCCGCCGACACCGCCAGCGCAGGTTTTCCGGCGCCGCCGTTCACGCGCACGCGCCCGTCCTTTATCAGGTGCTGCGCGCGGGAGCGCGTGATGTTAAGCGCCCCGGCGATGAACACGTCCAGACGGTCGCAGGGCGCGTCGCAAACCAGCCTGTGCATGCCCGGCCCGGTCATGCGCCGACGCCGTCCTTCCCCGGCTCCTTATAGACGAACACCATGTAGATAGCGATAAGTATGAACCCGATGACCAGCAGGCTGTCGGCCACGTTGAACACCGCGAAATCGATGAGCTTGAAATAGGCGAAGTCGGTAACGAACCCCTGTATGATGCGGTCGATGACGTTGCCCAGCGCGCCGGCCGCGACCATGGCCATGGCAACGCGCACCCATTTCGGGTACCGGCTTCTCCTGCTGATCAAAAGATAAGCGATGCCTGCCGCGGCCGCTATGCCTATGACGATCAAAACGATCTGGCCACCTTCCAGCATGCCGAAGGCGGCACCCCGGTTGGGCACATATTTCAAATGGAATACGCCGGGCCAAAGGGCCAATTCCCCTCCCGGCATCGGTTTGAGCCGGGTCACGACCAGCCACTTGGAAACCCTGTCCAGCACCAGTCCGGCTATGATGACACACACTTCCAGCAATCCTGTACACTCCCCCGCATTATCCTCGTCAATGGAGCTTTGTCTGCACGATGCGCACGATTTCGGCGATAAAGCTGCCTATGACCGGGAGGTTCTGGGCGGCCAGCCCCTGCAGTACCAGCATGAGGATGGCGCCGAGTATGGTAAAGCCCACCGCGATGCCAAGGCCCCGGGCCACGCCGCCCAGAAAGCTGGTGAGCAGCATGCGCCTGGGGTTGGTGAGCGTGGGCAGTATCTCCTCCAGCCGCAGACGGATGAGCGCGCGTTCCAGGCGCTTCAGGCGCCTGTCCATCCGCACCAGCTGTCTGACGCTGTGCCGCAAGACCGGTCCCCCCTGTACTTGTGGGAATGGTCTTACTTTTTGCCCAAACCGGGCGTTTCATGCGCCCCGCTCCCAGCTCTATCCATGATATAGGATATGCCCGTGCCACACAAGCGTTTTGGGTTTTTGACACAAAAAAAGCTTTTGGTCGGACCAAAAACTTTTTCGTAGGGTCTGTTATCGCTCGAAATCCAGCCGTGGCAGTTCGCCCTCGGCCTCGGCACCGGGTATGTCGGCCGGGGAATACTCCTTGAACACCAGCTCGGGGGACGAAGGGGCGCCCTCGGTCAGCACGCTGTTATCCGGAGCGGCGTCCAGGCTGCTGAGCTGCTCCTGCAGCATGCCGATGTTTGCTTCCAGCACGGCCTCGATATCCTTCCGGACGCCCAGCCGCAGGACCTCCAGCCTGTGGACCTCGCGCGTTAAGGCGTCCATCTCCCGCGCGCAACGGACGCGGATCTCCTGCGCCTGCCGCTCGACGGCCTCCTCCGTTTCCCTGCGCTGCTCCTCGACCAACGCGCGCAACCGCTCGCGCTCATCATTCAGTGCGGCGATCTCAGCCTGCGCGTCTCTCAGAAGCGCTCTGGCCTTTGCTTCGGCTTCCTCAATGGTCTTCCGGGCCGCCTGCTGGGCGGAGATAAGCGCGCCGCGTATCTCATTGTCCATGTGCTGGTACTCGTAGAGCTTCTCCAGCAGGGCGTTTTCGCGTTCTTTTGCCGCCTTCAGGTCCGCCTCGTACTTCTCGACGGCCTTGGCTACGTCGGTGACGAAGGCGTCGACCTCCGCGTCAAAGTAGCCCTTGAACGACCGCGAAAACTTCTTTTCCAATATGTCCCCGAGCGTCATCTGAAAATCCCCATTCCCCTGTCCCGGTCCTGACGTTTACAGGCTGCGCTGCCCGTCCAGATCGATAAAGCTGTTGTTCCCCTGCGAATCGGGGATGTTGCCCATCACGTCCACATTGTTGGGCGCCAGCACGAAGATGCAGCGGGACACCTTCTGGATGGTGCCGTTGATGGCGTACACCGCGCCGCTCATGAAATCAAGCACGCGCTGCGCCACCTCGACGTCCAGATTTTCCAGGTTGGCCACCACCGGCTTGCGGCTCTTAAGGTTGTCGATGATGCTCTGGGTGTCCTCGTAGCTCACGGGCTGGAAGACGATCATCTTCATTGTATTGGACGACGGCATGTTCACGATCTTTCCCCTCTTGACGCGCGAAGGCGCTTCCACCGGCTCAGGCGCAACCTCCTCGACCACATCGTCCAGTTCCTGCTCCATCTCCATCTCCTCATCCAGCGGCGCTTCCTCGAGCCCGATGTAATCAAGGATCTTATTGAATATCTTGTTTGCCATTGTATATACCCCTCCTCGTTATGAAAAACAGACTTATTGCAATGGGACGCGCGCCCCAAAAACAGCGCTTCCAAGGCGTACCAGCGTGGCTCCCTCGGCCACGGCCGCGGCGTAGTCCCCGGTCATCCCCATGGAGAGCATATCCATCGAAACACGCGGGAGAGCCAGTTCTCCGGCCTTCTCAAACAGCGCGCGCATCTTCGCGAAATACGGGCGGGCCTGCTCCTCCCCGACGTCAGGAGCGATGGCCATCAGCCCCTTTATGCGCAGCGCGTCGCACTCGGCAGCCACCTGTTCGATGAAGGCCAGCGTCCGGTCCGGGTCCACGCCCGCTTTGGACGCTTCCCGCCCGATGTTCACCTGCACCAGCACATCCATGCTGATACCCAGACGCATGGCCTGGCGTTGGAGTTCCAATGCCAGGGGCATGCGGTCCAGCGATTGTATCAGCGAAACGGCGGTGATGACATGCCTGACCTTATTCGTTTGGAGCTGCCCGATCATGTGCCAGACGGCGGGTTTTTTTACCGCCTCCACCTTTGAAACGATCTCCTGCACGCGATTCTCCCCAAAAAGGCGGATGCCGAGTTCATACGCGGCCTCTATCCGTTGGGGGGGCACCGTTTTGGTCACAGCCAGCACCGTGACGCCGGCCGGGTCCCGCCCCGCGGCGGCGCATGCCTTTTCAATTCGGGCACGGATCGTTTCAAGATTCCTTTTTATATCGTCCATCGCGCAAGTTCCCCTTTCCCGTTCCCGCGTCAGCGGTAAAGCCGGACCGTGTCGTTAGCCTGAACGGACGGGGAGTCCCCCGAAGGCTCGATAACAGCGTAATCATTATCTTTATAAACCACTTTCACGGAAACGAAAACATCTTTTCCATCCCTGATAACGGTCACGCCCTGCGCGCCGTCCTTTTGGCTGAGCGCGCTGACCGGGACCTTCAGCCCCTCGTACGTCTTCTTGAGCGTTGCGTTGGCCTTGCGCACGCTCAAAAGCGGGCCGATGTCCTCGTTTATCTCGAGGACGTAGAGCGTACCCTTTTCCAGGCTCCGCTGAGAGAGGAGCCGCCCCGTATAGGGCTTGTTGTAAAACCCCTCGAACGCGATGCCGTACACGACGTCGGTCTGCAGCCGCTGGTCCCCGTCCGCGACGATAAGGCAGTACCATTTGCCGGAGTCCACCAGCCGGTACAACGGCTTGGTCCCGTCCGAAACGCGTTCATCTTCTGGGGCGCGGCGTCCCCGAGTATGCCGTCGATGCCGCTGCGCGTCAGCTTTTCATTTGTCCGGTCGGGCCGCATCAGCGTTTCATACCCGTCGAAGTAGAAGCTGATGGTGCCGGCCTCGGCGGCCTTGACGTCGCTGACCCACGAGTTTAGCCGCGTTTTGAGGTCGTTCTCGCGGTCGTACAGCTTTTGCAGCGTCTCGTCGGGGGTGACCGCGTCCTTGTGCTGCGCCTTGCGCCGGGTCCATCAGCGTTTTCAGTTGGGCCTCGGCCAGCGCAAGATCGACGTCCCTTTGCTGCTGTTCGCGCCCGCGCTCAGCCTGGTGATAAGCTTGTCTATATCGCTGTTGATCGTCTGCAGGTCTTTCTCAAAGACCTGCTTTAAAATACGTTTTCCTTGATACTTCCTGATATCCGCCTGTACGTCGATAAGGTCCTGCAGGACCTCGTCGCTGTACCCCCACGCGTATACCTCGGCGACCTTGGTCCCCTTGGAGACCTTTTCACCCTCGGCGGCAATGAAGGATATCTTGCCGTAGTTCTTTTGGGTCACGGCCTTTTCGCTGCGCACGATGACGGTGCGGAAATCCTTCTGATAAGCCATCGTACCGGCCTTGACCGTGTACGTCCCGGCCGGGACCAGGAAATACCACACGCCGGCCACGGCACCCAGCAATAAGGCTGCGACGATTATATAAAAGCGTAGGCGTATAACGCGCTTCTTTGCCATTCGTGAATTCCAACCTTTTCCCGTCAGCGTAATGTGTATAGTTCATCCCGGCGGCCGGAAACTCCTTCCCGGAACAGAAAAAAAGCGGACAAACTACATGGTTTGCGCGCTTCTGTGACGTTTCGCACGGTTCATGACGTTAAAACGGTCACCGTCAGCCGGTCGCGCCTGGCGCTCAGGACCAGATCGTCCGCCATCTCCCGGAGGAGCGCGAGCCGTGCCTGTTCCTCGTCGAATCCGTTCCCCGGCTTCTGCCGGCGGTAGAGCCGCACCAGCTGGTCCGCGTAATTGCACGCGTTGTCGATGTCGATCTGCACGCTTGCGCCGTGGCAGTATACGTTAACGCCGATGCCGGAAGCGCTGCCCCCGCTGCGCAGGATGTGCGTGAGCAGTTCGTTGAGCACCAGCTTTATCCGAAAAACGGACGCCGGCTCTTCGCCACGTCCGCTGGCCCGTTCCACAATGTCGAGCACCCGGCCCGTACACTCATGGATTGCTTCCTCGTCGTCTATCCTGAAGCTCGTCGCGTATACATTGTGATCCATGCGACACCTCGGCAGAAAGAATGCGGGAGCCTCAACTCCTCGCGTTTATATTCACCGCCCCGAAGTCAGGCAAAACGCCCTTTCACTATGCGCTATATGATACCCTTGGCGTTCTCGACTGATGAAAACGCGCTCTTGAACCGACTGAGTATCTTCCGCTCGGTCCGTGATATGAACATTTGGGAAACGCCCAGCTCCTTGGCGACCTGCCGCTGGCTTTTTTCGCGGGTAACAGCGCTCGTTGATGGCGAAACGCCTGGTTTCATTGAGTGAGCGCATCATCTTCTTCAAAGCAAACGGAGTTCCACCTGCCCGCGCAAAACCGCGCTCCTCCCCGCCAAGGGGACTTCCAGGAGGTCCGCTGATTCGTCGGTGCCGGTCTGGAATCGAGTTGATGACACGGAGTACGCACGCTGGGTTTCCATCAGCTCCAGCACGGTCTCAACCGAAACGTTCAGGAACTCGGCCAGGTCCTGCGCCCGCGGCACGTACTGAAGGCGTCTGCACCAGCTCCTGCTGGCGTCCTCCATCGCCTTTATCAGCTCGACATCCCGCCTGGAAACGCGGATGAGGCGCGTCCTGTCCCTGAAATAGTTTTTCACCTCGCCCACGATGGCGGGCATGCCGAACACGGGGAACTTGACGCCGCGGTTGATGTCGAAACGGTCAAACGCTGAGCATGGCCAGCGAGGCCACCTGGAACAAATCGGCATACTCGACGCCCCGGCCCGAAAACTTGCGTGCGACAATCTCGGCGATGTGCACGAAACGCGGGAACAGCTCGTCCCTCGCCGACAGGTCTCCCTCCACCAGATAGCGCTCAAAGAGCCGCATCTCCTCCATATCGATGCCGTGGTTGTTTCCCAGTTCCGTGTCCATCTGCCTACCCTCCTTAAAGGGCCACCTGCTTATTGAGCCGGATACCGTTGATAAAGCTGCCTGCTCTGCACCTCGGCACCGTCCATCAGCGCCTGCAGAAGATAGCGGCTCAGCTCGTTGTCCTTGTCGGCGTCCGCATCCTCCGCTTTGCCGCCGGGCCCTGCGCCCTGGCGGTGACGCCGAAGACGTTTTGCGCTATCTCGAACTCCAGCGCAATGTCCTTTATCTTCCACGCCCGATTCATCAGCATGATGCACGCTTCCGCAACCGCTGCCTTAATGTCCTCTATCTCCTCGACGTTGAACTCCATACGGTTCCGCAAGGCCCGCGGCCGTGAGACGAACAACCAGCAGGTACTCGGCTGGGCTGCGCTCAGCAGCACGTGATCCTTGCGGCTGGCCGCCTTCCAGACAGGAAGATTCCTTCTCCAGCCCGGTAATGGTGAACAGCTTGCGGATATAGGGTTTGAGGTTTATGATGCTGATACTCTTATCGTAATCCTTCGCTTTCTTGAGTACGGCAACGAGCACGCCAAGGCCGGTGCTGTCTATGTAGCTGAGCTCCGCGCAGTTGATGACGACGTCCGCCCTGTGCTGATCGATCGCGGCGAGTTTTTCCTTGAGTTCCGGTGCCGCGTAGCTGTTCATGTCCCCGCTGAGGTCCGCTACCAGCTTGTTCTCGTCGGCATCATATCTCGCCACCAACATGTATATCGCCCCTTTATGCCTGTTAAGCTCAAAACCCATTTTGTCCCCAAAAAAGCACGAACTTATACTACCATTATTATATATATTCTTTTGCAACTTGCTATATATTTACAAAAATTTTTCTGTTTTTGGGAGAAATTCAGCGTATTACTTTGATTATTCGGCCTGTTTTATTTTCAGCCTTTTGAGTTAATATCATCGTAATTTTATGCATATTCCATCACTTCTTACATATTTTTTTCGCATTCGTTGTTAAAATTTATCATTATATACCTGCCGCACCCAGCGCCGACCGGTACGCGGCTGCGTTCGTCAAAGCACACAAAAATGACCTCGGTCAGTTCCGCGTTATCCCCCAGCGCCTCCAGCACGGTTCCCACGGCTGTCGGCGCGGCCAGTGCCACGGGATAGCCGTACACCCCGGTGCTTACCGCCGGAAACGCGCTGGATCGGACCCCAAGGTCCTTCGCGAGCCGCATGCAGTTGCGGTAACACGAGGCCAGGAGGGCTTCTTCACCCTTCGCGCCGCCCGCCCAGACCGGCCCCACCGTGTGTATGACGTACCGGGCCTTCAACCTGTGCCCTCCGGTCGCCTTGGCCTCCCCGGTCGCGCAGCCGCCCAGCTTTTTGCACTCCTCCAGCAGGCCCGGCCCGGCCGCGCGGTGTATCGCGCCGTCAACGCCGCCTCCGCCCAGCAGCGTGCGGTTGGCCGCGTTGACTATCGCGTCCACGTCATACTGCGTGATGTCGCCCCGCTCGGCGCGCACATCGCATCCGTTCATCTTCATGTGTTTCGGCTCCTTTCGTCCGTCGGCATGCGGCTCCGGATATTTTATGCTATCAAAATGCCGTCTTTCCATATCAGATTACCGCCCAAGGGAGGGTTTTGCAAGCAGGACGCGGCATAGCATAGCGGATGTAGACAGAACTTGTTTTCTATGACAACGAACCAGCGCTAAAGCGCACCGCCGTTCTTAGTTGATGTTTATGGATATAATAAAACTGTTTTTTTAGCAGGCAGGATTCAATTCCGGTCATGTGCAGGACGTGCTTGCACCCGGCAAAGCAAAGCTTTGTGCGGAAAAGGAGCAGAGAAAGCGGTGTGAAGAATCCCCCGGCCGCTTTGCGGCCGGGGGATTCTGAGCGGAGCACAGTTTGCTCCAACGTGTAATGCTTTGACTATTTAGATGACGCATTATTTAATGAAATAATACTCGAAACCGGCATTTGGGGCAGGAGCTTTTTTCATTGGCCCCCCAAGGGGATTCGAAGGTTCAATGCGCTTGCGCCGGGAACACGCAATGGTTTCTGCGCGACATCTGATCGCCGCCAAATGGTGGCGATGCTCATCGCTACGCGATGACCGGCAATGCTCTTATAGCGGCTGCACGCAGCCACTATCCCGCATGGCCTGCGGCTTCTTGCTACGCATACTTGTTTCTCTCTGGCTCTGGCGGGGGTTCTCATCCTTCCTGGGAGCCCCCACCTTTTAGGTAAGTGTTCATAAAGATACTTTGTGAACCGCCTAAAAATGCGGGGTATAAGGCGGACAGTTTCGGCTGTCCGCCTTTTTGCTATGCCCTAAATCAAATATCATTTCATCATCTACTCCGTAGAATTCTTCCATAGAGGGAATATCAAATTCCTCTTTGACATCATTCAGCATCCCAATGTCACGATATAATAAGGTGTACTCCTGCCGTTACCGTGCGGACAATAAATTGCCGGTATGGTTTAGCGGCAAGGACATGTCCTCGAAGCAATTTTCAAGTGTGCAAAGATGGCACGTCAGGCTCGAAGTGATTACCTTGATGGGAAAATTACGGGCGAAGAAAAGCTGGCGAAAATGAGCTGGAATAATAATTGACTAAAATTTGCATGGCAATTATTTGGAACCATATTCCCTAAACAACTAAATACTACACAAAACTACAATAGAGATTGTTTTTATGCCTTGTCTGGAGTATCATTATGATATGATTAGTCATATGCCTTTGAAAGAAAGAGAGGTGCTTACCATGCCGGAAAACAACATTCAAGACAGATGGATATCCCTGCAAGAAGTTTGCGATTATCTTGGCGTGAAGCGCCACACGGTCATGCGTTGGATTGATCAGCGCGGTATGCCTGCATCCAAGGTGGGAAAGCTCTGGCGTTTCAAAACCGCTGATATAGACGAATGGGTTAAAAAAGGCGGAGCCTCCGATGAGCGGGAGGTTATAAAATGAACAGATTTAAGACTTTAAATGCCCGCAGGCTTTCTGTTGCCGGATTTTCATTTCTCTTTGCCTATATTCTGTCATTTCAGTTTGAGGGGCAGGTGCTGTACAGCCTGCTGGATCTGCGTGGAACAGATGCCGACCGTTACATACTGGCTGCAATCATCGCGCATTTCGCGGGGCTTTTACCTGCGGTCTGTTTGTCAAGTCACAGGCGGCCGCCAAAAGCATGATGCTCGGCGGCATGGGCTTATGCTTAGCCGTCACTGTCCCCTTCTTTTTTCCTCTCCCCACCTTTATGGATGGGCGGGCTGATTGTCAGCGGATACTTTAGCGGCTGCGCGGTGGCGGCATGGGGATTTTTTCTCAGGGCCTTTACTCCCAGGAACGAGCGCATTAAATCCTGTGCCGACGTCCTGATTTATTCCAATTTGCTGATGATTGCAGTCAACGTGGTGGCCATGAACAGGTCAACCTTTATCGGGCTTGGCCTCTCTGTGCTTTGTCTTGTAATCGGGATGGTCTTCATTTGGATGCTGCCGTTGGAGCAGGAGAATGAGCAGAACAAAACATTTAAAAATAAGACGCATCGCGGCATTAAAAACCCGCTAATATTGCTGTGTCTTTTTGTTTTTATCATTACAATTAATTCCGGTCTGATGTATCAGGTCATCAACCCCGCTTTCGAGCATCTGACGGGGCTGGTGAGCTGGTATTGGGCCGCGCCTTATATCGTGGCGCTCGCCATTATGCGCAACCTGCCTATGAAAGCAAAGCGTTCCAGAATTTTGTATATCGGGATGGCAATGATTATAGGAGCGTTCATCTGCTTTATGCTGTTAGGGCGAAACACTTCCGACTATCTGATTGTGGATACGCTGATGCTCGGTGCTTGCGGTATTTTCGACCTGTTTCGGTGGAGCATCCTCGGAGAAATGCTGGATTATAGCGATAACCCGGCACAAACCTTTGGCATCGGTCTTTCCGCCAATGTATTCGGCGTCCTTTGCGGAGGCGTCCTGGGGATGGCTGTGACATCCATGAGGCTTCCCGGTGCGGAGGTGGCGGTGATTGCCCTGACGGTGGTGTGCGTTACATTGGTTATGCTGCCGCCCCTCAACCATCAGCTTGTTCTATTGCTGAAAAGCCATGCTTACCTTGCCGCTTATGACAATATGAGCCGGTCACAGCAAACGGATATTGTACGGCAGGTCAAAACCCTTGATCCGCTGACCGTCCGCGAGCAGGAGGTATTGCAGCTCATCCTTTCCGGCAAATCCAACCGTGAGATTGCCGGGGCTTTGTTCATCAGTGAGAATACCGTTAAAACACACGCAAGAAGTATTTTTTCAAAATACGATGTAGGGAGCCGTGCGGAGCTCATCAGCACCCTGCTGAAAAATCAAACCGGCTGATGAACCATCAAACCGCATAAATACTGGGTTTAACCGGCCTCTCACCCAAACGGGTGAGGGGCTTTTTCTGTAAATTCATCCTTTCGAACGATGCTTTTTGAGTCATCCTTCCCTAAAATAAATATCTGGAGGAGGGTTGACTCCAATGAAATTGATCCGCAGACGGCGCAATGCATATGCCTTGTCGCTTGCCGCCGGTATTTGTTTGGCGGCGTGGCTCGGCATGGCGTTCATGTCAGAAGCGGTTTTCGTTTTTGGAGCGATCAGCCTTATCTCTCTTGTGTTATTGGTGAGGCAGAGCCGTCTGCTCTATGACGCAACGCTTATTTGGGATAATCGCATCCTTGCGGTACCATCGGCTCTTATTTCAACGGAAGGCAGCCTCAGGCAAGCCGACACCGAGGAAACTGTGGTATCTACCTTTGGCATGCTCATCGGCAGCAGAATCTACCGATGGGGCCTCGACGGGGTGCATGGCGCGCGCCTGAGGGCCGTTCAAATTGATCAGGAGCGGATGGTCCTGACCTTTGGCGATAAGGATCAGACCATGCGGGTAGAGCTGTTGCACGGCATGACTCAAAAGCAGGCGGTACTGGATGCCGCTCAAAAGCTGTGGCATGAAACCGGCGTAATGGCGGATATCTTTGATTGGCAGTATATCAAAATGAACACAAAGAATAGGGGTAACGCGGATGACAAATAGAAGCACTTTCCCTGCCAGCAAAGGAAAAAGGGGATTCATGATTGTGCTCATAGCGGCCAACCTGCTCATGCTCGTGCTTGGCATTATCACCATACCAGCCAATTTTCAAGGAGAGATGAGAACGACAGTTCCCCTGGTTGCTATTGAATCGGTGTCACCGATTGCGACGCAGATGCCGGAGCCTGTAAACGCGTCTCCCCAGGTGGATACACCGCAAAGCCATGCGTCTGAAGCTCTACCCGTTGATTGGTCCACAGAGGAACGTCCCGACCTGGAGGACTTTCTTTGGTACACGGAGGATGTGCTTTATAATGGTGTTCCGTCTGATGCAAATACCATAGGCAACATAAGTGCGCTAACTGGGGGCTGGAAAGCACTGATCTTCTATGATCCGAACAATGAATTTGACTCGTACGCCATAGAGCATCTCAACATTGAGCTTGCAGGCACTGAGGATGATTTGAGCCTTACCTTCGACTGGTACAGCATATTTTGGGCAAACACGGGCGAGAGCTTTGATGAAACGGATATGGAGGATACCGTCTTTAGCGGCAAGTGGGAAAACGGCGGCCTGTGGGCATCCGGTGCGGGAACCATACACCTGATGCAGTTCTACGAGCTTAACGGAAAACAGTACGCCGTCGGCACAATGGATACGCCCGACGGGATCCCGGCGCTTGTAGCGCTGGTGCGGCCATAAGGAGGTGCAGATATGGGAAAATATTGTACGCATTGCGGCAAGGAGCTTCATGCCGGCGCCCGCTTCTGTGCCAAATGCGGCGCGGAGGCGCCTGACGCGCCCGCAAATACTGTTCCCGCGGCACAGCCGAAACCTGTGCCGCAGCCACGGCCTGTAACCGAGGCGCAGCCTCAAGAATATACTCCGCCCGTTGCGACGCCAAAACAAAAAAGCGCCGCAGCGCCGAAAAGCAACAGTGGGCGTAATGTGCTATGTATTGTGTTGTCCGTTTTGCTCGTCGTACAGATGACGGCGGTGGCTCTCTACGGCTGGCCGGGGTTTATGGTGGGAGGCGGTATTAAGCGCCCTTCCGTACAGAAAAACGATAGCTTTATCTTGCAGGAGGGGCAGACCGCAGTTTCGACCGATAGCGGCGTGACGGTGGATTTTGGCCCATATAACGCAATGGACGGAGAAAAGGTGTCGGTAAAGGAGCTGTCCGCCGACAGTGACAGCATAGAGGGCGGCATACGTACGGTCTATGATATTTCAGCCGGTGAACGCACCGAGTTTGACGGCCTTTTGACTATCACGCTGCCCTATGATGAAAGTGAAACCGATTCTGCCGATGAGGAAGGCTCCATGCTTGCGGAGCATTACAACCCGGAAACCGGCGAATGGGAGCTTGTGGACTACACCGTAAACACCACCGACAACACCGTTACCATCACCACCGACCATCTTTCGGAATACTGCACCGTCACCCTGCGGGACGCAGGTTCGCCCTACGCTCTGCTGTCTAAATTCAGCAGCAAGCGTCTGGATGATGAAACCGCCCTTGCCATTTTGCGGGAGTTTGAAGCGTCCGGCAAGCCCGGCGAGGTGGGCGACAGCCTGCTGTGCGAGTTTTACAAGCAGCTCTTATACATTCCATCTCTTGGTGACGCTGAAGCGGAGACGCTACATGAGGTCTTGGGCTGGCTGGCCGACGTGGGCGAACTGGATGCACTGGGCGCCGACAACAAACTATTTGCAAACGTCTTGGAAAAAAGCGGTTATATGCTCCTTGGGCTTTCCGCGTTGTCACTCGGCGGCACGATGATTGACGCGTATAAAGGCAACGAATCCGCAGAAACCGTGGCGGCAGAGGCATATAAGCTGTCCTACAACGTGGGAGTGGCGGTATTGGACTATAAAAGGATAACCACCGGCATGGTACAGCTCTCCATGCTGGGGGTCATCGCCCTCGACTACTCTCTGAACAAGTTCATGGTCGCAGCCGACCAAACCTATAAGGACGCCCTGTTTAATGTGGTCATTGCCTATAACGAGGAAATCCATCCGTGGACGGATGCCGAATGGTACTCCCGTATTATGGGGCTGTATAAAACCCGTGGCGACGACCCGGAAAAGTTCAACGCCGCTCTGCGCGGTATCATGGAGAATTACAGCTCCCGTTACTTCTACGACAACCCGGAGGAGCAGCTTGTAGCTACTAACGAGGCTGGTTTGCACGCCTACACCACAGGGCTTCTTCCTGAAACAGACGCAGCCAAGGAGTATTGCATCGAGCAGTATATGGCTCGCTTAGGCGAGTATCTCCAGCCAGTGCTGGAGGATGTTATGAAGAAGATACGCTACGACAGCCGCAAGGCGTTCAGTGCAAACGCTACGGAGCTGCGGCAGGCCCTCAACGCGCCGCTGGAGTTTGAAATCATTGAGGAAATCCCCGACGGCGAAAAGAGCAAATACGCGGGTTGTATCGTTGACATCTGCCGACCCGACGCCCTCGTAGACGAAAACTGGACGGCGATTCTGGACAAGGACGGGCGGGCTTCACTTGACGCCACCATCTTGGGGTATATGCAGGCGGGCATCCCCACCCAGCTTCGACTATGGAACAAGGGCGACGACGAGTTTGAGGACGCTCCGATACTGACACAAACCTTCAAGGTGACGGAAAAGGTCACGGTAATTTCGCTGGGTAACACGGGCATCGATGCGAAATGGTTCGAGGGCAGTTGGCGTTATGGAGACAACATTGCCTTTACAATCGAGATAGTAGACGATCAAAACTGCAAACATATCGGCACCTTGGACGGTGAAGCAGTTATCCATGAAACCACCTATGTCTTCGACCCTGCAACAGCGTCGCTCACGATGGCATATAGTCCCGGACAGGTTTCGCTGTTGGAAACTGTGTATTACGGTGAGACGTATGAAGGTGTTGATTATATCGAAATCAAGCGTACCAGCGGCAGTACGGTTTACGAACGCGCTAAATGAGCAGTGAGGAAGCTTGTAACGGAAGCGCTGCTTATCTTACCGCTGAAGGGAGAGTATCGCTATGACAAGGAAAAAGAAAAATAAAATACCATTGCCGATACTTATATTAATTTGCGCTGTGCTGTTGTTTGCTATGTATATCAGTCTTAGTACACTGGCGCTGGCGATATGGGGCGATTCCGTAATGGGTACGGTGGACAGCTATGACAGCCGCCGGGATGATACGACTGCGCAGGAAAACCGCTCCCGCACCGTTTCCAAGGGCTATTGGTTTGTGGCAAACGGCAAGGAATACCGGGGCTATGTGATATATAGCAGCGACGAGGCGTGGCCGCGCTTGGACGAGGGCGAAACGCGCTCCGAGCGCATCCGCTACCTTGGCCTTTTCCCATACGTCAACAAGCCCGCCGCGCTGTGCGAATTTGACGAGATAGGAGAGGTGGCAATTATTTACCATATTCTCGCGCCCATCGGTTATCTGCTTTTGCTGCTGCTTGTCATACGCACAGCCAGACGGGGGAAAAAGAAGAGACCGGCGGCAAGGAAATCCGCCAAACAAACCGCGACGCGCGGGGAACCTCAAATAATCGAAGCAAGGAGTGATACGGATATGTTTAGTCCCAACTGCGGAAACAAACTGCCGGAGGGAGCGGCTTTCTGTTCGGGCTGCGGCGCGAAAATACAGGCCGGCGCCCCCGGCGTGTGTACGGCCTGCGGCGCAGAGTTGCCGGACGGCGCTGAATTTTGCATCGCCTGCGGAGCGGCGATGAATCCGGCAGCGCCGCGACCAATGGAGCCGAGCCAAACGGCAGCTTCCGCACCCCTACAGAGCGGCGCGGGGCTGGTCGGCTTTTCCGACAGATATAACTGCCCGGAGATACTGGCCGCCGCGCAGAAAAACAAAAAATACTCCATCGGCTGTATGTGGATATTGGTGTTCGTACCGCTCATCGGCTTTCCCATCGCCGGTCTGCTGATGGACGATTTCCCCTTTGGTGAATCCCTTGTCATCGGCGTGGGCATTGCCCTTGTCATGCTGGTCGTTAACCTGCTGGGGCTGCGAAGAACAAAACAGCCCATGTGGGAGGGGGTGGTCGTCAATCAGTACAGCAAGGAGAAAAGCGAGCATAGAGGCGGCGAGGACGACAACTGGCGAACCTATACGGAATATACCACGGTTATCAACACCGACGCGGGCAAGAAAAGGACCATCGTGGAAAAGGACAGTGGGCGGCATATGTACGACTATCTTTCCGTTGGAGACAAAGTGCGGTTTCACCCAAAATTCGGCACATACGAGAAATACAATAAATCCAAAGACCGAATCATTTACTGCAACGTCTGCTCCATGATGAACCCATACAAAACGACCGATGCAAGCGGTGTCATAATCTATTGTTCAAATAAGGAGGCTTTTCGTAATGGAGAGATTTAACACCCTGCTGGAGGCGGCGGAGCTTGCCGCCACACGCTGCACAAGCTGGCGCTTTGCCACTTCCAATGATAGATACGATGCAAAAGGCTTGCTGGTGCTTGCCGAGACAAGCGATGGTGAAAACCCCATCGATGAGGACAGCTTTTATGTGGTTTCGCCCGCCGGAGCCATCGGCTTATACGAGGACGGCGAGGACATCGATTGGCTGTTTCTGTCCGATAATGCACCGAATGAGGATTTGCCGCTGACATACCAAACCGTCACACGGGTGAAGCTCTGCACAAAATGCGGTGCGCCTGTTGTTCCCGGCGCTCGCTTTTGCGGAAAGTGCGGAAATAGACTATGACCAAGATGAATGTCAAAGCCCGCATACAGATACTTTGGAACTGAACAAAGTAAAAGCTCCCGCCCCTAAGAAATAAGGGCTGCCCCAACGGCTGTTATATTTACCGCTGGCATTCCGCTTAGCCTCTAATCATTTTCGCCACAACGACAAACTGGCCGTTTTCCGTGTGATAGGCGCAGGTGACCAGCGTGATAAGCTCGTCCCCATACGCCGCGGTCACGCCCGTATCATAGAGGGAAAGCGCCTTGATATTGGCGATATGCTCGTTATAAGCCGCGGCATCCTCCGCGTTCAGGAAGTTGTAATGCTTGAAAACCATATCACTCTTTCTATAAACCTTGCTTTTGAATACGGCGATGATCTCGTATTCCCGCTGTTCGTACAACGTGTCAAAACGGACGGTTGGGTGTTTCTCGAAAAAATCCTCGTCCTCATAGCGTTCCAGCCCCGCGAACATCGTGCCGTTTTTCATGTGGTGTCCGTAGATGATCGTGTTGGTGCCGAACGGCACTATGGCACACCGCTGGTCGATGAAGGGGACGCCGCTCCTGGATTCCGCCGTATCAAAGCCGTGCGACAGATAAAAATCATCCGCCGTATACATGACGGGATAGTCGATACCCGTACCATCTACCCTGATCCAGCCCGCCATGTCCGTGTTCTGCTCGTAAAGCGCCCGATATTGCTCCAGCATGACCGGCTCTTGGGGCGTCTGCACCGGTATTGGCGTTGCCGCGGGTAGTTCCGGGGTACTACCGTCAGGGGAAGGCAGCAGCGCCGTGTTATCCGCAACAAGCGCCGCTAGCCTTTTCAACTCGCGTTCCTCACGAGAGACTCGTCCATAATGCAACATAAGCATGGTGGCCGAGAGAATAAAGACGGCACAGGAGAAGATAAGCAGCGCAAACCATACCTGACGGGTAAATATCCGGCGTGGTTTTCCTGGCCGCCTTCTTAACCTGAACTTCCTGACTTTACGCATCTCTGGTTACGATCCTCCAAAAAGGCAAGCGGGAAGCAGAGAGCCGTCCCAATCCTCCCGCTCACCATTTTAATTGTGATTCAATTGTCTGCTAACGCTTCTGAAAAACTTTCTTTTTGGTCAACACAAGGGTGATAATGCCCGCGCCGGACACGGCCAGCAGTGCCCACCATATCCACCCGGAGCCAGCATCGCCGGTTTTCGGAATATCGTCCAGTCCGTCCTCCATAAAGACTGCGAAGGGCGATAGGCCGGTCACGTCAAACGTTACTTTACCGTTTCTGACCGTGGCGGTGTAGGTCGCCAGCGTGCCGTCCCGCTTAGCGTGCAGTATCGTCACCGTTTCGCCGTTGTACTGCGCGTCCACCGGCAGAGTGAGCGTCAGCACGCCGGTAAAGCTGCCGGAAAGAGAGATATCCACGCCCCGCAGCAGTACATAATTCTCATCGTTCATCCACAAGCGGATGGTGTTGCTGGCTGCGTCGGAACCCAGCGTCATATTACCGACCGTCAATACCGCACCCGCGCTGATATTACCGGAAGCCGTAATGCCCGTTGCCGGGTCTGTCAGCGTGCGTGGTGAAGTATCATCATCGTCGTTATAGGTGAAGTTCGCCGTAATGGTATGGCCCGCCGTGACATTGCTGAAGGTATAGCTCGAAACTGCGCCCACGCTGGAACCGTCCACCCTGACATCGGCAATACGATAGCCGCCGTTTGGTGTGATCGTAAATTGCTGGCTGCCGCCATGATTGACGGTCACCGCTCCGTTCGGAGATATGCTGCCGTTTGCTCCAGCCGTGGCGGTTATGGTATAGGTAATCGGCGGCGTGGTGGTGACGGTGATACCCACAACATTGCTGGTTACGCTATTTACAACGCAGTAGTAATAGGTTGTTCCGGCTGCTGCGGTGGAGGGCTGATATGTGGCGTTTGTCGCACCGTAGATCTCATTACCTCCTGTTGTGCTGTCCGTCGTATTGCTGTACCACTGATAGGACGGGCTTGCAATTCCGGCTGGCGTGGCAGTCAGCGTGACCGTTGTGCCTATGCCCACGCTGCCGGAGGGATTGGCAGTTACCGTAACAGACGGAGTGGTAGCCGCCAACGTATGAACAGGCGTTGTCGGGCCATCCGTGCTCCAGTTGCCGGCGGCGTCGCCCGCCTCCACCTTAAAGTTATAATTGGTATCAGGCGAAAGCCCGGTTACGGCATAGGACGAGTTGGAAGTTGTATGAATCAGTGTCCCATTCTGATAAAGCCTGTATGACGTGACTGCGGTATCGTCCGAAGCGCCGCTCCACGAAAGGGTCGCCCCGGTTTGTGTGACGGCGCTGGCCGTCAGCGTACTGCCCGAGCTCCATGAAGGCGGCGCGGTGTCTGTGGTGCCGCCACCTGTCGATTTGGAAGCTTCCATCGTGTTCCCGTAACAGCCAAGGTTGATACACCCGCCGTTGGGGGCCGGTTCGTTCGTATAGGTGGAGGCTGGGTCGCCCGCATCGATACAGGGGCTTGTAACAGCATCCGTGACCCATGTGCTCCCGTTCCATCTGCCTGCGGTCGATTTCAAATGGTAATCTCCGCTTGTGGCGTCGGCAAACAGCGGATCGCCGGTGATGCGGTTGGAGTATGCGCTCGACGCTATCCGACTGATTTTGCCCAAAACGGGATGCTCATAATGGCCAGAGCCGTCAAATGTCAGCGACGAGCCGTCGTCTTCAAGGAGCGAGTAAGCGATGCTCCCGTCCGCTATTGTGACAGGATAATTTGACTCTCCAGATGTGTACACCTTGTTTGCAAGGTCAAGTCCCGTGTTGCCTGAAATAATGCTGTTACGGATATACGTGCCGTAACGAGTAAAAGTTGTAGTCTTTGAGTATACAAGACCATTCCTGTTTCCGGAAACCGTACAGTTTTCGATAAGCGGCGCGCCGTCGGCAAGAGTCTGATAGCTGTTGTTTATGATGGCGACGCCGCAGTCGCCAAATCCGACAATGAGGCAGTTTTTCAGCGTAACAGATTTGCTGGATCTGATACCTACGCCAAAGTCGGTGTTCCCTCCTTCGGCCGTGATGAAACAACCCTCTATCATAATGGAACTGGCTGAACTAACGCCGTCGATCCATATACCTTTTCCAATAAGCGCACAATTCTTGACCAAAACGTTGTGTCCATTGAGAACTATTGGCTCTTGTGTATTCCGTACCGTGCAGTTATCCAGTGAGATCAATCCTGCCGAGGCGCTGGGCGATATTACCCCTATACCCCGGTATAAGCCGTCCATCACGCAATGTTTCAATGTGGCGCTGCCCCGTAGGGTGTTACTGACCGCTATTTCGCTGCCATAAGTCATTCCCGCCTTTTTGGTGAAGGTGATGGGCTTGGCAGCCGTTCCTATTGCCGTCAAATCTCCTCGCACAGCGAGATTATCGGAGCCGCTGCCATCGCCCAGGCAGACGGTAACGCCCGGCTTGATAGTCAGGGAACTCTTATTGGCTGCATCGCTTCCTGTGATTGTGATCTCGCTTGCCAACAGGTAAGGTATGCCCGCGTCGCCCCACACCGCGTTTCTGTGGTTGCCGGAATAACCGACGCCCCTTGATAGTACGATATATCGGTACGCCGCCGGATAGCCTGCGTCAAAGGTGATGGTGGGATCGGTGAGTTCCTCGTTGATTTTGCACCCCGCTCCGATTATGACAGGATAGATATTGGCACCACTGCCGTAATTGAAGGTGTTTCCCGTAAACGTCACAGTCTGGTCTGTACTGGTTGGGGC
The DNA here is from genome assembly GCA_040766645.1 of Christensenellales bacterium. Taxonomy (GTDB): domain Bacteria; phylum Bacillota; class Clostridia; order Christensenellales; family UBA1431; genus UBA1431. The sequence goes on along the minus strand of JAXGQA010000012.1, from coordinate 10,894 downwards.
ATCGCTATCATATATCAGAACAGGGTTGTCATGCTGCCCTGTGACGAAATTGTTGAAGCTGTTGCCAGTTATGACGGCCTGTCGCCCGCCGTTAATCTCTAACGGGCGTGTGCTGATGTTGGAAAAGGTGCAATCAGTGACAGTAGTATTGACGGCGTCATCGCCGTTTTGCGCTACCTGCACGCCGCGCCCATAGTCGGTAAAACTGGAGCTGGACACGGAGACAGTGCCGCTTCCGATCGTGTTGTGGCCGTTATTGTAGCGAATGGCCGTCGTGCCTGCATTTGGATTTCTGAACGTACAGCCCGTCACGGAAATATTGACCTCGCTGTTTATCCCATTTGACTGCACCCCGTACAGCGTGCCGTCTTCGTTGAAGCCACTATATTCAAACGTACAGTTTGTGAAAGACAGGCTGGTAGTCCCTGCTTCGCCCGCGCCGACGGCCCGTATTCCGTTCCAGCCGGCGTCCTGCCATGTGGTTTCCTCCGGCGAGTCAGGAACGGTGGTAAACGTCACGCCGGTGGCGGAGAGTGTGCCGTTTGTCACTGTCAGGCTGGAGTAAGGATTTTTTGGTTCGCTTTCGGTGCCGGGAAGTGTCGCTGTGGTGCGTGTACTGAAATAGACCTTTGCTCCGCTCTCTATGGTCAGCGTCGCGCCGTTTGTGACCCTTGGCTCGCGGTTGTCCACCTTACAGATATAATAATCTCCCGCGTGCCATGTCGTGTTTGCCGTAATATCGTAATCGACATATTCTACGATGGGGGTATCCGCCCGAGCCGTTGCGGGCATAGAAACGGCTCCCAAAATCATCGCGGCGCATAACAAATACGCAAGTACACATAATCTGTTCTTTTTCAATTTACTGACCTCTCCTTTCGATATGCCGAGCTTTTTGTATCGTTGCCGAAAGCTCATCAAAGATGACCGCGCTCCATGAAACGGAGGGGCTTCCATCCGTGCTTTCCGGATAAATGGTAACCTGCGTCTGTGTCTCGGTTATAATAGCATTTAAATCGATTCGCATCCTTTCCGTTTGTCGCTCGTCGGAAACGATCAGCATACCGCGCGCGCTGTCGGAACTATCAAGACGCAGTCCCAGCGACTCGATGGTATCGTACAGCGCATTAATCACGATGCTTTTCTCATAGGGAAAGCATCGGCTCTGCGTCTCCATATCACTCACCTCCGCTTATAAGTTTAGATGAAAGGCACCCCGGCGGATAGGCCGGGAAGAGCACAGGGCGGCAAAAAAGAGGGTACAGTTTTGGTATAGGTAGCGCAATATGTGGTGTGAACCGCGTTTTTTGCATTTAGATAACCTTTAATTGTATGGTATAATTGTAAACTGAAATACCCTTAAGAAGGGCGGCGAATTATGGCGAAAAATAGTTTTGGACAGACACTGAACCGGCGAGGTTTATTCGTCGCCGCATTGATAGGCTTAGGCTTTTTATGGAGCGGCACGGCATATATCGTGCAGTCGTATCGGCTGCTTAATTTCTTTGACGGAGGGACGGTGAACCTGCTGGCCTGCGGGCTTTACTATGTCTGCCAGGCGGCCGGCGTGGGTATCGCCGCCCTGCTTTTCGCAAAACGCCCCGCTATTGCAAGCGGGCGCGCACTGCCTTTCTATACCAGCATCGCTATGGTCGCCTGCTTGGGCATAGCCGTGTTTTCGCCCTCCGCTGGTGTTGTGATCGCAGCCGGTACGTTGCTGAACCTGATGATAGGCGTGCTGTCCGCCCTCTATCTCACACGGCTTTCCACCGACGTTCCGCAGCAGCGCCGCGGGCTCGTATTCGGCGTCGCCTATGCTTTCGGCAGCATTGGCACATGGATTTTGTCTTTGCCGATGGATGGCAAATTTCTCTGGAGCAGCGAAAGCTTTTTTGCCATAGCCGCGCTCGCCGCCGCATCGCTGCTGCTTGTGCGGCGTCTCTCCCCGCTGTCCGAACAGGAACACGAAGCCAGACCTCTGCGCGCCGGATTCAGCAAAAAGCTCATGTGGCTTGCCGCAGCGGTGGTCTTTCTGATATGGCTGAAAAACACGCTTGGATTTTCCTTCCCGCTAAAGAGCGCGTCAGGTAGCGTATACATAGAATTCACGCGCATGTTCTACGCGGTCGGCCTCATCATCGCGGGGCTGGTCAGCGACAAGAACCGGCGTTGGGGTGCCATATGCTGCTTGGCGGCGCTGGCCTTTCCCTTTGCGGCGCTGGCGCTGGGCGGCATCATGGCCGCAGAGACCGCGATGTGGATACTTGCCTATCTGTTTTTAGGCTTTCTGGCGGCATACCGCATGCTTGTTTTTGCGGATATTTCAGAGAAGATGGCATTGCCCGCGCTGGCCACGCTGGGCCTTATGGCGGGACGGCTCGGGGAGGCGGTGGGTACGCTTAATGTAAGCTTCCTGTCGGGTACGCCGCTCATCGTGGTCGCCGCCATCATTTTCACTCTGGTCATCACGCTTTTCTTTCCGCTTTACCAGAAGCTGTACGCATCTGTTGCCAGCCCCGAGGAAGTGGAGCATCAGCGGTTCGCGGAGTATGTGAGCCGCTTTGGCCTTTCGGCGCGAGAGAGGGAAATATTCGCCTTGATCATGCGCGGCATGTCGAACGCTGAAATCGCCGGCGCGCTATATATCACCGAGAGTACGGTCAAGTTCCATGTGGGTAATATCTTCAAGAAGACCGGCCTCGCCAGCCGCTCGGAGCTGATTGCCGACTATAAGCTGGGTTATAAGGCTTAACGGCGCGTTACGGGTTCACCGTCAGTGTCTTAAGATTCCACAGCCGCATGTTAGAATCCGCACAAACCACCTGCACGATCTCAATACCGTTTTCCCATTTTGTCCTGCCGTCCACCTCGAAAACGAGGATGGTGGAGGGATCTTCTATGATTTCCGGCGCATAGTCGATAGAAGAACCGCCGCGTGAAGTAAGCGTTATAGAGGAATACTCGGATACATCGAGATAGTCGAGTACATCCTTCAGATAAACGCCTCGCAATTCCTCTGAGGCGCCGCCGTCCTGCGGCTTTTCCACGGTTATGCTCACTTCATCGAGCTTGGCATAATCAAAAGATGAAAAAACTTCTATCTCTGCACCCTCCACGCCGAAAGACCATCGCGGCAGCTCAGTCTCCCGGCCGCAGGCACAAAGCAGCATCGGTATGAGCAGAACAGTACATATCAACAAACGGCTTCTTCTTGAGCTCATGTGTTATTCCTCCATTCCAAATCCTTTGTCCCTTCAATCACATTGAATGACCGTCAGTATGTCCGGAAACTCCCTTATGCTAACGCCTTCAGGATATTGCGGCTCGCCGCCTATCGTCACACCGGGCCGTATCTCGACGAGTGCCTTTTCGGGTGGAAGCTCTTCAGAAAGGAAACCAAAATCAAAGGTAAGCTCCTTCAGGTTTATCGTACCGACTTCAGCCTCACCCGGCTTGATATCCAGCACCGCGTCCGGCGATACGCCGTAAGCACCCGTGAGCGTCAGCGTGTGGCCGTTTAGTATTATCTCCTTGCGCCCCGAAAGCGGGATGCCGGTCAGATCGACAGTTTCGTCGGCGGTCAGTGTGACAGTGGCATCGCCCGGAGACGGGAGCGCGGATTGTATGGATTGGTGCTCCACAAACGAGGGTTCCTCCGCAGGCTCCGGCTCGGTTGCAGCGGGAGAATCTGTTTTTGTAGGTGAACCGGGCGACGCATCATCAGAACTGGCGGTGGGCTTCTGCGTACAGCCCACAAAACACAGAAGCATGAAGAAGGCGAGCAACAGAGCAATCAAACAGCTTAACTTTTTCATTTTATTACCTCGTTCCTTTTTAGTCAGAATGATCATTTTCCATTGTTAATCCCGAGAGAAGAAGAATATCTGTCCCAAGTTCGCCGCACTTAAATCGCCGTTGGCGCCTGAAACAATGTGTTTACCATCGCCGGATATCCATAGCGTGGTGGCGCACGCCCATGAGTTTGGATGGTTAATATCCAAGGCAAAATCGTATTGCCATAAAATTTGACCTTCCCGGTTTACCACGGCAATGGTTTTAGGGTTCTGCACTGCAAACAACTCGCTGTCGGCGGTAAAGGCCGCCGTCATGCCGGGCTGTATCATCGAATACAGCATTTTCCCGTTGGTGTCATAGATATTGTTTGATAAGGAAGACTTGCCGCTGGAAAAGCTGTTGCCGTACCATATAAGGCTTTCGTCCGGGGACATGGTAACCTCGGAGCCACCGGTGGTCACGGGGATGCTGAGTACATTTTCGCCCGTGTGCTTATCCACTACCTGAACTGCGCAGGGCGACGCCTTGGTCATAGCGGTAATGTAATGCTCGGTTATCGTCCACTTGGTTATCCAGGCGTCCACATAGGTTTCCCATAACAGCGAGCCGTCGCTCGTGGAGAAGCAGCGCAGATACCCGTCACCTGCAGAAACATACAGCACGGAATCCTGCTTATCAAAGCCGAGCTTTCTGACCTGTCCTCCGCAGAACTCAGACCAAAGTATCTTGTCCGCTTCCATATCCATGAGCCATACCATGCCTGCCGTATCGCCATAGGCCAACAGTTTGTTATCATCCGAGACCTGTACCGCCCAGATCTCCTTTTTCGACATACCGTCCAACGGAGAATCGTATTCCATCACATCCGATATATAGAACACCTCGCCCTGCTTGTCGTATACGACGGCCCTTGTATGCATATCGCTCACGCGTTCTTTAATCGTCGTAGCGATGAGCGATCCATCTCTGGACACGTCGACGGCGGGAGTCTCGTCCACAATGTGCTTCTTAAAGAGCAGCTTGCCGGTATAGTTAAATACATGCAGATAGGCGGTCTTTTCCCGTTCTTCGTCCGGAAGCCCCGTGTGGAAAGGTACCGTGGCGATGACTGTGCCGTCCTCCGTCGCGTCAAAGGCATATGTCTGGATGCCTACGTCCAATACGCTGTCAAGCGAATAACTAAGCTGCTCTGCCTTGGGCTGTAAGGCGATATCTACGATCAGCTCGTCGCCCGGCTTAGGCGCAAAGGCTCGCCGTGACTGACCGAAAGCCGCAAAGTCATCGTTATTGCCTTGCTGCATGTGTATCTGCGCATTCGACGCTTCTGCGTTGACGAGCATGGCGTATTCCAGATAATACCCGCGCGCGTTCTTGTAGGCGAAAACCGAAGCCTCGTACTCACCGTTATTATCTGTGCTGAGAATATATCTAAAGTTGGCGTCAGATATTTCTATGGGCACATTACATAACGGCTCGCCTGTGTCGGCGCTGATGATCTTGCCTGAGACCGTCGCATTGCCGGGCAGCGGTTTGGAGTGTTCCGTCACCATCACGTTATTGTGCAGATCAAACCGAATAGTTTCCCGCTGCATGGTATTTCGTTCAATAACATCAATCTCGACGTTGAACGTAGCGTCGCTAAGCGCGATATCCACCGGGGAATACTGCCAGCACGGGCGGATGACCGTGCTTTTACCCGGGTCCAGTTTGCGGCTGCGGGTGCGTCATGATATCATCCGGCGAAAGCCCTTGCGCTTGGCTCGACACCTTCCAAGCTATCAACACGGAAAGCTCTCCTGTATTCTCCGCCAAAACGCAGCGGTCTATATTGCAGTCGTAGGGCGTTGTGAATTCAGCCGATTCATCGGCGGAAAACGTCACTCCCATGCACTCCGCAACACCCACTGGAGCGTTGAGCGCCGTGAAGTATCCCGGATCGAAGGGTTTGGGATATGCCACGGGAGAAGCCGCAAGAGCGTCGTCCCGGATATCAGAACGCGCGGGAGTTTCCGACATGGCCGACGGTTCACTTGTGGTCGGCTGCGGAAAATTTGAGCCTTCCTGCGGCGGCGTGCTTGTACAACCCGCGAGACATATAAACATCAGCGCACACACGATGGCGAGTAATTGTTTTGCCAGTGTTTGCTTCATAAAACAGCTCCTTTCCAATCGAGAGCGTTTTTATATCTTAATCCAACGCAAATCTTATATTGTCCAGCATATCGTTGATTTCGTCTATCCTGCGGTTGAAATCATCGCCGCCTGCGGTGGGGCCTCCGCGGAAGTATTCGCTCCATGCCTTGTTTGCTCTGTCGAACACTGCCTGACGCGCCGCGTTATCCGCCATTGCCGCTTCACCAACGGCTTTGCTGTAGGCAATGCCATCCTGAATGTATTTATCGGTGAACCGCAGGCTGAACACCGCCTGCGTCAATACTGCCTCCACGTTCAGAAAATCTTCCGTGGGAGCTATAATACCCACAACATTCATCGCGGAGGTAGGGGTCATATCGACGCCGCCCACATAGTATGGATTTGTATTCCACAGCGATGCCATGAACATGCCGCCGCAGGCGCCGCCATTCGATCCGCGAACTCCGGCGAATATCATTGTCTCGCCGGTGGAAGCCCCGGCATAGGCTGTTTCAATCGGTATGCTTGTTTGGGGCATGAGGTCGCCAAGCGCGGGCAGGCTGAAGCCGAAGCCGTACTTGTCCGATACTGCCTGAAGCTCATCGAACACATAGAATACGCTGCTCCCGCTGTCCATCGTCACGACCGGAGCGTCGTAGTTCAGTTCGGCGTTGGGGAATCCCATGTTGCCGATATACCCTGCCCAGCCGTTCTTGGCGTCGTAGCTCTTGTTGAGCGGTCCTAGATTGCCGTAATAGAATATCTCATAGTCGGGGTTCTGCGGATTCCATGCGCGGAAGCCAAAGGTGGTATACTGGCCCATAGTCTGTATCTGCCAGCCCTCCGGCAGCATGACCGTAAAGTATCCACCGTCATACTCCACCAGGTTGATGTTTGTCGCGGGCTGCTGTGGCTCCTGCGGCTGCGGCTGATCAGCGTATTCGCTTGACTGTGCGGGCGGCATGCTATCGGCAGGGGGCGACGCGGTAGCATCCAAAGCCGAGAGATCTATCCCGCCTATTCCAAACAGTTCTTCCACGCCGGAGCATATATAGAGCTTATCGCCAATGACGGCATGCCCGCCCTTGAATGTGAACTCGACCGTGCCGCCGTCGCTGGAGCGGAATTGATAGATCACCGTATCCGGCTCAGCATCGGAGGCAACGCCCTGTGAAATGTATTCGCCTGTCACGCGCATCGATGAGAGTGTGCCGAATACCTCGTTTGTGACTTGGGTGCTAGTTATCACCTGCGGTGCTTCTGTCACCCCGTCATGCTCGATATAAACGGTGAGCGCATCCGGAGAATCTCTGTCATAACTCTTTTCCCATGCCTTTACCATGTCTCCATAGAACTCGAAGAGCGGTCGCCCAGCTTCACAGCCTGAAAGAACCGCCCCTGTGAGTAGCGTGACGACAAGCATCAGCGTCATTATCTTATAGTTTTTCATCATATTTCCCCCTCTCATACCCAATGCCCCGTATGCCGATGCTCTAGTACACCTTAAAGCTTTCGGCAACGGCGTCGCAATGCTTCAAATACAGCATACCGGAGAAACGGTTTTATTTGCAGGCCGGAAAGAGCACAGGCGCGAGAAAAGTAAGTACAGGTTTGGTATAGGTAACCGGATTTTAATCAGGCGCTCTAATAATTCTTCATTAACCAAGGCAAATTGATTTGGAGATTAGGGCCCGAAAGTCATCGGTTATATTTTTACTAAAAGTGAAAAGAAAAAGCGGGATTGGGAACAGTGGTTACGCTGTTCCTAATCCTGCTCTACCCGTTTAAGGACATCTCCAGTTCGATGCCTATCTCATTGAATTTCACGCTGATCTGCTCTTTGGACTGCACCGTCACCTGCCGGATGATTCGCGCCGCCAGGTTATCGTCATACTCCCTGATCCCCATCGCTTTTTCATCTATGAGATCGTACAGAGCCTTGACCCGCGCACAGCCATGCGCCATGACCTCCTGCTCCTGCCGGATGCCCCGGAGCTTTTCATGAATACCTTCTTTCTCTGTCGCGATCCGGATGAACTCCTGATTTTGCTTTTCCGCATCCTCAGTGGTATGCGGGCTCATGTTAAGCGCCCTCCTGAAATCCTCATCCAGCTTTGCCAGCCTGTTTTCTAATATAGCCGCGTCATCCGCGCCTTCCTGTTTGGCAATGGCCATCGCCCCGCAGGCTCTGCAAACGGCAAACGAAGCCACCGCACTGGCATTAAGGTATTATATTTATGCCCGGTTGAAAACCGAAGAGCTTATTGCTGTGGATTATGAATCCATGCCTAACGGGGCGTTTGAAAGCCTGATGGATGAGCTTGTTGCGGTATGGGAAACGGCGGATGCGCTCGCAACTGGCGCAGAGAAAATTACTGATCAAGCTGTTTTATTGCTGGAGGCTGCCTCCACCAATCAGACGGCGGCAATCATTCAGCCGCAAGCGCAGGTTGCGACGCTCGCCGCGAAAGGGCAGAATTTTTCGGTGATCCCTCTCGCCGATGATGCCGGGGAGGTAATCGACCGGCAAACCTGGGCGGAAAACCTGTCGAAGCAGTACGACGCGCTTCGAGGCGCACAGCGATACAAGCAGCTTGCCCAGCAGCTTGGAACCGATACAAAAACAGCCGTCGAGCAGATGGCGCTGGCGCAGAAGATCATCCGCAACGCCGCGGATTTGGAGGAAGCACAAGCCGAGGTGGGCGCTTATACCCACAGCATCAATATTGTGGAGGGATACAAGACAGCCAGCAAGGTGGGGCTTTTCATCGGGGCGACAATCGCCACCGGGGGCGGGAGCCTGACCGCGCTGGCGGGCAGCAGCATGTCTGTGCCGGTAGCGGGAGCCGTGCTTGTGGGCGGCGTGGATTGCGTCGTGGATGTTGGAAAGACCACCAGCTCCATCATATTGGGCGAAGACCATCAGGTAACGGTGGATTTTGAAAAAGCCGGGGATGTAATCCAGCCGGTTTCGATGGTGATGGGCTTGGTCACAATGGATCCAACCTCTGCGGTTGAACAGGTTGCCTTCTTGGGCGAAGCGATGATGGAGTGGTGTTATCCCGGCAAAGTCACAGGGATTGCGATGGAAACCACGAAAAAAGGGAACTCCCTGGTGTTGGCGCGACTCATTGAGCTGATGGGTGAAAACATCCCGGATGTCGAAAAGACGCTGGAAGGGTTGAAGCTGCATTTCCCTAAGGAAGAAGGCGTTTCTCTTTCGCAGTTGATACTGGCCAACGCTGTCGATTCTGAGGCGGCTCTCGAAAAAATGCGTGAGCTTAACGCTCAAATCTCCGCTGCCGCTCAGGAGGATGAAAACCAAAGCCCACCGCCGCAAGAGACAGAACCATCTGATGAAGACGGCGGCAGCCTGACCGGAGAGCAGCCGGAAACCGCCACGGCCCCCATCACGCCGCAGATGGCCGGCACCTATAGCGGCAACGCGGTGCTGCAGCATATCGAAGAAGACGTGGAGGCTCCCGACAGCCTGCCGGTAACGCTGTATCTCAACGAGGGCGGTACGGGTACGGTGGAAGTGTACGGCTTTGGCGGCGAAGCGGAATATACGGGCAGCTCGGTCACTTTTTCCGTGACAATGGAGGAGGATGGCGCGACGATTTACTGTTCCTTCATTGGGAACGTAAGCAGAAGCGGAGACCGGAGTGTAATCAGCGGGACTATGCGCCTTTCCATGATGGGCGTTACCTTCGCCTCCTATTCCTGGAGCGCGCAAAAATAAGCGCCGCAGTAAGACCTCTCCAAGAAACGGCATTTCGGTAAAACAGGAGGAATGAGCTATGTATTGTGCAAATTGCGGAACACAAATATCAGAAAGCGTGAGATTCTGCCCCGGTTGCGGCAGCGGGATCAATCAGGCGTCCCCCAACGGGCCGCAGCCCGCGGGCCTGCGCGGATTCTCGCCGCGCATCAACGACCCGGCCTTCGCCAAATACGTCAAAAATAGCAACCGCTGGGCGGCCATATTTTCCATAATTCTTGCCGTTGCCGCCGTAATCGGCTTTTATATCGCCGGCGAGGCGGGCGCGGAGGGAATGAGTAACCCCGGGTCGCTCTATATCGGCTTTGGCATCGGCGGCATGTTTTTGGTGATCGCGCTGGTGCAGATACTGCGCCGCAAGGGGGGCCGGACGTGGGACGGTACCGTGGAGGACAGGAAGATCAAAAAGAAGACCTCGCGGCACGATTACGGCGACGATAATGTCCAATACGATGACTATCTGGAGTATTCGGTCATCGTCCGCAGCGACCAGGGCAAGCGGCATGTGATGAAGTGGAAGGACAACGACACGCTGTACAACTACTTTAACATCAGCGACCGGGTGCGACACCACGCGGGGCTGAATTCTTATGAAAAGTATGACAAGACCGGCGACAGGTTCATCCCCTGCAACGCCTGCGGGACATTGTGCGACATAAGCGAGGACGCTTGCTTCCGGTGCAAATGCCCGCTGTTAAAGTAAAAATGAAAAACGAATCATCAGGACGGCATTATAAAGATTTGCTTTATTCGTTCATGCATGAGGCAAGCGGCACACCTCGCTCATATGACGAATAAATGCAGTTACATCAAGAAACTGAGAAATTGCAGGTGAATGACATGAACAACTCAAAAAAACGAAATGGAATAGTAACCGTCCTCATGGTATTGGTGCTTGTGGTATGGGGCTTGGGTCTTGCTGGCTGGGTTAAAGGCTCCTCCGGTGGCTTAAGTTTATTCAAAAAGGGCGACTCCTACATCCCGGAAACCCAAAAAATTGAGGAGACTACCCAAATTGAGCCTCCCGTGCAAACACCGCCCCCGAAAGAGCTTGATGAGACTGCTCCAATGGAGACATCTGTTGAAACACCAGCCCCACTGGAGCTTGATGCAAGCGGTGTCTGGGATCTGACCTTCCGCCGCTATTATTCCATTGATAACGAAGGTTCATGGGAATCAATCGGC
>JAXGQA010000011.1:0-58370 GCA_040766645.1 Christensenellales bacterium | reverse complement strand
GATGACGGCGCTGGAGATCCGGGCCATCGCCGAACCGTATATCCGCCGCCGCGCCGTGCGGCATCTGGAGAAGGGCCGCGTCGTGATTTTTGCCTGCGGCACCGGCAACCCGTATTTCTCGACCGACACCACCGCGGCCCTGCGCGCGGCAGAGATAAACGCAGAGGCCATACTGCTTGCCAAAAACGTGGACGGGGTATATGACTCGGACCCCAAAAAGAACGCAGGTGCGAAGCGATACCAAACCATAGGGTACAAGGATTTCATAAACAACGACCTTTCCGCCATGGACACGACGGCCATCACCATGTGCATGGAGAACCGCATCCCCATCTCGGTGTTCGCGCTCTCGGTCCCGGGGAACATCCGGCGCGCGGCCATGGGCGAGAACATCGGCACGCTTATCGAGTAAGGCTTCGCTTTTATCGGTTGAAAAAACCGGCGGGGTTATATACAATGTATCTAATCAGAACAGGAGGTCGTTCCGGTGGAATATGAAGTGATCAGCACAGCAAAGGACAAAATGTCGAAGACCATCTCGGTATTGGCCAGAGAGCTGGCAACGCTCCGTGCAGGCCGCGCGACCCCTCAGGCGCTGGATCGGATAATGGTCGATTATTATGGCACTCCGACGCCCATCAATCAGGTCGGCAATATCTCGTCGCCCGAGCCGAGGCTTCTGGTGATATCGCCCTGGGATACTTCCATGATATCGGCCATCGAGAAGGCCATCCAGAAGTCTGACCTGGGCATCAACCCAATGAACGACGGAAAGATCATCCGCCTCGTTTTCCCCGAGCTGACGCAGGAGCGCCGCAAGGAGCTGGTCAAGGTCGTCAAGAAGAAGGGCGAGGAAGCGAAGATCGCCGTGCGCTCCATCCGGCGGGACGCAAACGAGCGTTTAAAAAAGGAAAAGAAGGACAGCCTCATAACGGAGGACGACCTCAAGGAATACGAGACCAGGGTGCAGGAAGCGACCGACGCCAACATCAAGGAGATCGACAGGATAATCGCCGACAAGGAAAAGGAGATCCTCGAGGTGTGAGCCGGCTTGTTCCCGATTGCACAGGGCTTCCCGAAGCCCAGGCGCTGGCCCGGCTTTCAGGTTGCGGCTATCCGGTGCGGACGGTGCGATACACGGGGTTCCGCGCGCTTGACGGCGCGGACGGCCTCTGCGTGGTACGCCAGCGCCTGCTCCCCGGAGGGGAAGGCGGCCCCGAGATAGAGCTTTTACTGTGCGATTTCAAGCGCGGCGTTTCAGAGAGCGAAAACTGACCCATGTCCAAGGCTGCACGGTCTTGGACAATTTCGTAAAACAACCTTATGAAAGCGAGAAGTATCGTTTGAGCAGCCAAAATACCCTGGACAAGGTGGACACTTCCCGTCTTGACATGAACAGGATACCCGCGCACGTGGCCATCATCATGGACGGCAACGGCAGATGGGCCAAGGGGAGGGGACTCCCGCGTTCGCTGGGGCACCGCGAGGGCGTCCGCACCGTGCACCGGATGGTGCGCGCTGCTTCCGATATCGGGGTGAAGGTCCTGACCCTGTACGCGTTCTCCACAGAGAACTGGAAGCGTCCCGCTTTGGAGGTCGGCCTGCTGATGGACCTGCTGGTCGAGTTCCTGTCGAACGAGCTGGATGAGCTGCATCAAAACGGCGCGCGGCTCAACGTTATCGGCGAATATGAGCGCCTGCCCGAAAGGGTGGTCAGGGCCGTTGACGCCGCGATGGAAAAAACGCGCGATAACCCCGGCCTCATCGTCAACATTGCGCTCAATTACGGCGGCCGCAACGAGCTGGCGCGCGCCATGCGTGCCATCGCGCACGAAGTCGCCGCAGGGACGCTGCGGCCGGACGACATAGACGAGGATACAATTACGCGGCACCTTTTTACCGGCGGCCTCCCCGACCCGGACATCATATTGCGGACCAGCGGGGAGATGCGTCTGAGCAACTTCTTATTGTATCAGGGCGCGTACTCCGAGCTTTGCTTTACGGCCACCCATTGGCCCGACTTTTCCGAACAGGACTTCGTGGACATGCTTGTGGACTACCAATCGCGCAGCAGGCGCTTCGGCGGCCTGTAAGGCGGTTATTTACGGGGGACGGATAATTGATCATCACGCGCATAATCGTCGGTGCCCTTGCCGCGCTGCTCCTGCTGTTCGCGCTCTTTTTCAGCGAGTGGACCTTCTATGTCCTGCTGGCCTGCGCGTCCTTCCTCGCCATGTTGAGATATACGCCGCGCTTACGCGGGCGGGTCTGCCGCTCAGCTGACCGGCTTTCTGTTCGCGCTCCTCTTTGTCCCGGCGGGATACTTTACGGGCATGGACGGGGTGGTCGCCCTGTACGCGATGCTTGGGTTCGCGGCCATGGTCCACCGGCTGTTCCATCCCGAGTGCACGATAAGCGACATTTTTGCGTCTGTCTTTTCGCTCTTTTACGCCGGGTTGCCCTTCGCGTTCCTTTTTTTCACCTTCAACCTGAGTCCTGAGGGCCTCGCGCACACCGACCCGCGGGGGCTGGGGTACACGGCCGTGCTGACCGCCGTGGCCTGCTCGCTCGCTTCGGACATCTTCGCGTTTTTCACCGGCACCATCCTGTGGCGTTCCAAGCTGTCCCCGGACATAAGCCCGCACAAAACGATAGAAGGCAGCGTGGGCGGCGCCATAGGGAGCCTTGTGGCCGCGGCCGCGCTGGCGTTCCGGGTCCAGGGGATATGGGGGCTTTCCATCGGCTGGGAACATTTTCTGATCCTTGGCGTCCTCTGTACGGTGACCGCGCAGACGGGCGACCTGGTGGCTTCCGCCATCAAGCGCATGGCCGGCATCAAGGATTACGGGAACATTTTCCCGGGGCACGGCGGCATGCTGGACAGGATAGACAGCATACTGTTTACAGTGCCCGTCGTGTTTTTCTACTTCAAATTCATTATTTTGGGATTATCGAGGTGATATATGAACCGCATATCGCTTCTGGGGAGCACAGGCTCGGTGGGCACGCAGGCGCTGCAGGTCATCGAGCGGCACCCGGACATCTTCCGCGTGGCCGCGCTGACCGCGCACGCCAACGCGGAGCTTTTGATTGAGCAGGCGCATAAATACCGCCCGGCGCTGGTGGGGCTGGTGCGCGCCAACGACGAAGCCGGCATACGGGCGCGGCTCCCGCAGGGAACCAGGCTGGTTACGGGCGAGGCCTGCCTGATTGAAGCCGCAGCGCTGGAGGCGGCCGACACCGTGCTTATCGCGACCGTAGGCTTTTCCGGCCTGCCGCCGCTGATGGAGTGCATCCGGGGAAACAAGCGCATCGCGCTGGCCAATAAAGAATCCATCGTCTGCGGCGGGAACGTGGTCATGTCCGCGCTTAAAGCGCACGGGCAGCGCATCTATCCCATCGACAGCGAGCATTCGGCCATCTTCCAGTGCATGGAGGCGCTGCACGACCGCGCGGGCCTCAAGCGCATCATACTCACCGCGTCGGGCGGCCCATTCAGGAACACGCCGGCGGAGGAACTCAAAAGCATCACGCCCGAGCAGGCCGTCCGCCACCCGCGCTGGAACATGGGCAAAAAAATATCGGTGGACTCGGCCACGCTGATGAACAAAGGCTTTGAGGTGATAGAGGCGCGCTGGCTGTTCGGCGCGCCGGTGGAGGCCATCGAGGTGGTGGTGCATCCCGAGAGCATCGTGCATTCGCTCATCGAACTGACCGACGGCTCGGTGATAGGCCAACTGGGCGTGCCCGACATGCGGGTGGCCATACAGTACGCTTTAAGCCACCCCGACCGCATAGAAAGCGGCGTGGACACGCTGGACCTGATAAAGCTGGGGGCGCTGCACTTCGAGGCGCCGAACCGCGTCAAGTTCCCCTGTCTAGGCCTGGCATATGCGGCGCTGGAGGCGGGCGGTGTGATGCCCACGGTGCTCAACGCCGCCAACGAGATCGCCGTCGAGCTGTTCCTGAACAAGGCGGTGCGGTTCACGGATATACCCGCGCTGATTGAATATGCTATGGAAAAAGCACAATATACGGCTTCGCCGTCGCTGGAGGACATCTACGCCGCCGACGGGTGGACGCGGGCGTTCCTCGGGAAGCAATACCGGGAGGCCGTAACGGACTGAGAGGAAAATAATGCTCCAAACCATCTGGTCTATAATCGTCGCCCTGCTGGTATTAAGCGTGATCGTGCTGGTGCACGAGCTTGGGCACTTCCTGACCGCGCGGCGCCTCGGGTTCAAGGTGCGCGAGTTCGGCATCGGCATGGGCCCCAAACTGAAGAAATGGGTGCGCGACGACATTACGTATTCGCTGCGCGTGTTCCCGATAGGCGGGTTCGTGAACTTCTACGGGGAGGACGAGGACATCGACGACCCGCGGGCCTTCAACCGGCAAAAGCCGTGGAAGCGCCTTCTGAGCATCGCCGCCGGTCCAATCGCCAACATCTTCCTCGCGTTCCTAATCACCATCGGGCTGTTGATGATCGTGGGGGAGACCGTGCCCGTCGTCCAGAACGTAATGGAGGGCTATCCGGCGCAGGCCGCGGGGCTGCAGACCGGAGACCGCATCGTGGCCGTAGACGGCGCGCACGTGAACTTCGCCAGCGAAGCGAAGCTCCGCATTCTCGAGAACACGGACGAAACCGTGCTGCTCACCGTCCAGCGCGGCAGCGCGACCACCGACTATGAAGTGGGCTACAAGCAGGACGCGGAGACCGGCATATCTCTTGTCGGCATCAACTTCGAGCAGACGCCGCAGACATTTGGCTTTTTCGAGGCCATAGGCCTTTCGTTTTCGTGGATCGTGTTCATCACCCAGCAGATGTTCTCCCTGTTGGGCGGACTTCTGACCGGGACGCAGAGCACCGCGTCCATCGTCGGACCGGTGGGGACCATCTCGCTCATCGGCCAGAGCGCGCAGATAGGACTGTATTCGCTGTTGAGGCTGGGCGTGCTTATTTCCATAAACCTCGGGATATTCAACCTGCTGCCCCTGCCCGCGCTGGACGGCTCGCGCATCGTTTTCATACTGGTCGAGATGGTGCGCGGCAAGCCCATTCCGCCCGAAAGGGAGGGCATGGTACACTTCATCGGCCTGATACTGCTCATCGGGCTGATGGTGCTGGTGACCTATCAGGACATCGCCCGGCTGATAAGCGGGAACGGGGTGCTGGGATGACGCTGCGGGAACAGACCCGGCGCGTGCGCGTCGGAAGCGCGGACATCGGGGGCGGAGCGCCGGTCACCGTTCAATCCATGACCAACACGCCGACGGCGGATACGGAAAAAACGCTGGCGCAGATGCGCGCGCTGGAAGCCGCCGGCTGCGAGATCATCCGCTTCGCCGTGCCCGACATGGAGGCCGCCGCCGCCATAAAAGCGCTTCGCAAGGGGACGGGCCTTCCGCTGGTCGCCGACGTGCATTTCGACTACCGGCTGGCCATAGCGGCCATGGAAAGCGGCGTGGACAAGGTGCGCATCAACCCCGGCAACATCGGGTCGAAGGAAAAAGTGCGCGAACTGGTGGCCTGCGCGCGGGACCGCGGGATACCCATACGCGTGGGCGTGAACGGCGGTTCGCTCCCCAAACACATACTCGCCCGCGACGGCGGCCCGACGCCGAAGGGGCTGGTGGACGCCGCGCTGGAGCACGTTGCCGTATTGGAAGCGTGCGGTTTTTATGATACCATAATCTCGTTGAAGGCTTCCGGCGTCGCCATGACCGTCGACGCGTACGCGCGCATGGCCGAAACGGTATCCTACCCCCTGCATCTGGGGGTCACCGAGGCGGGGCACGCCGAAGCCGGGCTGGTCAAGTCGGCCATGGGCATCGGCGCGCTGCTGCTGCGCGGCATCGGGGACACTTTGCGCGTGTCCCTCACCGGCAACCCGGTAAAAGAGGTCGCGGCCGGGCGGGAGATACTCACGGCGGCGGGCCTTCGGCGGTTCGGGCCGGAGATCATCAGCTGTCCCACCTGCGGCCGCTGCGGCTATGACCTCGAAAGCGCGGTGGTGGCCGTGCGCGAGCGGCTGAAGGGCGTTAGCGCGCCCATCCGCGTGGCCATCATGGGCTGCGTGGTCAACGGGCCGGGGGAGGCGTCCGAAGCCGACATCGGCATCGCGTGCGGGAAGGACCGCGGCGCGCTTTTCAAGCACGGGACCCTGGTCTGCACGCTCCCCATGGACGAGCTGGTGGATACGCTTATAAGCGAAGTGCTTTCCTTAGCCAACACGGAAGGAAAATGAGAAACCGTTATGCCGAATGAAAACGAACGCGGCCTCGCGCCGCTTATCGCCCGTGTCCTCGGGGAGTCCCGGACGGACGCGCTCAGGCTGGAGCGCGTCAACGTCTGGCCCCGCCAAAAAAGGGCGGATATTTCTTTTTTTTGCGCCGAAGCGTTTCCAGAAGATGTCAAAAAGCGTCTCGAGGACGCGCTGCGCGGTCATTTGCCGGGGTTTGAGGACGTCCGTGTGGCCTTTCTGCCCGCGCAGGCCCCGCCGCCTCCGCCCAAACCCGTTGTGAACGGCAGCAACGGCGCGCAGCCCGTGTATGAATTCGTAAAA
Source organism: Christensenellales bacterium (assembly GCA_040766645.1). Taxonomy (GTDB): domain Bacteria; phylum Bacillota; class Clostridia; order Christensenellales; family UBA1431; genus UBA1431. Next base: position 51,804 of record JAXGQA010000011.1, on the reverse strand, counting down.
ATACCGACGAACGGCAAATCCAACGTTTGCTCGGGCGGGCTTCTGGCCGGGGAGCGCATCGAGTCGGCGCCGACCGACATATCGGAGATCAACGAGGGCACCGGACGGATCACCATACAGGGCAGGGTCTTAAGCGCTGAAAGCCGCGCGCTGAAAAACGGGAAGCGCATGCTGCGCTTTGATATGACCGACAACACGTCCTCCATCACCGTCAAGGTCTTCGAGCGGGACGACTCCTTCGACCGCGTGGAAGCCGCCGTGAAGCAGGGGGCTTTCCTGTGCGTGCGCGGCGTCTGCAACGTGGACAGGTTCCTGCGCGAGCCGGTCGTTACCGCACAGGACATCGAAAAACGGAACAAACCGATGCGCCGGGACGACGCCCCCCAAAAGCGCATCGAGCTGCACCTGCACACCAAGATGAGCAGCATGGACGGGGTCACCGACCCCAAAGAGGCGGTCCGCCTCGCGCACGCGTGGGGGCACAAGGCCATCGCCATCACCGACCACGGCGTGCTCCAGGCCTTTCCCGACGTGTATTCCGCAGCCAAAAAGCTGGACGGGTTCCGGGTGATATACGGCGTGGAGGCGTATCTGGCGGACGATACGCTGCCCATCGTGCGAAACAGCGACGACAGCCCGCTTACCGGGACGTTCGTCGTTTTCGACGTGGAAACGACCGGCCTCAACCCGGCGGTAGACCGGCTGACCGAAATCGGGGCGGTGAAGGTGGAGGACGGCCGGGTAACCGAGCGGTTCCAGACCTTCGTTGACCCGGGCATCCCCATACCCACGCGCATCACCCAGATTACCGGAATCACACAGCGGATGGTGCAGGGCGCGCCGTCGCCCGGCGAGGCCATACGCAGCTTTGCGGACTTCGCCAGGGGCGCGTGCCTGGTCGCGCACAACGCCGGGTTCGACATGTCCTTCATCACGGCGGCCGGGCGGGAGCCTGGTATACGCTTTTCCCAGCCGGTGCTGGACACGGTCGCGCTGGCACGCCAGCTGTGGCCGGGCTTGAAAAACTACAGATTGGAGACGCTTGCGAAGCACCTGCGCATCGACATGGGGCAGCACCACCGCGCCAGCGACGACGCGCACACCACCGCCGTCATGCTCCAGCACGCGCTGGCGCTTCTGCTGTCCCGCAACGCCAGGACCTTAAGCGATATAAACAGCTTTTTCTCGGGGGAAAGGTCGGTGCGCGACCTGCCCCTGAACCACGCCATACTGCTGGCCGCCACACAGGAAGGGATGAAGAACCTGTACCGGCTGGTTTCCATGTCGCACCTGGAGTATTTCCACTATAAGCCCCGCCTGCCCAAAACGGTGCTGGCCAGGTACCGGGAAGGCCTCCTTGTCGGGTCGGGCTGCGAGCAGGGGGAACTGTACCGCGCGCTGCTGCGCGGCGCCGACCAGGAAACGCTTCGCGGCATCTGCGCTTTCTACGATTATTACGAGATACAGCCGGTGGAAAACAACGCGTTCCTCATCCACAAGGGGGAAGTCGAGAACGAGGAAGCCCTGCGCGTCATCAACCGCCGCATCGTCGAGCTGGGCCGCGAATACGGCAAACCGGTGGTGGCCACCGGCGACGTGCATTTTCTGAACCCGGAGGACGGGATATACCGGAAGATACTCCTGCACGCGCAGAAGCTGGACTCGGACAGCCAGCCGGGGATGTATCTCAAAACCACGGGTGAGATGCTCGAGGAATTCGCCTATCTGGGAGAGGAAACGGCCATGGAGGTGGTGGTCGGCGGCCCCGAACGGGTGCTGGCGGCCGTTGAGCAGGGCGTGACGCCCTTCCCGCGCGAAGGGTTCTACGCCCCCAAGATAGACGGCGTGGACCAGGAGATACGCCAAAGCGCGTATGCCCGTGCGCGCGCCGTGTACGGCGACCCGCTGCCCGAGATTATCGAAAAGCGCCTGGAAAAGGAGCTTGGCTCCATCATAACGCACGGGTACGCCGTGCTCTACTCCATCGCGCAGCGGATGGTGCTTCAATCGCTGCAGGACGGGTACCTCGTCGGCTCGCGTGGCTCGGTCGGCTCGTCCTTCGCGGCCACCATGCTGGGGATAACCGAGGTCAACCCGCTTCCCCCGCACTATGTCTGCCCGTCCTGCAAATTTTCGGACTTTGAGGTGGACCGCACGCGCTACGGCATCGGCAGCGATATGCCCGACCGCGAGTGTCCCCGCTGCGGCGCGCACCTCAATAAAGACGGGTACGACATCCCCTTCGAGGTGTTTTTGGGGTTCAAGGGCAACAAGGTGCCGGACATCGACCTGAACTTCTCGGGGGAATACCAGACCACGGCCCACCGCCACATAGAGGCACTATTCGGAAAGGACAACGTGTTCCGCGCCGGGACGATAAGCACTATCGGCGAGCGCATCGCGCAGGATTTCGCGCGGCAGTACTGCGAGGATCATCAGCTGATGCCTTCCAAGGCCGAGATCTTGCGGCTGGCGCAGGGGTGCATCGGCGTCAAGCGCACCACCGGCCAGCACCCCGGCGGCATCATGATCGTGCCGCGCGACGTGGACATACTGGACTTCACGCCGCTCCAGCACCCGGCTGACGCCAAAACGAGCGATATCATCACCACCCACTTCGATTTTGACTCGCTGCACGACAACCTCGTCAAGCTGGACATGCTTGGGCACGACGACCCGACCATGCTTCGCATGCTCCATAGCCTCACCGGAGTGGACCCGCGCGCCGTACGCACCGACGACCCAGACACCATGCGCATCTTCTCGGGGCTGGAACCGCTCAATATCCGCGAAGCCGACCTCGGGTGCCCGGTAGGCACACTGGGCGTCCCCGAGTTCGGCACGCCCTTCGTGCGCCAGATACTGGCCGACACGCGCCCGACCAGCATGGCCGAGCTGGTGCGCATCAGCGGCCTGTCCCACGGCGAGAACCTTTGGATAGGCAACGCCAAGGAGCTTATCGAGCAGGGCGTGACCACGCTGTCCCAGGCGCTGTGCACCCGCGACGACATTATGAACCAGCTGATGCAATCAGGCGTGGAGGCGCTGATGGCCTTCAACATCATGGAGTCGGTGCGCAAGGGAAAGGGGCTTACAAAGGAGATGGAGGATGCCATGCGCGCACGCGATGTGCCCGAGTGGTTCATTGAGTCCTGCAAAAAGATAAAGTACATGTTCCCCAAGGCGCACGCGGCGGCCTACGTGATGATGTCCTTCCGCGTCGCATACTACAAGGTCCACCATCCGCTGGCGTACTACGCGTCCTACTTCACCGTGCGTGCCGACGCCTTCGATTCCGGCATCATGCTGGGGGACAGCACCTTTATCCGGGACCAACTGGCCGAATACCGGAAACGCGCGGCCGCCAACAGGAACGAGCAGAAGATCGTCACCATACTTGAGGTTGTGCTGGAGATGACCCTGCGCGGCATATCCTTCCTGCCGGTGGACGTGGCGCGCTCGGACGCAACCCGGTTCCTCATCGAGGACGGCGCCATCCGCCCGCCCTTTACGTCGCTTCCGGGGGTGGGGGAAACGGCCGCGCGCAGCATACAGGCCGCGCGGGAGCAGCGACCCTTCCGCTCAATAGAGGACCTGCAGGCGCGCACGCGCATCAGCCGTGCCGTGGTGGAAACGCTGGAAAAGCACGGGTGCCTGCCCGGCCTGCCCCCCAGCGACCAGCTCACGCTCTTTCAGTGAGTGCGCCTCGAGCAAAATCCCCGATTTTTGCGGCCAGAGGCAATAAATTCCTTGATATATCAGATTTTTTGTGCTAAAATAGCTTATATATGTGGGCTATGGCGGCGTTTGCATGTAAAGAGTGGGTGCGTAACCCCACTCTTTACATTTAAGTGATGCGGGTATCAGCGCCGTCATTTGCATGGAAGGATGGTCATGCCTTTGTCCAAAAAAATCACGGAGGACGTCCGCGCCATCGTTGCGCCGGCCGTTGAAGGCCTGGGCTACGACCTTGTGGACGTTGAATTCAAGCGCGAGGCGCAGGGCATGGTGCTGACCGTCTACATCGACAAGCGCGGCGGCGTCACGCTGGACGACTGCGAGCGCGTGTCCGCGGAGATCGACCCGCTTTTAGATGTGCACGACCCCATCGAGCAAAGCTACTATCTCAGCGTTTCCTCGCCGGGACTGGATAGGCCCCTGAAAACGGAGGCCGACCTGCGGCGCCACATCGGAAACAGCGTGGACATCCGGCTGTACAAGGCCATGGACAGGCAAAAGGCCTTTACGGGCGTACTCTCGGCCTATGACGGCGGCACGATAACATTGACCGCGGGCGGCGAGGACCGGACATTCGACCGGGCGGACATCGCCAGCATCAAACCGCACATAGAATTTTGAGTCATCCTGGGGGAGAATTTTATGAAAACGGACCTTATCGACGCTTTGGACGCGATAGAAAAAGAACGCCGCATCAACAAAGAGGTGCTTATCGAGGCCATCGAGTCCTCGCTGATTTCCGCGTACAAGCGTAACTTTGGCTCAACAGCCAACGTCCGCGTGAACCTCGACCGCGAGACGGGCGAGATCCGCGTTTTCACGGCCAAGCAGGTGGTCGAAACGGTGGAGGACCCGGCCGGCCAGATATCGCTGGAGGACGCCCGTGCCATAAACGAATACCACGAGCCCGGCGACATCATCGAGCAGGAGATTACCCCGCAGTCGTTCGGCCGCATCGCGGCGCAGATTGCCAAGCAGGTGGTCATGCAGCGCATCCGGGAGGCTGAAAGAGGAGTCATATTCGAGGAGTACATCGAGAAAGAGGACGAGGTGCTGACGGCTGTCGTCCAGCGCGTCGAGAAAAATAACGTCTATGTCGAACTGGGGCGGACCGAGGGGCTTTTGTCCGCTTCGGACATGATACCCGGCGAGAAATACAACGTCAACGACCGGCTGAAGGTGTACGTGCTGGAGGTCAAGCGGACCAACAAGGGGCCGCAGGTAATCGTGTCCCGTACGCATCCGGGGCTTGTCAAGCGGCTCTTCGAGTTCGAGGTGCCTGAGATACAGGACGGCATCGTGCAGATAAAGAGCATTGCGCGCGAGGCAGGGTTCCGCACCAAGATAGCCGTGTATTCCACCGACGAGCAGGTTGACCCGGTGGGCGCCTGCGTTGGACAGCGCGGCACGCGGGTGGAGAACATCGTGCAGGAACTGAACGGCGAGAAAATCGACATTATAAAATGGAGCCAGGACCCCGGAGAGTTCATCGCAAACGCCTTGGGGCCGGCCCGCGTCATCATGGTGCAGATAAACGAGGCGGAAAAAAGCTCGAAGGTGGTCGTACCCGACAACCAGCTTTCGCTGGCCATCGGCAAGGAAGGCCAGAACGCGCGCCTCGCCGCCAAGCTGACCGCCTGGAAGATAGACATCAAGAGCCAGTCCCAGTCCCAGCAGGCGCTATTTGAATCCATGGGCGACCCGGTCGGCGACCAGGACGATGAATTCGATTCGTTGGACGAACCCTGTATTGAGGAGCAGGCGGACGACGCAGCCGGGGAGGATACCGAATGAAGCCGCGCAAGATACCCATGCGCATGTGCGTGGGCTGCAAGACCATGCGTTCCAAAAAGGAGCTTTTCCGGGTGGTCGGCTCGGACGAAAAACTTGCGGTGCTGGATAAAACCTCCAAGGCGCCGGGCCGCGGCGCGTACATCTGCCCCGACGAGGCCTGCCTGCAAAAGGCGATAAAGACGCGGGCGCTGGAGCGCGCGCTGGAGGTCAAGGTGGACGATTCGCTGGTCCAGCAGCTCAAAAGGGAGTTGGCGCGGCGTGAGCTTCAGAGCAACCTGTAACCTTATCGGGCTGTGCATGCGCGCCGGGCGGTGCGCCGTGGGGACCGAGGCCGTACTGGAGGACGTCCGCCGCGGCAAGGCCGAGGCCGTCATGATAAGCTCGGAGCTGGCCAAAAACGCGCGCGAGAAGTTCGAGGCGCTTTGCTGCGCGAAGAATGTGGATATACTGGTTATAGAGGACGCGGACGGCGCGCTTGGGCAGTGCGTCGGGCGCGAGGGCGTTAAAACATTGAGTATTCATGACAGGCAATTTGCCTGCAGGATAAAAGAATCTTTAAGAAACGAACAGAGCCGTACAGGCGGGGGTGCATAAGCAAATATGTCGAAAATCAAGGTGTATGAACTTACCAGTGAGCTCGATAAGCTGGCAACGCAGTTTTTTGAGCAAATCAAAGCCACGCAGTTGGAGCTTGGGGAACGCGTCCACGCGCTCAAAGATATTCAGGAGGCGCTGTTAAAGAAACGCGGACAGCTCGATGCCGCCGCGCAGGCGGCGGAGGCCCCGGCGGAACCGGTTCCTGAGGCTTTTGATGACACTGGCAGCGCCCCGGCACGGGAGGCGCACCCCCACGCCGCGGACAGTGCGCCCGCGGAACATCGTCCGCGTGCCTCGGCCCAGCCGGCCCAGCCGGCCCAGGCACCGCGCACAGGCGATGGACGCCGTACAGGCTTCGCCCCCAGGGAACCCCGTCCGGCATTCGGCGCGGACGCCCGCCCGCAGGGCGCCCGCAAGCCCGCAAAGGGCGGCAAGCCGATAAGCGCGGTGCTCCCGCCCCCGCAGGAAAAGGAAAAGGTCAGCAACTACGACCCCAACCGCTCGGCGTATTCCCAGAAGGACACGGCCGAGAAAAAGCCGCGTTCCAGAAAGGCCACGCTCAAAAAGCAGCTCTCCGCCGGATTGGACGACCGCACGTACGGCTCCCGCAGGCCCAAGCGCAAGACCGCGGAAGCCAAGGCGCACATTGAACCGATACGCATCGAGCACGCGGTGATCACGGCCGAGCGCGTGACCGTCAAGACGCTGGCCGAGAAGATAGGCAAGCCAGCCGCCGATATCATCAAGAAGCTGATGCTGCTGGATATAATAGCAACCATCAATCAGGAGATAGATTTCGATACCGCCGCGCTGGTCGCGGGGGAGTACGGCATAACGCTGGAGCAAAAGCTCGAAAAAACGTTCGAAGAGGTGCTTATCGACGAGTCCGCCTCGGCCGACGACGATGCCGAGCACCTGCAGCCCCGCCCGCCGGTGGTCACCATCATGGGCCACGTCGACCACGGCAAGACCACGCTTTTGGACGCCATACGCTATTCGCGCGTGGCCGAGCACGAGGCCGGCGGCATCACGCAGCACATCGGCGCGTACACCGTCGAGATACACGGCCGGCAGATCACTTTCCTGGATACGCCCGGCCACGAGGCCTTCACGGCCATGCGCGCGCGCGGCGCGCAGGTGACCGATATCGCCATTCTGGTGGTGGCCGCGGACGACGGCATTATGCCGCAGACGGTGGAGGCCATCAACCACGCCAAGGCGGCGGAGGTCCCCATCATCATCGCCATCAACAAAATGGATAAGCCGACCGCCAATCCCGACAGGATCAAGCAGGAGCTTACCGAATACGGCATCGTGGCCGAGGAATGGGGCGGCGACGCCATTATCGTCCCGGTATCAGCCGTCACCAAGGAAGGCATCGACCAGCTTCTGGAGATGATCCTTCTGGTGGCCGACATGCAGGAACTGCGCGCCAATCCCGACAGGCTGGCCCGCGGCGCCATCATTGAGGCCCAGCTGGACAAGGGCCGAGGCCCGGTCGCGACCGTGCTGGTGCAGACCGGCACGCTGCGCGTGGGGGACACCATCGTCGCCGGCACGGCCTACGGCCGCGTGCGCGCGATGAACGACGACAAGGGTGAAAAATGCGAGGCGGCGCTGCCGTCGCAGCCGGTGGAGGTCCTCGGCTTTTCAGAGGTCCCGGAGGCGGGCGACGTGCTCTACGCAGTGGAGGGCGACAAGCTCTCGCGGCAGGTCGCGCAGGAGCGCCGCGACCGCATGAAGGTCGAACAATTGAAGGCCGTGTCCAAGGTGTCGCTGGACGACCTGTTCGCGCAGATCGACGCGGGACAGGTAAAAGAGCTCCGCATCATCATCAAGGCCGACGTGCAGGGCTCGGTCGAGGCGGTGCGGCAGGCGCTTGAAAAGCTCAGCAACCCCGAGGTCCGCGTCAAGACCATACACGGCGGCGTGGGCGCCATCAACGAAGCGGACATCATGCTGGCCTCGGCCTCCAACGCCATCGTCATCGGCTTCAACGTGCGCCCCAACGTAATGGCGCGACAGGCGGCTGAGAACGAAAAGATCGACGTCCGCACCTACCGCGTGATATACAACGCGATAGAGGACATCGAGAACGCCATGAAGGGCATGCTCGAGCCGACGTTCCGCGAGGTCGTGCTCGGCCACGTCGAGGTGCGCAACACGTTCAGGATATCGGGCGTGGGCACCATCGCGGGCTGCTACGTTACAGACGGCAAGATAACGAGGAACGCCCAGGTCCGCGTGCTGCGCGACAACGTAGTGATACACGAGGGCAAAATTGACTCCCTTAAACGCTTCAAGGACGACGTGCGCGAGGTAACTGAAAACTACGAGTGCGGCGTCGGGCTGGTCAACTTCAACGACATCAAGGAAGGGGACATCTTTGAGGTGTTCGTTGAGGAAGAAGTGGAAAGGTGAGCGTGCCGCATAAGGAGAACCCATGTCTGAACTGAGACTTGAACGCATAAACGGCGAACTGCAAAGAGCGATAAGCGAAATACTCCGGAGCGAGGTCAAGGACCCGCGGGTGGGCAGGATGTGCACCGTGGTGCGCGTGCGCGTCACCCCGGACTTCGATATGGCGCGGGTTTACGTCGGCCTGCTCTGCGACGGGCCTGAGGCGGACGAGATGATGCGCGGCCTGAAGCAGGCCAGCGGCTTCATCGCGCGGCAGGCGGGCAAGCGCGTGCGCCTGCGCCGGACGCCGCGGCTGGAATTCGTCAAGGACGATTCGGCGGCCTACGCGGTGTACATGTCCAAAAAGATAGACGAGGTCGTTGGCCCCGCGCGAAAGGACGGCGGGGATGAATAGGGTGCTTGACGAGATTAAGGCCGCGGAGCGCATCGCGGTCCTTTCGCATGTCCCGCCGGACGGCGACGCGCTGGGGTCCATGCTCGCGCTGTGCGCGGCGCTGCGCCATATGGGCAAGGACGTTCAGGCGTACAGCGCCGAGATACCCCGCACCTATCTTTTCATGCCCGGCATCGGGGATATAAAAAGCGTCTGGGACCAGCGTCCCCATGACCTGGCCGTCATCGTGGACTGCGCGGATGTCAGGCTGACCGGGCAGTTCCTGCCCCTGTACAAGGCCGCCAAGCGCACGATGTCCATAGACCACCACATGAGCAACGCCGGGAACGGCCAGGTGAGTTTCATAGACGCCCGGGTCTCCTCGGCGGCGGAGCTGGTGCTCGATTTCATCGATTTCGCGGGCATTCCCTTGTCTGCCGACATGGCTACAGACCTGTACGTCGGCCTTTCCACCGACACGGGCAACTTTTTGCACTCCAACACCAACGCCCGCTCGTTCAAAAACGCCGCGCGCCTCGCCGAGGCCGGGGCTGACATCCAGTATGCTGTGGGATGCCTGTACCGCCGCCGCTCGCTTATCAAAACCCGCCTCATCGGACGGGCCATTAGCGGCATGGAGCTTCTGGAGGGCGGACGGATCGCCTTCATGGCGCTGGATACGCCCGATTACGAGGCGCTGGGCACCGACGACCTCGATTACGAGGGCATCATCGACTTCGGGCGGGACATCGACACGGTGGAGGTCGCTGTGCTGATGCGCCGTTCCAAGCCGGGCAAGTACCGGGTCAGCATGCGATCCAAGGACTATGTGAACGTCAACGCCATCGCACAGGTCTTTGGCGGCGGGGGACATGAGCGCGCCAGCGGCTGCATGGTGTCGGGCACGCATCAGGAAGTCAGGGACGCGCTCCTCAAAGAGATAATAAAGGTGTTATAGCCTAAAATGAACGGCATAATAAACTATATCAAACCGCCGGGCATAACCTCGAGCGACGCGGTGGTGGATTTCAAAAGGCTTTTGGGGACCAAAAAAGTGGGACACGCGGGCACGCTGGACCCCGCCGCGGCCGGCGTCCTGCCCATCACCGTCGGGCGCAGCACCCGCCTTTTCGACTACCTCCTGCACAGCGATAAGGTCTACATCGGCGAGATACTGCTGGGCGTAGCCACCGACACCTACGACACCTGCGGAGCGGTGGTGCGCAAAAGTCCGGTCAGCGCGTCCGCGGAGGCCATACGGGACGCCATGGCCGCGCTCACCGGGGACATACGGCAGGCCCCGCCCATGTACTCTGCGGTCAAGGTCGGGGGCAAGCGCCTGCACCAGCTGGCCCGCAAGGGCAGGGACGTGTACGTGGCGCCGCGCGGCGTTACCGTGTCGGCGTTCGAGCTGCTGGACATGCCCGCGCCCGACCGCGCACGTTTCCGCGTACAATGCTCCAAGGGCACCTACGTGCGTACGCTGGCGCACGACCTCGGCGCGGCGCTGGGGTGCGGCGGCTGCCTCTCGCTCCTGATCCGCACGCGCAACGGGGATTTCGGCATCGAGGACGCGCGCACGCTGGACCAGCTCAGGGAGGCGCAGGCCAACGGGACGCTGGGCGACATGCTCATTCCGCCGGATGCGCCGCTTCAGCGCTTTCCTGCGGTTACGTTTCCGGAAGCGTGCGAGGCGCGGTTCCGGAACGGCATGACGCTGCCGGCTGCGCTGGCGTCCGGGCCGGTGCCGGAGGGGACGGAGCTTGTGCGCCTGTACTGCGGCGCGGCTTTTCTGGGCCTTGCGCGCGTCGGGCGCGAAACGGGCGAAACGACCGTCAAACTGCACTGTACGCTGACATGACCGTTCAAGGGGGATAATGTTGAAACGGGAGATACCTGAAGATAAATTGGAAACGGCCGGGAGCGCCGCCATCGCGTTCGGCTTCTTTGACGGGCTCCATCTCGGGCACAAGGCGCTTTTGGACACGCTGCTGGACGTCTCCAGGGTGCACGGGCACCAAAGCATGGTGCACACCTTCATCAACCACCCGCAGACCGTGCTGGGCGGCGGACACCCGCCCATGCTGTTCACCGCCGAGGAAAAATGGCAGGCGCTGTACGCTTTCGGCGTCGGACACGTGCATATGGTGCCCTTTACGCGCGGGCTGTCCCTGACTCCCTACGACGCCTTTATAAAGAACCTGATGAAAACCATACCCATCCGGGAGGTCGTGGTCGGCTTCAACTACCGGCTGGGCCGGCGCGGGGAGGGGACCCCCGAAAAGCTGGCGAAGCTGGGAGAAAAGCTGGGGTTCGCCGTGCACGTCGTACAGCCCGTCATTTATAACGGGGCACCCATCAGCTCGACACGCATACGCGAGCGCATACAGGCCGGCGACCTGGACGCGGCCCGTGCAATGCTGGGCCGGCCGTTTTCGGTGTCGGGCAGGGTTGGGGAAGGCTACCGCCTTGGCGCGCGGCTCGGCTTCCCGACCGCCAACCTCGCATACCAGCCCGACAAGGTCATCGTCCCGGGCGGCGTGTACGCCACGCAGACGGTGCTGGACGGCAAGGCGTACGCGTCGGTCACCAACGTGGGCTGCCGCCCGACGGTAAGCGAGCAGGGGAACATCAACATTGAAACGCATATGCTCGGCTTTTCGGGCGATATCTACGGCCATGCGTTAGAAGTGCGATTTTGGGGGAAAATAAGGGACGAGGCCGCGTTTGATTCCATCGAGGCGCTGGGCCGCCAGATCGCCCTGGATATCGTGCGGGCTAAGGAAATGTTTGACGCATTGGGTGTTGATTATCGGCGAATACCTGTGCTAGAATAAAATTTGGGCAAAATTTACCGTTTGCAAGGTCCAGCGACGCTCCGACGTTTCACTTTGCTCACGGTGTATAACATGAAGGAGGATACCCCTATGGACAAGGCTGAAAAGACAACCCTGATCGAAGCGTACAAACTGCACGAGGGCGATACCGGCTCCCCCGAGGTCCAGATCGCCATACTCACCAACCGCATCAACCATCTGAACGAACACCTGAAGATCCACAAAAAAGACCACCACTCCCGCCGGGGCCTTCTCAAGATGGTCGGCCAGCGCCGGGGCCTTTTGAACTATCTCAAGAGCAAGGATATTGAGCGTTACCGGGCGCTTATCAATAGCCTCAATCTGAGAAAATAAAAGATTAGAGCGGCATGCCGCTCTAATCTTTATACTTATTTCTACGTTTTATAATGACAGGAGGAAGACATGCAAAGAGTTTTCGAGATGGAACTCGCCGGCCGCAAGATGACGGTCGAGACCGGCTGGTACGCACAGCAGGCGGGCGGCTCCTGCCTGGTCCGCTGCGGAGACACCGCCGTACTGGTCTGCGCGACAGCGTCGGCCAAACCGCGCGAGGGCATAGATTTTTTCCCGCTGGTGGTGGATTATGAGGAAAAGCTGTACGCCGTGGGCAAGATACCCGGCGGCTTCATCAAGCGGGAGAGCCGCCCGTCCGAAAAGGCGATACTCACCGCCCGGCTGATCGACCGGCCCATACGCCCGCTGTTCCCCAAGGGCTATTATCACGACGTGCAGGTCATCGCCACCACCCTTTCGGTGGATGTGGACATCCTTCCCGACGTGTTCGCGATGATAGGCTCGTCCATCGCGCTGAGCATATCCGACATCCCCTTCTACGGGCCGACCGGCTCGGTAACCGTGGGCATGGTGGACGGGCAGTTCATCATCAACCCGACGATGGAGCAGCGGGAAGCGAGCGTGCTGCATCTGGTGGTGTCCGGCACCAGGGACGCCATCATGATGGTGGAGGCCTCGGCCAAGGAAGTCGACGAGCAGACCATGCTGGACGCCATCTTCTTCGCTTTCGAGGAGATAAAGAAGATAGTCGCCTTCATCGAGGGCATTGCGGCCGAGATAGGCAAACCCAAAAAGCATACCGACTTCGCCGCCCCCAACGCGGAGCTTGAGTTCAAGGTGCGCGAGTTCGCCAAGCAAAAGGTCCTCCACAGCATCGACACCTTTGACCGCGACGAGCGGGAGGAGCGTGTCGCACAGGTGCAGGCCGAGGTCTGGGAGCATTTTGCGGAAGCGTATCCCGAATCCGAGGCCGAAGTTTCCGCCATACTGTACAGCATGACCAAGGAAGCCGTGCGCGGGCGCATACTCAACGACGGCGTCCGTCCCGACGGCCGCAGCCTCACCCAGATACGCCCCATAACCTGCGAGATAGGCGTCCTGAACCGCACCCACGGCTCAAGCGTATTCACGCGCGGCCAGACGCAGGTGCTTTCGGTGGCCACGCTGGGCGCGATGGGCGAGGTGCAGAAGCTGGACGGCCTGGACGAGGACGTGTGCAAGCGGTACATGCACCAGTACAATTTCCCGCCGTACAGCGTCGGCGAGACGCGCATGCTGCGCGGCCCCAGCCGCCGCGACATCGGCCACGGCGCCCTTGCGGAGCGCGCGCTGCTGCCGGTCATCCCCTCCGAGGAGGAGTTTCCGTACGCCATCCGCATCGTGTCCGAGGTCATCAGCTCCAACGGCTCGACCTCACAGGCCAGCGTCTGCGCCAGCACGCTCGCGCTGATGGACGCAGGTGTGCCCATCAAGGCGCCGGTCGCCGGCATCGCCATGGGCCTGATACAGGAGCCGGAAACCGGCAAGACGTCCGTACTTTCCGACATACAGGGCCTGGAGGACTTCTTCGGGGACATGGACTTCAAGGTGGCCGGCACCGCGCAGGGCATCACGGCCATCCAGATGGACATCAAGATACATGGCATCAACCGGCCGATATTCGAAAAGGCACTGGCGCAGGCCAAAGAGGGGCGCATGTTCATCCTGGGCAGGATGCTGGAAACCATCGACAAGCCGCGCGCCGACCTTTCCCCGTACGCGCCGAGAATCATCCAGTTCACCATCAACCCCGACAAGATCCGCGAGGTCATAGGGCCGGGCGGAAAGATGATCAACAAGATCATTGCGGACACGGGCGTGAAGATAGACATCGAGGACGACGGCCGCGTGTACATCGCGTCGCCTGACTCCGAGGCCGCCGCCCGCGCAAAAGCGACCATCGAGGGCATCGCCAAGGACATCGAGGTCGGCGAGGTCTACACCGGCAAGGTCGTGCGCATACTGCCCTTCGGCGCATTTGTGGAACTCCTGCCCGGCAAGGACGGCCTAGTGCACATCTCCAAGCTGGCCAAGGAGCGCGTGGAGAAGGTGGAGGACGTCGTCAACATCGGCGACGAGATAACGGTCAAGGTTGTGGAGATAGACAAGCAAGGCCGCGTGAACCTGACCCGCAAGGGCCTTTTAACGAAGCAGCCCGAGCAGAAAAGAAAAGAAAACTGAGCACCCCGGCATAAACACCGAACAACAGCCGGATACGCTGTTGTTCGGGGCCGGTACGGCACAGCCGCGCACGTGCGCGCGTGTATCGGGAGGCGGACAGCGAATGCGCTGCCTGCCTTTGTCGCTTTACGGCGGTTTTATTTCGGGTTTGTCATGGCTTTATGGATTTTTACAAGGGTATTCATGTTTCTGGAGGTCAGGACGCTTTTGTGTTTTTGCTGCCCAGCACCGTCGCGCCACAGTCCTAATCAAGGGTCTGGTCTTCAGGCACGATCCGGAAGGCGCCGAAGGGATGCACGGCCAGCCGCTCGTCCGCCTCATGCGGCATGCCGTCAAAAAGCGGCTGTAAGCCCGATAAAAGCGCCCCGTCGTCGCAAAGCAGATGTAATGGCGGCATCCGTCCGGGACACGGACGGCCTGCGCGGCGTCCAGCACGTCCCGTATCGCCTGCCCGTTGCGGATAAAAACGTGGGCGTCGTACTGAAAGCGCCTGTTTCACGTTTTCAAAGCCGATTTTGAGAAAATCTGCCCCGAGGGCGCCATTTTCATGCCTGTCCCGTTCACGTTGACGCCGCGCAGGAACGCGCAGTATTTTTCTTTCATAGTCTTCACCCCGTTTTTTCAGTATAACAAAGCGTGTCCCCCGTAAAAGGGCTTCCGGCGTCGCCGCGCCGCTGTTTTTTGCATATTGCCCTCCTTCGCCTAATAGTCTTAAGTAGACCGGCAAAATTTGGACAAGGCGGGGGAAGCACATGAACAAAAGCATTTTCAGAATGGGCCGCTATTATATACTCAATGCGGCCATACTCGGGATGATACTGTGCATCTATCTGTTGACAGCCAGCCCGGACATCCACATGGTGATGGGGGAAGCCGGGGTATCGCCTTTTTACAAGGGGAACGCCGGTGCGCACAGGGTCGCCCTTTCCATCCATGTGGACAGCTTCGGCGCGGAAACGGCGCGGGAAATGATGGACACGCTGCTGGACGAGGGCGTCACGGCAACCTTCTTCGTGTACGGGAATTCGCCGCCGAAAATCCCGAAACGGTGCGGGCGCTGGCAGACAATGGCTTTGAGGTGGGCACCCTGGGCTATGCGGAGCATGCCCGTCTCCAGCGGAAACCGGGACGCGCTGCGCAGCGGGCTTTTCAGCGCCGCCAAAACAATCGGGGACTGTGCCGGCCGGCCGGTCACGCTGTTCAGCCCGTCCGAGGGCGTGTACGCGCGCGAAACGCTGGACGTGGCCAGGTCGCTGGGGCTGAAAACCGTATTGTGGAGCGCCGACGCCGGTGACAGCGGCCTTTCCTCGGCTGCCATCAGGCAGCGCGCGCTTCGGGGGCTGGAAAACGGCTCCATCATCCGCCTGCGCGCGCTGCCGGAGGCGCTGGACGCGCTGCGCGATATCACGCGGAGCGTGCGCGAACTCGACTACGATTTTGCAACGGTGGGCACACTGATACAGTAGCCGTGGAAACGCGGACGATTTTCTGATATGATAATCAAAACAAAAGCATACTGGAGAACAAAATGGTCATTGAAAACACACTATCCAACGGGACCCGCGTCGTTTATGCCTTCCTCCCGTCCTACCGCTCGGTGGCGGCGGGCGTGTGGCTGAAAACGGGTTCCATCACCGAAAGGCCCGAACAGAACGGCATCTCGCACTTCATCGAACACATGCTGTTCAAAGGAACACAAAAGCGCAGCGCGCGGGACATCGCCGCGCAGATAGACGCCGTAGGCGGCCAGATAAACGCTTTCACGGCCAAGGAATGCACCTGCTACTACGTGAAGGTGACAGACGCCCATCTGGACGTGGGCCTCGATATCCTCAGCGACATGCTGATGAACTCCAAATTTGACCCCGAGGAGATCAACAAGGAAAAAGGGGTCATCACCGAGGAGATAGGCATGTCTCTCGACAACCCCGAGGACTACGTACACGAGCTGATAAGCCAGACGTATTATAAGGGGCACCCGCTCGCGCAGCCCATACTGGGCACGGTGGATACCGTCAACGCTTTCGAGCGCGAGGGAATGCTCAGCTATCTTCAGGAGCACTACGGCGCCGACGACGCGGTCATCGCCGTGGCCGGGAACTTTGACGAGGCGCGCATCATGGACCGGCTGGAACAGTATTTTTCCGGGATGAACTTCAAGCAGGACAATACGGCTGCGGCGCCGGGCGAAAAGGCCGGTGCAGGCGCCGCGCCGGGTGGGAAAGGCTCCATCACCGTAGCGCAGCGCGAGATAGAACAGGTGCACATCTGCCTGGGCCTCCCCGGCTTTTCCATGGAGGATCATGCGCTGCAGATGCTGGTGCTCAACAGCCTCTTCGGCGGCTCCATGAGCTCGCGGCTCTTCAGTCCATCCGCGAGGAACGCGGCCTCGCATATTCGGTGTTCTCCTACCCGTCGACGTACAGCGATACGGGCATGATGGGCGTGTACGCCGGGACAAGCCCCCGCCAGTACGAGCGGGTCATAGAGCTGATACTGGGGGAGATGAAAACGCTGCTGAAGGACAGGATAACCCGGGAGGAATTCGAGCAGGGCCGGGAGCAGCTGAAGGGAAGCTATACTCGGGATGGAGGGCACCTCGTCCATTATGTCGGCCATCGGCAAGAACAAGACCCTTCTGAGAGGTCGTCAGCGAGGAGGAGGTCATCCAAAGATTGACGCCATGGGCCTGCATGGACGGCGTTATTGAGGCGATGGAAAGAACGTTCGATTTCAACAGGATAAGCGCGGCGCTGGTGGGGAAGGTGGAGGACCAGGCGCGCGTGCAGAGCCTGCTGTCATAACACATTAACACAGGGGGACGGTATGGAAGGTATGGACAAGCTGGAGCGCATCTTCGAGCTGCAGAACGCTTTCGACACCTCGCTGGAAAGCTGCGGGGCCTTGAGGGCATCACCACCGAGCAGTGGATTCAGAAGGGAGACCCTCGCCATGATGTCCGAGCTTTCGGAGCTTATAGACGAGGTGAACTTCCAAGTGGTGGAAAAACCCCAAGCCGCTGGATCGGGAGCCATTAGGGAGGAACTGGTAGACATCCTGCACTTTTTCGTGAGCATGTGCCTGAAGGTGGGCATGGACGCCGACGAGCTGTACAGGCTGTACACCGTGAAAAATAAGGAGAACTTTAACCGCCAGCAGGGAAAGAGCGACAGGCCGGGGTACAAGGCCGTTTGACCAAATATTTTTGCCCTTCATAATGAGAAAGGATATAATGGTATTTATGGACTACATATCCAATCCATAAGCGGGAGCCAAACCATTCCATGGCGACGAAACGAAACACAAAAAAAAGGCATCTGAAGCTCCAGGCCTTCGGGCTGTTACTGGCGGCTCTGGGCCTTTTTTAGCTTTCAGCATATACTTTGAAGCGGCGGGGCTCATCGGGTTCGGCGTGGCGCAGTTCCTTTCCGGCGTGTTCGGCCTCAGGGCCTACGCGCTGCCGCTCATCGTGTTGTGCATAGGCCTGTATATCGTTTTCACCAGCGGGAAGTCGGTGCGGCATTTCAAGGTGCTGTTCGCCAGGTGCTCATGCTCATCTGCATACTGTGCGTGGTGCATCTGGCGCGGTATCCGCCTGCGGGGCAGGACTATCTCGGTTATCTGATGGGGTCTTTTGACAGGGGCGTTCAGGAACGCATTGGCTGCGGCATTTTTGCGGGCATGTTCGTGTATCCCATCCAGTACACCTTTTTTGGGGACGGTAGGGGCTATATCTTCTATATCGCCATCGACCTCGTTTGCGTCACCCTCATTTCAGTCTCTCCCTCAAGGATGTGGGGGGACAGGGTCAACGAGCGGGTGAAAACGGCGCGGCTGCAGCGCGCACAAGAGCACGCGCGGAAGAACCCGAGCATCCCCCCGCGAAACCGCGCCAGCGGCTTTCGTGGACACGCTGGAGCCGGAGGACCCGCAGCGCGATGCGCCCCCGGCCTACGCTGGATAAACCCGACCTGACCCCAAACAAAAGCCGCCGGTATCAGAACCGCCGGTACCCGCACCCGCGCCCTTTGCCGGCACCATACAGAACGCCGTGGCGGCCTATCAGGCCCCGCCTTTTACGCTTTTGACCAGGCCCACAGCGCGCTCGCGCCGGGCCGACCGCGCGCAGGTGGAGGAAAACGCGGCCAAGCTGGAGAACACGTTAAGCGGCTTCGGCATACAGGCACGGGTGACCCGAGGTGGTGTGCGGACCAACGGTGACGCAGTACGAGGTCCTGCCCGCGCCGGGCGTCCGGGTCAGCCGCATCGCCGGGCTGAACGACAACATTGCGCTGGACCTCGCGGCGCCGTCCATACGCATTGAGGCGCCCATACCCGGAAAATCTGCCATCGGAATAGAGGTCCCCAACAAGGAAGCGTCCATCGTGTACCTGCGCGAGGTCCTTGAGAGCCCGGAGTTCAACCGGAACCCGTCCGACCTCTGCTTCGCGCTGGGCCGCAACATCAACGGCAAGAACATCGTGGCAGACCTCGCCAAAATGCCGCACCTTCTGATCGCCGGGACCACCGGGAGCGGCAAGAGCGTGTGCATCAACAACTTCATCATCAGCCTGCTGTATAAATCCTCGCCCGAGAAGGTAAGGATGATACTGGTGGATCCCAAGATGGTGGAGCTGTCCTGCTATAACGACGTGCCCCATCTCCTTGTCCCGGTGGTGACCGACCGCAAAAAAGCGGCGGAGGCGCTGAACTGGGCGACGCGCGAGATGGACAGCCGCTACATGGAGTTCTCGGCCCGTCAGGTGCGCGACCTCGCGGGCTACAACCGCCACGCAAAGACGCACGGCGAGGAAGCGCTCCCCAGCCTGGTCGTCATCATCGACGAGCTGGCCGACCTGATGATGACCGCGCCCCGCGAGGTGGAGGACGCCATCTGCCGCCTTGCGCAGAAGGGCCGCGCCTGCGGCATCCATCTGGTGCTGGCCACGCAGCGTCCCTCGGTCAACGTCATAACCGGCGTGATAAAGGCCAACATCCCGTCGCGCATTGCGTTCGCCGTATCCTCACACGTCGATTCGCGCACCATACTCGACATGAACGGCGCGGAAAAGCTGCTGGGGCGTGGAGACATGCTGTACTATCCGGTGGGAGCGTCCAAGCCCATGCGCATACAGGGCGCGTTCGTGTCCGACGGGGAAGTGGAGAACATCACGACCTACCTGCGCTCGCGCTACCACATCGCGTACGACGAGAACGCCCAGAGCGAGATTGCGTCCGCGCCGTCAGCGGATGCGCAGGAGAACGGCCGCGTGCTGGACGAAAAGCTGATAGAGGCGCTGGACATCGCCATTGAGACGGGGCAGGTGTCCATCTCCATGCTTCAGCGGCGCATGCAGATAGGGTATTCGCGCGCCGGGCGCATCATCGACGAACTGGAGCAGATGGGCTGTATCAGCGGGTTCAGCGGGAGCAAGTCCCGAAACGTCCTAATCACGAGAGAAGAGTTTGAAGAGAGGTTTTTAAAATAGAAGCGAATGCGCAAGGCGCCCCGGTGGTGGGCGTGGTTTCCCTCGGGTGCCCCAAGAACCGCGTGGACACCGAGGTGATGCTGGGCCTGTTGATACAGGCCGGATACGCCGTGTCCGGCAACCCCGGCGAAGCGGACGTCATCATCGTCAACACATGCGGCTTCATCGAGGCGGCCAAACAGGAATCCATAGACACCATACTCGAGATGGCGCAATATAAGCAAAACGGGCGATGCGCTGTCCTGCTGGTGACTGGCTGCCTGACCCAGCGCTATCTGAACGCATTGAGCCAGGAACTCCCCGAGGTGGACGGGTTTCTGGGCGTCAACGACTACCCGTACATCGCAGAGGTGCTGGACGCCCTTATGGCCGGCCGCCGCGTGGTAGGGTGGGACCAGCGCCCCTGCGACCTGCCCATGCGCTCCCGCGCGCTGACCACGCCTTTTTATACGGCCTACGTCAAGATCGCCGAGGGGTGCGACAACCGCTGCAGCTACTGTGCCATACCCGATATACGCGGCCCGTTCAGAAGCCGCGCGCCGGAGGATATAATGGAAGAGTGCAGGAGTCTGGCGTCGGACGGCGTGCGCGAGGTCGTGCTGATAGCGCAGGATACCACCCGCTACGGCGAGGACCTCGCCGGAAAACCGCTGCTGGCAGACCTTCTGACCGCTCTCAACGCCATTGAGGGCCTCAAATGGATACGGGTCCTGTACTGCTACCCCGAGCGCATCACCGCCGCGCTTTTGGACGCCTTTATCCGCCTGCCTAAGGTGTGCCGGTATCTTGACATACCCATACAGCACATCGACGGGAACATCCTCAAGGCGATGCACCGGCGGACTACGCCCGAACAGATTCGCGCGCTTTTGACGGGCATCCGCGCGCGAAACGCCGGCTTTGCCCTGCGCACTTCCCTCATTGCGGGGTTCCCGGGGGAAACGCAGGAGCAGTTCGACGCGCTCTGCACTTTCATACAGGACTACCCGTTCGAGCATCTGGGCGCGTTCGCCTTCTCGCCCGAGGAGGGAACCCCGGCGGCAAAGCTCTCCGGCGCCGTCCCCAAGCGTACGCGCGAGCGCCGCAGGAACAAACTGATGCAGATACAGGCCGCCGTCGTCCAGCGGCTGAACGCCGATCTGCCGGGCAGGGTGTACGAGGTGCTGACCGAAGGGTATGACGAGGAAAGCGGGCTGTATTTCGGCCGGAGTGCAGCGCAGGCCCCGGAAATAGACGAAAAGGTGTTCTTTTCCGCGCCGAACGGGGCGGAACCGGGCGATTTCGTTCGGGTGCGCATGACCGGCAGCGACGGATACGACTGGTTAGGAGAGGTGACAAATGAACCTTCCGAATAAACTTACCATACTCAGGATACTCCTTATCCCGGTAATGATTGTCTTCTTCTATTTGGATTTACCGTATGCCCGGTACATCGCCGCCGGCATCTTCATCATCGCATCCCTGACCGACACGCTGGACGGGCACATCGCCCGCAGCCGGGGCCTCATCACCGACTTCGGAAAGTTCCTGGACCCCATCGCCGACAAACTCCTGGTGGTCTCGGCGTTTTTGATGCTGGTCGAGGCCGGCATGCTCTCGGCTATTATCGTCATCATCGTCATCGCGCGCGAGTTCATCGTCAGCGCGTTCCGCATGGTCGCGGCGGCGGCGGGGCTGGTCATAGCCGCCGGACCGCTGGGCAAAATAAAGACCATCACGCAGATGTTCGCCGTCATATTTCTGCTGGTGGAATCCCCGACTGGGCACTGTGGGGCGTCACGGCCGGGACGTTCATGGCGTATGTCTGCCTTATAATGACGGTATGGTCGGGGGTGGATTACATCGCTTCCAACAAGCACGTGCTCAATTATATATTAGGTAAGGAGAAGGAATAAATGACCTGCGAAATCCTTTCGGTGGGCACCGAGCTGCTGCTCGGGCAAATACTGAATACCAACGCGCAATTCCTGTCCGTCCAGCTGAGCCTGATGGGCATAGACGTCTTTTTCCAGCAGACGGTGGGGGACAACCACGAACGCCTTACAGGCGCCTTTCTGCAGGCGCTGGAGCGCTCTGACGTGGTCATACTCACCGGCGGCCTCGGTCCCACGCAGGACGATATCACCAAAGAGGTGGTTGCGTCGGCCCTCGGGCTGGAGATGGAACGGCACAAGCCCACTGCCCAGCGGCTCACGGCCTTTTTCGCCGGGCGCGGGCTGGAGATGACACCCAACAACCTGCGGCAGGCCATGTTCCCGCGGGGAGCCATCATACTGGAAAACGCCAACGGCACGGCGCCGGGCTGCATCGTGGAAACCGGCGAAGTCCGCCGTCGTACTGCCCGGCCCCGCCCAACGAACTCCAGCCGCTGTTTACCGATAAAGTCCGGCCGTATCTCGAGGCCAGAAGCGATTTTTCCATCGCCTCGCGGGTCCTGCGCATCATCGGGATGGGGGAATCCTCGGTGGAGGACGCCATCAAAAATATCATCAACACGCAGACCAACCCGACGGTGGCGCCCTACGCGTCGCTGGGGGAGGTGACGCTGCGCATCACCGCCAAGTGCGAAAAGGGTACCGACCCGGCGCCGCTGCTTAATGGCATGGAGCAGCGCATACGCGATATCCTGGGCGACAAGATCTACGCGGTGGACGCCCCCAACATGGAGACCGTGGTGGCCGGCATGCTTTTGAAATGCAAGCGCAAGGTGGCTATCGCCGAGTCCTGCACGGGGGGCATGCTCACCTCGGCGCTCGTTAAATTTCCCGGCATATCCGACGCCCTCCATGAAAGCGTCGTGACCTACTCGAACGAATCCAAGACGCAAAGGCTGGGCGTCCGCGCTGAAACGCTGGAAAAACACGGCGCCGTCAGCCGTCAGACCGCCCTGGAGATGGCAAACGGCCTGCTATCCGGCGGGCACGCGGACGTGGCGGTGGCGGTGACCGGCATCGCCGGCCCGGACGGCGGGACCGAGGAAAAGCCGGTCGGGCTTACATACATCGCCGTCTGCGATAAAAACGGCGAGGAGCGCTGTCAGGAGTTCCGCTTCTGGGGGTCGCGGGACCGCATCCGCTCAGTGGCCACGCTGAACGCGCTGAACATGCTGCGGCTCTATCTGTGCGCAAAATCCGAATAGTCTTTTACAGGGGCAGCCTCTGCTGTTATACTCTATATATCAAGAGGATAAGAGAGGTGAATCCCGGACCCGGGAGGATTGTATGGTAGAAAAGGAAAAGGCCCTGAAAATGGCTTTGGACAATATCGAAAAGCACTTTGGGAAGGGGGCCGTGATGAAGCTGGGGGACCGCTCGGCCGTCCAGGTGGACGTCATCCCCACCGGTTGCATGGCCATCGACCTCGCATTAGGGATAGGCGGTATTCCGCGCGGGCGCATCGTGGAGATCTTCGGCCCTGAATCCTCGGGCAAGACCACGGCCGCGCTGCATATTATCGCGCAGGCGCAGAAGATGGGGGGCACCGCCGCCTTCGTCGACGCCGAGCACGCGCTGGACCCGGTCTACGCCGCCAGACTGGGCGTGGACACCGACAACCTATACGTGGCCCAGCCGGACACCGGAGAACAGGCGCTGGAGATCACCGAGGCGCTTGTTCGAAGCGGCGCCATCGACATCGTCACCATAGACTCCGTCGCCGCGCTGGTCCCCAAGGCCGAGATAGACGGAGTGATGGGGGACACGCACGTCGGCCTGCAGGCGCGGCTGATGTCGCAGGCCCTGCGCAAGCTGGCCGGCGTGGTCAGCAAGTCCAACACCTCCATCATCTTTATCAACCAGCTGCGCGAGAAGGTGGGGATCGCCTACGGCAACCCGGAGGTCACTACCGGCGGGAAGGCCCTGAAGTTCTACGCGTCCATCCGCATGGACGTCCGGCGCGGCGAGGCCATAAAGAACGGGAACGAAATCATAGGCAACCGCACCCGCATCAAGGTGGTCAAGAACAAGCTCGCGCCCCCCTTCTAGGTGGCCGAGTTCGATATCCTCTACGGAGAGTGAATCTCCAGAGAAGGATCGCTCCTGGATATGGCCGTCGCGCGCAACATCATCACCCGCTCCGGCTCATGGTATTCCTTCGGCGACCTGCGCATCGCCCAGGGGCGGGACAACGTGCGCGTATACATGAAGGAGAACCCGGACTTCTGCGCAGAGGTGGAAAAGAAGCTGCGCGAAGACCTTTTGGCGCAGAGAGCGGGCGCGCAGGCGGCAGACGATAAATGGGACGACGTCGGCGGCGGGGACGAGACGCCTGACCTCCAAGGGCACAGTATAGGCGCGGGATCGCGGGTCCCGTGCCTTTTTATGGCCCACGGGCGCCTGCCTTGACAATCAACGCGCCGCACTATACAATTAAATTGGTAATTGAGCCAAAATGTATGAAATTGGCTGATTCAAGATTGCGTTTTTACGCAACATGTACACGAAATTTGAAATCTGAATGAATGGGGAGGTGTTTTTACACCGATGGACGGTCTATTGACTATTCTCATCGGGCTGGCGGCGTTATGTGTCGGCGCTTTGGCAGGCTATTTATATAACAGGAAGATCACAGAAGCCAAGCTGGGCAAAGCGGACGAAACGGTTGACCGTATGATACAGGAAGCCCAGAAGAAAGCCGACGCCCTGCACAAGGAAACGCTGCTCGAGGCCAAAGAGGAAGTCCATAGGCTGCGCAGTGAATTTGATCGAGAGAGCCGGGAACGGCGAAACGAGCTCCAGCGGACAGAAAGAAGGCTGCTTCAGAGGGAAGAAAACCTGGATAAAAAGGCCGCGGCCATCGAGGCGCGGGAAGAGCTTTTAGCGAAAAAGCAAAAGGATATCGAAACACTGGAAGCGGATATCCAGTCGATATACAGCCAGCAGCTACAGGAACTCGAAAAGATATCCGGGCTGACCAGAGATGAAGCAAAGGAAATCATCCTTACCAACGTAGAAAACGATACGCGCCGCGATGCGGCCATCATGGTGAAGGAGATCGAAGCCAAAGCCAGGGACGAAGCCGAGAAAAAGGCGCGGTACATAACCTCCATCGCCATACAGAAATGCGCGGCGGACCACGTCGCCGAAACCACCGTTTCGGTCGTGCCGCTGCCCAACGATGAAATGAAAGGCCGCATCATAGGCCGCGAGGGACGCAATATACGGACGCTGGAAACGGCGACGGGAATCGATCTTATCATAGACGATACACCGGAAGCCATTACCCTGTCCGGCTTTGACCCCGTACGCAGGGAAACGGCGCGCATCGCGCTCGAGAAGCTTATTCTGGACGGCAGGATACATCCTGCCCGCATCGAGGAAATGGTCGACAAGGCCCGCGCCGAAGTCAAGACCCAGATAAACGAGGCGGGGGAACAGGCCGCCTTCGAGGTGGGCGTGTACGGGCTGCATCCCGAACTTGTCCGCTTGCTGGGCAAGCTCAAGTTCCGCACCAGTTATGGCCAGAACGTGCTTAAGCACTCCATGGAAGTGGCGCATCTCGCGGGTTCCATGGCGGCTGAACTGGGCGCGGACGCCGCGCTCGCGAAACGCGGCGGGCTGCTGCATGACATCGGCAAGGCCGTGGACTATGAGATCGAGGGGCCGCACGCACAGATAGGCGTGGATCTGGCCAAACAGTATAAGGAAAACAATGAGGTCATCCATTGCATCGCGGCGCACCACGGCGACGTTGAGGCGCAGACCATAGAGGCGATACTCGTGCAGGCGGCCGACGCCATATCCGCGGCAAGGCCGGGCGCGCGCAGGGAGACGCTGGAACACTATATCAAAAGGCTGGAAAAACTCGAAGAGATCGCAAATTCATTTGCAGGCGTGGACAAATCCTTTGCCATACAGGCCGGCAGAGAAGTACGCATCATCGTGAAACCCGAAGACATAAACGACGACGGAATGGTCCTTATAGCCAAGGATATCGCGAAGCGAATTGAAAAGGACATGGAATATCCCGGACAGATCAAGATCAACGTATACGGGAGACCCGAAGCGTCGAATATGCAAAGTAGGTCCGAAAGAGACTGTAAATAAAAAGAGCGCCGCTGGGGCGCTCTTTTTCTGCTTGTCCGGCCCGTCCGCCATCGTTATACTGAAATGTAGATTTAAATTGGGGAGGGCCTTGTATGCGGCTTAAGGACAAGGTCGCCATAATAACCGGTGCGGGCGGCGGCATAGGGAAAGCCATAGCGCTTTTGTTCGCCGCCGAAGGCGCCGGCGTTATCGCGCTGGACACCAAACATGAGCGTCTGGACAGGATAGCGGCCATCGCGGCCCAAAAGGGCCATGTCATCCTGCCCGTGGCCGGGGACGTCACGTCCGAAAAAGACGTCGGCGTGGCGGTGGCTTTGGCTGCCGCACGCTGGGGCAGGGTCGATATACTGGTCAACAACGCCGGGACCATGGACGATATGATGCCCGTCGGCGAACTTTCCGACGCGCTGTGGGACAGGGTGATGGACGTGAACCTGAAGGCTCCGATGCAGCTGACGCGCAAGGTCCTGGAAGGGATGGTGGCCCAGGGGCGCGGGAGCATCATCAACATCGCTTCGGTCTGCGGGCTTCAAGGGGGCCGTGCCGGCGCCGCGTACACCGCGTCCAAGCACGGGCTTATCGGCCTCACTAAAAACACCGCGTTTATGTACGCCGATAAGGGCATCCGCTGCAACGCAATCTGTCCCGGCTACGTGGCGACAGAGCTTTATGCTGTAGGCCTTTCCGCCCCCAGCGCATTGGGTATGGAAAGGGCACTGGCGGGCAGGGGCCTGAGTCCCCGGGCAGCGCAGCCGGAGGAGATTGCCGGCATCGCGCTCTTCCTTGCCTCGGACGAATCCGGCTCCATAAACGGTGCGGCCATGGTCGCCGATTCCGGCTGGACGTCGTATTGAGCCTTGGTATGCGCGGTGATGTTTTGCTTGAACATTGACGCGGAACCCGCGGTCAGCCGCAGGTTTTTGGCGGAATCCGGGCAAATGAGCACATCCGCTGTTGACAAACCCGCCCGCGGCCACGTATAGTCGTAGGTGAGGTGTATGCGAATGTCTGATAAATGCTTTTGTCATATAAGTGTTGTCGACAATTATCTGCCCAAAGCGCATGGATTCGACAGGTTCCTTCAGCCCCGCATACTGGCGCTGCTGATGCGCGGCGACCTGCACGGGTACATGATCATCCAGCAGTTGGAGGGAGGCAGGGTTAGCACCGGCGAAAAGATAGACAACGCCGGTGTCTATCGGGCGCTGAAAAAGCTGGAGGAGCAGGGCTGCATCTATTCAAAATGGATAACCCACGAGGCTGGCGCCGCAAAGAAGATATACAGGATAAGCGCGGCCGGCCGGGAATACCTTTCGGCTTGGCTTGCCGCCCTGGAATCCTATAAAAACATGCTCGAAACCATCGTGGGGGACATAAAAGCGGAAATGACGGCAGCAGAGGGAAGTCGGGAGGAATAGACAAAGTATCGCGGGAAATGAATGGAGCAAAGCCTGCTTCCGACCCTAACATACGTTAAACCGATACAGCCTGCCATAAAAGCTGGCTATACTGATACAGACTGAGGAGCAAAGCGAACTTTGCTCCCGTTCTTTCGCCAAAGCCCCGGATAACCCACCCCGCAAAACCGCAGTTTTGCGGGGAAAAGGATGATCGATAGAGCGGTAGTCATAATCCCCGGTACACAAAGTGCCCGGGGATTATGAGTAGAGCGGAACCCGCCCCGCAGGCAGGGGCCCCCGCAAAGCGCAGCTTTGTGGGGTAGAGGAGGAGCAAGAGAGCGGGCGGATGTTTTGCGTAAAACGCAAAACGGAGCAAAGCGAACTTTGCTCCGACGGTTGTGGCAGGGGCAGAAGGACTCGAACCCTCAAAAACGGTTTTGGAGACCGCTATGTTACCATTACATCATGCCCCTATATACGGACCCTGCTGTGTTCACAGCAATACTATCATAAAGCACCGCCCGGTTTTTGTCAATGCCCGTGTGCCTGTGGCGCACAGCGCCCGATAATCCCGATATACGGTTACATTTGAAAAAATTGCCGTCAATGGGTATAATAGGTGCAAGAACACAGGTTCGTTTTATGGCAAAACTGCTTTCGGAGGGTATATATCATGGGTAATCTGCGCCTCGGATTCATCGGAGGGGGGAACATGGGGAACGCCATCCTGTCGGGCGTGCTGAAAAACGGGCTTTTGAAGCCCGACCAAATCGGCGTATACGACACGGATACGGAAAAGCTCAGCGCGCTGGCCGCGAAAAAGGGCGTCCACGCGGCAAAGGACAGCGTCGACCTTGCCGGGAAATGCGACGTGCTCCTGCTGGCCGTCAAGCCCAACGTCTGCGAAAAGGTGCTGGAGGAAATGAAGGACGTGCTTTCCGGCAAGGCGCTCATCTCCATCGTGGCCGGCTTTTCGCGGCGCAAGCTGCAGGCGCTGGTGCCGGCCTCCTGCAGGGTGCTGCGCGTCATGCCCAACATGCCGGCCATGGTCGGCCACGGTATGACGGTCTTTGAGTCGGACCACGGCCTGACCCCGGGGGAACTCGAATTCGCTAAATCCGTCTTCGGCGCGGTCGGGCTGGTCGACATGCTCCCGGTCTACTTGATGGACGCAGTGACCGGCGTCAGCGGAAGCGGCCCGGCCTACGCGTTCATGTTCATAGAGGCCATGGCCGACGCCGCCGTATTGAACGGCATACCCCGGGACGTTGCCTACCGCCTGAGCGCGCAGACCCTGCTGGGCGCCGCGGCTGCCGTCATCGAGAGCGGCATCCATCCGGCTGAGCTGAAGGATCGCGTCTGTTCGCCGGGCGGGACTACCATTGAGGCGGTCTACGCGTTGGAAGACGGCGGGATGCGCGCAGCGGTGATGGACGCCGTCAACGCTGCCACCAAAAAATCGGAAGCGCTCGGAAAGAAATCATGAAGCACGTCCGCATCTATACCGACGGCGCCTGCTCCGGGAACCCGGGCCCGGGCGGCTGGGCGGCCATCCTCATATACAACGGCGCGGAGAAGGAGATATCCGGCTTCGTCGGCGACACCACCAATAACCGCATGGAGTTAACGGCCGCCGTCGAAGGCCTCAAGGCACTGAAGGAGCGCTGCAGGGTGTCGGTCTATACCGACAGCGCGTATTTGCACAACGCCTTCACGCAGGGCTGGATCATCAGCTGGGAACTCAACGGCTGGAAGACCAGTAAAAAAGAGCCGGTCGAGAATCAGGACCTTTGGAAGCTGCTCATCAACTACACCAAGGACCACGAGGTCGCGTGGCACAAGGTCAAAGGCCATGCCGACAACGAATACAACAACCGTTGCGACGCGCTGGCCCGCAAGCAGATTACGGACAACACGCCCGGCAAAAAGCAGGGGAACGGTGCCGCAGTCAAGGATATGGCTTTGGATGCGGGTATATAACTATGCGCAAAATGATAGTTTTGTGTATTGTTCTACGTACAATACACAAAACTATCCATAGATATTGCCGATAATTTTTCTACGTACAATACATAAAACTATTCATAGATATTGCCGATAATTGTATGGAAAGGAGCCGCACAGAATGGCCGACGCCACCAGCTACCGCTCCAAACTGCATAAGGAAAAAACGCTTTTGCTGCGCGAGCTTGTCAACGGCCTTCCCGCCTTCTGCCGCGACTTTTTCCGCGGCATTGAACCGGGCACATCTATACTGACGCGCATCAACTACGCGTACGACCTGCGGCTGTTTTTCCGTTTCCTGACCGAGCAGGTCTCCGCGTTTTCGGATATGGATATACCCGATATCCCGCTGGAGGCGCTGGAGCACGTCGGGCGGCGTGATATTGAAGTCTTCCTTGAATACCTCAACTACTACGAGAACGACGACAAGGAATACGAAAACCACGAGCGCGGAAAGGCGCGCAAGCTCTCCACCCTGCGCTCGTTCTTTAAATACTTCTTTAAAGCAGAGTTGCTTTCCAAAAACGTGGCCGCCCTGGTGGATATGCCCAAAACGCACGAAAAGCCCATCATCCGGCTGGAACCCGACGAGGTCGTCAAGCTCATCGAGGCCGTCGAAAACGGCACAAACCTTACGCCCGCGCAGATGAAATACCACCGTTTCACCAAGCAGCGCGACCTCGCGCTTTTGATACTGCTTCTGGGCACCGGCATGCGCATCAGCGAATTGGCCGGCATCGACCTCAACGACATCGACTTCGGGGTCAACGGCGTCAAAATCACGCGCAAAGGCGGCAACCAAACCATCGTCTATTTCGGTCAGGAGGTCGAGGACAACCTGCGTGCCTATCTCGTGGAGCGTAATGCCGTCGAGCCGCTTGCCGGGCACGAAAACGCGCTGTTTTTGTCCCTGCAGCGGCGGCGGCTGTCGGTCCGAGCGATACAGGACCTTGTTAAAAAATACGCAAAAACTGCCGCGCCCCTCAAGAAGATTTCCCCGCACAAGCTGCGGTCCACCTACGGGACCATGCTGTACGAGGAAACGGGCGACATCTATCTGGTGGCCGACGTGCTCGGACACAGGGACGTGAACACCACCCGCAAGCATTACGCGTCGGTCAGCGACGAGCGGCGGCGCATGGCCGCGCGCGCGGTCAAGCTCCGCGAGGATTGAAAGGAGGGTACGCTGTGACAAGGCAGAAAAGCGAGGACAGGGAGCAGAAGATACTCGAATATGTCCGCAAGTTCATCCAGCGACACGGATATCCCCCGTCGGTGCGCGAAATAGGCGGCGCGGTGGGCCTCAAATCCTCCTCCACCGTGCACGGCTACCTTGTACGCCTCGAAAACAGGGGCCTCTTGCGCCGAGACGCGGCCAAGCCCCGCGCCATGGAGGTGCTCTGCGGCTCGGATGGCCCGAAGCGCCTGGTGTTTCCACCATTGGTGGGGCGCGTCGAGGCGGGCAAGCCCATCACGGCGGTGGAGAACATCGAGGACACCTTCCCCCTCCCCTACGACCTCGCGCGCGGCGAGGACTGCTTTGTGCTGACGGTGCAGGGGGACAGCATGATAAACGCGGGCATCCTGAACGGGGACTACATCGTGGTCAGCCCCGGCCTGAACGTGAATAACGGCGACATCGTGGTCGCGCGCATCGGCGACGAGGCAACCGTCAAGCGGTACTACCGCGAGGACGGCCGCGTGCGCCTGCAGCCCGAGAACCCGGATATGGAGCCGATGTACTTCCCCGACGTGGACGTGCTCGGGAAGGTTACGGCGGTAATTAGGCGTGTGCAGTAAAGTGAGAGGATGCAGCGAATGTCCGCAGCCGACAGGCTTGAGCTGAAAAAAGAGCAAAAGGAAAATCCATGTAGGTCAGTTCACTTTTCCGGAATGTATTCTCCGTTACTCCCCGGTGGAAGATGAATGACGCGGCCGCAAGGTCAAAGCGATCCACACTGAGATAGATGCCATCGACGTAGACATAGGGATATTTGCCTTGTAATGGTCGGTTGCGCCACGTCTCGATGTGTCCGTAGACCTTCCGGTTCAGATGGCTCACCGTCCCGGCGACACTTTTGTCCCCCCAGAGCGCTTCAGTAATATCCTCCACCCGGCGTACCGAGACGCCGGCCAGATACATCTCAATCAGGGCTTCTTCGACCGAGCTTTCACGGCGGCGGATGCGTCCATGTCCCTTTCTTCATGACGCTTTTATAAATTTGCGCAATTTTCTTGACGGTACCTGGACGGAATACGTCTTTGTTTTTTCTCTGAACCATTCGTCAAGAGCCATTGCAGCATTAACCGCAGCATCAAGATGCGGTACCGGACCCCAGTCTTCATCCAGTGACCTGTGAACCACATATTTGTTCCGAAAATTTACCATTTGCATGTGATATTGACGCCAATCTTGATGGGAAATACCGAACTTTTTGAGCAGAAATTCTCTAAAATCATTTTCAACTGCATCTCTATCTTGGTCAAAATTTGATATAATATTTTTCCAATGGGTATCATTTTTGTCTGTTCCAAAAATCATACACCATATAATTACAGTCATTTCATAATGTGCATTCTGTGTATTTATCCAGAACGCTTTATCTCCAGGCATATCGTCGTAAGTTTTTAACTGCTTGAACGCACAATAATGGAGTATAAAATCCCTTAATAGTGGATAGACAGTACGGAAAACTTCATTATCATAATTCATGTTTAACCTCCTCTACTCCCCCAAAACCCCT
This sequence comes from Christensenellales bacterium, assembly GCA_040766645.1. GTDB lineage: Bacteria > Bacillota > Clostridia > Christensenellales > UBA1431 > UBA1431. Next base: position 19,828 of record JAXGQA010000011.1, on the reverse strand, counting down.
TCCCTCGCAAGCTCCCCCCACGGCCAGCATGGCCGCCATCATCCGGCCGTGCTCGTAGGTCGCCGCCCTGAAAATAGGCGATGTACGGCTTGCGTAAGGGCGCGTCCGCGCTCAGCCCCATCGACGCGCCCTGTATGAACGTGCCAGCCGCCATGATGACCGTCGGCATATCCCGGCATGTCCCACGGCTCGTGGGCAGCGTCGGCGTCCACAGGCGCGGGCCTTCTGAATGGTCTGGCAAAAGGCGATGAGCGCCTTTGGTCGCCGAAACGTACTGCCCGTATGATGTCGGTGCGCGGCACGCTTGAATCCGGTATCACGTCGTACCCCAGCCGATCCGGAATACCTCCGCGAAAAGCACCGCCGTTTTCAGGCTCTGCGCGATCTGCCGCAAAGCCAGAAACAACCCCTGATAGTAGGGCTACCCGGCCGCGCTTGAACCTACCTCGCGCCCGATGCCCGGCGACGTCAGCCGCGCGGCAACTGCTCGACGCAGGCTTTTTGCCCGTGACATAAGCCCCGGTAGGCGCCAGCCCCCCGCCCGGGTTCTTGATGAGCGACCCGACGATGACGTCCGCCCTTCGCTCGGTCGGCTCCGACAGCTCGACGAACTCGCCGAAAGCAGTTATCGACAAGCATCAAAACACGCTTCGCGCTTCTTTTATGGCCGCAATAGCCTGTCCCAGCTCGCGCCACTGAAAAGGACGGTCGCCAAGTCATACCCCGCGAGCGCTGGAACGCGACCACCCGCACGCCGCCGTCCAGCGCGGCAACAATGGCCTTTATCATCCATGCGCCCGTCCAGCCGCAGCGCGACTTCGCGGTATTTTACGCCTATCTCGGCCGCGACCTGGGGACGGCGCCCTCGTGTCCGATGACCTTGTTCAGGGTGTCGTACGGTCGTCCGGTACCGGACACCAGCGTGTCCCCCGGCAGCAGAAGCGCGAACAGGCAGGCGGAAATGGCATGCGTGCCCGAAACGAAATGCGCGCGCACCAGCGCGTCCTCGCTCCCGAACACGCGGGCGAACAGCGCGTCCAGCACGTCCCGGCCGTCGTCGCCGTACCCGTAGCCGGTGGTGCCTGAAAAATGCCGCGCGGAAACGCCGCAGTGCTGAAATGCCTCCAAAACCTTGAGCTGGTTCTCGCGCGCGACGGCATCTATCTCCGAGAAGCGCCCGATAAGGCACGCTTCCGCCGCCTCTATCCGTTTTTTCGCTGTTTCGTCTATATGCAGCCTATTGCCTGTCATTATTATCTCCTGTCCGGCCCTTCCTTCGTTCATTATGAAAGCCCTCCCCCCGGCGACCCGGGGGAAGGGCATCCGGCGAATCCCGCTTTATTCGGTTGTGCCCGCGTCCGCGTCGCACGCGATGCTGGTCACAGCGTGCTTGTATACCATCGTCTGCTTCCCCTTTTCGTCCTCCATCATGAGCACGAAGCTGTCAAACGCTTTGATAAGCCCGCAAAAATCCAGACCGTTCAAAAGGTTCAGCCGCACCGGCACGCTTTCCTTTCGAAGCTGGTTCAAAAAACCGTCCTGAACCACCACGAGCGTCTTTTGCATCCGACCTCATCCCCTTCTGTTCATGGTACACGCTTTCCATTCGGAAACACAGTCTATTATACTGGACAGCGTACCGTTTAAAGAACCGTCCGGGGAAACTTCGAACCACTCTATGCGCGGGTCGCGTTTGAACCACGTTTCCTGGCGTTTGGCGTACCGCCGCGTGCCGCGCTTGATGTCGGCTATGGCCTGCTCCAGCGTGCAGCGCCCCAGAATAGCGTTTGCTATCTCCTTATACCCCAACCCCTGCATAGACGGCAGGCCGGAGTCGACCCCGCTGTCTAAAAGCCCCTGGACCTCTTGCACGAGGCCGGCTTTTATCATCGCGTCCACCCGCGCGTCAATGCGCCTGTATAGCGCCGCGCGGTCCATCTTCAGCCCCAGCATCAGAATATCCACACCGGGCAGCGGCTTTCGGAAATCGTATCCGTCCGCAGCCGCGCCGCCCGCCTCGGCAATCTCCAGCGCGCGTATCACGCGCTTGACGTTATGGGGATGCACAGCGCGCGCGCGTTCGGGCGCTATCTCTTCCAGCCGCGCGTACAGGATGTCGGGGCCATGCTCCTCGGCCAGCGCCCGCAGCCTTTGACGGCGGCCTTCGTCCCCCACAACGCGCGAAAAATCCACGTCGTAGGTCAGCGCGTGCACGTACAACCCCGTCCCGCCCACCACCAGCGGCAGGCGCCCGCGACCAAGGATTCCTGCGATGCAGCGCCGTGCCCCGTCCTGATAGCGCGCGGCGGTAAAGCTTTCGCGCGGATCGGCGCAGTCGAGCATGTGGTGGGGCACGCCCTGCCGCTCGGCCACGGTAGGCTTGGCCGAGCCGATATCGAGGCCTTTATACACCTGCACCGAGTCGGCGGAAACGATCTCGCAGTTAAGCGCCCTGGCTATCTCTATCGACAGCGCGGTCTTGCCGGTGGCGGTCGCCCCGACCAGCGCCACAAACGGCCCGCACGCGGGCACAGGCCCCGTTTTCGTATCCATCACCCGACGATTCTCCCGAACGTTTTTTCCAGCGCTGTCCGCGTCATTTTGAAAAGCACCGGCCGGCCATGCGGACAGGTGATGTCCTCCCCCTTTTCGAGCACCAGCGTGAACAGCGCGTTCAGTTCGAGTTCGCTGGGCACGTCCCCCGCTTTTATGGCGCTCTTACAGGCGAGCTTGGCAATTTTTTCGTGCCTCAGCTGGGCAGCGTCTTTGGCAACACCGGACATGGACAGCTCGCGCAGGAAGTCCTGCATGCGCGCACCGCCAAGGATGTGCGGCAGCGCCTGTACGCGCACCGCGTGCCCGCCGAACGGCTCAAGCTCGAACCCGAGCGCCCGTAAATCGTCCAGCGCCGGTTCCAGCAGGGCGTATTCCGCCGGGGACAGCGTTACAATCTCGGGCGCGATAAGCTGCTGGGACGGCACCCTGCCCGCCCGGGCCTGCGCACAGAACCTGTCGTACAGGATGCGCTCGTGCGCCGCGTGCTGGTCCACGATGTACATGGACTCCCCCATCTCGACCACCAGATAGGTCCTGAACAGCTGCCCCAGCACACGGTATTCGGGCGGCGAGGCTTGTTCCACCGCTTCCTGGGCGGGCAGGAGGGATTCGGCTATTTCTTCTTTTTTGGTCCTCCCTACCAGTTCCTGCGTACTCTCCTGAACGGGCATCATGCCCGCACTCTCCCGCACTTCCAGTATGCGCGGCGCGCAGCCTTCAAACCCGAATCGCAGCATGCCGGTTTCGGGCGGCGCTTCCTCCGGCTTTTTGAACGCGCTCGGGAGCGGCCCCGGCGTAAGCGTGTGCGCCGTCCCGCCCTCCTGCAGACCCCGCTGGACTGCGGAGGCCAGCAGGTTCAAAAGTTCCGGTTCGTCCTTGAAGCGCACTTCCATTTTGTTGGGGGAGATGTTCACGTCCACCCGTCCGGACGGCAGCGCGATATGCAGCGCGCAGACCGGTGACGGTGCTGCATCAGGCGTATGCCATACGTCTGTTCCAGCACCTGCGACAGCCTGTTTGAACGGATGTAGCGCCCATTCACAAAAAAGGACTGCCACGTCCGGTTGGAACGGGCGGCGCGAGGCGTTCCCACAAGGCCAGACACCGTCATGCCGTCCCGCTCCCCCATTACCGGTAAAAGCTCGCCCAAAAGGTCCTTGCCGTAGATGGCCAGCATGGCGTTTTTCAGGCTCCCGTCCCCCACCGTCTGGTATAGCGTGCGCCCGTTGCTCACGAATCGGAACGCGACCTCCGGATGGGCCAGCATCAGCCTGATTACGATGTCGGCGGCGTACGCAGCCTCCAGCCCCGGCTTTTTCATGAACTTAAGCCGTGCAGGCGTATTGTAAAAGAGGTTTTTTACCACCACCGTCGTGCCTTGCGGCGACCCGGCGACGCTGTGCTCCTTCATCTCCGTGCCTTCCATGCGCACGCGCGTACCCGCCTCGGCGTCCGTTTCCCGTGTGGTCAGTTCGACCATCGACACCGCGGCGACAGAATAAAGCGCCTCCCCGCGAAAACCGAGCGAGCCTATGTTCTCGATGTCCCGGGCGGTCGCTATCTTGCTGGTCGCGTGCCGCAAAAAGGCGAGCGCCGCGTCCTCAAATCCCATGCCCTCGCCGTTGTCGGTCACGCGGATCTGGCGCAGGCCGCCTTCTATAAGGTCCACGGTCACCGACGTGGCTTTTGCGTCTATGGCGTTTTCCACGAGCTCCTTCACGATGGAGGCCGGCCTTTCGACCACCTCCCCGGCCGCTATCTTTGCCGCGACCGCGGGCTCGAGTATGCGAATCGGCATGTCTTTATCCCATTTCCTTAAGTCTTTGCTGGTAATTGTGCAGGATATTCAGCGCCTCAATGGGCGTCAGCACCGTCAGGTCCAGCTCCTTTATGTCCCCGGCCACCTGCAGGCTTTCGCCGCCCAGCAGGGACACCTGCTCAAAGCCATGCGCGGCTTTCCCGTCTTCGTTCCGGGTCGCCTCTAAAAGCGCGGTCTGCCGCATGTCCACCTGCTCGAGGTGCCCAAGTATCTCCTGCGCGCGGTCGGTCACTTCCCTGGGGATGCCCGATATCTTGGCGACATGGATGCCGAAGCTCTTGTCCGAGCCGCCGCGGGTAATGCGCCGCAAAAACACCACCTCGTCCCCGACCTCCCGCACGGCCACGCGGTAGTTCTTCACGCCGCGCAGCGTGCTTTCCAGCTCGGTCAGCTCGTGGTAATGGGTGGAAAAAAGCGTGCGCGCGCCCAGCTTTTCGGCGTCGCAGATGTGCTCCAATACCGCCCACGCGATGGACAGGCCGTCGAAGGTGGAAGTCCCGCGGCCTATCTCGTCGAGTATGATGAGGCTCCGCTTTGTCGCGCCGTTGAGTATGGCCGCTACCTCGGCCATCTCCACCATGAAGGTGCTCTGGCCGGACGCGAGGTCGTCCGACGCTCCGATGCGCGTGAACACGCGGTCCACCCGCCCGATGCGCGCCGACTTGGCGGGCACGAATGAACCGATGTGGGCCATGATGACAATGAGCGCCACCTGCCGCATGTATGTGCTCTTGCCCGACATGTTGGGGCCGGTGATGATGAGCATGCGGTTGTCCTCGGTATCGAGATACACGTCGTTGGGCACGAACATCTCCCGTCGGAGCATGCGCTCCACCACCGGGTGCCGCCCTTCCTTTATGGATATCTCGAAGCCTTCGTCCAGTACGGGACGGACGTATCCGTATTCCAGCGCGCAGGCGGCCAGCGACGCCAGTGTGTCCAACTGAGCCACCACCTGGGCGGAGCGCTGGATCCTGGGTATCTGCTCCTCGATGTGGGCGCGCAGCTCGGAGAACACGTTGTATTCCAGGCGCACCAGCTTGTCCTCGGCGCCAAGTATGGTTTCCTCCATCTCCTTGAGTTCCTGCGTGATGTAGCGCTCGGCGTTGGCCAGCGTCTGCCTGCGCACGTACCGGTATGGAACCTTATCGAAATACGATTTTGTTACCTCGATATAATACCCGAACACCTTATTGAACCCGACCTTCAGGTTCTTGATGCCGGTGGCTTCGCGCTCCTGCGCCTCCAGCGCGCTTATCCAGTTCTTCCCGTCGGTAGCGGCCGCACGCAGGGCGTCTATCTCCGCATGATACCCCGTACGTATGATGCCCCCGTCGCGCACGCTCACCGGCGCGTCCGGCTGGACGGCCTTTTCGATAAGCCCGGCGACGTCCTCCAGCGTATCCAGATTCTCGTGCAGCACCTGCAGCAGGCCGGACGACGCGCCCTTCAAAAGCGCCGCTATCCCCGGAAACGCCTGCAGGGACTGCCCGAGCGATAAAAGGTCGCGCGCGTTCACCGAGGCATAGGCCACGCGGGTCGCCAGCCGTTCGACGTCGTAAACGCCGCCCAGCGCCTCCCGCACGCCCTGTGCCAGCGCCACGTCGTGCATCAGCTCGTCCACCGCGTCCTGCCGGGCGCGGATGGCCTGCAGATCCTGCAGAGGCTGGCTTATCCAGCGCCGGAGCATGCGCGCGCCCATGGCCGTGCGCGTCTTGTCCAGCAGCTCGAGGAGCGTCCCCTTCTTGCTGCCGTCCCGCGGCGAGCGCGTCAGCTCATGTTGCGGGCGGCAGTTGCGTCCAGCACCATCGTTTGGCCGCGCTGAATGGGCTGCGGTTGATCTGGGCCAGCGCGTTTTTCTGCGTGCGCTCGGGTAGGTGATGGCGCCGCTACGCCTGACCTTCCCAACTCCATGCGCAGCACGCCAGACCCCTCCAGCGACGCAACCTTGAAGTGCTTTTGCAGCGCCGCGCCTGCGCCCCGTCGTAGACCCACGCGTCCATCGCGCTCAACAGATAGTGCGCGTCGCGCAGGGCCAGGGCCTCCTGAAAGTGCAGGAGCATGTTGCAGGGTCCGACGATCTCGGCCGGGGTGCTTAGTGCGCCAGCTCGTCATACAGCGCCTGCGGACCCCGAAGATCCGGCTCCCCCCCACCTCAAAAAGCCCGTGGACACGTCTGCACAGGCAATGCCGCGCGCTCGCCCTCCAGACACAGGGACAAAGGTAGTTGTTCTCCCATAAATCCAGCATAGAGCTTTCCACGACGGTCCCGGCGTGACGATGCCGCCGTCACCCCGCGCTCCGATGCCCTTGGACTCGGCCGGGTCAGTCAGCTGCTCGCAGATGGCCACCTTATAGCCCTTTCGATGAGCCGGCTGATGTACCCTCCACCGAATGGTGGGGCACGCCGCGCTTCGGCGCGCGCTCATTCAGCCCGCAGTCGCGGCCTGTCGCTGATGTCCAGTTCGCGCGCGGCTATTTGGGCGTCCTCGAAGAACATCTCATCACGCCCAGACGGAAAAGCGGTATGCAGTCCACATGCTTTTCCTTCGAGTCCATGTTGCTGCATCATCGGTGTCAGCGCCAAATAGCCCATTCTCCTTATGCGTCAGTTTGCCTGCCGTAAAGGGACACTTCCCGTGCATGCGTGATTTCAACGTCTGCCATCTCGCCCGGCTGCTGTGCCGGCGAAATAGACCGTTTTGGAGGCGTAGCTCCGCCCGTAAAGCCCACGGCCTCGCCGCCGTCCTTGCCGGTAATACGCCCTCGACCAGGACGCGCGTGCCCTGCGGCCGATATACGCTCGTTCTGCTCCGCTATCATCCCGGCGATCAGCGCGTTCAGCTTTAAAAGGCGCTCCTTTTTGACGCCTTGGGTACCTGATCCGGAAGCTTTGCGGCGGGTGTCCCTTCCAGGGCAGGTACGCGAACGTATAGGCCGCCGAATACCCGGCCTGCCGTACCAGGTCCAGCGTGGCCTCAAAGTCCTTCTGCGTTTCGCCGGGAAACCGACGATAACATCGGTGGTGACCTCCAACCCGTCCACCTCGGCCTTCAGCCGCCCGAGCAACTCCAGATATTCCTCGCGCGTATACATGCGGTTCATGGCCTTGAGTATCCGGCTGCTGCCCGACTGCGGCGAGATGGATGTGTTTGCATATCTTTTGGTATTCGGCCATATGGCCGGATAGGGAGGCCGGGGACACGTCCTTAAGTGCGAAGTCGTAGGCGTATGCGCTCTATGCCGCCTATTTCGGCGATGTCCCGCAAAGCGGGCAAAGCCGTATTCGCCGAGCAGGTCCTTGCCGTAGGAATTCGTTCTGCCCGAGCACCGTAACCTCCTTAACGCGCTTCGTCGGCCAGCGCTCGAACCTCTTGGAGGATATCCTCGCGTGCGCGGCTTCGCTCGCGCCCGCGTAGGGCACGATGCAGTAGGTGCAGAAGTTGTCGCACCCATACATTATGGTAACGAACGCCTGCGCGCCTTTTCGCGGCTGACCGGTACGCCCTCGACCACCCCGCCCGGCGAATCGTACACCTCGAAGGCGCGGGCGCGGGTCACAAGAACGCTGTGCAAAAGCTTTGGGAAGCGGTGCAGGTTGTGCGTGCCGAATATGATGTCCACGAACGGGAACCGGCTCTTGACGCGCAGCGCGACCTCCTTTTGCTGCATCATGCAGCCGCACACCGCCACGACCAGCTCCGGGTTCTCCTCCTTGAGCGGCAGAAGCGCCCCCAGGTGCCCGAACACCTTGCTCTCCGCGTGCTCGCGGATGCAGCAGGTATTAAACAGGATAAGGTCGGCGTTTTGTTGCCCGCCGGCGGGCGCGTAGCCCATTGCCCGAAGCATCCCAGCCAGTTTTCGGAGTCGTGCACGTTCATCTGGCAGCCAAAGGTTTCTATATAATACAGCGGATGCTTTGCGCCGACCCGCTCGCGCACGCTGTCCATGATCTCGGCTTCCTCAGCGGAAAAATCAATATGGAGCTTATCGGTCTGGTTCCGTCTGATCGTTCTCCTTCCGGATTGAATCTATGTACCATTATATCTGCAGGCCGTGCTCTTCGCAAGCGACGCCTGACGTGCGGCCGGCGCTTGCGCAGGTGGCGTTTATGGGCCTGGACAGCCGCGTTCTCCTTCCGTTATGGGTACTGTCTCATACTGCCCGCGACAGCCTTGTCTTAAATGTGTTATAATACCTTAAAGAGCCTGACTTTTGATGTGCTTTTCGGGTTTGTTTTTCACCCCTTCCGGCACGCTGTTTTTCCGGGAAAATACCGATTGACAATGCCCTTCTTTTACTGTATATTAGTATACGTCGCTGAAATGCAGAGGCACGCTGTTCCATGCGACGGGGTGGCCTGATCCGGTAGCGCACGTGCTTTGGGAGCGTAGGGCCGGGGTTCAAATCCCTCCACCCCGACCAAACGATCGCTGGCCTTAATTGACGGTTAAGACACCGCCCTTTCACGGCAGTAACAGGGTTCGAGTCTAGGGGTCTGCATTGTTATTATTGTGGGCCTTTAGCTCAGTTGGTTAGAGCAACCGGCTCATAACCGGTCGGTCAGGGTTCGAGGATACCGCGCAGAGGCCCCACCACTATAATATACATTATACCGCTGTTGCTGGTATGGCCAGTAGTTCAGATGGTTAGAACGCCAGCCTGTCACGCTGGAGGTCGAGGTTCGAGTCCCTTCCGGGTCGCCAATATGCCTCGGTAGCTCAGTCAGTAGAGCAAGGGACTGAAAATCCTGTGTCGGTGGTTCGATTCCACTCTGAGGCGCCAAAGCGAACTTTGCTGGTGTAGCTCAATTGGCAGAGCAGCTGATTTGTAATCAGCAGGTTGCGGGTTCGAGTCCCATCACCAGCTCCACAATAATATACATCAGCCCGGAGGGGTTCCCGAGTGGCCAAAGGGAGCAGACTGTAAATCTGCCGTCTTCGACTTCGGTGGTTCGAATCCACCCCCCTCCACCATTTACCTGCGAGAATGGCGGAATTGGCAGACGCGCTAGATTCAGGTTCTAGTGATCGCAAGGTCGTGCAGGTTCAAGTCCTGTTTCTCGCACCAAGGCAGCCCGGCCTATCGGCCGAGCTGTTTTTCTCTTTTTCTCATTCTCTTGTGTTTACTATTTTTTGTCGTACTATTGGCAACACCGCACAGCATAGCGGGTGCTGTAAAGAATGGCAAAATAGGTCTATGAACAAACAACTATCATTATCGGCGATAAGCCGATGAACTGGCCAAGGCCAAGACAGAGGCCATGGTGCGGATTCATATGCTACCAAACTATATGACCTATCGGACATGGATGCAGATAGTTGTGCGTAATCTCCATTCTGCCATGAGAAAAAATCACTGTAGATTCATTATCCAATACTAAACAGCTTGGCGGGTATTCTTGAAATCAATGAAGTGGTGACATTTTCCTTCCCTTAGATGTGCATATGATCCCTTTGGAATGTTATTAACCAGGCGGCAGTAAGACATTGCACAACGAAATCCTGTGCCCACACGTTCTCATAAAACAACAGCGCCTTATTATGCGCAAAAGCCCTCTTTTCAGAGGGCTTTTGCGCACATTTCCGTTTGGCAGCCGGCCTATCCTTTCCGCAGCACCATGGCCATCAGGTTCATATGCTTCCCCGCTCCCGCTTCCATAGCCTTGCGGTCGCCGACGGCGTATTCGTTATCGCTTGAAAGCCAGTCGTTCCAGCATTCGTCAAATCCCGTCAGTTCCTCCATCAGCAGTATCTCGACGCCCCGCGTCGCTTCAATGATTTGCCGCCAATAGGCGGCGTCATGCAGGGTCTCGATGTCCTCAGGACGCCACGACTCCAGCATCTCCTTTGGGATGTCGTGGTGAATGTCCTTTTTCAGTCCCGGCACAACGATCAAAATATGCCCGCCGGCCTTGACCAGCGGGAGCAGGTGCCGCCCCAGGTAGTCTGGATCCAGCCCAAAGTAATGGTAGGAGTCGATGCTGACCACGGCGTCGAAGAATTCTTCCGCAAAGGGCAGATCGTGGGCTTCGGCCTTTATGGGGATGATTTGGTGAGGAGAAAGGCCCATCGCGTCAAAGCGCTTTTTGTTTTCGCTTGGGGATATCCACAGGTCTGCGGCAAAGACCCTGACCCCGCATTCCTTTACGAGAAAGATGGAGGTCAGGCCCTTGCCGCACCCAAGGTCGAGCACCGTTTCACCGGGGGCTATGGGATGGAGCGCCAGCAACTCCTCCAGCAGCTTGATGGCGTTGGGCCCCATCATGCATTCTTTGATAAAATCCATGCTATATTTTTCGGACTTACTGTACTTCATGGTCAATCAACCTTTCGTTAATTTAAATTTGGCGGTTGATGGAGCGTGGAACACGGTGCGGCACATAAAAAAGGGACGCGGTCCAAAACCGTGTCCCAACAAAGCTTTATCAAGCGCTGTCCGTCACAGTCCCGCACGAAACAGGTTTGCACAACAACAAAAGCGGTCGCCGATCCGCCTTTTAAGCCGATGCAATTCTCCGTGTTCCCTACAGAACAGTCTCCAAAAAGACAACTCCCGAATATAGTGATGTGTTATTATACCTCGGGAAATGATCCCTGTAAAGATTCGTTTCTGCCGCCCCGTTCGGCCCAAACCTGCCCTCCCTCTCTCTCCAACAACCTCATTGCGTGCTTCAACAAGCAATTCAAGGCGTGTTACAGAACAAAACAGGGCTTTTCTGCATTCGCCGCCGCCAATAACCTCGTCTTAACCTTCGTTTTCTTCTTCAACTTCGTTGGTCCGCATTCCGCACTGAACGGCCTGCCCCCCCGCCCAAGTTGCCGGCATTTCTTTTTCACCCAGCCAAAAACGTAAGTTCCCGCTTGTGAAGCTTTTGTACGCCTTCAAAAGGCTAACTTTACGGATCCGTATGACAAAAAATCAAGAGTATCACCCGGCCGCGCCTGCCGTTTTTCGCGCACTCTCACCCCTTGAAATATCCGGCGCGGTATGATAAATTGGTTTTGCGGTACTTGTATATACATATATACATTATTTAAGCTCTTTCAATATCATAATTAGGAGGATGTCATACATGCCTAAACCCGTCAAACTCAGTGAACTGAACCTCAGCAAAGAGTACCTTGCCTCCCTGATGGACTTTTCCGTGCTCAACCCGGACGCGACGCAGGCCGACATAGACCGCGGCATTGAGATTTCCAAACAGTACAATTTCAAAGGCTTCCACACCAACACGTTCTGGGCGCCTTATGTGGCCGAGAAGCTGGATGGTACCGGCATCGAGGCGGGCTGGCCTGTAGCTTTCCCCTTCGGTTGCGTATCCACCGCCGTCAAGGTGGCTGAGGCCAGGGAAGGCGCGACGCTTCTGAAGGGCAAGCCCTGGGTCATCGACATGGTCGCCAACCACGGCAAGCTCAAGAGCGGCGACTATGCCTTCTACAAGAACGACATCGCCGAGGTCGTCAAGGTCGCGCATGACGGCGGCGCGGAGTGCAAGGCCATCCTCGAGGCCCAGCTGCTGACCGATGACGAGCTCAAGGCCGCTGTCGAGCTGGCGAGCGAAGCGGGCGTCGACTGGGTCAAGTCGTCCACCGGGCGGCATGGCGGGCCGCAGCTCAAGCAGGTCAAGATCATGTGTGAGACCGCTCCCGAGGGCGTCAAGGTGAAGATAGCGGGCACCGGGAGCTTCTGGACCCCCATGGTGACGCTGGGCTGCCTTCTGCTGGGCGTCGAACGCATCGGCACGCGCAACGCGCCGTGGATCTGCGACGAACTCTCCGGGGAAATCGCTGCGCTTTTGAAATAAGCCGGTTTGCGGGCGCGCCCATGCGGCGCGCCCTTTTTCTTTTGGACAAAGGACCAATCATGGAAGCTGTGTTTCAAGGGGATATCTATAAAAACACGCGTTTGACTGCCCTGCTCCATGCCCCAGCGCCTTCCCATCAGCGAAGCGGTCATCGGCGCGCAGGCGCGCTGGATGCGCTGCCCGCCGCACTGTTCTATCCGGTGAGGATGTACTGGACAGCGCACGCCCCCTGGTATACAATCGGGGTAGAAAAAACGAGGAGCGAAATGCCATGAAGGACACTCTCGTTATATATTATTCGCTGGAAGGAAACACCGAATTGGTCGCCACTGCGCTGGCTGAAAAGCTGGACGCCGATATCCTCGCCATTAAGCCCTTGAAGGACATCGACGCAGGCGGCTTTGGGAAGTATTTCTGGGGCGGCAGCCAGGTGGTCATGCACACGACGCCGCAGCTCCAGCCGTTTGACAAGGATCCCGGCGCGTATAAGAACATCGTCATAGGCACGCCGGTATGGGCGTTCACCTTTGCGCCGCCCATCCGCACCCTGCTTGAGCTGGGCGTCATCAGCGGCAAGAAGGTGGCCGTCTTTTGCTGCCACGAGGGCGGCCCGGCCAAAACGCTGGATAAGCTTTCGGGGATACTCACCCGCAGCAACCGCGTGCTCGGCCGCCGCGAGTTCTTCGCGCCCAAGCAGCAGCCCGATATCACAAAGCGCGAGGCGGCCGACTGGGCTAAGCTCTTGCTGGAAGAGTTTGAAAAGTAGGCTTTCCGTCCAAGCCTTGACGGACATACTAACCGCAGAAAAAGTGCCATTGGGCGCTTTTTCTTTATCCGCGGGCGCGGCCTGACAGGTGATAAAGCTTCATTTTCTTCTGTCCCTCCTTCACAGGAGGCTTTTCTGTCCGAACAGCTATGGGTAAAACATAATCGATCAATTTAACAGAGCCATCCGCAAAAAAGTTGGCGCGGGGGAAACTCCTTTGCCCCGGGCGAATTTCCGTCATGTCCCACGAATACGTTTAACCAATGAAAGGGTGGACCTGATGGAAAACGGCGGCAATAAAAAAAGCGATTTTTACACGCTCAAGGGCTACCGCATGCTGTCCGGCGTGGAGCTTACCGAGAGCATGGAGGACTATATCGAGATGATATGCCGCATATGCGGGGAAAACGGCCACGCCCGCATAGGCGACCTTTCCAAAATGCTCAACGTTTCCCCCTCCTCCGCCTCCAAAATGGCACACAAACTCCAGACCATGGGCCTGGTCGCCTTCCCACGTTACGGCGTGATAAAACCGACAGAGCAGGGCGCGGCGCTTGGGGACTACCTTATCATGCGGCACCAAACGCTGGAGCAGTTCCTGACCCTCATCAACGGCCCGGGGAACCACACCCGCGAGGTCGAACTTATCGAGCACTTCATCGACGAGCACACGACGCACAACATCGGCCGGGTCACGCGCTACCTGATAGCCCACGGCTGGACCGGCATCGCGCCCGAATGACCGGCAATATTCCCTCTGATACACATATAAAAAGCCCCGCCATATAGCGGGGCTTTGATGCCTATACTATTTTATTCGTCATCGCCCTTGTCCTCGGCGTCGTCCCTATCCTCGGACAAAAGCTCCGGGTATATGTCGCCGATGGTTACCGATCCCTGCTGGATGGGCGGGATGTCGATGTCCATGGTGTCGAAGCCCACGACATCATCGGCATGCATGCTTTCCTCGGCCGCGCGCTCCTCCAGAAGCACCTGCTTGCGGCTCAGGCTGATGCGCTTGGCCTTGGGGTCGACCTCCAGCACCTTCACCCGGACGATGTCCCCCACCGACAGCTCGTCTTCCACTTTGTTGATGCGGTGGGTGGCCACCTGCGAGATGTGGATGAGGCCGTCGATGCCCGGCTCGACCGCCACGAAGGCGCCAAAGTTGACGATGCGCACGACCTTGCCCTCGATAATGCTCCCGGCCGCGTACTTCTGCGCCGTAAGCGTCCACGGGTCGGGCAAAAGCTGCTTGAGCCCAAGCGACACGCGCTCCTTTTCGGGGTCGACGCTGAGCACCTGTACGTCCAGCTCCTGCCCGATGGAAACGATGTCGGACGGGTGCCGCACGCGGTTCCACGAAAGGTCTGTTACATGCAAAAGACCATCGATGCCGCCAATATCAACAAACGCGCCAAAATCGGTGATTCTGCGCACGACGCCATGGATGGTCTGCCCCTGCTCCAGCGACTTCCAGAGTTCCTTTTTCTTTTCCTCGGCCTCTTCCTGAAGCACCAGCTTCTGCGAAGCCACGACGCGCCTTTTATGCTTATCCACCTCGATGATGCGCAGGCGGAGCGTCGTTCCCACATACTGCTCGAGGTTCTCGACATATTTCAGCGAAAGATGGGAGGCCGGCACGAAGGTGCGGATGCCATTGATGCTCGCTATAACGCCGCCTTTGACCACCTCTTTACACGCGCCCTGGAATTCGACGTTGTTTTCCTTATCGATGATGAGCTGATCCCAAAACTTCTTTTCGAGCACGCGCTTGCGCGACAGCAGGACGGTGGAATCCCCGTCATTGACCTTCAGGACCTCGACATCGATCTCATCGCCGGGCTTCAGGATATCCGCCGGATTATCGTCGGGATTCACGGACAGCTCGTTGCGGCGAATAAATCCATCGGATTTATAACCGATGTTGACGCATACTTCATCGTCGTTGACCTGGACCACCGTTCCCTTGATAACCTGTCCGGATCGGATACGCACCAGTGTCTTTTCGATGCCCTCAAGGAACATGTCGTTTTCCTGCACACTCGCATCCCTGGCGACGCTGTCCGCATCCGCCTCAGTATCCTGCTGCGCGGTGGCATCGTCCCCGGCGCCCTGTGCCGATTCGTTGTAAGCTTCATTCACGGGCTCTGAAACGGAAGCGGGTTCCTCCGGCGCCGGCTCCGCGACAACATCGCTCTGCGTCGTCTGGGCAACCGCTGCTTCCGATGTTTCAGCAACCTGAAAATCGGCAACGTTGAGATCGCTCATTATCAATACAACCTCCCTCATCATCCAATCCGGTGTAGAAGCACCGGCAACAACTCCTATTATATCATTTGGACCGACAATTTCAAGAGGAATAGCCTCTACATCGATAATCTTCTCGATTTTGAATACCTGTTCACAATATGTCCTGCACAGGTTATACAGTTCGCGCGTGTTCGAGCTGTTATGCCCACCTATAACCAGGACGAAATCGGCCGCGGCCGCTATCTCGGCGGCTTCCTTCTGCCGCGACTCCGTTGTGCTGCAGATGGTATTGTATATTTTAGGATTCGCGATTCTTTCCCGTATAATACTCAATATTTCGCCGAAAAAAGCAGGGGATATAGTGGTCTGCGCGACCACGCACGCTTCCTCCATCGGCGCGAGAGCGTGCGCGTCCCCGGCGCTGCTGAGTATGTGCGCCGCATTCCCGCACCAGCCGTTTATCCCCTGCACCTCGGGGTGGTCGGCCTTCCCGACGATGACCACCGGGCATCCCCTGTCGTAGTGCTCCTTCGCTATCTCATGGACACGATGCACGAAGGGGCAGGTCGCGTCCACCAACTCCAGTCCCCGTGCACGGCAGGCCTGGTATACGTCCGGCCCTACACCGTGCGAGCGTATCGCCGCGATGGCGCCGTCGGGTATCTCGTCGACCGTATTCACCGGCGTTATCCCGCGGGATCTGAGGTCCTCCACCACCTGAGGGTTGTGTATGATAGGCCCCAGCGTGCAAATGACGCGTCCTTGCCCGGCGCGCGCCTCCACCGCCTCGATGGCGTTGCGCACACCGAAGCAGAACCCGCCGTTTTTGGCAAGAAGCACGCGCGTCATCGTTTTTCCTCCCACGGCCGGTTTTTCAGCGCGAGCACGCTTTCGTACATATATCGCGTTACCAGCTCGTTGGTCTGCGCGCTGCGCTTCATGCCTTCAAAGCGGCTCATATCCAGCGGCTCCCCGATGGTGACGCGGGGAGGGCGCCTGAAATAGGTGTAATGCTCGTGTATGGCCACCGGGATCACCTTCGCGCCCGTCTTCAGGGCGAACATGGCCACGCCCGGCTCGAATTCCTGCATCTCGCCCGTTCTGGAGCGCTTTCCTTCGGGGAAGATGCCCAGCACCCCGCCCGAGCGCAAAACGTCTAGAGACCTGCGCACGGCCTTGATATCGGACATGCCCCGCTTGACCGGGAACGTGCCTATGCTGGTCAGTATGAAGCGCAGGAAAGGATTCCTGAAAAGCTCGACCTTGGCTATAAAATGTATCTTGCGCTTGAACAGCGCGATCAGTATGGGCGGGTCGCGCAGTTGCAGGTGGTTGGATATGATGATGGCGCTGCCCTCGAACGAGAGATTCTCGCGGCCGCGCACCCGGGTGCGCATCAGGGCCACGATTGCCTTCGCCAGTAAACGTAAAAATCTGTACATCACGGCCTTACCCTCTTGAGGACATGCTCGACGACCTCGTCGATAGTCATTTTCGTCGTGTCCAGAAGCTCGGCGTCCTCGGCCTGACGAAGGGGCGCGCATTCCCGGCCCGCGTCGTTGGCGTCCCTTGCGGCCATCTCGTTGTACACGTCCTCCAGCGTTTTATCGGTCCCCTTTTGCAAAAGCTCTGAATGCCTGCGCCGGGCGCGGACCCTCGGGTCGGCCGTCATGAAGAACTTGTAGGGCGCGCCGGGAAGGACATGCGTGCCGATGTCGCGGCCGTCCATGATGACATCCTGCCCCTCGGCGATTTTCTGCTGCATCGCGACCAGAAAGCTGCGCACGGCGGGATTGACGCCCACGTCCGACGCGCCCTGGGACACCTCGGGCGTGCGTATCCTGTCGGTCACGTCCTCGCCATCGAGATAAAAGCGCTGCACGCCGTCCTCAACGGTCACACGGATGTCGGTATGCGGCAAAAGCGCCGCCACCCGCTCGCGGTCACGGGGGTCTATGCCGCTCTCCAGCGCCTTGAGCGCCACGCTCCGGTACATCGCCCCGGTATCGAGATACGTGATGCCCAGACGCCGGGCCACCTCCCTGGCCACCGTGCTCTTGCCCGAACCCGCGGGGCCGTCTATGGCAATAGCGATATGCTCCATCCTGTTCTCCTTCGCATCCTAAGACTTATATGACCCGGTGCCCCATCCCGACGGCTACCTCGTTGAGGTGCATCAGGCCGATGCCGAAAAACACGGCCACCACCACGTGGTCCTGATAGCGCGCGATGCCTATCTTCCCGCCGACGTTCAACCCCAGCGCCTTATTCATGATCTGCGCTATGGCCTCGCGCGCCGCGCCGGCCACCGCGCCCTGCTCCGCGTGCGTGTCCGCTATGACCGCTTCGCGCCGGGCCGCCACCACCGCGCGCTCCACCATCTTCATCACCGACGAGATATACTCCCCGCCAAAATCCACAGCCGCAGCCTTTATCCCCTCCGAGGCGAAATCGGACATCAGCGCGCGCTCGTGGTCGCGCTCCAGCGACAGGCTCATCATCAGGGCGGCTCTGGCGACTTCCTTGCTTCCCACTCTCACCCCTCCTGCATAAGACAGTGTGTCCCTGCCGCGTACCCGGTCGAAAACGCGATGGTCAGATTATACCCTCCGGTCAGGGCGTCCACGTCCAGTATTTCCCCGGCAAAGTGCAGATTGCGCACTTTTTTGGACTCCATGGTGGCCGGGTCGACTTCCTTCACGCTCACACCGCCCGCCGTGACGATGGCCTCGTCCATGTCCCCCAGCCTTGCGGGCCGCAGCGTCCAGCCCTTCAGCAGCGCCGAAAGCCGCGCGCGCTCGGGGCGGGATATCTGATGCACCGGCCGCAGCGAGTCGATGCCCGAAAGCTCGATGAACACCGGGATGAGCTTTTTCAGCAGCAGGTCTCCCAAAGCGTTCTTGAACTGCTTGTTGGAATACGCCTCAAAATCCCGCAGGAGGCGCTTGTCCAGCTTGTCCTCGTCAAGGCCCGGTTTAAGGTCCAGCGTCAGCGCGTAGCCTTCCGGGTCCTCGGTCATCAGGCTGGACGCGGACAGCGCCAGCGGGCCGGACACCCCGTCATGGGTAAAGACCAGCTCCCCCAGCTCGTCGAATACAGTCTTACCTCCGCGCCGGAGCCTTAAACGCACATTGCGAAGGGAAACGCCCTCCAGCCGCGGTATGTACGGGTCTTTCAGCACGATGGGCACCAGCGCCGGCCGAAGCGGCGTCACCGTGTGCCCCAGCGCCCGCGCCATGCGGTAGCCGTCTCCGGTCGAGCCGGTCAGCGGATAGCTCATGCCCCCTGTGCAAAGTATGGCGCAGCGGCAAACAAGCGCTTGTCCGTCCGAAAGCTCCACGGCCCGGACCGCTCCTCCGTCCGACGTCTGGATGCCGCACACGCGGGCGCTATTTCGTATCTTCACGCCCGCTTCGCGCGCCGAGTGCTCCAGCGCCTGCGCCACGTCAAAGGAGCTGTCCGATTCGGGGAAGACCCGCCCCCCGCGCTCCACCTTGGTGGGCACGCCGGCATCGGACAGCAGCGCGCGGATGTCCTCCGCCCCGAAACGGCTGAGCGCGCTGTACAAAAACCGCGGATTGGTGACGATGTTTGAAAACATCTCCTCCCGCCCGGCGGCGTTGGTGACGTTGCACCGCCCTGTGCCGGTTATGAGGAGCTTTTTGGCGCACCGCGGGTTGCGTTCCAATATCAGGGTGGAAAAGCCCCTGAGGGCGGCTGCCCGCGCGGCCATAAGCCCGGCCGGCCCTCCGCCTATCACGATGACATCCGCCTCGGGCTTCACTGACGCGACCCTTTCAGGTGGTTGGTGTCATTGAGCTTTTCGAGCACCACCTGTCCGCCCAGAAAGTTCAGTATGTTTACCGACGCGTTCTCCACGCGGAAGCAGTGGATGAACCGCTCGGGAACGCCCAGTCCGTTGGTGATGAGCAGCTTGGACGTGAGCGCGTGGGATACGGCCATCACCGTTCCTCCTTCGTGCTTTTCAAGCGTCCTGTCCAGAAAGCCCCGTATGCGGCGGCTGTAGTCCGGGAAAGGCTCAGCATCCGGGATGGCGCTTTTTTCGGGCGCGCGTTCCCAGAGTTCATACGCTTTGGGGAAATTGATTTTGAGCGTATCGATGTGCTCTCCTTCCCAGGAACCGAACGCGTACTCCCTGAGGTCCGGCTCCTCGACGACGGGCACCCCGACCGCTTCCCCTATGATGCGCGCCGTTTCCATTGCCCTCGACAGCGAACTTGCGTATATAACGTCTATCTTCGTTCCGCGCAGGCGCCTGGCAAGGAGCCGCGCCTGTTCCCTGCCCCTCTCGGTCAGAGCCGTATCGGTGGACCCCTGCGTCCTGCGCATCAGGTTCCACTCCGTTTCACCGTGCCGTGTAAGAATCAGTTTCATGGTATACGTTATCCTCTTGGCCGTCCGTCTATTTGTTGGTGTATATGTCGTGCTGGTCGTATATCTTTTCCAGTTTGGTGAAGTACTCCCAAAGAATCTCCTTCCTCTGTACGCTCACCGCTACCACCAGCGCGTTTATCAAACTCAGCGGGGCAACCAGCGAATCCACGAACGAGTCCATGTCGCTGCGCGCCAGCAGGCAGTAGTCGGCCATCTCGTAGATGGGCGAGGC
>JAXGQA010000010.1:0-61070 GCA_040766645.1 Christensenellales bacterium | reverse complement strand
ACCGGCATGATCGTGACCCGCGCCGAAACGGAGCACAGCATCGGCTCGGACATCACCGGGCAGTTGTTCACCCAGCCGCTGGTGCTGATGGTGCTGGCCGGGATGCTGGTGCTGTTCAGCCTGATACCCGGGCTGCCCATGCTGCCTATACTGGCGTTGGCCGTTCTGTTTGGGACGCTGGGGTTTTTGCAGATGCGCGCGCAGAGTCAGGCGGCCGAAGAGGTCCCCGAGGACGTGACCCAAGCCTTGGCCGAGGAGAAGCGCAAGCCCGAGAACGTGATGGCGCTGCTGCAGGTGGATCCCATCGAGCTGGAGTTCGGGTACGGGCTTTTGCCGCTTGTGGACGCCAGCCAGGGCGGCGACCTGCTGGACCGCGTGGTCATGATACGGCGGCAGTGCGCGGTGGACCTCGGGATCGTCGTGCCGGTGATACGCCTGCGGGACAACATACAGCTGGGCACCAACCGGTACGTCATCAAGATAAAGGGCGTGGAGGTATCCGGCGGCGAGGTCATCGCCGACCACGTGATGGCGTTGAACGCCGGGAACGCGACCGGGGAGCTGAAGGGCATAGAAACCATAGAGCCCGCGTTCGGGCTGCCGGCCGTATGGATCAGCGAGGCCGACCGGGAGCGCGCGGAGGCCATGGGGTACTCGACCATCGACCCGCCGTCGGTCATCGCGACGCACCTGACCGAGATCATCAAGCGCTACGGCCACGAGCTGCTGGGCAGGCAGCAGGTGCAGGCGCTTCTTGATAATCTCAAGAGCACGCAGGCGGCGCTGGTGGACGAGGTCGTACCCAAGATGTTCACGCTGGGCGAGGTGCAGAAGGTCCTCGGGAACCTTCTCAAGGAGGGCATCAGCATCCGTGACATGGTGACCATACTCGAGACGCTCAGCGATTACGGGCGGCTGACGCACGACCCGGAGATGCTGACCGAGTACGTGCGCCAGAACCTCAAGCGCTCGATAACCAGACAGTTCGCCGCGGATAAAAAGCTCCGCGTGGTGTCCCTGGACGCCGGCCTGGAACAGCTGATACTGGACAACGTGCGGCAGAGCGACCACGGTTCCTACGTCGCGCTTGAGCCTGAGCACATACGCAAAATGTTCGCAAGCCTCAAACACGCGATCGAGCACATGACCGACATGGGGCGCGTACCCGTCGTGCTTACATCGCCCATGGTGCGCAGACACTTCAAGCACGTGACCGAGCAGATGGCGCCCGACCTTACGGTGCTGTCCTTCAATGAGCTTGAACCGGGCGTTGAAATAACATCGGATGGGGTGGTAGCGGTATGAACATAAAACGCTATATCGCAAAGGACATGATGGAGGCGACGCGTAAGATCCGGGAAGACCTCGGGCCGGACGCGGTCATCCTCCATAACAAGCCGATACGCAAAAAAGGGCTGAAGTACATATTCGCACCGCCTATGGTGGAGGTGGTGGTGGCCTACGAGCCCGAAAGCCTCAGGATCATCCGGCAGAAGCCCGAGGCCCCCAAAAAACCCTCGTCACGGGACGAAAAGCTGCGTGAACTGGACGGGAAGATAAACAACCTGCAGGCCATGCTGGACAATCTGCAGGCCAGCCGCGCGGCCGCGCCGCCTCCCGCAAAGCCCGCGCAAAGCAGGCTGAGGCTGTGTCCGCAGAACGAAGGCGCGGATATCGATACGGACGCGCTGATAGCCAGGCTGACCGGGCAGGATGTTCTGGAGGACGTGGCCAGGATACTGGCCGCCAAGGCAAAGCGCCTTGTAAGGACCCAGGGCCTGAACGCCCGGGAAGCGCTGGACCGGGCGGTGCTGGAGCATGTCGGCGAGCCGCAGCCCATCCGGCTCAGGAAGTTCGAGCGCACGGTGGTGATGATGTTCGGGCCGACCGGCGTTGGGAAGACCACCTCCCTCATCAAGCTGGCCTCGCAGTTCGCGCTGGAGAAAAAGCTCAGGGTGGGGCTCATCAATGCCGACACCTACCGGCTGGCCGCGCACGAGCAGATCAAGGCCTTTGCGGAGCTGATGGGCACGCCCCTGAGCGTGGTGCATTCGCCGGAGGAGGTGGCGGCGGCGCTCAGGGAGCACGAGGACAAGGACATTGTGTTCATCGACACGACCGGGAAACGGCCCGGTGATATCCAGCATAAATCCGACATCGAAAGGATGGTGCGGCTGAGCGGCGCGACCGAGGTGTTCCTGGTCATATCTGCGCCGACCAGCACGCGGGCCTGCCGGGAGATCGTCGCCGGGTACGGCGTGGGCGAATACAAGCTCATCGTTACCAAGGCGGACGAAACCGACCCGCTGCCCATGATACTCAACACCAGCTGGATCGCCAACCGGCCGCTTTCCTATATCGCCAACGGCCAGAACGTGCCCGACGATATACAGGTGGCCGACATCAGCGGGCTTATCAACAGATCGTTGGAGGGTGCGGAGCAATGCGCGAACAGATTAGCAAACTGAGGGACCTCGTCGAACAGCAGAAAAAAAAGCCGGCGGCGCGCGTCCTGGCGGTTTCCGGAGGCAAGGGAGGCGTGGGAAAGACCAGCTTCACCGTGAATTTTGCCATCGCGCTGAGCCAGCGGGGCAAGCGCGTGCTGATTATCGACGCGGACTTCGGTCTGGCCAACATCGACGTGATGCTGGGCGTTTCGGTCCTTAATGACCTCTCCAGCGTAATAAACGGGCAGAAGGAGCTGCGCGACATCGTGGCGCAGGGACACCAGGGCGTGAAGTTCATTTCGGGTGGGTCAGGCGTCATCGACCTTATCCGGCTGGACGAGGCCAAGGTCCTAAGGCTCATATCCCGGCTGGGGCAGCTGGACGACCTCGCGGATATCATCCTTTTCGACACCAGCGCGGGCATATCCGACATCGTCATGCGGCTGGTGCGTTCGAGCAACGAGGCGTTCATCATCACCACGCCGGAGCCTACCGCCATCATGGACGCGTACGCGCTCATCAAGACGTTGGACAGGTATCATGAAGCGCCGCCGCTGCATCTGGTGGTCAACATGGCGGCCACCAGCCGGGAAGGCCGGGAAATGCTGGAGGGATTCACGCGCGTGGTGGGCAAGAACATGGACGTGCAGATAGACAGGATGGGCTACATCCTGCGCGACCCGGCCGTGGTGCAGGCCATCAAGGCGCAGGTCCCGTTTCTGGTGGGATTCCCGGGATGCATGGCGGCGCAGAACATCCAGGACATCGCCGCGCGGTATCTGGACGTGCCCGGGACCGAGCACAAGGGACAGGGGATATCCCAGTTCCTCAACAGGTTTTTGAGAAGGCAATCGGAGGTCGTGGGGTAAAGAGCATGGAACTGAACACCCTGCTGACATTGGGCAAACGCATATACGTCATCAAGGACCAGAAGCTGTACCTCACCAACATTCAGGACTATGACGACGACAATGTGGTGATGATCGGCGTCCCCATCACCAAAGGGCTGCCGCTGTATATCCCGGTGGGGACGGTCGTCGAGCTCGGGTTCTGGGAACCGCACGGCATATACACCTACGACGGCGAAGTGACCGAGTGCGTCTGGAGCAATGCGCTGCGCATGTACCGCGTCGAGCCGCGGTCCGAGGTCAGGCGGATACAGCGCAGGGATAACTTCCGCCTGGCCGTCGCCTGCCGGGCGGACGTGCAGGTGCTGGACGAGGAGAGCGGGAGGGCCGTAGAGCGGTTCATCGGCTACACCATCAACATCAGCGCGACAGGCGCGGCCATCAAGTCGCCCTGGGAGCTGGACAGCGGCACACTGCTCCAGATGACCATAGACATCGCGGAGTTCGGAGAGTTCATAAGCCACGCGCAGGTGGTGCACTCCAGAAAAACGGAACCGCCCGATGAAACCTGGGCCGTGGGCGTGCGCTTCATGCAGGGGATGCCGGCCGACCAGCGCCGGCTGGTGCGCTTTTTACGCTCCAGGGAGTTAATGGGAAGGAGAGAATGACATGCCTTCAAACACAGCAAGACAGTACGACGCTTCGGCGATGCTCCCGCAGGAGAGCGTCGAAAGAGCGAGCGCGGAGGTCATAGAGAAGGCCTGGTCCGAGTTTGCCCGCACCGGCGATATCGAGGCAAAAAACACCCTCCTGACGCATTATCTGTATCTGGTGAAGAACATCGTCGCGCGGATGATGCCGGCATACAAGTCCCACAGCGATTATGACGACCTTTTCAGCTGCGGCGTCATTGGGCTGATGGACGCCATAGATAAGTTCGATATACATAGGGAGGTCAAGTTCGAGACCTATGCGGTGCGCCGCATACGCGGCGAGATATTGGACAGCATGCGCCGGCAGGACTGGGCGCCCTCCAGTCTCAGGCGGAAGATTAACGCGCTGGGCAGGGCGACCAGCGAGCTGGAACTGAAGCTGTGCAGGGAGCCCAGCGAAAAGGAGTTGGCCGACTACATGGACATGGACACGGCCGAGCTGCGCAAGCTCATCGATCGCTTGCACATGTTCAACGTGGTCCATTTTGAGGACCTTTTGCTAACGGGAAGCGCGGAGCGCAAACTCAGCCACCGCGAGGACCATTCCACCGTGGCGCAGGTGGAGCGGATCGAGCTTAGGGACGCCCTGGCCTCCATCATCGACGCGCTGCCCTATACCGACAGGACGGTCATAGCACTGTATTATTATAAGGAGCTGACCTTCAAGGAGATATCCAAGATATTGAACGTGTCCGAGTCCTGGGTGTCGCAGATCCATTCGAGGACGCTGGCCCGGATGCGGGACACGCTCAAGGATACGCTGTACGGCTGAACCGGAAGGGGGAAAGGTTCATGGGCAACATGATCGACACGCAGATGATGGTGCACCGGTCGACCGAATACACCAAGGACAACAGCATACAGCTGCACAGGACCGACGTCTCGCAGGAAACCTTTACCAGGGAGATGAAGCTGCGCGCCCAAATGGAGATGCAAAAGCCGGTCGCCGTCGAGAACGCGGACGGAGACATCATCATCCGCGAGGACAGGGAGAATAAGCAGCCGGCGCAGGAAAGACAGCCTCAAAAAAAGCCCAAAGCGCCGCGCAAAAGCGAGGGCGGGGGCGCGCCTGCAAAGGATGCGGCGGCGTCCCGCATAGACATCCGGATCTAGACGGTCCACGGCCCGTGAAAGGTTTGCCAAAAGCCAAGCGGCGGAAACGTTAGCAGAACGCAAACCGGCACGGGGCGTTTATCATGGACGGCGAAGGCGGGCGGGTAAAGTATTGCGCGCCAAATGCCGATAAAAATGAAGTAGAAAAGACGAAAAGGAGTTTGCCATGCTTCGTGGATTATATATCTCAGCTACCGGGATGCTGTCTCAGCAAAGCCGCATGAACGTGATAACCAACAACATCGCCAACGCGGAGACCGCGGGCTACAAAACCGACAAGCTGTTCACGCGGTCGTTTGCCGACATGCTGATACAGCAGGGCGAGGATCCGGCGGTGGTCAACAAAAAGCGGGTGGTCGGGCCGCTGAACACCGGCATCCACATCGACGAGATACACACCTCCTACGCGCAGGGACCCATTGAGGAAACCGGCGTGGGGACGGACATCGCGATACAGGGCGACGCGTTTTTCACCGTGCAGGGGCCGGAAGGCATCTTTTACACGCGGTCCGGGAACTTCACCGTAAATCAAAACGGGTACCTGGTGACGGCCGACGGATACGCGGTGCTAGGGCAGAACGGGCCTGTGCGGGTGGGGACCGGCGATTTTTCAGTGGACGCAACAGGCGCGGTGCAGGTCGGCGGAAACACGGTGGCCCGGCTGCGCATGGCCGCCTTTGCGGACAACGCCGGCCTTCGGAAGACGGGGGACAGCCTGTTCACCAACTTCACGGGACAGGCGGAGCTGGAGGCAGAAAACTACGCCCTGCGGCAGGGGAGCCTCGAAAACTCCAACGTGGAGGTCGTGGACCAGATCGTAGACATGATAACCGTGCAGCGCGCCTACGAGGCCAACCAGAAGATCATCCAGATGACCGACGAAACGTTCGGGCGCGCGGTCAACGATATCGGCAGCCTGTAAGCAGGAATACGGAGGAGCAGATGCTATGATACAGTCCCTTTCCACAGCCGCGACCGGCGCCAAGAGCCTGCAGACCCGGATAGACATCATCGCCAACAACGTGGTCAACATCGATACCGAGGGTTTCAAGGCCTCCCGCGTGAGCTTCAAGGAAGCCGTATACCAGAGCATGCGCAGCCCCATCCAGCCACAGGAAGGCAAGAACCTGCAGCTGGGGCACGGCTCGCTGGTGGCGGACACGGCCCTCGATTTCGGGCAGGGGCCCATCCGCACCACCGAGCAGCCGCTGGATTTCGCCATCGACGGAGAGGGCTTTTTTACGGTCCGGACCCCGCAGGGTGCCATGCGGTATACGCGCGGCGGGGCGTTTAGCGTGTCCGACGAGGATACGGGGTCGTATCTGGTGACGGCTCAGGGGTATTACGTACTGGACGCGAACGGGGAGCGGATTCGGTTGCCTGAGAACCTCGAGGGCATGTCCTGCACCCAGCAGGGCGTGCTTACTGACGCAGCGGGCAACACTGTTGCGCGCCTGGGGCTGGCGACGTTCGACAACCTCCGGGGCCTGCTGAAGATGGGCGAGAACCTGTACGCCGCGACCGAAGCGTCCGGGCAGGCGCGCCCGGCCGGGGACTGCCGGGTGCAGTCCGGGGCGCTGGAAGGTTCCAACGTGGACCTGGCCGAGGAGATGACCAAGCTGATCCGTGCGCAGCGTGCATACACCATGATAAGCCGCTGTATCACCACTGCGGACCAGATGGAGTCAACGGCGAACAATCTGCGCAGATAGAAGGTTTAAAATAGTCGGATATGGAGTGAAGCGACGTGGATAATATCCGTGTATGCCGCTGGTGCCGGAGGATGTATTCCGGTTTTGGGAACCACTGTCCGGAGTGTGTGGAGAAGCTGGACGAGGCTTTTGTGACCGTACGCGCGTATCTGGACAACCATCGCGGGGCCAACGCGCACAAGGTGGCGGACGAGACCGGGGTGGACATCAAGATCATACTTCAACTCCTCAAGGACGAGCGGCTTTCAGAATACACGGGCGAGCGGTTTTGGTGCGAGGTCTGCCATAAGGAGATAAAGAGCGGAAGGTTCTGCGATAAATGCAAGAGGATGATGCAGGCCGCGCTGCAGAGCAAAAGTAAGCCGGCCGATCCAAGGGAAATCGAGACGCCCAGGAGCGCACGCGAACACGGCAGGAAGGTCGGAGCGGGCCATGGCGGGCCCACGCGGGCGGTCCGCATGTACGACAGCAATCGGGACAGCTGATAGGGAGGTGAGCGAGGTTGAAGATAAATCCTGTAGGCCAGCAGCTCATTATCAGAAACTATATCGGAAAAACGTGCGTGCAGGATACGCCAGGCGCCGAGCCGGCGCGCGACCAGGTCGAGCTTTCGGAGGAGGCCGTATCCTTCGCTTCGGCCATGAAGGCCGCGCGTGCCCAACAGACACGGAGCGACGCGGAACTTAAGGAGATCGAGGAGATCGCACGCCAGGTCCGGGCGGGCACGTTCAACGTATCCGGGCGGGACATCGCGGACAAGATGCTGGAGGGCATCCTGTTGGACGTGGAAACGTGACCGTGAAGGGGAGCGGGGATATGCAAACGAACATGCAGGCGCTGTATGACATTCTGCAGCAACAAAAGGACGTGCTCAAGGGCATGACCGAATGTGCGCGGGAGAAGGAGCAGGCCATCGTCAGGAACGATACGGCCGCGCTTGAGCGCCTGACCGGGCAGGAGGCCGCGCTGATGCGCGAACTCGACAGGCTGGAGGAAGCCCGAATTGGCCTTGCTGCCGGCGTTGCGGCCGGGGTGGGCCTCAAAGCGGACGCATCGCTGGCGGAGCTTTGCGGCCGACTGGACGCCGGGGACGGAGCGGCCTTTACGGAACTTCACATGGAGCTGAGAGTAGCCGTCGAGCGGCAGATTCAGCAGAACCGTATCAACGGGAAGCTGATAGAACTCCAGCTCAGCCAGATCAGGCTGATGCTGGAAACGCTGACCAGCCTGCCCCCCGGCACGTATACAGGACAGGGCACGGTGGAGGGCAGCGCAAAGCAGCAAAACGTTTTTGATTTATCGATATGAGGTTTTCAAATGGGTTCAACATTTTACGGATTTGAAATTGCAAAGAGCGGGCTTGCCGCCAGCCAGCACGCGCTGAACGTGACCGGCAACAACATCGCCAACGCGGACACCAAGGGCTACACGCGCCAGCGTCTGAACGTCTCGTCCATCGCCGCGGTGATGAGCCTCCAGCGTCTCGCTTTGACCGAGGTGGCGGTGGGCGGAGGCGTGCGCATCAACTCCGTGGAGCAGGTGCGGGACGCTTTTCTGGACAGGCAGTTCCGGGAGGAAAACTCCAAGACCCAATATCTGGACACGCTCACCACCGGACTCGATGATCTGGAAACAATGTTCGACGTGCTCGCGGACACCAATATCAAGGAAACGCTCAGCGAGTTTCTCGCAAGCTTTCAGGATTTCACAAACAACGCCACCGACTACGAGGTGCGTGCGCAGGTTCGCAGCAAGGCGATGGAACTCACCCAGTCCTTCAATTATTATTACGCGAAGCTCCTGGACCAACAGAGCGTTTATAACGAACAGGTGAGCGCGACCGTAGACAAAATAAACGAGATCGCCGACAGCATTGGCCATCTCAACGAGAGCATTATTGCGTACGAGATCACCGGGCAGCCGGCCAACGACCTGCGCGACCAGCGGAACCTCCTGCTGGACGAGCTTTCGGGGCTGGTGGACCTCACCTATTCGCAGGATTCAGTAAACGGGCTCACCATTGAGATAGACGGCAGGATGCTGGTCAACAAGGGCACCGTCAATCACCTCGCTACGACGCAGACCGGCGCGAATCCCCTCAACGGGGTCAACGACCTGCACGTGGTGGTGTGGGAGAGCGACGGCGCGGCGGTAAACGTAAACGCCGGGTCCCTGAAAGGCCTGTTGCAGTTGAGGGACGGGGCCACGCAGGACGAATACGGGATACCCTATATTGCAGGAGAGATAAACACGCTGGTCCGGGCGCTGGTGACCGAGATCAACGCCGCGCATAATCTGGGCTGGACGGTTCCCTGCGACGAGAACTGGGAACGTTTCGTCCACAGGGGTGGATTTCTTCGAGGATTTTGGCGGGCTGCAGTCCATAACGGCCGGGAATTTCTCGCTTTCCGCGGCGCTGCTGCAGAGTCCCTACAACATAGCGGCATCCGATGACCCGGTAACGGGCACCAACCAGGGCAACAACGAAAATGTGAAACAAATACTTGCCGTTATAAACTCGAATTCCATTCCGGGCATCCAGAGTTTTCAGGGGTTTATGACTTCGACGGTCTCTAATCTTGGCATAGCGGCAAGTTATAACAAGAACATATACGCGATGCAGGCCAGCCTGCTGTCCAACAAGGAGAACAGCCGCATAGCGGTGTCGGGCGTGTCCACCGACGAGGAAGTGACCAATCTGGTGCGATATCAGCACGCCTACGCTGCGGCGGCGCGCGTCATGACCACGATGGACGAGGCGCTGGACGTGATGATCAACAAGATGGGCATAGTAGGCCGGTAAACGGATGGCTTAAGGAGGAGGAAACGATGCGTATAACGCAGTCCATGATGATGGGCACGTTTTTGAAAAACCTGAATAATAACCTGGAGAAAATGAGCGATCTGCAGATGCAGAACGCGACCAACAGGCGGCTGCTCCGGCTGTCCGACGACCCTGTTGCGTTGTTGAGCGCCCTGCAGGTCCGCGAGCGGATAAGCAGCGTCACACAGTACTCGAAGAACATCGATCAGGCTGGACTCTGGCTCAACCAGGCCGAAAGCAGCCTGAAAGAGGTGAATACCATCATCGTCAACGCGTACGAGGCGATCGTGCAAGGGGCGACGGACACGATGTCCCAGGAGGATCGGGATATTCTCGCCGCTAAAATAGTGCAGATGCGCGACCAGCTCCTCAATGTCAGCAACTCCAAGATGAACAGCCAGTATATCTTTGGAGGATTCAACACGACCACGCCGCCATTTACGGTGGACGCTGGCGGCAATATCCTGTATAACGGGGTGGATATGGTGACCGGCGACCCCGCGGACCTTGCTGCCCTGCAGGCCGACCAGATGCAATTTGAAGTGGCGTCCGGAGGCCTTTATATGAACGTTTCCTACACGGGTGTCGAAGTACTGGGGACGGGAACCGACAACCTGTATTACATACTGAACAGCCTGTACAACGACCTGACGTCCGGCGCGCCGGTGGCGGACATATCCGCATACTCGGACGTGCTTTTGGAAAAGCAATCCGAGGTGTTGGGGAAGGTGGCGGACATTGGCGCGCGCACCAACCGGCTGACGCTCCTGCAGACGCGCTATGAGGACGACCTGGTGAGCTACAAGGCGGCACAATCAAAGATAGAGGATGCGGACCTTGCCGAGGTGGTTATGAACTACAAGATGGCGGAGGCGGTGTATACGGCTTCGCTGAACGCCGGCGCGGGTATCATACAGCACACGCTGCTGGATTACCTGTAGCCGGGCGGCATGTGCCCAGGGGGAATGGAAATGATCATTAAGACGCTTCAGTTCGGGGATATCGATGTGGATGTGGATAAGATAATCAGCTTTGCTAACGGCCTGCCGGGGTTTGAGCACCTGTGCAGGTTCGTCATAGTCAATCCGGACCAGTCCGTGCCGCTATATTGGCTGCAGTCGGTGGAGGAGCCGGAGATCGCCCTTACGGTGGTGGACCCTTTTGCGGTGGTCCCCGGATACGACCTTGAGATCAACGACGCGGAGGTGGCCGACCTCAGGCTGAAGAGCCAAGAGGACCTCATGGTCCTGAGCGTGACCGTGATACCCAAAGATATCAAGAAGATGACGGTGAACCTGGCGGCTCCCATCCTCATCAATATGCAGGCCGCCCTGGGCAAGCAGGTCGTGATGGACAACAAGCGGTACAGCACGCGGCATCCCGCTTTCGAGGGATTCTACGCCGCCGCGATGAAAGGGGGAGGGGCCTGTGTTGGTGCTGAGCAGAAAGGTTAATGAGGGCATCGTGATCGGCGACAGCATCAGGATCAACATCCTCAGCGTGGACGGCGAGCGCGTGAGCATCGGCGTGGAGGCGCCCCGGTCCCTTCGCATCTTCCGGGACGAGCTGCTGGAAGAAACGCAGAATATGAACAGGGAATCGGCCCGCGCGAACCTGTTTGTCATCCAGAATGCGCTGAAGAACGCGGAATAGGCAATCGGATATCGTATTGAACAATGAAGGCCCGGCGTACGCCGGGCCTTTTGGTTTGCTGCTTGAGCGCAAAGCAACCACCGGCCGGTTCAATTGGTGGTTTGGATTGGTGGGGCAGGAATGAAGGAAAGAGGGAGCGGCGACAGCGAAGAATTCGAGGATGGAGGAGGGGAAGGGTGAGAGGGTATGGCGGTGTGGCGGTCGGGGATGTGAGGACGACGGGGCAAGCCGGCGGGTGTGTTACGGAGGAGGCCGGGCGTCTGTCCGGTTGGAGCGAGGGGGCGTGAAAGAAGCAGGGACCGTGCCGTACAAGTGAAAAGGGTTCTTCGTTAGGAGGGAAGGGGAGCGGCAGGGATCGTAAGGCGGTATGGGAGGACGGGGAAGGGGGTAATGTTTATGCGGGCGGCGCAGGCGATGGAGAGCGTGCAATGCCGGGGGTGAAAAGCGAGGGATGCGGCATGGGAAGGGGTAACAGAGGGAGGAAAGCCGGGCAATGACCTTGTGAGGGAGGAATTTGGCAGGCCGCAGCCGGGATATGGGCGCGAGAGAAGGGAGGGGGAGCCATGGAGAGAGTTTTCAGCGTGCACAACGCGGAAGGAAAGCGCGTGCAGGGCAAAAAAGAACCGCCGTCAGGCGGTTCTTTTTCAGTGCGAAATATGACTATTGGAGCAGCTTGAGCACGTTCTGGGGCGCCGCGTTGGCCTGCGCGAGCATGGAGGTGGAGGCCTGGACCAGGATGTTATTCTTGGTCAGCGTGGTCATCTCCTTGGCCATGTCGACGTCGCGGATACGGGATTCGGCGGCCTGCAGGTTCTCGGCCGAGGTATCAAGGTTATTGATCTTATGGCTGAGCCTGTTCTGGATGGCGCCGAGGTTGGCGCGCTGCGTGGAAACGGTGTCGATCGCAGTGTTGACGACGCCGATGGCCGTGGACGCATCGGCTTGAGTGGCTACATTACCGGTGAGGAGCAGCGTGGCCGCGTCCATGTTCCCGATACTGATGGACAGGGTGTCTCCGGTGTTCGCGCCGGTCTGGATCAGGGCCGCGGTAAAGGTGCCGTCCAGCAGCGGCTTGTTGTTGAACGCGGTCTTTTCGGCGATGTCGTCGATTTCCTCGATCAGTGCCTGGAACTCGGCGTCCAGCGCGTTGCGGTCGACGGTCTCGTTGGTGTCCGAAGCGGACTGAGTGGCCAGCTCGCGCATGCGCTGCAGTATGGCGTGGGTCTCCTGGAGCGCGCCCTCAGCCGTCTGCACCAGCGAGATGGCGTCCTGCGAGTTCTTGGAGGCCATGTTCAGGCCGCGGATTTGCGCGCGCATCTTTTCAGAGATAGCCAAGCCGGCAGCGTCGTCGCCGGCGCGGTTGATGCGGTAACCGGACGAGAGCTTCTCGGTCGAATTGGAGACGTTCTGGTTGTTGATGGTGTACTGACGATACGTATTGAGCGCCATGATGTTATTGTTGATACGCATTTTTTTATTCCTCCCTGACTGTTCGCCCAGGCTTCCCTGCCCGGCGTCGTGGTTTGCGGCGGTCAACGTGCCGTGGGCCCGTCCGGACATCCGTTTCCGCCTTGTGCATATATTGTATCGGCATCCGAGGCCGCAGACTTTATGTCGGAATGTGAAAACGCCTCAAAATTCACAATGCGCACAAGAAAAGAAGCTGTTAAAAGTCAAGATAAAGCGTTTTAAAGTAATAAAAATGGATGATAAAAGGATAGACTGGCTTTTGGCGGCCGGACAGGTGTCCACGATTTGAAAAAAGCGGGGGGTTGTGGACTGTCCGGGCTTGTTCGATGCTTAAAGGAGACGTGCGGCATGAAGAGTGCTAAGGATCTTTTTGCTACGGTACGGAAACAGTTGGGGGAATTCTTTTCAAAAATGGGCAAGGGCAAGGCTATCCGGCTGGGTATACTTGCGGCCCTTTTTCTCGTTGTCCTCATCGTGGGGCTATCGTTCCTGAGCAGCACGAAATACACCGTGCTGTATTCGGAAATGAAGGCCTCCGACGCCGGGGAGATCATGAAGGTGCTCTCGTCCATGGGCGTGGATGCGAAGGCGCAGGGGACGGACACCATACTGGTCCCCAGCGACAAGGCAGACTCCCTGCGCATGGAGCTTGCCGCGCAGGGGTATCCCGAGAGCGGCGTGAACTACGACATATTCGAGAAGGCGTCCGGGCTGGGGACGACCGACATGGAGAAGCAGACCTACCTTCAGTTCCAGCTGCAGGACAACCTCCGGCGGACCATACTGATGCTGGACGGCGTAAAGGACGCCGCGGTGAGCATCAGCCTCGCCTCCGATTCTCCCTATGTCCTTTCGGGTGAGGATAAGCCGGCCAATGCGGCCATTATGCTGGAGACCGAGGACGGCGATAAGCTGACGCAGTCTCAGGTAAAAGCCATCGGCGAGTTGGTATCAAAGAGCGTGCCCGGCGGCATTGAGATGGAGAACATCCGCATCATTGACTCAAAGATGACGCTTTATGACCTGACCGGGGAAGAAGAAAGCCAGACCACGGGAACGCAGCTCGAGCTGCAGAACCAGGCGCGCGACAGCCTGCAGCAGCAGGTCATCAACCTTTTAACGCCGGTGTTTGGCAGCGGGAACGTGCTGGCCGAGGTCAACGTCGTATTGGATTTTGACAAGAAGACGACCGAATCGGTCGAATTCGCGCCCCCGGTGGAAGGGGAGACCGAGGGCATCGCCGTAAGCGGGGCCGACCTGGCCGAGACCATCAGGAACTACAACGGGGCCGAAGGCACGACCGGAGTGGACAGCAACGGCGGCTCGGATTCCTATACGGCCCAGGACGAGGATGGGAACGACGTATACAGCAAGGTGACCAAGGAAGTGAACATGGAGGTCAACCAGACCAAGACCAAAATTGAGAGCGCCCAGGGCCAGATCAAGGAGCTGTCGGTCGCGGTCATCCTGAACAGCGCGCTGGAGATAGAGGACTATACCACCAACGTAAAGGACCTTGTAGCCAAAGCGGTGGGCGTGGACCCCGCCAACGTATCGGTCGAACGGCTGCCCTTCCAGGAGGATACGCAGTCCGAAGCCGCGCAGGCCCTTGCGCAGCAGCAGAAGATCATGAGCGAGAAGCAGACCGCGGAGATCATCAAGGTGGGGGTCATTGCGCTGGCGGTGCTTTTGGTCGTGTTCATCGTGCTGCGGTTCCTCAGGAATACATTCAGGAAGCCGGCGGCGGTTGCCGGCGGAGAGGTGTATGTCGTGGGTGATACGGGCGCCAGGTCGGAGGGCGGAATAAAGGAAGAGCTGTCGCCCACGCAGCTGAGCAAACAGGAGATCGCGGACTACATAGAGTCCAATGCCGAGTCGGTGGCCATGCTTCTGAGGAACTGGCTCACGGATGACGACTGATTGGGGGGACGGCAATGGTTTTGGATTTGACGCCGAGGGAAAAGGCGGCAATTCTGCTCATTTCCCTTGGGAAAAAATATTCCGCAAAGGTTTACAAATATATGAGCGACGAGTAGATAGAGCAGCTCTCGATGAGCATATCGTCCGTGCGCCGGAGTGGATCCGGAAGCACAGGCGAAGTGCTCAACGAGTTCAGGGAGATCTGCCTCGCGCAGAAGTATATATTCGAGGGCGGGCTGGACTACGCCAAGAGCCTGCTGGAGGAGGCGCTGGGCCCGCAGCGGACCAGCGAGCTGATGCACAAGCTGACTTCCTCCCTTCAGGCGCGGCCATTCGATTTTTTCCGCAGGGCCGACCCGGAGCAGATACTCAACTTCATTCAGAACGAGCATCCGCAGACCATCGCGCTCATACTGTCCTATCTGGAGCCCAAACAATCGGCACAGGTGCTCTCCTCGCTCGACTCGGCCCTGCAGATTGAGGTCGTGTCCCGCATTGCCACCATGGGGACGACGTCTCCGGAATATATTAAGGAAGCCGAACGCATACTCGAACGCAAGCTGACCTCCATGGGGATGTCCAACAAGGAAATCGCGGGCGGGCTTGCTTCCATCGTGAACATACTCAACCTCGTGGATCGCGGCACGGAAGCGCATACTTGAGCAGCTTGAGGAAGAGGATGAGGAGCTGACAAACGGACGGGAGCCGGCTGTTTGTTTTCGAGGACATCGCCAAGCTCAGCAGCCAGGCCATCCAGCGCGTGCTGCGGGACGTGGACAACTCCGACCTGGCCGTGGCGCTCAAGGGTGCGACCAAGGAAGTCAACAAGGTCATTTTCGAGAACATCTCCAAGCGCCTGCAGGAAATGATCAAGGAAGACATGGAGCTGATGGGGCCCGTGCGTGTGCGTGAGGTCGAAGAAGCCCAGCAGCGCATCGTCAACATCGTCCGCAAGCTGGAGGATGAGGGCGAGATCATTTCCTCGCGCGGGGGAGAGGATGAGATGGTTGTTTAAGATCGATCGTCACATGGTCGAGGAGGTCCTCGAGCAGGAGGGAATACGCGTGAAGGCCCCGGATGATCTGATCGACCGGATGCGCGAGATCGAGCGCCTGGACGATGAGATAGCGGCAAAAAAGCAGGAGCTGGAAGCGCTGAACGCCGAAGCCGGAGGTATTCTGCAAAGGGCCGACGAAATGGCCAGGGCGCTTATGGAAAGGACGCGCAGGGAAGCCGAGAGAGCAGAAGGAAGCGTGGCAGGAAGGCTACCAGTTGGGGCGCGAGGAGGCGCAGGCCATCGTGGACGACGCCCGGGAAGCGCGCAAGGCTGAGATGCAGCGCTTTTTGGCGCGGCTGGAGATCTGCGCCAGAGCATACTCGACGGGATGGAAAAGGAGGATCATCGACTTCTGCATGACGGTGGCCGAAAAGGTGGTCTGCGCCGCGCTGGATCCGGACGACCAGCTGTTCCTCTCCATCATCAGGAAACGCGCTGCGAAGCTGAAGCAGGAGGGACAGATTATCGCCCGGGTGAACCCGGAGGATTTCCGTAACCATTTTGAGAAGGACACTGCTCCGCCTGCCGGCGGGCGGCGGGGAGGCCGTTGTCACCGTTGTGCCCGGCGCCCGGCCTGGAACCGGGGGACTGCGTCGTGGAGACCCTACCGACCGCGTGGACGCGGGCGTGCGCACCGTGATGGACGGGCTGACTGACGGTGCAGGAACAGATGAAGAGCTGAGGCAAGCTAGAATGGATCAGCTTACGATAGACTGGGGCAGGTACAGGCGAATACGCGACGCCGAGCCGCAGATACACAGCGGCAAGGTGCAGCAGGTGGTCGGGCTGACGGTGGAGGCGTCCGGGCCGCAGGCGCGGCTGGGGGACCGGTACCACATCTTCTCGACCGACGGCGGGAACACCGTGGAGGCGAGGTGGTCGGCTTCAAGGACGACAAGCTCCTTATCATGCCGCTGGGCCCGCTGACCGGCGTAGGCCGCGGAAGCTGGGTGCAGCCGCTGGGCGGGGTGCGCAGGGTCGCCGTGGGACGCGGGCTTATCGGGCGCGTCCTGGACGGTTTGGGGAACCCCATGGATGCGGGAGAGCCGCCGGTGCCCGAGGCGTATTACGCCATAGAGAACGCGCCGCCCAACCCGCTGGCGCGCACGCGCATCCGGGAGGTGGCGCCGATGGGCATACGCGCCATCGACAGCCTGCTGACGGTGGGCCGCGGCCAGAGGATAGGCGTCTTTTCCGGGAGCGGCGTGGGGAAAAGCACGCTTTTGGGGATGATCGCCCGCAACTCGCGGGCCGGGCATCATCGTCATCACGCTGGTGGGGAGCGCAGCCGCAGGTGCGCGGCTTCGTAAAGGAGAAGGACCTGCAGGATGAAGGCCTGAAAAAGTCCGTTCTGGTGGTGGCTTACCTCCGACCAGCCGGCTTTGGTACGCCTAGAAGTCTGCCATGGGTAGGCTGGCCATTGCGGAATACTTCCGCGATCAGGCCTCGGCGGTAATAGCGATGATGGACTCACTGACGCGGTTCCGCCATGGCCAGCAGGAGATAGGCATGGCGGTGGGCGAGCCGCCGGTCGCGCGCGGCTACACGCCCTCGGTGTATTCCCCTGTTACCCCGAAACTTTTGGAGCGGTCGAGGGACACGTCCGAAAGGGGACCATCACCGGGCTTTATACCGTTCTGGTGGAGGGCGACGACATGAACGAGCCGGTCGCCGACACCGTGCAGAAGCTCGACGGACACATCGTCCTTTCCAGGGAACTGGCCAACAGCAACCACTACCCGGCCATCGACGTACTGGCCAGCGTGAACTGGCCGCGTCATGCCGGACATCGTGGAACC
Organism: Christensenellales bacterium; assembly: GCA_040766645.1. GTDB lineage: Bacteria > Bacillota > Clostridia > Christensenellales > UBA1431 > UBA1431. The sequence goes on along the minus strand of JAXGQA010000010.1, from coordinate 43,514 downwards.
CAAGCACCTGCGCCGCGCAATTTCATCAAGAACAACATGGCGGTGTACCGAAGAGCGCAGGACCTCATCAACATTGGCGCGCATATAAAAAAGGGAACGGACGCGGCTATTGACAGGGCTATCGACCTGCATGGCGGCATCAACGCGCTTTTGACGCAGGCGATAGACGAGCCCTGCCCTTTCGAGGACGCCCTCGCTCTGGCGGCGCTCGCGCAGGAGGATGAGGCGGAATGAAAAAGTTTACATTCACTGGATCCGCTGGCAGGAGTGAAGGACTCGGAAAGACCCGGCAGGAGCACAGCCCGTGCGCAGCAGGTTCTGGACCGGTTGACCGAGCAGATGGAAAGGCAGCGGGAGAGGCTCCGCGCGCACGACCGGGAGTTCAGGGCGCAGATGGAGGCCGGCATGAACGGCCAAAAGCTCCGGGAGTTCAATAACTTCAAGACATATTTGATGGAGTCCATCGAGCAGCTGGCCATTGACATCGAGAGGGCGGCCGAGGAGCGCGACGCGTGCCGGGACGCGCTGGTTGAGACCATGAAGGAGATACGCGCGCTGGAAAAGCTCCGCGAAAAGCAATACAGGCTGTACCTCGAGGAGGTGCGCCGCGAAGAGGAAAAAGCCATCGGGGATTTTGTCGCCTTTCAGGTGACCAATGCCTGATGGATGGGAAAGAGGTGTGCAGATGCCGGAAGTGGATGAAGTGGCGGGCCGCGAAAATCAGGAAGCCAAGGGAAAAGTCAAAAAGGAACGCCCTCCCAGGCCGCCCAGGGAGAAAAAGGAAAAACCCCCCAAGGCGCAAAAACCCCCAAAGGTCAAGCCTGTCAGGGAGAAAAAGGCAAAGGGCGAAAAGAAGCCCATGAAGGCCGGTATGGCCGTGCTCATAACGGCGCTTGTTTTTTTGGCGCTGATAGGCGGTGCCGCCGCCGCGGTCATGACCGACCTGTTCGGGGTGCGTCAGGCCGCGGCCGCCTGGCTGGCCGGGGGCGAGGACGTTTTACAGAGCCAGCAGGCACTCGCGCTGATGGGCCGGGAGCAGGAGCTTAACAAACGGGAAGCGGAGCTTGCGGTTCGTGAAAAGACGGCGACGGCCAAGGAAAAGGAGCTGAGCGACCAGAGCATCGCGCTCAGCGCCCGCGAAGCGCTGCTTTCGGAGAAAGAGCAGCAAAGCGCATCCTCGGATGAGGCGCTGAAACAGCTGACCGGCATGTACGCGAAGATGGACGCCGAAAGTGCCGCAGGAATACTGTCCCGGATTAAGGACAAGCAGGATATTACCGATATATTGATGGGAATGAACGCGAGCAAGGCCGCAGCCATCCTCGAAGCCATGGAACCTGCACTGGCTTCGGAGATAACGCTGATGATGAAAAGTCCGGCAGTTGCTCCGGCCGGGACCCCGACGGCCACGCCGTAGAGGGCGCCCGGCATATGATCAGGAGGTGACGCGATGCAGGCGGTGATGCAGGCAACTGGTGCGGCCCCCAATACGGCGGCGGCACAGTGTTCCTGCTCTGTGAAAAAAGGCAAAGACGTGATTGAAACCGGGTTTTTGAGTTTATTTAACTCGGTGTCGGAAATTGAGGACGCCACGGACGGCGGACACGCTGAGGCGGACATCGCTTCGTTGTTGCTGAACATGCTGATGGCACCGGCACTTCAGGGGCAGGGGCCGCAGCAGGCGCCCGAAGCCGCAGGGACGGCAGCGGAGGGAATCAGCAGGCAGGATGCCTGGGCAAATATAGAGATGGTTCTGGGCGGCCTTGTACCCAGGCAGGTGCTGGACACGCTCAGGGCCGGAGATGGTGCAGCGATATTGCAGGAGTTGCAGGTGCTGATCGACGCGGGACTTTTGAGCGCCGGGGCGGAAACGCCTGCGGACGGGGTCCCGGCGGCGCCGGTCCGGGCGGAAGCCGCGGCGCAGGGCTGGATGGCCATCGAAGCGGCCTTTGAACAGGCCGGGATGGACACCGCGGGCCTTGAAAAGCTCAGGGCCATGCTGCAGCCGATGGAATCGGCAGAGGGCATGGAGCCCGCGGCACAGGGCCCGGGAGTGCGGAAAACCGGGGTGAAAGCGGTTGCGGAGCAGTCCGGTGGTCAGCAGAAGCCTGCGGCGCCGACAGCCGTGCCGGAAACGGCCGCGGAGCAGGCGCCGGTAACGCAGACGGCTGAGCCGAAAGCGGCATCCGTACCGACGGAGAACAAGGGGACGACGCGGCCCAGGCCCAAACGGGCTGGGAGGTACCGGCCGGACAGCCGGTTTTCAGGACGCAGGACCTGTCGGCTGCCGGACAGACGCAGGCCATAAACAAGACCGCGCGGACCGGGACAGACATTTTTCTCGCAGCTTGTGGACAGGGCGGCGGCAGGCCTGAAGGACGGGACGTATCTGATGGATATCCGGCTCAAGCCCGAGCACCTCGGAATGGTCACCGTCAGGATGGCATTGGACGACGACGGATTGGTCGTAAGAATACACGCGCTTAATAACGCGGTGGAGAACACCCTGTCCGCGCAGGCCGCCACGCTGGAGCAGGCGCTCAGGGACAGAGGGATCGACGTCGTACGCGTGGAGGTGGCACAGCCCAACCTCCAGAACGGCACGGAGCGCCGGGACACCTCGCAGGACGGCAGGCGGCAGCGTCACCAGAACCTGTTCATACGGGCGGAAGGAGACGCGGCGGAGGCGGGACAGGAGCTTTTTATGGCTCTGCAGCCCGGGCTGTACGGCAGCTCGGTAGAGTTTCAGGCATAAGGAGGAAACACGATGCCCGTTTCAGGAGTATCTTCAGCATCCGGTTCGGATCAGGCAACCCGTACGACGGGAAGCACGCTGGACAAGGACGCGTTCCTGAATATTCTGGTGATGCAGCTGCAGAATCAGGATCCCCTTTCCCCGATGGACAACACGGATTTCATCGCGCAGATGGCGCAGTTCTCCGCCCTGGAGCAGATGCAGCAGTTGAACACGACTTTCACGATGTCCCAGGGCGCCAACCTCATCGGCAAGTATGTTTATGCCGAAATAGAGGGCGAGGATGGGGTCAGGGTGCCCGTGTTCGGCAGGGTATCGGCTTCGGGCACGTCGAACGGCGACGTTTATCTGCATATCGGCAGCGCGAACGTGCCGCTCGAGGATGTCCTTGAGGTATATGAGGGCGATGCGGAATCGGATCAGAGAACGCAGTCGATCCTTCAGAGTTCGAACCTTATCGGAAAGCATATCACCGCAAAGGTGACGGAGGACGGTGCGGCCGTTGATGTCGAGGGCATCGTCGGCGGGATTACCGTCAAGGATGGAGTCATTTATGTTACCGTCGGCGAGCGGGAAGTAAACGTCGCCGACATAACCGGCATACAGGCAGCCTGACCAAGGAGGTAAATGCATTATGATGCGCGCGCTTTATTCGGGAGTTTCCGGGCTGAAGAACCATCAGACCCGTATGGACGTTATCGGCAACAACATCGCGAACGTGAACACGGTCGGCTACAAGACCAGCCGCGTGGTCTTTCAGGACCTTTACAGCCAGACCCTCAACTCCGGTACCGGCTCGACGGCCGCCGTCGGCGGCTCGAACGCCATGCAGGTCGGCCTTGGCGCCTCAATAGCGTCCATAGACGTGCTGCACACGCGGGGCGGCACGCAGTATACCGGCTCGCAGCTGGATTTCGCCATCGAGGGCGACGGCTACTTCATACTGGACGTCAACGGTTCCGAGTACTATACGCGCTCGGGCAATTTCAAGCTGGATGACGACAATAACCTTGTCAACTCGCAGGGCTATTTCGTGCAGGGGTACTCCCTGGACATGACGGCCACCCCGCCTGTCATGGGCACGACGCTGGGCAGCATCAACATTGACCCCGGCTTTAAGAACATCACCGTAGATAACAACGGCGCCATCTGGGGAATAGACGCGGCCGACACCAAGGTGCAGGTCGGCCAGATACGCATGGCGACATTCTCCAACCCCAGCGGACTGGTGAAGGTGGGCCAGTCCATGTATTCCGAGGGTGCCAACTCGGGCGCGGCGGTCTACGGCAATCCCGGCGAGAACGGCGGCGGCCTCCTGAGCGTAAGCTCGCTGGAGATGTCCAACGTCGACCTCGCGCAGGAGTTTTCGGATATGATCGTTACGCAAAGAGGCTTCCAGGCCTGCTCGCGTATCATAACAACAACCGACCAGATACTCGAAGAACTGGTGAACATGAAGCGTTAACAACCGGTTAAAAAGTTCAGCGGAGCGGAGGAGCGCTGAATGGCGCTCCCCGTTTCTGCGGAGGAAGGGCTATGATTCTTGTAAGCAGGATCAACGGCGAGGAATTCTACATCAACCCCGATGCCATCGAGTTCCTGGAGGAAACTCCGGATACTGTCATATCGTTGGCGTCCGGGCGCAAAGTGGTCGTTGCGGAGAGTGCACTTGATATCCAGCGCAGAATAATCGTTTTCCGGCGCAGGTATATCCGGATGCGTCCCCGGATTATTCAGAACAAGTGAGGAATCGCAATGGAAATCACGACTCTTGGCGGTATCATTGCCGGGATTGGGCTTATAGTGTTCGGAATACTGGAAAGCGGAGACATCATGAGCTTCGTGAACATACCTTCGATTATGATCGTGTTCGGGGGCACCCTGGCGTCGACTGTAATATCGTTTCCGCTGAGCCGGCTCAAAAGCCTCTTCAAGGTCATCGGGCATGCGTTCAGGAAGCCTGACATCGATTTGAACGATGACCTTGAGCTCGTTATCCAGTTGGCGCAGACCGCCCGCCGCGACGGGCTGCTCGCGCTGGAGGACGCGGTGGACAGGATAGACAACGAGTTCCTGAAAAAGGGCGGCCGCCTGCTGGTGGATGGCTGCGACCCGGAGCTTATCAAGGCCATCATGGATACCGAACTCGATTTTCTGCAGGAGCGGCACGCGCAGGGCAGGGCCATGCTGGACGCCATGGCGGCCTACGCGCCGGCCTACGGCATGATCGGAACGCTGATAGGGCTGATTAACATGCTTAAGAACCTCAGCGACGCTGATTCGCTGGGCCCGAACATGGCGGTCGCGCTGGTCACCACGTTTTACGGCGTCATGATCGCCAACCTCATCTGCCTCCCGCTTTCCCGCAAGCTCAAGTCCCGGAGCATGAAGGAGTTTTACCAGAAGCAGATGTTCCTCGAGGGCCTTCTGGCCATACAGGACGGCGAGAACCCGCGCATCATCCGTGAAAAGCTTTCCGCGTTTATCCCTCCGAAGGAGCTGAGGGAGCCGGTCAGCCACCCGGAGATCAGGGAAGCGGGCGAGACCAGGGAGGCACAGTGATGTCGAAACGCAGGCCCATACAAGAGGAAGAGATCACCAGCTCCTGGATGGATACATACGGGGACATGGTTACTCTTCTGCTTACGTTTTTTGTCCTGCTTTTTTCTTTCTCCTCGATAGACGCGGAGAAGTGGAGGGCGCTGGTCATTTCGTTCAGCGGTGTACCCCCCGCCGATTCGATGGGCGCTTTGGACCCGGGCGCGTCCGCGGGAGATCCGGTCGATCAATCAGGCAACGGCGCGGACGACAGTGACCTGAACAGCGATGGTGTGCTTGATGGGCAAAAGACCACGGAGCAGGAGTTCAACGACCTCTACGAGAGGATTAAGAAACATATTGAAGAAAAGGGGCTTGCATCCCGGCTGTCCGTCGAAAAGCACGATAACGAGATCATCCTCCGCCTGAGCGACAGCATCCTCTTCGATTCGGGGAGCGCGAAGCTCGTGGCCTCGGCCGGAAACCTGGTTCAGGAGATATCCGGCCTCCTGATGCAGTCCGAGGGGAGCATCGGGATGGTGCGCATAGAAGGGCATACTGACAACCGTCCCATCAGCAACAGCATGTACGCCGACAACTGGGAGCTTTCCGCCGCGCGGGCATATACGGTGCTCCATTTTCTGGAGCAGAGAGGCATGCCCAAAGCGAAGCTGAGCTTTCAGGGGTTCGGCGAACAGCAGCCCATCGCAAGCAACAAAACCGATGCCGGCAAAGCCAAAAACCGCCGCGTCGATTTTGTGATTATAAGGAAATAGGCAACGTTTGCTGTCCGTGAAAAAAGGTGGTTCATCGTATGGGAAAAACGTTGAAAATCATTATAGCGGTCGTTTTGGTCGTAGTGGTCGGCGTCGCGGCCTACAGACTGGTTTTAAGCCCCAGGAATGAGGCCGAAGCCGGCGATAAAAAGCCCGAGTTCACTTACTCGCCCGGAGATTATTTCGTTTCCAACATCGAGGACAGTTCACGGCTTTTGAAGGCGACCATAGTGCTTTCCGTCAACGACCAGAGCAAGATTGAGTACATGACCGAGAACAACCATGTCATACGGGATACCATAATCCAGACGCTTCGCGAAAAGAACGAAGAAGAGCTCCGGAGCAGCGGCATACAGGACAAGCTGCGCAAGGAGATCGTGGCCAACCTCAAGGCCAGGCTGGATATGGACTATCTTGTGACCGTCTATTTTGAGGACTTCGTATTACAATGACGGGCTGAAGGAGACTGAACCGTGGCACAGATCCTATCGCAAAACGAAATTGACGAGCTGTTGAACGCGCTGGCCGGCGGCAACGAGACCGGTTACGCTCCCGCGGAAGAGGAAAACAAGACCCGCGTCCGCGATTACGATTTCCGGATGGCCAACAAGTTCCCAAAGGAGCAGATGCGCACGCTGCGCGTCGTGTTCGAGGGCTTCGCGCGGATGCTGGCCACACAGCTGGCGGGAATCATGCGCATCATGTGTGAAGCCGACGTCGTTTCGGTGGAGGAGCAGGCGTTCAGCGAGTTCAGCAACGCCCTGATGCCGCCGGTGGTGCTCACGATATTCACGTTCCGGCCCTTCTACGGTTCGCTGATGATGCAGATGTCGGCCAACATCGTGGACGCCATCATCAGTCGGGTGTTTGGCGGCAAGGCGTCGACGACCGAGCGGAACAAGGCGTTCACCGAAATAGAGCTGGTCACCATGCGACGGCTATCCAGGCAGATCCTCAAGCTCCTTTCGGAGTCGTGGGGCAAGATCATGGACGTGGAAGCGACCTTCGACAGGATAGAAACAAGCCCGCAGTTCGCGCAGATCGTTCCCCCCAACGAAACGGTGGCTATAATCACCATCAAGGTGAACATGAAGGACATCGAGGATTTTATCACGATCTGCATACCGCACATGGCCATGGAGCCGGTTTCCAAGGATCTCAACTCGCGTGTACGCTTCGAAGGGTTGCGGCATCTGCATAACCAGTCGCACGAGGAGCTCATCTCCAAGCGGCTGTCCGGCACGCAGGTCACGCTGCACGCAGTGCTGGACCCGACCACGGCCACCGTTCGCGAGCTTTTGAATCTGCATGTGGGCGACGTCATCTGCCTGAACCACGGGGTGAACAAGGAAATCACGGTGATGACCGAGCAAAAGCCCAAGTTCAAGGGGCGTTTGGGCCGGGCAGGCGGGCGCTACGCCATACAGGTAACACGCGTTATCGAGGAGGAGTCCGATGAGCACACTGTCACAGGATGAGATCGACCGTATCCTGAATTCCGCTTCGGGCGAGGACGCGGGCGCACCCGCAGGGGTGCCTGATTTCGCCAAAACCGCGGGCACGCTGATGGAGGCTGCCGGCGCGGCGCTTCATGAGGCCACGGGAGCGGCGGTGGAAACGACGGTGACCGGTCTGAAGCAACAGGGGTTCGGCGAGGCCATGGCGGCGCTGGGTGTGCCGATGTCGGGCATAGAGGGCGCGTACGCGGGCGGCCTGGACGGGACCGTGCTGCTGATGGTCAGCGAACAGGACGCCCAGCTTTTGTCGGCGATATTCGGAGATGAGGGAGTGCTGGAGCAGCGCCTTCGCGCCATGCTTGAGGCGCAGGACGCCGTTTTGACGCGCATCCTTGGGACCAATATTAATGTATCCGCAGGCGGGTTCGGACCTGTTGCCCCGGAAGACCCGGCGCGCGACGCGCTGGGACCGTTCGCAGTGCTGCAGGCGGACGCCGTTATAGACGGCGGGATGGCCATCGGGCTGGTGCAGATGTTGTCCCCGACCGCGGCCGAGGCGCTGAAGGCGGGAGAATAGAGCCCATCCGCGACCGAACCGGAGCCGGAAAAGGCGGCGCCGGAGAGAACGGCGCAGGAAAATCCGCCGGCCGAGCAGAAGCGGGAAACCGTGCCGCCCCCCAGGCGGCAGGAAACGCCCCAAATCCCGGCTACGCCGGGGGTCCGGGATATCAGCGAGAACCGGCAGGCGCGCCCGCGCAGGCCGATTCCCCAGGACGGCAATCTGGGCATCATCATTGAGATGCCGCTGCAGCTTTCGGTCGAGCTGGGGCGTGTGACCATGACCATCGGGGAGATACTCTCCTTCAGGACCGGCTCCATCATAGAGCTGAACAAGACGGCCGACGACCTTGTGGACGTGCATGTGAACAACAAGTGCATTGCGCGGGGCGAGGTGGTGGTGGTGGACGAAAACTACGGCGTGCGCATCACCGAGATTATCCAGCCAGAGAACAGGGTGGAATCCTACCGGTAAAAACGGATAACCGAAGCCCCGCCCCGCAGCAAGCAGGGAGCGGGGCTTTTCTGTTGCGGCAAACGGCCGGGGCCGTTATTGTAGACGCGGCTGCAGCGTCCGTCTATAATGGAGAAAACGGGCATGCGGAGGGCAAAGAATGAAGCTTTCGGAGCTGAAGCGGATGGGGATACAGGCGGCGCTTTTCGATATGGACGGCGTGCTGTTGGATTCGCTGGGCATCTGGCGGCGGGTGGCCGGCGATTTCATGCGGGACAGGGGCGCGGAGATAACGCCGGACATTATCCGCGCCATCCGGAACATGAGTTTTCTGCAGAGCGCGGAATATTTCGTGCGCATGCTGGGGCTCACAGAAACGCCGCAGATGGTGATAGACGAATGGAACGAGCGCGCGCTCAGGGCCTACGCTAATGAAGTCCGGCTGATGCCGGGGACGGGGGACTACGTCCGCGCGCTGCACAAAATGGGCGTGAAGCTCGCGGTGGTGACGGCGTCGGAAGCGAGCATGGCCGAGGCGGGGCTGAAACGCAACGGCATATTGGAGCTGTTCGACGCGATAGTCGCCGAGACCGATATCGGCCTCACCAAGGAAACGCCCGATATCTTCCTGCACACCGCTTCCGCGCTGGGCGCAGACCCCGGCGCGTGCGTCGTGTACGAGGACAGCGTGTATGCCGCGCGGTCGGCCAAAGCGGCGGGCATGCGGGTGTGCCTGCTGTGCGCGGAGGGGGATGCCGGCGCGGAGGCCGACGTCTGCATACCGGGATTTGCGGGGCTGTGCGAACGTACGTGAGAGGGGTGACGGACATGGACACGCTTACGAGGCTGCGGACGCTGTTCCCGGCGCTTCAAACACTGGAGGAATCGGCGCAAAGAACGCTCATTGAGCAGGGGAGCCTGGCGAGGCGGCCGGCCGGGACCGTGCTGATGCGGCAGGGTGAGGTCTGCCCGCACGTGCCACTGGTATTGTCCGGCGCGCTGCGCGTGTACAAGCTGTCGCCGGGCGGGCGGGAGATGACGCTGTACCGCGCGGGAGCGGGGGACACCTGTCTCGTATCGGTGGCCTGCAGGCTGACCGGCGACGATTTCCCGGCCATCGCGCAGGTGGAGGAGGCCGCCGAACTGTTTTTTATACCCTATGCCGTGTACAGCCGGGTCCTGGACAGCCACATCCCGTGGAAGGACTTTTTGATAGCCACGCTCTATAAACGATTTTCCGAGTCTTTGCAGGTGCTGGAGAGCGTCACCTTCGACAGGGTGGACCGGCGGCTGGCGGCCTGGCTCCTGAACCGCAGCGAGGCGCAGGGGAAGGCGACGCTTTCGGTGACCCACGAGCAGATCGCGGCCGAGCTGGGCACGGCGCGCGAGGTGATATCCCGGATGCTGGGGGAAATGCGCCATCAGGGCTGGCTGGAGCTGGGCCGGCGCCGCGTCCGGATACTGGATCCTGAAGCGTTGCGGGAGCTATCGGAGTAAGGGCGGCAAAAGTTTGTGTATTATGTGACTAAGTTACCGAATCAACATCACCGGGTGCGGTATGCTAAAGACATCAAAAGCGGAGGTGACAAGTCATGAAAGTCTTGATCGTCGGCGGCGTCGCGGGAGGGGCTTCGGCAGCCGCGCGGCTGCGGCGGCTGGATGAGGAAGCCGAGATCGTTTTGTTCGAAAAGGGGGAGTACATCTCCTACGCCAACTGCGGCCTTCCGTATTATATAGGCGGAATCATAAAGGATAAAGACAAGCTGGTGGTCACGCCCGTCGAGAAGATGCAGGGGTTTTTCAATATCGACGTGCGCACGCGCTCCGAGGTGACGGCCATCGACCGGGAGAAAAAGGAGGTCGAGGTCAAAAACCACGCGACCGGCGAAACGTACCGGGAGCGGTACGATAAGCTGGTGCTGTCGCCGGGCGCCGAACCCAAGTGGCCCAACGCGGGCTGGAAATCGCTGCCCGGCGTGTTTTCCCTGCGGACCATACCCGACACGTACCGTATCAGCGACTACATCGGCGCGCGCGGGGCAAAACGCGCGGCGGTGGTTGGAGCGGGCTTCATCGGCGTGGAGATGGCTGAGAACCTGAAAGAGCGCGGCCTCGATGTTACCGTCGTGGAGTTTTTGGACCAGGCGGTGGCGCCGTTTGACCGTGATATGGCGGCTATACTGCACGGGCACATGCGGGACAACGGTATCCGGCTGGTATTCGGCGTGGGCGTGCAGGGCATCGAAGAAGACGGCGGCGAGCTGAAGCTTACCCTTTCCGATGGCAGCGCGCTGGAGGCCGACATGGCGGTGCTGAGTATAGGCGTCGCGCCCGAGAGCCGCATTGCAAAGGAAGCCGGGCTGGAGACCGGGATAGGCGGGGCCATAATGGTGGACACGGATTTTGCCACGTCCGACCCGGACATCTATGCGGTGGGTGATGCGATACAGGTTCGGGATTTCGTTACGCGCGGGGAAACGCTGGTACCGCTGGCCGGGCCGGCCAACAAGCAGGGGCGGGCCGTGGCCGAGGTCATCGCCGGGCGGCGGACGCCGGCCCAGACCGTGCAGGGAAGCTCAGTGATAAAGGTGTTCGACATGACGGCGGCCTGCACCGGCCTGAACGAAAAGCAGCTCCGGAAAAAGGGCATGGAATACCTGAAGACCTACGCGCATCCGGCCGGCCACGCGGGCTACTATCCCGGCTCCACGCCCATCCACATGAAACTGCTTTTCAATAAGGAAGGGCAAATTCTCGGGGCGCAGGCGGTCGGCTTTGAGGGTGTGGAGAAGCGTATCGACGTCATCGCCACGGCACAGCGGCTGGGCGGCACGGTCTACGACCTCGAACAGCTTGAGCTGTGCTACGCGCCGCCGTACGCCTCGGCCAAAGACCCCGTGAACATGCTGGGCATGACGGCCGCCAACATGCTGCATGGCGACGTGAAGGCGGTCTATTGGCACGACGTCGACAGGCTGGTGGCCGAGGGCGCGCAGATCGTCCACGTGGGCACGCCCGAGGAGCATCTGGTGGGAGCGATCGGCGGCGCAGTGAACATACCGCTGCCCGTGCTCCGCGATAATCTGGACAAAATCGATAGGACCCGGCCGGTCTATCTGTACTGCAAGGTTGGCCTGCGGGGGTACATCGCGGCGCGCATCCTGGCGCAGCGCGGGTACGACGTCTATAACGTCAGCGGCGGATATACCACCTACAATATCATGCGGCGCGAGGCCAGGCAGGCGGCCGGGGACGGCGCGGCCAGGGCAGACGGGGAGAAGCAGGAGCTGCCGTTTCAAACGGTGAACGGCGGAGCGGAGGAAGCGGATGAGGCAACGGCGGCGATTACTGTGGACGCGTGCGGGCTGCAGTGCCCGGGACCTATTTTAAAGACAGCGGAGGCCATGAAGGGCCTGAAGCCCGGCGGGAAGCTGGTGGTCACGGCCACCGATCCGGGGTACGCGTCCGACATCGAGGTATGGGCCGAGCGGACCGGGAACGCGCTGGAAGGTGTGGCGCAGCAAAAGGGCGTCTATACGGTCACGCTCCGGAAGGGCGCAGGAGATGCGGGGACAGTGCAAATAGCGCCGGGCGGGCAGAACGACAAGACCATGGTGGTGTTCAGCGGGGACCTCGATAAGGCCATCGCCTCGTTCATCATCGCCAACGGCGCTGCGGCCATGGGTCGTAAGGTGACGATGTTCTTCACCTTCTGGGGGCTGAACATACTGCGGAAGAGCAGCAAAGTCCGGGTGAAAAAGCCGTTTATCTCAAGGATGTTCGGGGCGATGATGCCGAGGGGGAGCCGCAAGCTTGGGTTGTCCCGCATGAACATGGCGGGCATGGGCGCGCGGATGATACGCGGCGTCATGAAGAGCAGGAATGTGCAGTCGCTGGAGGAGCTTATTAAAGCGGCCATGGACAGCGGCGTGCGCGTCGTGGCCTGCCAGATGTCCATGGACGTGATGGGCATAACGCCCGAGGAGCTGATAGACGGCGTCGACATAGGTGGTGTGGCAACCTTCCTCGGGGCCGCGGAGCTTTCGGATACCACTTTGTTTATTTGACGCGCAGGCTTTTCGGGAGTGCATCCTGCCCAAAAACGGGAGCACTCCCGAAATTTTTTGTTATGTAAAACGAGGCGTCGGGCATAATACTGTAAGCAGGAAAATGATGACAGGGATGGATAAATGGTGAAACCGGTCGAATGGGGCCGATGGGGAAGATGCGATGAACCGTGATAAAATGCCGTTTTTATCGACAAAAACAGACCTTCTGAGCCGCGAAAGAACATGTACAAACGTGGAAGGGAATGCTATCATATACGTTAGAAACGCTGTGAACATGGATTCGGTGGCGCGGCGGGCGGTCCGTGCGGGTGCGGTTTTCACAGTTGCGCAGTTTGTGTTTAGCAGGGCGTGAAAGGGTATATACAACCCGGAAAGAACGTGTTATAATTGTTTAACGAAATATAGATGGGAAAGGGTTTTTTTCCATCGGGCAGGATATATAAGGGCAAACCGAGCGAAAGCGCGGGCACGCAAAGCCAGGAGTCTAAAGCGCGAAAGCGCCATGACCGTCCGGTTGCTATGGAATAATAAACAATTCAGAGGATAGACGGGAAGGATAACACGAAGGAGGGTAAAAAATGAAAAGCTGGAAGAAGACCTTTAAGGTGACCGCGATATTGCTTGCGGTACTGTTGGTCGTGGGATTCGTTCCGACCAGCGTGGGGGCTACTCCGAGCTACGGTCACAATCAGGTGACGTACTACGCCAACGGCGGCACCGGCACTCAGACCGACAGCAACAATTACAACGATGGCGCTACCGTGACGGTCAAGGACCAGGGCACTATGAGCCGGACCGGCTACGCGTTCGTCGGTTGGGACACGGATGATGATGGACACGGGACGCACTACAACCCGGGCGATACGTTCAAGATTTATAACGATGTGAAGCTCTACGCCCAGTGGAAAAGAGTGTACACGGTGACGTACGACAAGAATGCTGCTGACGCCACCGGTTCCCAGACCGACAGCAATAACTACTTTAAAGACGACCCGGTGACTGTCCTTGGACCCGGCACCATTAGCCGGCCGGGCTGGACCTTCCAAAAATGGAACACGAAGAAAAACGGAAGCGGAACGGACTACGCTCCGGGTGCTACGTTTACGATCAAGGACAACACGACGCTCTATGCCCAGTGGAAGCAGGACAAATACACTGTGACCTATGCGCCGGGCACGCATGGAACGTTTGCACCACAGAGCACCGGCAACCTTATCTACAACAGCAACACGCCTGCATTTGCCGGCACGCCTGCCGGGGAAGCCGGCTGGACGTTTGCTGACTGGAGTCCGACGTGGGCCAACAAGGTGACGGGCAGCGTGACCTACGTTGCCCAGTGGACGGCCAACCCGCAAACCTTACCCGTACACTATTACCTGCAGGGTACGACCACGTCCGTCGCACCCGACAAGAACGGCACCGGCGTCACAGCTCAGGTCGTTACCGAGTCGGCGGTTTCGGTCGAAGGGTATACCCGGTTGCGCCCACATCGCAGGACCTGACGCTGACGGCCGGGATCAATGAGATCACCTTCTACTATACGGCCAACCCGCAGGCTTATACGGTGAAATACCTTGAGCAAGGATCGAATGACGTTCTATCGGCTGAAAAGACGGGAAGCGGTGTGACCGGGCAGGTGGTTAACGAATCGGCCATCGATATTGCCGGCTACACGCTGGCAGGAGACGCCTCGCAGAGCCTGACGCTGACGGCCGGGACCAACGAGATCATCTTCTACTACACGGCCAACGCGCAGAAGTATACCGTGAATTTCCTCGAGAAGGGCACGGGCGATCCGCTGGCTCCGTCGGTAACCAAGGATACTTTCTTCAATGAAGTAATCGATCCGGCGAGCGAGATCATCCCTATTCCGGGGTACTACTACGCTGGCGCGAGCGTTGCTTCGCTGACCATCGGGACGGACAACGACGCCAACGTCATCAACCTCTACTATAAGGGCAAGAAAGTTCCCTATGTGGTCCAGCACCTGGTGCACGTCACGTTGTTTGACCAAGAGTTCGATCTTCCGATAGCAACGCCGGATACCGGCATCGGCCGGGTGGGCAGGACCGCAACCGGATATGCCAAGGATGTGCCCGGTTATACGGCCACGGTGGAATCTGAAAGCATCACGCTTGCCTGGGGGCAGCCCAACATCATCAAGATCTACTATACGCCCGACGATCAGATTTACACCGTGAACTACCTTGAGCAAGGGACCAACGAGCCGATAATCGATCCCGCCGTCAAAAGCGCGAAGTGCGGCGATTTGATTCTTCCCTACAGCGAATACGTGAACATCCCCGGCTATCACATCGTGGACTCCGAGCCATGGCTGGTTCTCTGGGTCGGGCCCAATGATGAGTGCAACGTAATCAACATCTACTATGAGCGCAACGCGCAGGCTTACACGGTGAACTATCTCGACAAGGACACCGGCGACCCGATAGCGCCCGCCAAAACAGGCGCCGGCATTTTCGGTGACGTTATCACGTCAGCGGATGAGGTCATAGACATCGACGGGTATACCTACGACAGCGCGGACGTGGAGACGCTGACACTGGGAGCCGACGATACGGCCAACGTTATCAACCTCTACTACGCGAGCAACACCATAGTGATACCGACAACGGAGCCGCCGCTGGGTCCGGTAGAGACGGGAACGACGCCTCCTACCGCGGCGCCGACGGACGAGATCGTCACAGTTCCTGACGAGTCCGTTCCGGCAGCCCTGCCCATAACGGGTGAAGCCTCTCTGGATTGGATGTTCCTGGCCGGCGCTATAGTGTTGGCAACCGGCACCCTCCTCCTTGTCTTCCGTAAGCGGAAGCAAGGCGAAAAATAACCTGGGCTAACCCCCCAAAGAAAGCGGAGCCGTTACGGCTCCGCTTTCTTTGGGGTTAAAATGGGGGTATTGGAACTATTATTTGAGTTTTGTTTTAAATCACTATAATGCAAAACAAGGTAAGCGTTCCCGGATGCCGGCCCGGGACAGCGTGCTGCACGTGTCCATCCGCGAGGGGAACTGCGCTCCGGCCGAACCGCGGGACATCTCCGAATACGGATGAGCGTTCCGGCTCGCGGAGGCCGGCGGCCCTTGTCCATCGGGCCGGGGTCCCGGGTGCGGATAGGCTTTAAGGACTACCGGGAAAGGATCGGCGGCATCGTGATAAGCGTGAGTCCCGAAGGGGACGTCCGGTTCGAGCCGATGGGGGGGGGCGAACAGTTCGTGCAGTTTCTGACGTTCATCCGGGAAGGGAAGAAAAGGTATTCGCGTTCAAACGGCCCGCCAAGGCGCGGACACTATAACGGAAAACAGCCCCTTATCGGGCTGTTTTCCGTTATAGGAGGAATTGTTGGAGCAACTGCTTCAGCCGGTGTATTTCAAAGCGCCCATGGGACAGACGCGCACGCATTTCCGGCACTCCGTACATTTGTCCGTGTCGACGGCCGGCGCCTTAAAGCCATCCTGTATGAGCGCGCCGGCGGGGCAGACTCTTGCGGCCGGGCAGGCGTGGTCCTGCGGACAGCGCTTCTCGTCTACAATGATCATGCTGTGGGCCTCCTTTATGCGATGGCCTTTTTAATGCCCGCTACCAGCGCCTGCTTAGGCTGCGCCCCCACCATCTGCGCAAGCTTGACGTTGTTTTTCATTACCACCAGCGTGGGGATGCTCCGCACCGAGAACGCGCTGGCCAGTGCGGGCTGCTCATCCACGTTCACCTTTACCACCTTGATGTCGTCCTCCATCTCGCCGGCGATCTGCTCGAGTATGGGGGCCACCATCCTGCAGGGGCCGCACCACGACGCCCAGAAATCAATGAGCACGGGTTTTTCGGAGCGTACGACCTCCTTATCGTAGTTTTCCTGTGTAACGGAAATAACCTTTGCCATATCTAATCATCCTTTCTCTTTGGATGATTAGAGTATAGCGCGGTTTTAAAGGCAGGTCTGTGATATCATCACAGATAAACGAAAAACGTTCAGAAATTTTGGCGCTGTAAAATCATGATTTTCGAAAATTGGTCTAAAAACTGACGGCTTATTCCCCGGTCAGTCCGCGTGCCAAGCCGGACTTTTTTGACAAAAGGCCTGACTGGCCGTACCTGACATTGGACGTTTTGCGAGAGGCTTCGGCCCCGTGCAATGCAGAAGGAAACGCTGGATTGCTTTGCTGCGGATCGCAATGACGCGACCGCCGGAGCCTTTGCGGTGGCTTTCTCCCATTTGTTCGTCACAAGGCGGCTTTTCTGTCGGAACGGCTATGCGTAAAACAAACTCCACGATACTATCTATCTGACAGAGCAAGGACTTTTAAGCATAAAAAGCGGCAGGAAGCGCATGCTTCCTGCCGTGTCGCGCGGTATGCCGGTTCAGGCAAGTTTGGCGCGCGTGTAGTTGACCAAACCGCCCGCGGCTATAAGCTCCTGTATGAAGGGCGGGAGCGGCTCGATAGGGTAGGTCTTATTCAGCGTGACGTTTTTCAGGAGACCTGCGCTCAGGTCCGCTTCCATCTCGTGGCCGGGCTTTGCATCCTTTACCGCCTCCGGGCACTCGATGACCGGGAGGCTGGTGTTGATGGCGTTGCGGAAAAAGATGCGCGCAAAGCTCTCCGCCACCACGCAGGAAACGCCGCTGGCCTTTATGGCGACCGGCGCGTGCTCGCGCGAGGAGCCGCAGCCGAAATTCCGTCCGGCGAGTATGAAGTCGCCGGGCCGGACTTTGTTCACAAAATCCGCGTCTATATCCTCCATGCAATGCCTGGCCAGCTCGTTCGGGTCAGCCGTGTTGAGATAGCGCGCGGGGATGATGACGTCGGTGTCGACGTGGTCGCCGTATACGTGGGCAGTACCCTTGCACTTCATTCGGCAGCGCCTCCTTTATCCAGATAGTCCGGGCCGCAGAGGATGCCGGCCACGGCAGAGGCCGCCGCCACGGCGGGGGAGGCCAGATAGACCTCGCTCTTCGGGTGCCCCATGCGCCCGACGAAGTTGCGGTTGGTGGTAGCCACGGCGCGCTCGCCTTCGGCCAGTATGCCCATGTGCCCGCCCAGGCAGGGGCCGCAGGTGGGGGTGGAGACCGCCGCGCCCGCGTCTACGAACACGTCCATCAGCCCTTCGCGCACGCACTGCTGCCAGACAGCCTGCGTGGCCGGGATGATAATAAGCCGCACGCCGGGGCTGACCTTGCGCCCCTTCAGGACGGCGGCGGCCGCCCGCATGTCCTCAATGCGCCCGTTGGTGCACGAGCCTATCACGGCCTGGTCGATGGTGAGGCGCAGGGTCTCTGCCTCGGCGACGCTGCGCGTGTTCTCGGGCAGGTGGGGGAAAGCCACGGTGGAAGGCACCTGCGAAAGGTCGATGGTGTATTCGGCAAGATATTCCGCGTCGGCGTCGGCGGCATAGGCCGTGCCCGGGCGCCTGGCGCGCTCCAGCGCGTATGCGGTGGCCGCTTCGTCGGCCGGGAAGATGCCGTTTTTCGCGCCGGCCTCGATGGCCATGTTGGCCATGCACAGCCGGTCCTCGATTGTGAGCGCTGCGATGCCGTCCCCCGTGAACTCCATGGAAGCGTAGCGCGCGCCGTCCACGCCTATCATGCCGATGATGTGGAGTATAACATCCTTGCCGGTGACGTGGGCGCCTAATTTGCCGGTCAGCGTAAAGCGCAGCGCGGGCGGGACCTTGAACCAGCCCTTGCCGGTGGCCATGGCGGCCGCCAGGTCGGTCGAGCCTACGCCGGTGGAGAACGCGCCCAGCGCGCCGTAGGTGCAGGTGTGGCTGTCCGCGCCGATGATGAGGTCGCCGGGGGCGACAAGCCCCTGTTCGGGCAGGAGCGCGTGCTCGACGCCCATGCGCCCCAGCTCAAAATAGTTGGTGATGTTATGCTTTTGGGCAAAGAGCCGCATCTGGCGCGCCTGCGTTGCCGAGGCGATATCCTTGTTGGGCACGAAGTGGTCGGGCACCAGGGCGATGCGGTCAGGGTCGAATACCGTTTGGGCGCCCATGCGCTCGAACTCGTTGATCGCGAGCGGCGCGGTGATGTCGTTGCCCAGCGCGAGGTCCAGTTGGCACTCTATCAGCTGGCCCGCGCGGACCTCAGACAGCCCCGCGTGCGCGGCCAATATCTTTTGCGTCATGGTCATTCCCAATGGCGTGCTCCTTTCCGGCCTGCTGCCCGGTTTTTTGCGTGCTGTCTTTGAACAGCTTGTATTCGAGCGAGTCGACCAGCGCCTGCCAGCTCGCTTCGATGATGTCGTTGGATACGCCCACCGTCGTCCATGTGTGGGTGCCGTCGGTGGATTCTATCAGCACGCGGACCGGCGCGGCCGTAGCGAACTTGGAATCCAGCACGCGGACGCGGTAATCGCTGAGCGCGGTGGTGTTGAGCGAAGGATAGAAGCGCTCCAGCGCCCGCCGCGTCGCCTGGTCCAGCGCGTGGACCGGGCCGTTGCCGGTAGCCGCGGATATCTCTTCCGTGCCGTCGACACATATGTGTACCATGGCCGATGCGGAGGTGCCGTCCGGCGCAGGTTCGTTGACGATGACCTTGAAGCTCTTGAGCGTAAAGAACGGCTGGTGCAGACCCAGCGTGCGCAGGACCATCAGCTCAAATGAGGCGTCCGCGCCCTCGAACTGGTAGCCGCGGTATTCCATCTCCTTGAGCTTGTCGACGATCTTTTTGATGTCCGGCGAGTCCTTGGCCACGTCGGGCACGATGCGCTGTATTTTCTTGAGGACGGCCGACCTTCCGGCCACTTCGGAGATGAGGAAGGCGCGCTCGGCCCCGATAAGCTCGGGCCGGATGTGCTCGAACGAAGTGGGGTTTTTAGCCACCGCGTCGATATGCATGCCCGCCTTGTGCGCGAACGCGTTGAATCCGACGTACGGCGCGCGGGGTTGACGCCCATGTTGGCCAGCTCGTGGAAGCTGTGCGCGAAGTCGACCAGCGTCTGCAGGTTCTCGGGCGGCACGCATTGGTGTCCCATCTTGAGCTGCAGGTTGGGGAGCAGGGTAAAGAGGTCGGTGTTGCCGCAGCGCTCGCCCCAGCCGGCGATAGTCACCTGCACCATGGTCGCGCCGGCGTGCACGGCCACCACGGCGTTGGCCTCGGCCATGCCCGTGTCGTTGTGGCTGTGGATGCCCACGTTATCGCCGAAGCGCTCGACCACGGTGCGGGTTATTTTTTCGACGTCCATCGGGAAGCAGCCGCCGTTTGTTTCGCACAGGCATAGCCAGTCTGCGCCCCCGTCGTGCGCTGCCTGCAGGGTCCTCAAAGCGTATTCGGGGTTATTCTTGTAGCCATCGTAAAAGTGTTCGGCGTCGTACACCACCTCTTTGCCCTGCGCTTTGAAATATTCCACGGTTTCTTTAATGATGTTCAGGTTCTCCTCCAGCGTGGCCTTCAATATCTCGGTCACGTGAAAGTCCCAGGATTTTCCTAATTTGCAGACCACCGGCGTTTGCGCCGACATCAGCGCCTGGATGTTGGCGTCGTCCTCGGGGCGCCCGCCCACGCGGCAGGTCGCGCCGAAAGCGACCAGTTTGGCCTGCCTGAGCGGGTGGTTGCGCATCCGCTCGTAAAACGCGGCGTCCTTGGGGTGCGAGCCGGGGTTGCCCGCCTCGATATAGGCTACGCCCAACTCGTCAAGCATATCCACGATGCGTACCTTATCTTCGACTGTAAAGGACGCGCCGGCACCCTGTGCGCCTTCGCGAAGTGTGGCGTCGTATATTACGGGTCTCATGCTTTCACCTCCGTAGTATGGATTTGCTGTATTTGACCGGTTCAGTCCACCACCGCGCCCTGCGCTGCGGACTGCACGGTGCGCGCGTAGCGCGCAAGATACCCTTTGGTCACCCGCGGGGCGGGGGCCTGCCAGCGCGCTCTGCGCTGTTCAAGCTCGGCGTTCGGGACCATCAGGTCCAGCCGCCGGGCGGGTATGTCGATGGCGATTGCATCGCCCTCCTCGACCAGGGAGATGGGGCCGCCCACCGCGCCCTCGGGGGAAACGTGGCCGATGCTCGCACCCCGGGTCGCGCCCGAGAAGCGCCCGTCGGTGATGAGGGCGACCTGCTTGTCGAGGCCCATGCCCGCGATGGCCGAGGTGGGAGAGAGCATCTCTCGCATGCCGGGACCACCGCGCGGACCTTCGTAGCGTATGACGATTACGTCGCCCGGGCGGATGGTGCCCGCGTATATGGCCGCGATGGCTTCCTCCTCGCCGTCGAAGACGCGCGCCGGGCCGGTATGTTTGAGCATCTCGGGGGCCACGGCCGACTGTTTGACCACCGCGCCGTCCGGCGCGAGTGAGCCTTTGAGTATGGCGATGCCGCCGTAAGGGGAGTAGGGGTCGTCTACACTGCGGATCACGCTGTGGTCCAGGACCTCCACGCCGTTTATATTTTCGCCCAGCGTCTTGCCGGTGGCCGTCATGACGCCGGTGTTCAGCGCGCCTACTTTTATCAGCTCGGACATGACGCCGGGCACGCCGCCCGCCTGGTCGAGGTCCTGCAGGTGGTGCGGGCCGGCCGGGGCGAGGTGGCAAAGGTTGGGGACCCGTCCGCTGACCTCGTTGATGTGGTCGAGGTCCAGCGTGAGGCCGCATTCGTGCGCGATGGCCGTCAGGTGCAGGACCGAGTTGGTGGAGCATCCGATGGCCATGTCGGTGGCCAGCGCGTTTTCAAAGGCCTCGGGGGTCATGATGTCCAATGGCTTTATGCCGGCCTTCAGAAGTTCCATCACCTGCATCCCCGCCCTGCGCGCCAGCCGCTGGCGCGCGGCGTATACCGCGGGTATTGTCCCGTTGCCGGGGAGGCCCATGCCCAGCGCCTCTGTAAGGCAGTTCATGGAGTTGGCCGTGAACATGCCCGCGCAGCTCCCGCAGGTGGGACAGGCGTTTTCTTCTATTTCCATGAGGGCCGCGTCGTTAATCATCCCGGCCTTGTGCGCGCCCACCGCTTCAAACACGCTGTTGAGGTCCAGCTGTTTTCCCTTATACGGGACGGAGAGCATGGGGCCGCCGCTGACAAAGACAGACGGGATGTTCAGCCGGGCAGCGGCCATCAGCATGCCGGGCACGATTTTGTCGCAGTTGGGCACAAAGACCAGGGCGTCAAACCCGTGGGCCATGACCATGCACTCGCAGCTGTCGGCGATAAGCTCGCGGGAGTGCCACGAATATTTCATGCCCTCGTGGGCCATGGCAATGCCGTCGCAGATGCCGATGGTCGGGAAGGCGAGGGGCGTTCCGCCGGCCATAAGCACGCCTTCGCGCACCGCGCGCGTGATGAGATCGAGTTGGGTGTGACCGGGAACGATGTCGTTGTGCGCGTGGACAATGCCTATTAGCGGACGTTCGAGGTCCTCCTGTGTCAGGCCCAGCGCGCGGAACAGCGAGCGGTGCGGCGCGCGTTCCACGCCGGATTTTACGGTATCGCTTCGCATAGCTTTCATCCTTTCCTGTCTTCCGGCCGGTTCATCATGGAGCGGAGTTCGGCGCCGACCTTTTCGACCTGGCTGTCCCGCTCCTGACGGCGCCTGGCGTTAAAGTAGGGACGATTGGACTGGTTCTCGAGTATCCAGCGCCGCGCAAAGTCACCGTCCTGTATCTCTTTGAGGACTTTCTTCATCTCGTTTTTGGTATCGTCTGTTATAATGCGGCTGCCCACCGAATAATCGCCGTACTCGGCCGTGTCGCTTATCGAGTGGCGCATGAAGGAGAGGCCGCCCTTGTTGACGAGGTCGATGATGAGCTTCATCTCGTGCACACACTCAAAGTACGCGCTCTCCGGCTGGTAGCCGGCCTCGACCAGTACCTCGAACCCGGCCTTCATCAGGGCGGACACGCCGCCGCACAACACACACTGCTCTCCGAAGAGGTCGGTTTCGGTCTCTTCCTTAAACGTGGTTTCCAGCACGCCCGCGCGCGCCCCGCCGATGCCCAGCGCGTAGGCCAGCGCGAGGTCATGGGCGTGGCCGGTCGCGTCCTGATGTACGGCAATGAGGCAGGGGACGCCGAAGCCTTCGACGTACTGGCTGCGCACGGTGTGGCCGGGGCCTTTGGGCGCGACCATGAAGACGTCCACGTCGGGCGGCGGGACGATCTGGCCGAAATGGATGTTGAAGCCGTGAGCAAAGACCAGCGCGCTGCCCGGCTTGAGGTTGGGGGAAACGCTTTCCTTATACAGCCTGGGCTGTTTCTCGTCGTTAATGAGGATAATGGTGATGTCCGCCGCCTTGACTGCGTCCGCCGCCGTCGCTACCTTCAGCCCCGCCGCCTCGGCTCTGGGCCAGGAGGGGCTGCCGGTATACAGGCCGACCACCACGTCCACGCCGCTGTCCCTGAGGTTGAGTGCGTGGGCGTGGCCCTGGCTCCCGTATCCGATGACTGCCACGGTCTTGTTCATGAGGTAATCGAGAGAACAGTCCTTTTCATAATACATCTTAGCCATTGGCTTCATCCTCCTCGATATTCTGATAAATGGTGCGCGCGTCCCGCTCCAGGGCGATGATGCCGGTGCGCATGACTTCCAGCACGCCGTAATCTGCCATCAGGGAGATGAGCGCGGATATTTTCGTGGTCTCGCCGGTCAGCTCGAGCGTCATGCTCTCGCGGGCGATGTCCAGAACGCGGGCGCGGAAGGCGGTGGCGATGAGCATCACGTCCGTCCTTTGCGCGGCGTTGACCTTTACTTTTATCAGCACCAGCTCGCGGCAGAGTGCGGCGTCCCGGGGGAGCACCTGCACCCTGCGCACGCAGACCAGCTTTTCCAGCTGGGACACCACCTGGTCGAGCTCGCGCTGGTCGCAGCAGGTGATGATGGTGATGCGCGAAACTTCCTCGTCCTGCGTTTCACCGACGGCCAGGCTGTCGATGTTGAAGCCGCGGCGGCTGAACAGGCCAGCCACGCGCATCAGGACGCCCGCGTGGTTATCGACCAGCACCGAAAGGATGTGCTTTTCCATTTGGGTACCTCCTCTCCTATTTCAGGACGAAATTGGTTATTGGCTGACCGGGTCCCACCATGGGGCGGACCTTCTCGTCGATTTCGATGCGGCAGTCCAGAACCACGGGTTTGCGGGCGGCGACCGCGTCGGACAGGTATTTCTCGAACTGTGAAAGCGTTTCCACGCGGTGGCCTTCCAAGCCGTAGGCCTCGGCCAGCTTGACGAAGTCGGGGCCTCTGTTGAGCGTGGTCGCAAAATACCGTTTTTCGTAAAACAGCGTTTGCCACTGGCGCACCATGCCCAGCGTACCGTTGTTCATCAGCACGATGATAATGGGCAGGCCGTGGTAAGCCATGGTCGCAAGCTCGCCGGAATTCATACGGAAACACCCGTCGCCGGTGACCAGCACGGTGGTCGTGTCCGGCTTGCCCATCTGCGCGCCTATGGCCGCACCCAGCCCGAAGCCCATGGTGCCCATGCCGCCGCTGGTGATGAGCGTGCACGGCTTTTCAAAGGGCAGGTGGAGGGCGACCCACATCTGGTGCTGGCCGACGTCGGTGACCACGGTTGCGTCGTTGCCGATGATTTTTTCGCAGAAGCTTCATCATGGCCGGCGGATAGAGGCGGTCGCCCTGCGGCTCGGAAACGCCGTTGCTGTTTTGGCGCTTGAGATCGGCAATTTCCGCGAGCCAGTCCGAGCGGTCGGTATCGCGCACGAGATCCGCTAAGGCGTCCATCACGACCCCGGCATCGCCCACCAGCTTGTAGTGCGCCAGCACGTTCTTGCTTATCTCGGCGCGGTCAATGTCGATGTGCAGCACGCGGGCCGAAGGCAAAAAGTCTTTCAGGCTGCCGAATATCCTGTCGTTGAAGCGCGTACCGATGGCCACGAAGAGGTCGCACTCGGCGCTTAACGTGTTGGCCACGACGTTCCCGTGCATCCCGACGTTGCCGATGTACAGCGGGTGGGAGGCGGGGAACGCGCCCAGGCCCATCAGCGAGCTGGAAACGGGGGCTTTGATAAGCTCTGCAAAGCGCAGGAGCTGGGCGCTGGCACCCGAGCGCAGTATGCCGCCGCCGATGAGGATCATCGGGCGCCGGGCGCCGTCAATCATGTCCGCAGCCTGCCGGAGGGACTGCGCGTTCTCCTCCTGATAGAGCCGCACGGCATGACTGTGGTCGGGCGCGCTGGCGTCATCGGCCTCTTCCGGCCGGGGTTCGTATTCGGTCGAAGCCGTCTGCACGTCCTTGGGCACGTCGACCAGCACCGGGCCGGGACGGCCCTCTTTTGCCAGAAAAAAGGCGAGGGCCATCGATTCCCGAAGCTTTGTGACGTCCTTTACGAGTATATTGTGCTTGGTTATCGGCATGGTGATGCCCGTGGTATCCACTTCCTGAAAGCTGTCCGTCCCGAGGAGCGAGCTGGGGACATTGCCGGTGATGACTACCAGGGGGATGGAGTCCATATATGCGGTGGCAATGCCGGTGACGAGATTGGTGGAGCCGGGTCCGGACGTGGCAATGCATACGCCTACCCTGCCCGTTGCCCTCGCGTAGCCGTCGGCCGCGTGCGCGGCGCCTTGCTCGTGGCTGGGAAGGACGTGCGTAATCCTGTCGGCGTAGTGGGACAGCTCGTCGTAGAACGGCAAGATTGTCCCGCCCGGATAACCAAAGACCAGGTCAACGCCGTGGTCCAGAAGGCTCTGGACCATGATTTGTGTGCCGGTTCGTAACATTTCGTTACCTCCTTTTCTATAGGAATCAAAAAAACCTTTGCCTCGATTGAGACGAAGGTTTGCTTCGCGGTACCACTCAAATTCATAATGCATATGCATAAGCACTCTGTCCGGCACAGGGGCATCCCGATGCCGCGCCTTTGATAACGGAGGGGTCTCCGGCAGGGCCTACTCGTATTCCTTTTGACCTGCTGCTCACAGAGGATGACGCATTTGCAGCCTTCTCACGGGGAATTCCCACCGACATCCCCTCTCTGTGCCTCAAAAGCCGCGCGCGTTCTGATCAAAGCGTTTGAAATATGAGATTACACTGAATGATAGCAAAATACCAGAACACTGTCAACAAAAAATTTTTCAGAGATCGTCCGCGTCCTGCTCGGGCGGGCCGCCGTCCTCGGACATACCGGTATAGCTCCCCAGCACGTCGGAGGAAACGCCGTCCTTGGGCTTCCTGAACGAACACGTAACGCCGTTTTCGTCCGCGTTCTTTTTCGGTTTTCCAGCTTTTTTGCGCATGTTCTGTCACTCCCCGTACTAATATGCGCGCCGGGGCAGACGGTTATGCGCGGGGCTGCCGCGCGGTTCAGATGGAGATCTCGTCGATTTCTATTTTGGCCGAGCAGTGGGGGCAGTCCATCGTCTTATCGCTGGTCATTACTTCATCGGTGGTCAGCTTGATGTTCTCGCCGCATCCGGGGCAGGTGAAGGACACGATGCCGCCGCAGAGCAGGTACTCGACATCCAGGGCTTTCATTTTGCAGCACCTCCAAACATTATATTTTATTATATCATAAACGGAGTGCACGAGGGCCGTTTTTTGTGCGGAGTCGTGATTGACGGGCGGGGGCAGATGGAGTACGATAATGGAAAAATATGGGGAATCGACAAATTTTCCTTTCGACCGACAGCATGTGACAGCAGAACCGACGGGAGCATGCGAGCCGTTGCTTTTATCGTTATCACTGTGTTCATACTGGCGTGCGCCATAGGGAGCGGGGCTGTCCTCGCGGAGGACGGGGTCTCGACCTGGGACCAGCTTCGGCAGGCGGTAGCCGATGCCGGCGCGGGCGGCACCGTCGTTTTGGCGCGCGATCTGGAGGCCGACAGCGAGATCGCCGTGAATGCCCGCGTCACCCTATCGGGCGGCGGGCATACCATAAGCCCGGCTGCCGGGTATTCGGGGCGGGCTTTTTCCGTTTCGGGGGCAACGGTAACATTCCGGGATCTGCGCTTTGAAGGGTTCTCGAATCCGGGGAGCAGTGCGGCGGGCGGCGCCGTGTTTTCGCGGGACGCTACGCTTTCGCTGGTATCCTGCGTGTTTTCGGGCAACCGCTCCGGTCATTCGGGCGGCGCGGTGTACGCGGTCAACGGGAGCGTCACGGCCAGCGGGTGCAGCTTCTCGGGCAACGCGGCCCGCACGGCGTCGGGCACGGCCGGGAACGGCGGAGCGCTTTTGTGCGAGGGGGCCGACGTTACCCTGCGCGACAGCGTCTTTTCCGATAACGCGGCCGGGCGGTACGGCGGGGCAGTGTATGTTTCCATGGGGAGCGAGGCTCCGGACGTGCGCATCTTGCTGGAGGGCTGCACGTTCTCGTCCAATACGGCCGGCAGCGGCGGGGGTGCGGCGTATGCGGCTGCCGGCGTCCAGCCCGTCAGGGTTTCGGGATGTACGTTCCGGGAGAACAGCGTTTCCTCGGGCGGGGGCGGAGGGATGGAGGCCCGTGCCCAAAGCGTATATGTGACCGGGTCCTCGTTTGTGAAGAACAGGTCGCCGGAGGCCGGCCCAGCGCTGAAGCTGGGGAGCGGCGTGCTGCACCTGGATGCGGAAACGGCGGTGGACGGCAACGCGGGGGAAGGCATCGCGCTTGCGTACGGGTACGGTGTGGACAGGCTTGTGTTCCGGGTGGAAGGGAAGGCGCACAAAAGCGTCATGGACATCGGCGAACGGGCGGAGCTCGTTATCGGGAGCGGCGATGAGGATGCGGAGTTCGTCATTGAATCCGGCGACGAGAGCGTCGTAAAGCCGGAGGACGGGGGCGCGGCCAAACGCGTGGAGGGCGGTTATGCGGCGGCATTCCGGGGTGCGGGAAAGGGCCGCGCGCAGATAACGCTGCGCGAGCCGCGCGGGAATGCCTACGCTGTGCTGGAGTTTTCCGTGTCCGGCGTAAGCGCGGCGTGCGCGATGACGGATATATCGTTCGCGGGGATACGGGACGCGCGGGTGACACAGGAGGGGACGGAGTTTACCGTGGCGGTCCCGGCTGGGACCGACGTGACCCGCCTTGTGCCAAAGGTGACGCATTCGGGGGCGTCGCTGTTTCCCAGGGACGGCGTGCCCATGGACTTTTCCGAGCCGGTCACGTTCACAGTGACTGCGGAAAACGGAAAAACGAAAAAATATGTGGTCAGGGTGCAGGCGGGAGCGGGGGAGCCGGCCATCACCGGGCTGCCTGAAAACCGCATTGTGTATGCGGGCGGGCAGTATACGCTGCGCGCGACAATGCCCGGCGGGAAGTGGAGCTTCAGCGCGCCCACACTGCAGGCCAGGACCGACGGGGACGCGCTGGCAATGACCCCGGTGAACGCGGGCGGCGCGTGGGTCGAATATACGGTGGAGACAAAGGATGGGCCGGTCACCGTGCGGGAGGAGTTCACCGTCGCGCCCGCGCTGATGCCGGCGGCCGGGCAGCGCACCGACGGCATCGCGCTGATGCTGATAGGAGCGGCGCTGTGCGTTGCGGCGCTGCGGCTTTTGCCGCGCGTCCCCGAAAAGCGACAAGGCATATGAACCGGATACGCTGGAATACACTTCCTCGATCGATATATGCGTGAATGAGGAAAACGTTTTCATTTATGTGGTAGATGATACGAATACCGCGTATAAGCTTCGGTTTTAATCCCAAAGTTCGTTGAGTTTTTTTTGGATCTTTTCTTTTCGTCGCGCCGTGGTTTCCATATCGATGCGAAAGCCTGTTCCACCGGATTCCAGCACGTCCCCCTCGCGTGCGCCGGGGGGCAGCGCGGCGGCGTCCACGCTCCGCGTTTCACCGGTGTCCAGCGATTCGAGCACGGCGCGGCCGTTTTCAAACCTGTCTATCACGAGGCGCACAGGCATCCCTCCTCACCCCCGGACCACGCGTACGCGCGCGCCGTCGCTCTTTATGACGACGGTGCCCGATACATCGGTCCTGTATACGCGGACGCCCGCGTTTTGCAGCCGTTTCACGACCGCGGCGGCGGGGTGGCCGTAGTCGTTGCCCGCGCCTACGCTTATCACCGCGACCGACGGGGACACGGTCCGCAGGAAGGCGGCGGTGGTGGAGCTGCCGCTCCCGTGGTGCCCGACCTTGAGCACGTCCGCGCGCAGGTTCTGCCCGCCGGACAGCATCTCCTGTTCCGAAAGTGCCTCGGCGTCGCCGGTGAAAAGGAAGGCCGTGCCGCCGAAGGTCACGCGCAACACGACGGAATAGTTGTTGAGGTCGTCGTAGGCGTGCTGCTGCGGCGCGAGAACGGTGCAGTTTGCGTCCCCCAGCGCAAAAGTTTTGCCGGGTACGGGTGTGGTGACTTGCAGATTCTTTGCTTCAATAGCGTCGACGACGTCTTCGAAGGTCATGGTGGTGTGCGCTACCTTGGGCATTATAATGCGGTCGGTATCAAACGCATACAGCACGGTGTCCAGACCGCCGATGTGGTCCTCGTGCGGGTGGGTGCCCACCACGGTATCCAGTTGGGTCACGCCCTGCGAGCGAAGGTAAGAAACGACGTCCGGGCCGTCCGGGTTGTTGCCTGCGTCTATCAGCATGGCCGCGCCGCCCTGCCGGACCAGTATGCTGTCGGCCTGACCGACGTCGATGAAGTGGACCTCCAGCGTTCGACCGGGCTGCGCTGAAGGCGGAGCCGCCGTGGCTGTCTGCGGGGCAAGGGCCGCCGGCTGGGCAGTGTTCGTCGGCTGGAGGGTGGGCGCCGGGGCGCTGGCCGGCGTGCAGCCGGCCAGCAGCAGCGCGCAAAGGGCGAGGCAGAGAAGCCGCGCCCGTCTATTCCATGATGTAGCCCGTGTATTCAACGAATCCATGGGTGATTACCGTGATCTCGTACATTTCGCAGGCGACTTCCTCGTCCAGGAGGTGCCGGTCCACCAGAACGTAGATGGTATCCGCTACCGCCTGCTGTATGCGCTCCTCCAGCGGGCCGTCGCCCTGCGCGTACTTTTCGTCCCAGATGGGCACGAATTCCCTGCCGAATATGCCGCTTTCGATCAGCGATTTGCGGGCCTGTTCCTTTGTCATGCTGTGAAACCCTTTCCATGCAAGATGATAGCTACAGTATACGGTAAAGCGGGGCAAAAGCACAAGGGGCAGGGCATTTGTGTTTGCCTTTTGCAGGGGCGTGCGCTATACTTTACGTGGAATCATTGGACGTATTTTCCAAACTGAAAAGGAGGAAGAAAGAATGAAGAAGTATGTCTGTACCGTCTGCGGGTGGGTATATGACGAATTGGAAGGGCTGCCTGACGAGGGCATTGCGCCCGGGACCGCATTTGCAGACCTTCCCGATGATTTTGTGTGCCCCATCTGCGGCGTGGGCAGGATCAGTTCGAGGAAGAGTAAAGGCCGCGTTTTTTTATCGGTTTCCAAAGGCCGGGCGTTGCGCCCGGCCTTTTGCCTATGTAAAATTTTAGGACAAGGCCAAAAGTTGTTTTTTGACCGAATGGGCTATAATGTCTTTGTAATACTTTCTTAATATTTCCAGGTTTGTGAAATACGAGAAGAAAGGATATATGATGAGCAACAGCAACGAAAGAGGCAGGCGCGGACGCACGCTGCTGGCGGTGGCGATCGCGTGCACGATGCTCGCGTTCCCGGCGCCCGCGCTGGCGGCGCCGACCCCCAGCCCGGCGGCCCCGGAGGACGAGGAAGGCATCCCAGGTATTCAACGAGGTCACGGTGCTGCCGGGGATAACGGTGTATGTGCCGACCGACGGCGCGGAGCAGGTCACTTTTTTGCAGTCGGCGTTTACGGAAATGCCTTTGCGGGAAGGCGTGACCAGCGCCCGGGTCGCCAGCCTGCAGAAGCGGCTGATGGAGCTCGAATACTTTGAAAACGACGCGGTGACCAGCTATTACGGCCCGGTGACCGAATTCGCCGTCGAGCTGTTCCAACGGGCGCACGACCTGCAGGTGGACGGCATCGCGGGTGAGGAGACGCTCTCGCTCCTTTATTCGGAGGAGGCGAAGGTATATACGATCTACCCCGGGAACATCGGGCTGGATGTGAAATACATGCAGGAAAGGCTGGCCGAGCTCGGTTATTTCAAGGGCAAGGCTGACGGCACCTACGGGAAGACGACCGAAACGGCCGTGCGGGCGTTCCAGAAGCGAAACGGGCTTTTCGTGGACGCCAAGATGGGCACGCAGTCGCGCGACGTGCTGTTTTCGCCCAACGCCAAGGCCGCACCCAGGCCCACGCCCTCCTCGGGCGGTTCGTCGGGCGGCTCGGGCGGCGGTTCGGGCGGCTCTGGATCGGGAGCGAGCCTGCTGGTCTCGGTGGCCCTCGGACAGATCGGCGACAGGTACGTTTGGGGGGCGACCGGCCCTGGGTCGTTCGACTGCTCCGGCCTCGTGTATTATTCGCTGCGGCGCTCGGGAGTGGGCGTCAGCCGGTACAACGCCGCGGGATTCAGCCAGGTTTCGTCCTGGACGCGCATACGGAGCATCGGGGCGCTCAGGCGCGGGGATCTCATATTCTTCCGGTCGGATTCGAGCTCGCGCGTCAGCCACACGGCCATATATCTCGGCGGGGGAAGGATCGTGCATGCGTCCTCCAGCAGGGGCAGGGTGGTGGTCAGCACGCTCGGTTCGTGGGGGTACCGCAACTTCGTTTGCGGCCGGCGGGTGTTCTGAGCCAAACGCAAATAAAAAAGCGCGCGGATGCGCGGTCTACTTAGGGCAGTATCGCACAAAAGGATCCGCCAGGACGGTGCGCACGACTTGTGCGGTGTTGCCTTAGGGGCTTACGGCAATTCTGCCTCCGAAACCAAGGGGGCAGAATTTTTCGTTCCTGACCAACTGCGCAAGCATACCAGGGAGCGTAGGTATATGGGTTCCCGCAAAGCCGAAGGCTTTGTGGGAAGAGGAGCCATGACGCAGCGTCTGGGACTTGCCATGAGGGAAGTCGAAAAATGCGAAGTCCATGGCGACGAGGGAAGGAAGCGAGGAACAAAACGTCAGGGGCGAAAAAGGCACCCCCGATGTGTGCTTTTTGATGTCGTTTAGTCCCGAAGCAGGGCGTAGACACAGGAATCCTTTATCCGCCCGTTTTTATAAATGCTCTGTTTTAAGACACCCTCCAGCGTGAAGCCCGCACGCTCCAGCAAGCGGCGCGAGGCCGCGTTTTCGGCGAAGGGTTTGGCGAAGATGCGCACGATGTCGTATACGGCAAAGGCGTGCGCGGCGATGTCCCGGACCGCCTGGGTCATGATGCCGCGGCCCCAATACGGCTCGGCCAGCCAGTACCCGAGTTCCGCGCTCTTGGCGTATACGTCCTCCTTCAGAAATACTCCGATGCTGCCCGCCGCCTCCCCGTTTATGCTGATGGCGCGGAGGCAGTTGCGCGCCTCTCCATCCGAAAGGCAGGCGCTGATGAAGCGCATCGCGTCGTCCGGCGTGTAGGGATGGGGAAAACCGTCGCGGAGGTTGTCCGCGATTTTTTTGTTGTTGGCGTGGCGCGCCAAGGCGGGCACATCTCCCATGCGCCAAGGCCGAAGCTCGAATTCCATACGGCACCTCTTTTACAGATACGTGGCCTGACAGACGTAGCTGTGCAGGGGAAGGCCCAGCGTCTGGGTAACGTTGTTGCATTTGCTGGTCAGCAGGAAATAGATTTTTTTATCCCGGACATCGTGCAGGGACTCGTAATTTCCCATGCCCTTGGAGATAATGAGGTCCGCGCGTTGGTAATATTCCCTGAACCGGTCAGAACAGCGGGACATCGTGATGCCGGGGGCGTTGTCCCCGTTGTCTATCACCTCGACAAGCTGGGTCAGCCCGACCTGCTCGGCGTCGGAATAGAGAGCGTCGTTGAAGGTGGGCCTGCCGCGCACCACCACGGTCAGCTTGTCGGCGGAGACGATGCCCCGCTCCAGCAGGAATTCGATGAAAAGCTTGTCGGCCACGACCTCGCCCGCGTTGTCCAGAAGGTAGAGGATGCGTTTGGCTCCGGGGAGGTCTTCATATAGCCGGGCGGTGTGGTCCACGGTGAGCTTTATGTTCAGGGCGCCCTGCACGATCGCGTCCATATCGAGGCCGTGGCTGGGCGTGTAGTCGATGATGTTCCCGGTGATGGCGAAAAGGACGGCGGCGCGGAACGGATCCCGGTGGGCGTTTATCATGGCCTTGAAATCTTCGTATTTTGCGAGGAGGTTCGCGTTGTCCTGCGTGCGCCGCTCAAAAAAGCAGTCATTAAGCCCGGTGATGCGTGGCAGATTGTCGCTCAGCCAGCGCAGGATCTCGGGCGGCGGCTGCGTGTAGTCGAAATCGGCCAAAAAGCGAAGCATGGCGCGCGTTTCGCGTATCCTGTCCTGTTGGTCGGGCACAAAGGAACACAGAACCTTGTTGAGGTTATTCAAGGCGCATGCGGCGCATTCCGTGGCGCATTGCATAGATGGCATCCCCCTTTAAATCTTCGGTCGCGTCATCTCCATTGTACAGGGGGACAGGCAATTATTCAATATGCGCTCAAATGGAGCGGAGCGACGTGAGCATGTCCACGGCCTTATCCAGCTCGGCGGCGGTTATCCCCGCACGTTTGGCCCGCTCCAGAACGGCCAGTTCTTCCTCTGTGAACCGCGTGTCGTACGGCGCCGGGTCCTCGGCGACGCGCAGGGGGGATGTTTCCTGTTTGCGGTAGCGCAGCGCGCCGGACGGGTCGCCCAAAATGAGGTAGTCGGGCGTGGTATCCAGCGCGAGGCAGAGCGTGCGGATGGCGGAAACCGCGGAAACCAGACGCTGGTCTGTTTCGTAGTACCCGATGACCCGGGGCGAGATGCCCGTTTTTTCCCCGAGCTGCCGCCGGGTCAGATGGCGCGCTTCGCGCAGCAGGCGCAGCCTTGTTCCGAATGTCATGCGGCATGCCTCCTTTTGCCGGCGTCAGGAATAAAATGTTCTTGACTGGTGGCCGGTCAACGTGGTATATTTCATATAAAGAACGAATTGTTCGGTTCGCTCTTTCCTGTCCGCGTCATCCCATTTATGCAAATTCAAATAAAAGCAGGGCGAGTACGGAAAACGAATGGTACAGGTGCTTATCTTTTAATTATACCAAAGCTTCAGGGAAAAAGCGTCTTTTTATGCATCCGGGCGAGGTTTTGCGCCACGGCAGGCCAGCATGCCCGCGGGCGGGGGCGTTCGGCTGCGAGAGCCATGAGGAGGAATGCATAATGGATGTTGAACAGGGCTTGAGAGACTACCTCGAAACGAAAGCGACCATAGCGTACATAGAGAACGAGCTGCGATGCCTCTATTCCCGGAAGGATGCGGCCTGCAAATGCGAGGACGGGGAAAGCCCCGCCGACGAGGCCTGGGAGGAGCGTATCGCGCGGCTGACCGCCAGGCTGGAGCATAAGGAGTACACGCTGCGCAAGCTGGACGCACTTTTAAGCGCGCTGGATGAGCGGGAGCGTTTCGTGGCCACCAAGTATTATATCCAGCATCTGACCTGGCGGGACGTGGTGATGCATTTCAACCGGGAGATGCCTTCCCCGCGGGAGGTTGACGCCTTGAAGGCGGTCCGGCGGCGGATGCTCAACAAATTCATGCGCGTGCAGAAAAGCACGCTTTGACCAGAGGGACACCAGCCTTGCGCGGCTGTTTTGCCCGCGATTGCCATCGGACGGGTGCGCTATACTGATAGCGCGGAGGGGGGTAAGCCCGGCCGGGGCAGCAAAAAGGCCCGGAGCATGCTTCCGGGCCTTTTTTCTTACTCATTGGCGGGTGTAGACCAGCTCGGTCTCCTGGGGCGAGATGATGGTTTCGTCGTCCGACGAGGCCTGCACGTTTTTGATGGTGAGCTTGTTGTCGGCTATCTGATAGGCGTAGGCCGTTTCCTTGCCGTAGAAGGTGACGGCGAGCTTGCCGTTTTCCTGATCGACCGTGTAGGTGGCTGAGAGCGAGGTCATGCTCTGGTTGTCCTTCAACACCAGCAGCGCGGTGAGCGTGCCGTCGGAATGGAAATCCAGGGTGGTGGTGCCGTCGTTTTCCGAGCGGACCCATTTCCCCAGAAGCGGATTGGCCGGGCTGCCGCCGCTCAAAAGGACGACCAGCAGGACGACAACCAATACGACGGCGCCCGCGCCGATGAGCGCCGGTTTTTTATGCTTGTTGACAAATTCCCGGATTTTACGGGCAACGTCCCTGACCTTGCCCATGGAGCCGTTGAGCTTGTCGAATTGGGGCTTTTTGATATCTGAACTACGTTTGCGCCGAATTCTTCGAGGCCGTTTTCCGGGGCTGAAGAAGTCGGGCGCGGAGCTTTTCCTCATATCGGGTCTTCCTCCTGTCGGTTGGCTCCGGGCGTGCACGGCAGAAATGCCGGAGCTTTTCGATCCGTACGTTTAATTGTACATAAAATCGGGAGGCGTGTAAAGGTGAAAATGTGTCAAAACTGTGACGAACATGTCAGTAAACGTAAAGAAAGGAAGAAAAGGATGGGAAAAAGGCGGGAGGCCCCGAACGGGGCGTGGGCGGAAGTTCGAAGGCTTTTCGAGGCGGGGACGTCCTGCGCCCAGGCCGCCCGCGCGGTGGGCGTCAGCGTTTCGGCGGCCTATTCCCGCGCGCGCAGAGAGGGCTGGTCGCGGCCGGAAAAGGCGGCCGGCGGGACGGGGAGCGCGGAGGAGTCCAAGCGGACGGATGAATCCGTCCAGGCGCTGGAGGAATGCCAGCGGGCGGTGACGCGGGCGCTGTTCAAGGCGGCGCAGGGGTTGAGGGAGGCGGAGGACAGTGAGATAGCGCGGAAGATGGAGCCGGTTGACCGGGCGCTGAAGCTCAAGCGCGAGCTGGCACGGGAAAGCCGCGAGCAGGGGAGCACTACTGTGGTGGTGGAAACGCTGATGCCGGCGCCCGGCGAGGAGGCGGAGAAAGGCGTTGAATGAGATAAGGCTGCGGCTCGATTATGTACCCACCGAACGCCAGCGGCTCTTCCATCAAACGGAGGCGGACGAGGTGCTCTATGGCGGCGCGGCGGGAGGCGGCAAGACCAAGGCCGTGGTGATGGACGCGCTGATGCGGTGCCTCCGCCACGCGGGGACGCAGGCGTATCTGTTCCGGCGGACGTATAGGGAGTTGAAGGACACGGTGCTGGGCGAGGCGCTTAAGTCGGTGCCGGCAGAGATAGGCGAGTACCACGCCGGGGATTATGAGCTGCGGCTGATAAACGGATCGATAATGCGCTTTCGGCACTGCCAGTTCGACGAGGACAGGATAAAGTATCAGGGTGCGGAAATACAGTGGCTGTACATCGACGAGCTGACGCATTTCACGAAGACGGTGTACGATTTTCTCAAAAGCCGCATGCGGGCGCGTAAGGAATTGGGCGTCAGGCCGCTGGTCCGGGCCACGGCCAATCCGGGCGGGACGGGGCACGCCTGGGTGCGCGCCCATTTCATTGACAGGGGGGCACCCGAAAAGGAGCATGTGTTCGAGGTCTGGTCCCGGACGCTGGGAAGGGCGCAGAAGCGGAGCGTGCTGTACATACCGGCGCTGTGCACCGACAACCCGCATCTCGGGCCGGACTACATCTTCGAGCTGGAGCAAAAGCCCCGCGCGCTGCGGGACGCGCTGCTGCACGGAAAGTGGGACGCCTTCGAGGGGCAGGTATTTACAGAGTGGCGCGACGACCCGGCGCATTATGCCGACGGAATAGGGACGCACGTAATCGACGATTTCCGGCCGCCGGAAGGCTGGACGCGGTACCGCGCGTTCGACTTCGGATTCGCGCGTCCGTTCGCCGTGCTCTGGGCGGCGGTGGACCCGGATGGGCGGGCGTATGTCTACCGGGAACTGTACGGCGCGTCGGCGCCCGACGAGGGGGTGCGGCTGACGCCGGCGGAGATCGCGCGGGCTATTGTGCAAACCGAGCGCGACGCGAAGGAGGCAGGGGTCATAGGGGTGGCCGATCCGTCGATATGGGACGCGAGCCGGGGGGAGTCCATTGCGGAGCAGATGGCGGCCGCGGGTGTGTATTTTAAAAAGGGGGAGAACGCGCGCATCGCCGGGAAGATGCAGGTGCACCGCCGGCTGGCTTTCGACGAAGGCGGGCGGCCGGGGCTGTATGTGACGCGGGGGTGCAGGCACACCATCCGCACGCTGCCCGCGCTGGTGTATGACCCGATGCGGCCCGAGGACGTGGACACGGCCGGGGAGGATCACATCTACGACGCGCTGCGCTACTTTTTGATGCTGCGCCCGGCCGGGCCGGAGCGCCCGCGCCGCGCGCGCGCGGAAGGAATTTGACCCGCTGGCTGGGCGGGACGGCGCCCAGAAGGGATTTGGGGGCGACCGTTTTGATGAGAATATATAAAGGGGATGGGGAAGGGCGCCGGTTTCAAGGAAGATGCGGTGAAGGTGTGGGCGAGGCGGTTTAAATAAGAGAGGTTTTGGAGCGGTGTGAGGCGCGGTATCAGCGGGATTTTGAGTGGCCAGAAAAAGGAGAAGAGCGGAATCGCTGAAAGACTCCGGAAGTGTGAGGGTTTGTGATAATACGGGAAGGGGTTGGGGTGGAGAAGGCCGACGGCGGGCAGTTGGAAATCAAAAGAGGGCGGCAGGTCGGGATGTTTCGAGCGGATGAATTGGTGGAAAAGGGATTTGGGACAGGTTGTTTTGTACACTGCCTAAATCGGGATTCGAATGGTATAATTGGGGCGCATAGGTTTGGGGGCGGAGCGGTTATGAAAGAGATCACCTGCTGCTTTACGGGGCACAGGCCGCAGCATTTCGCATTCGGGTTCGACGAGCAGGACCCGAGATGCTTGCACATTAAGGCGCAGATACTGGACCAGACGCGGCGCGCGGTTGGGGAGGGGTACCGAGTGTTTGTGTCCGCATGGCGCCGGGAGTGGATATGCGGGGCGCCGAGGCCGCAAGCTCGCGCTGCGGGAGGATATGCCGGAAGTGCGGCTTGTCTGCGTCCTGCCCTGCGCGACGCAGGCCGCACGGTGGGCAGCCGAGCTTCGTGCGCGCCACGCGCGCATCCTTGAAAGGTGCGATGAAAAAGTGGTCCTGCGCCTGCGATACGACCGGGGCTGCATGTTTGCGCGCAACCGCGAGATGGTGCGGCGCTCAAGCCGGGTGATAGCCGTTTACGACGGGCGCAGGCGCGGGGACCGCCCACACGATGGGGATTGCAAAAGCCGAAGGGCTTGAGGTCGTTGTGATAAGCGCACGGGCGGTGGATTCGGTTCAAATGGGTATTGGGCAACAATGGGCAAGAGGGACCGTTTCGGGGGTTGACAAATGTAGCATAACGGTTTGGAGTGCCGGTAAGGCAATTGGAGTAAAGGAAATGACAAACCATCGGGGCCTTGGGTTGAGACCGCCTTACAGAGAGGCGGTTTTTTCATGCGCACAGCCGGGGGCGGAGACGGTGGGGCAAAGAGGCGTCGCCTGCCAATAAAAGGATGATTGGCGTTTGCATCGGGTTGACAGTCGCATTCGTATCCAATGGGACATATACAGGGAAAGTTGTTCTTGGTTCAGTACATTGCGGAAGAGACGGATTCAGGGGTTGGCAAAGATAGTACAATTGTTTGTAAGCTCAGGCAGCCGGGATAAAGCAAAGCGAGATTAAAAACACATCACTGATGCCCGCAAGGGCGCTTGTGCGGTGACAGACGCGCGGGGGATTAAGATGGGATTTGAAGCACCTGCGCCCGAAACGCCATGGATATTCCCTGAGTTTGGACTGCCTGGCCGCGGTAGGGCCATGCTACAATCGAACCGTGGAAAAGCGCATGAAGGCCGCCTTCTTTATGAAGGCGGTTTTTTCGATTGAGGAGGGGTGCTATGGAGCAGGTGCCTATGGGCCAGGGGGACGAAGCCATGGTGGAGCAGGCGTACGGGCTGTTCTCCCGGTTTTATCAGCAGACGCGTACGCTTCGGGACGGATTTTCGCGCAGCGAGAGGATTTGGGAAGGGCGCCAGTGGAGCACCTTGAGCGGAGCGAGCCAAATGAGCCGCATCCCGTTTCACCCGTGCTGTTTTCGACCTGCGAATCCATGCTGGCCGACATCATGGACTATTTTCCGGAGGCGGTGGTGCTGGGGCAGGAGCCGGGGACGCGGAGCTGGCGGCCGAGCTGAGCGAGGTGGTGCGGTACATACTCAAGCGCCGCAATTACAGGCGGACCTACCGCGACAAGGTGCGCAGCGCGCTTATCAAGGGCACGAGCGTGCAGGAGGTCTCTCTGGACCGCGCTTTGTACGGCGGTCTGGGGGATGTGGGCGTGCGGGAATGGGACGTGAAAAACTTTTCTCTGATTCGCGGTGCGAGGATATTCAGCAGGGGCGGGCCTGCTTCAAGACAGTGCGCCTGCCCCGCGCGTGGTTCAAACTCAACTACCCTTGAACAGGAGCCGCTGATGCGGACCGACGCCTACGCGCGGCTTTTGCCGGGCGAAGGGGAGACGGACGACGAGCAGGACATGCTTCTGGTCGAATACTGGTACAAACGCGCTGACCCGGGCGGCGGCGGGACCCGCGTGCACATGGCCAAGATGGCCGGGGGTGTGCTCCTGGAGGACAGCCGGAAGGCATGGCCGGACGGACTGTACACGCATGGGCTGTACCCCTTCATTGTGGAGCCGCTTTTCAGGATAAGCGGGCGGCCGTGGGGGATGGGGATCGCGGACGTGTTCGGGCCGTTGCAGTTCATGGCCGACCGGCTGGACCAGATCATACTGCGCAACGCTTTGATGTCCGGGCGGCTCAAGCTATTGGTGGACAAGGGCGCGGACGTGGACATGGACGCGCTGACCGATTATTCGCGCGAGGTGGTGCGGGCCGGGCGCATCGACGACGCCGTGCGCTGGTTCTCGGCCATGCCGCTCAACCCGGTGGTGCAGCAGCCATTACAGCGGGAAGCTCCAGATGATAAAGGAGGAATCCGGCAGAACCAGCTCAACCGGGCGAGGCCTGCGCAACGTAACGGCGGCCAGCGCCATAATCGCGCTGCAGGAGGCGGGGGCCAAGGCAGCCGGCTGCTGATACAGCAGATGGCCGACGGGTTTGAGCAGTTGGCATATGATCAGTTGAGCTTATCGCGCAGTTCTACACCGGAGGAGAGAAAATTCCTGGTGCGCGGGCCGGCCGGGGAATCGCGGATGATCAGCTTCGGCGCGCAGAAGCTGGGGCGGCCGGTGCCGGGGCAGGAGGGGCTGCGGGCGCACTTTGACTTTGACGTGCGCATCGAGGCGCAGAAGCAGACGCCGGTTGAGGCGGCGTACCGGAACGAATTGGCCATGCGGCTGCTGCAGATTTCCGGCGGGCTGATGACCCCGGTGATGGCCATAGAGATGATGGATTTCGAGGGGAAGGAACGCGTGCTCGCGCAGCTTCGGGAGCGGGCCGGCGAACAGGACACGGGGATTTGACGACGGGCCGTTCAGCCGGGCGGTAAAACGGCTGGAATACCATGTTTGGAGGGAAGAACATGCCGGAAGATACGGTCGGTGTGATGGCGGAGGCGGCGCGCGACGACGGCGCGCCATTGGAGGAGACGGCGGCGGAGGCCGTGCCGGAGCAGGCGGTGACCTTTAAGTCGCAGAGTGAGTTCGACCGCGTGCTGGGAAAGCGCATCGAGCAGGAGCGCAGGAAGTGGCAGCGTGAGAACGAGGCGCTGCTGCGCGTGGGCGAGCTGTCCATGAAGCGGTTCGAGGGCCTGAGCGGCGAGGAGGCGCAAAGGCGCGCGGCCGAGGAGTATTATGAGTACCTGGCGCGCAAGCTGGACATCTCGCCGCAGGCGGCGGAGTACATCGCCGGTGCGAAAGGCGGGGAAAACGGGCAGACCGCCGGTCCCGGACGGATGCTGCCCGAGCGCCTGTCCGCCGAGAGGGTGGAGGGGCTGTTCAGGGAAGAAGAGGAGATACGGGAGGACCTGCCCGACTTCGACGTGGTGGAATTTGCCGGGTCGAGCGAGCTGGTTGCCGCGCTGATCGGGCTGGGGTACCCGCTGAAAGACATCGTGGAGGAGTTCGGAGGGGAAGCGCGCATGCAGCAGGTGCGGGAGCAGACCGAGCGCGAGGTGATCGAGCGCATCCGCGCGCGCAACGCGATGCCCGCGCCGGTGGGCGGATACGGGCAGGCCGAGACCGAGCAGAGCGTCCGCACGATGACCGACGCACAGATCGAGGCCATAGACAAAGCGGTGCGCGCGGGCAAGCGGGTGGTGCTGTAAGTGAAGGAACGGAATAAGAAATGGTGAGGTCATGGCGGATCTGAATATCATGACGACGGCGTCCATACCGACGACGATGCAGGAATACTACGACAGAAAGCTCCTTTTGCGGGCAAAGCCCAAGCTGGTGTTTTACAGTTGGGGCAAGAAAAAGATCGTTCCGCTGCACAGCGGAAAGACGGTGCGGTTCAAGCGGTGGACCAATTTTTCACCTATTACCGAGCCGCTGATCGAGGGCGTCATCCCGGACGGGCAGAGCCTTGCGCAGACCGAGGTGCAGGCCACCATGAGTCCGTATGGCGGATACGTGGCCACCGAGCGGTTCATGACCCTGACCGCCGTGGACGAGGTGATCAACGACGCGGTGGGGCTGATGGGGCAGCAGGGGGGCGAGTCCATCGACATCGTGACCCGGGACGCGCTCCTTTTGGGGACCAACGTACAGTACGCCAACGGCAGGACGTCCAGGAACACGGTGACGGCCAGCGACGTGCTGACCGTGGACGAGATACGAAAGGCCGTGCGTTCGCTGAAAAAGGCCAACGCGCCGCAGTTCATGCGCAACGGACGCGGGTACTACGTGGCCATCGTGACGCCGGAAGCGACGTACGACCTGCAGTCGGACGAGCTGTGGCAGGACGTCGCCAAGTATTCGGCCGGCGAACGCATATTCGACGGCGAGATCGGCAAGCTGTTCGGCGTCATATTCGTGGAGACGACGCTGGGCAAGATCTACACCGGCGCGGGCGCGAGCGGAGCCAATGTCGCGACCACGCTGGTGTTCGGCGAGGAGGCCTATGGCGTGGTGGACATAGAGGAAGGCGGGCATCTGCGCACCATCGTCAAGCCCGCGGGGTCGGCCGGGAGCCAGGATCCGCTGGACCAGATCAACACGGTGGGCTGGAAGGTGGAAGGCTATGCGGCCAAGGTGCTGCAGAACGAGTGGCTGATACGCATAGAGCACGGGTATACTGCGGCATAAGCTGACAAAACGGGAGGGGGCGCGGCGCCACAGGGCGCCGCGTTCCGCCGGAAAGGACGGAGAATTATGGAGAAGAAGGCCGTTATTGAGGATATGGGAAAGGTCCTGCGGGAGCAGCCCAAAAAGGCGGTGAAGCTCCCGGTGCTCCCCGGCGAGGGCGAGCAGGTGGAGGTGTGCGTAAACGGGTACTGGACCGTTATCCGGCGCGGCGCCGAGGTGGAGGTGCCGGAGAGCGTGTATCTGGCGCTGGGGGACGCAGGGCTGTTGTAGGAGGCTGCGATGACGCTGTTGGAGATAATCAAGCGGGCGCTGGTGCATCTGGGCGAGGACCCGGATGAGGAAACGGTGGCCGAATATAACGAAGGGTTTGCCATAACCGGGCACGTGAACACCGGCTACATGCAAGTTTGCGAGCGGGACTACAAGCCCTGTCGCGTGGAGCAGGCCGCGTTGGACGAGAGCGGGTGTTTTTCGCCGGAGAGCCTCGGATTTGCCGTGCTGTTCATAGAGGGCGTGTTTCCGGAGGGGGAGGCGGGCCGCGTGCCCCCGCTGGCCCACTGCGCCCTGCCCGACGGCCGGGTGCGAGTGCTGAACGCCGGGGAGGTGCCGGTGGACGTCGTGTACAGGTATTTGCCGCCGGCGCTGGAGGAAGATACGGACGTGCCGGTGTTTCCCGAACGGTTCCACGACTGCCTGAGCGACTATGCCGCTTACCGCGTGATGGGGAGCGGGTCGGCCGTGCGTCAGCGGCGGGGGCA
The DNA here is from genome assembly GCA_040766645.1 of Christensenellales bacterium. Classification (GTDB taxonomy): domain Bacteria; phylum Bacillota; class Clostridia; order Christensenellales; family UBA1431; genus UBA1431. The sequence goes on along the minus strand of JAXGQA010000010.1, from coordinate 1,043 downwards.
GTTCTTTTTGGAGGAATTCGAGCGCAAACGGCGGATGATACGGCCGTTCGGGTACGAGCTGGGCGGGGTGTATGCCGCCGCGCTGAAGAACAAGTATTGAGGGAGGCAGGGCTGTATGAGCGAGCTTGCGCAGTACCGGATAAACGGTTTTTTCGGCCTTGACCAGTCCGAGGACGAGACCAACCTTGCCGCCGGGTACGCGCCCGACGCCTGCAACTTCGACACGGACGGGGGAAACCTGTCGGTGGCCAGGGGGCCGCTGGAGGGCTGCATGGCGCTGATGCAGTATTTTCCGTATGCGCAGCTGCACGATACGGAGGGACGCGCGCCCATGCTGGCAAGTTCACAGGCCAGCGGCGTCTACCTCAGGGGCCGCGACGGGAGCTGGTCCAAAATAAGCGGCGCGACGGCGTACAGCTTCCTGAATTATCAGATGGGAAACAAGAACCTTTTGCTCCTGGGGGACTTCGGTGTATCGGTGTATGATGGGGCAAGTACACAGACCGTGGCCAACGCTCCCAGGGTGCGATACCTTGCGCTGAATCACGAGCGGGTGTTCGGGTCGGGGTCGTCAGAGAGCGGGGAGATGGACACGGTGTACTGGTCGCGCCCGCTCAATCCCTACGACTGGAGCGCAGATCCTTTGAATCCCGACGGCGCCGGCGGGTTCGTCAAGATACCCAGCTTCGATGGAGGCGCCGTGGTCGGGCTGCACACCATATTCAACGAGGTTGTGGTTTTCAAGGAGCGCAGTCTGCACCGCATCGCGGGATCGTCGCCGGGCACGTACTCTGTGGCCCGCGTGCCGGGGGACGTGCATCCGGTGAGCAACGCGGCGGTGGCTGTCACCGGGGAAGCGGCGTACTTCCTCGCGCGTGAGGGGCTGTGTGTATACGACGGGGTGCGCGCGGCACCGGTGGCGGGAAACGACAGGCTGAAAAACGTGTGGAAGACGTATCCGCCGGGGCCGTTGAGCGCCATGGCTGTGTATAAGAACAAGCTGTACATGTCCGTCGGCGGGGGGACCGGCCGGGTGGTGGAAT
>JAXGQA010000001.1:0-200995 GCA_040766645.1 Christensenellales bacterium | reverse complement strand
CTTCAGGCAATGGCGCTCAAGTAAAGAACCTTCGGTATTTATGGGATTCCGGAGCCTTTTGACTCCGGAATCCCCGTTTACCGCAGCATTTGACGGGGATGGCGTATGCGGGACAGGATACAATGGCTGGACGCGGGATACATCGGCTACGACCAGGCGCTCGGAATCCAGCTCAAACTCCATGAGGCGTGCTGGCAGGAGCGGCGCGGCGACGCGATCCTCTTTCAGGAAAGCCCGCCAGTCATCACGCTGGGAAAGAGCAGCCACCGGGAAAACCTCCTGTGGACGACAGCGGAATTGGACGCGGCAGGGATCGATGTCCGGGAAGTCGGCCGGGGCGGGGACATCACCTATCACGGCCCGGGCCAGCTTATAATCTCCCCCATACTGCATTTCCGCCGCTTTGCTTCCACCGCGCTCGAGTACCTTCGGATGCTGGAGGAAACGGTCATCCGGCTCCTTAATGGATACGGCGTGAAGGCCGGGCGCATCGGGGGCAAGACCGGCGTGTGGGTAGGGGAAAATAAGATAGCGGCCGTCGGCGTCGCCGTTTCGCACAGCGTCACCATGCACGGCATCGCCATCAACGTCTGCCCGGATATGGACCATTTTTCCGCCATAATCCCCTGCGGCCTCCAAGGTATGGGCGTCACCTCGCTGGAGGCGCTCGGATGCGGAAAACCGCCGCTTTCCGATGTGCGCGACCGCTGGCTGAAAGCTTTTGAAAATATCTTCGGCGTTGAGGCCGCCAAAACGGAAGGCCTCGAAGCCTGATAACGCACACACGAAAGGTAGAGAACAAATGGCTAAAATCGAAGTTGTGGTCCCCGAATTCGCGGAAGGCGCCGAGAGCATCAAGCTGCGCCAGTGGCTGGTGGCCGTGGGCGACGCCGTGAAAAAAGGGGACGAGCTGGCCGAAGCGACCACCGATAAGGTCGCTGTGTACATCGAGGCGCCCGCCGACGGCACCGTGGCCGCTTTCCTCGCGGAGGAGGGCGACACCGTGCTGGTCGGGCAGGTCATAGCGGAACTGGAAGGATAAAGGAGAAGCTTTATGGCAGGCATACACGACGGCAAAGTCATCGTCATCACCGGATCATCGCGCGGCATCGGGCTGTCGGTCGCGCAGAAATTGAGCGAGCAGGGCGCGAGCATCGTCATCATGGGCCGCAATTCAGACACCGCGCAGGCGGCTGTCATGACGCTGGCCACAAAGGACACCTCCATGGCCGTACGGTGCGACGTTTCCGTCGAGGCAGACACCCTGGCCATGGCCGACGCCGTCTTCAAAAAATACGGCAGGGTGGATGCGCTCATCAACAACGCGGGCATCTTCCCGGTCAAGCTTTTCGCGGACATGACGCTGGAGGACTGGAATGAGGTCATGCGCATCGACCTTACAGGCACGTTCCTGGCGACCAAGGCCATCTATCCCATCATGGCCAAACAGAAGCGCGGGAAGATAATCAACGTGGCGTCGGTGGCCGGACGGCTGGGTGGGTTCGGATTCACGCACTATTCCGCCGCCAAGGGCGGCGTCATCGCCTTCACCAAGGCCCTGGCCCGCGAGTGCGCGCGGCTGAACATACAGGTCAACGCCGTGGCCCCCGGCATCGTGGAGACCGAGATGGCCAAAACCAACTTCCCCGAGTTCTCCCTGAAGGAGCAGACTCGGCTGACTCCCGCGGGCAGGCTCGGTCAGGTGGAGGACCCTCGCGGGCATACTCTCCCTTCCTCTGCTCTTCAGGCAGCGATTTCATCGTCGGGCAGACCGTTTCTGGTCGACGGCGGCTACTGCATGATCTGAATGGTGACGCCATGAACATCCAGCATTGTCTGCACAGACTGGAAAACAGCGCTGCCACGCTGACCTTTCTGGAGGCGGAAGGGGCGGAGAGCACCCAAAGCTACGCCGGGCTGTACCGCAGCGCGCTCCTGTTGCTGGGCGGGCTGCAGCGCGCGGGCGTGCGGCCGGGCCGGCATGTGCTGCTCCGGCTCAGGGGCGTGCGCGCGCACGTGACCGCGCTCTGGGCCTGCTGGCTGGGGAACATCGTCCCGGTATCCGTTCCGGGCGCGAACCCGAGCGACAGCTTTTCCGCGCTGCTCAAAGCGCGGCACGACCACCCCGCTGTCCTCACCGACCGCCCGGAGGCGGCGCAGGACCCGGACGCGCTTTTTTACCCGTCGCTTATGGGCGGCGAGGAAGGCAGCGTGCAGCCCATGCGGGACCAGGATCCCGCACTTTTGCAGTACACGTCGGGCACCACCTCCCTGCCGCGCTGCGCGGTGCTGACCGGGGCTAACCTCTATGAAGGCGCGCTGGCGTCCAGCGTCATCGTGCGGCCAGGCGTAAGGGAACGCTACCTCAACTGGCTGCCGCTCTCCCACATATTCGGGCTGGTGGGCAACCATCTGGTGCCGCTGTACAACGGCTTTGACCAGTACCTGATGGACACCGGCCGCTTCGTATCCGAACCCGTCCTCTGGATGCAGAAGAGCAGCGCGTTCCGCGCCACTGTATCGGGCAGCTCCCTTTTCGGGCTGGATCTGGCCGCGCGCAGCGCCGACCGGCTGGACCCGGAAAACACAGACCTTTCGTCCATGTACGTGTGCTTCTGCGGCGGCGAGGATTTAAAGCCGGCTGTGCTTGAAAACTTTGAAAACCGGCTGGCACCGTTCGGCTGGAAGCCGGGCGTACTGCGCCCCGCCTACGGCCTGAGCGAGGCCACGATGGGCGTATGCTACAACCCGCCGGGCGCGCCCATGCGGATACACCGCATCCACCCTGCAAGCGTCGGGATCGGCCAAAAGCTTCGGTTCGTGGACAGCGAGGACGGACAGCGCCTGACCCGCGTCGCGCTGGGCGTGCTGGACGACTGCAATGACGTCGAGGTGCGCGGTCTCGCGGGCGACGCGCTCCCCGAGGAGCATCTGGGCATCATCCACATAAAGGGCACCAACGTAATGGCCGGCTACTGGCGGCCGGAGGAGGGCGCGCCGCCCAACCCGGACGCACAGGGCTGGCTGGATACCGGCGATCTGGGATACTTCAAAGACGGCTGGCTGACCGTGTTTTCGCGGTATAAGGACGTAGTCTGCTACCATGGCGCCAACTACGTCCGCACCGACCTCGAACAGACCGCGCGCGAAGCGGTGGGGCGCGGCACGTTCGCCATCGTCGAGGCCGGCGGCACGCTGATGCTGTTCGCGGACTCCGTGGACCTCGCGGACCTGTGCCGCGCCGGCAACGCCGTATCCGAGGCGTGGGGCGTGCCCGTGTCCAAAGGCGTGCTGCTGCCCGGCCTGCCCCGGACGGCCAAGGGCGGCGTGGACCGTCTGGCGCTGTCGGTGCAGTGGGAGCAGGGCGCGTTTGCAGAGGACGTGCACACGCTGTACCGCGAAGGCGAAGCCACGCTCCCCGGCCCATACGGCGCGATGGCCGCGCTGTGGAGCCGGCTGCTCGCGCTGCCGCACAGGGCCATCTCCATGGACAGCCACTTCGTCGCGCTGGGCGGCGATTCACTGGTACTTATCGACCTTGCCTGCGCCATCGAGGAGCAGTGGGGCATTTTCGTGGAAACGGACGAACTGGCGGCCGCGGCCACGCTGCGGGAAATGGCCGAGCTTATAGGCGCACGGCGCAAAGATAAGGCTTCCGGCCCGGCCGGCGCATGACAAAAAGGCCTGCGGCCTTCGGAGTCGGAGTCTGACGCTCTATCCCCGGCAAAATATAGCCCGGCGCAAAGCGGCGCCACAAGGCGCCCGCGCCGGGGCCGATAAAGCGGCGGCTTATTCCCCGCAAATCATCCGGTTGATGTCCTCCGCCGCCTGGCGGATATATTCGGACATGGTGAGGTCGCCCATGCCCACGATATGATGGTTGCAGCGGTTGACCGGGATGAGGACCTTCTGGGCCTGGCTCTGGCCTATGGCCACGGCCATGGCCGGGGTGACCTCCCCCTGCAGCGAGTCCGCGATGACTATGCCGATGGGTCCGACGATGATGTCGGCCGTCCGGCATGCCACCACCACAGGGTTCTCGCCGGTCGCGCCGACATCGGCGCCCGCCTTGACCATGGTCGCCGTGGCGATGCTGTTGGTACCCACCGCGGTAAGCTCGAGATCGGGATTGGTCTTTTTTAAAAGCTCGATAATCATTTTCCCCATCCGGCCGCCATGGCCGTCGATTATGACGACATGCATGTATGCTTCCCGGCTCCTTTCGCTGGTTGGACTTGTCCGAAGACACAATAGATTCTACCACGATTCCGGGAAAATGTCATGGGCGCAAGCCGAAAATCCACAGGGCAGCCGGCGCGGGTCCGGCCGGCACAGCCAAATATTCGAGCATGGCGAAGGTGATAGCATGAACCGACATTGACACAGCGCGGCGCACGGGTGTATGTTTGTTATAGCATACGCCACCCTGAAGGTGAGGCGCGCACGCCTTGAGAAACCCCCTGTTTATCCAACTGAATCATGCCATGAAGGCATTTTGCGATCCTATTATCGCAGCATGCTGTTTTTTTGCGCTTCTGTCCAAAGATAAAGGAGGATGTTTTTATGCACATGGCGGATGCTTTGCTGTCCCCCGCCGTGGGCGGCGTGATGAGCGCGGTCAGCGCGGGCATGATGGCATATTCGGTTGTCAAAATAAAAAAGGAAGATCTGGACGAAAAGAAGATACCGGTGATGGGGGTCATGGGCGCGTTCGTTTTCGCCGCCCAGATGATCAACTTTACAATTCCGGCAACAGGCTCGAGCGGGCATATCGGCGGGGGCATCCTGCTGGCCGCGATGCTGGGGGAGTTTCCCGCATTTCTTACAATAAGCGCCGTGCTCATAATACAGGCGCTGTTCTTCGCGGACGGAGGGCTGCTGGCTTTAGGCTGCAACATATTCAACATGGGCGTAATCACCTGTTTTCTCGCTTATCCGCTGATATTCAAACCCATCCTGAGGAAGGGAATAAACGCAAAACGATTGTCCGTGGCGTCCATGGCGGCAGTGGTCGCCGGGTTGCAGCTGGGCGCCTTCTCGGTTGTTCTGGAAACGCTGGCCTCAGGCATAACCGAGCTGCCGTTCGGCACCTTTGTCGGACTGATGCAGCCCATCCACCTCGCAATAGGCGTCGGGGAGGGCATCGTTACGGCGGCCGTCCTGATCTTCGTGCATAAAATGCGGCCGGAGATCATGGAAAACACGCAACGACGGACCGGCCTTGGCCGGACCTCCATTCGAGGCGTTATCGTGTCGCTGGTGGTCATCACCGCGCTGGTGGGCGGCGTGCTGTCCAACTTCGCGTCCGGCGACCCGGACGGGCTGGAGTGGTCGGTGGAGGGCGCCGCGGGAACGACGGAACTCAACGCGCAGGGCCAAATTTACGACACGGCCGCGTCGGTGCAGGAGCAAACCGCCTTCATGCCCGACTATGACTATAAGGACGCGTCGGGAGCGCCCATAAGCGGCACGACGGTGGCCGGGCTGGTGGGCGCCGGGCTGACCTTCGCGCTGGCCGGCGCAGCCGGGCTTGCCATTTTCCTGGCCAAAAAGCGGTCCAAAAAGGCGGCGGAGATGAACCCATAGAAGACAAAGGCAGCGCTTTTAGCGAGGAGGCAGAACGACATCGCAAGCATAGGAAAAGCCATTTCCGACCTGAATACGCTGGAACATCTGGCGGACAGCGACACACCCGTCCATCGGCTCCACCCGATGGCCAAGCTCCTGTCCGCCCTCGTGTTCATCGTTGCAGTCGTTTCGGTGGGCCGGTACGACCTTTTCGGCCTGGTCCCCTATCTTATTTACCCCTTCGTGCTCATGCCGGCGTCGGAGACGCCTTATCGTCCTGTGCTCAAGCGGTTCGCGCTTGCGCTGCCGTTTGCCGTGTTCGCGGGCCTGGCCAACATGGTGTTCGATACCGCCCCCGCCTTTTTCATCGGCGGGTTGGGCGTCAGCCTGGGCGCCGTGTCCTTCCTCGTCATCCTGATAAAAACGTACCTCGCCGTCATGGCCGTCCTGATACTGGCGGCCACCACCACGCTGCAGGAGCTTTCCCACCAGCTGGTGCGCATCAAGGTTCCAGCGGTGCTGGTGATGCTGATAACGATGATATACCGCTATCTGAGCATACTTCTGTCCGAGGCCTCCGCCATGGTCACGGCCTACACGCTCCGCTCCCCCGGCGCCAGAGGTATCCGGATCAAGCACATGGGGAGCTTTGTGGGCCAGCTTCTGCTGCGGAGCGTGGACCGCGCGTCGCGGGTATACGCAGCCATGAAATGCCGGGGCTATCAGGGCGCGGTGGGCTACGCACCCAAACGCAGGGTCGCGTGGCGGGACGTGGTTTTCTGCGTGGTGGTGGTTGGGCTGTCGGCTGCCTTCCGGTTCATCGACCTGACCGGCCTCATCGGCGGCCTGTTCGTATAATGAGTTGGAGAAACGGATAATGCTGGACATAGAGAACCTAAACGTGATATACCCCGACGGGACGCAAGCCGTCCGCGACCTTACGTTCCATATCGGCAAAGGCGAAAGCGTCGCCATCGTGGGCGCGAACGGCGCGGGGAAATCGACGCTGATGCTTTCCGTGGTCGGAATCTGCGCGCCATCCTCCGGCAGCATCCGGGTGGAGGGCATGGAATTGAAAAAGGAGAACCTGCGCGCGGTGCGCGAAAGGGCGGGCATCGTCTTCCAGAACCCGGACGACCAGCTCTTCATGCCGTCCATATACGACGACATCGCCTTCGGGCCGCGCAACTACGGCGTCCCCGAGAAAGAAGTGCAAACGCGCGTGCGGGATGTGCTGGAGTCCCTCCATGCCGCACATCTGAAGGACAAGATGCCGCATAAGCTGTCCGGCGGCGAAAAGCGCGTCGCGGCGCTGGCAAGCGTGCTGGTGATGCGGCCGTCGATCATGCTGCTGGACGAGCCGTCGTCCTTCCTGGACCCCAGGGCGCGGCGAAACCTCATCCGCCTTTTAAAGGGCCTCTCCCTCACGCAGGTCATCGCCACCCACGATTTGGACATGGCGCTCGATCTCTGCGCGCGCGTTGTCGTTCTGAAGGAAGGCGCGATTTTTGCGGACGGAGACGCCCAGACCATCCTCAGCGACCAAAAGCTGATGGATGAAGCGGGCCTCGAGCTCCCCCTGTGCTGGCTGGGAGGTAACTATGACGCTTGAGCAATTTTTCGCGGAAAATCCCAAGGTTGCGCTCGGGTTCTCGGGCGGCGTGGACTCGTCCTATCTTTTGTACGCGGCAAAGCAGGCCGGCGCCGACGTAAAGGCTTATTACATCAAGAGCGCGTTCCAGCCGGAGTTCGAGCTGGCGGACGCCAGGCGGCTGGCCCAGGACATCGGCGCGGACATCACGGTACTGGAAGCCGACGTATTTGCCAACGCCGAGGCATTGAAAAACGGCCCGGACCGCTGCTATCACTGCAAGCAGGCGCTTTTCGGCATGCTTCAAGCCAAGGCCATTGCCGACGGTTATTCCGTGCTGATAGACGGTACCAACGCCTCAGACGACGCGGGCGACCGCCCCGGCATGCGCGTGCTGGAGGCTTTGGGCGTGCGCTCGCCCCTTCGGGAATGCGGCATCACCAAGGCGGAGGTACGGCGGCTCTCCAAGGAAGCCGGGCTTTTCACCTGGGACAAGCCCGCCTACGCGTGCCTGGCCACCCGCGTCCCCACCGGCACACCCATCACCGCCGACGCGCTGGCCAAAATAGAGCGCGCCGAGAACGCCCTTTTTCAGTTGGGATTCACCGATTTCCGCGCGCGCATGCTGAATGGCGCCGCGCGGCTGCAATTTCCCCCGGGCCAGCTCGAAAGAGCGCTTGAACTGCGCGAAGAAATACTCCGGCGGCTGGCCCCCGATTTTACGGCGGTGCTCTTAGACCTTCAGCCCAGAATATGACAGAAGGAGAATGATCCTATGGCAAAGCAGGATGCACGCGATATACTCCAAATGGTGCAGGCCGGCGAGCTGACGCCTGACGAGGCGCTGCTGAAACTCCGGCTCCAGCCCTTCGAAGACTTGGGGTACGCGAAAATAGACTACCACCGGGGCCTCCGGCAGGGCGTCCCCGAGATCATATTCGGCCAGAACAAGACGCCGGAGCAGATTTCCGGCATCGTGCGGGCCATGAAAGATCGGGGCCTGAGGGACATCTTCATCACCCGCATGGCGCCGGAGGCGGCGGAGGCGGTCCGGGCGCATACCCAGCTCGAGTACCATCCCGTGCCCCGGGTGGGCATCGCGCTGCGCGACCCCGATAAAACGCTGGAAGGGCTTATCGTGGTCGCGTCCGGCGGGACCAGCGACATGGCTGTGTGCGAGGAGGCGGCGCTGACCGCCGAGGTGCTGGGCAACAGGGTCGAGCGCCTGTACGACGTGGGCGTGGCCGGCCTGCACCGTCTGCTTGCCCATCTGGACGTGCTGATGCGGGCGCGGGTTATCATCGCGGTGGCCGGGATGGAAGGCGCGCTGGCCAGCGTCATCGGCGGGCTGGTGGACTGCCCGGTCATCGGCGTGCCCACCAGCGTGGGCTACGGCGCCAGCTTCGGCGGGGTGTCCGCGCTTTTGTCCATGCTCAACTCCTGCGCCAGCGGCGTCAGCGTGGTCAACATCGACAACGGGTTTGGCGCGGGGTTCCTGGCCAGCCGCATCAACCAAATGGAGGGGCTGAAATGAAGACGCTGTATATCGAATGCAACATGGGCGCGGCCGGGGACATGCTCCTGTCCGCGCTGCTGGAACTGGTACCCGACCCGGACGGTTTTATCGAGAGACTCAACGGTCTGGGCCTGCCCGGTGTGACCTTTAAAAAGAGCCAACAGATACACTGCGGCATCACCGGGACCCACGTATCCGTGACCGTAAACGGGCAGGAGGAAGCAAGCGCGGACGTACCCCACGGCCACGACCACCCGCACGAGCACGACCAAGGCTCCCACAGCCACGGCCATGAACATGCCCACGAGCATACACACGGCCATGATCACAACCATCCGCACGCACACAGTCACAGTCACGCGCACGCCGACCATCGCCACCATTCCGTTGCCGACATCGCCCGCATCATCGACGGGCTGCCCGTGCCCGACGCGGTCAGGGCAGACGCCAGGGCCGTATACGGGCTCATTGCCGAGGCGGAGGCCCAGGCGCACGGCCGGCCGGTCGGCGAAGTGCATTTCCACGAGGTGGGCGCGCTGGACGCCGTGGCCGACGTGGTGGGCGTCAGCCTGCTGATGGACGCGCTGGCGCCGGACAGGGTGGTGGTATCGCCGATACACGTGGGCAGCGGACAGGTCAAATGCGCGCACGGCATACTCCCCGTTCCCGCGCCGGCCACCGCCCACATCCTGCGGGGCATGCCCACCTACGGCGGTTGGGTGCGCGGGGAACTGTGCACGCCGACCGGGGCCGCACTCCTGCGCCATTTCGCGACCGACACCGGCCCCATGCCGGTCATGACCGTGCGGGCCGTCGGCTACGGCATGGGAACCAAGGAATTCGGCGCGGCCAACTGCGTCCGCGTCTTCCTCGGTGAAGACGGGCATGAGCATGGACCCAACGGTACCGTGAGCGAGCTTTCGTGCAACATCGACGACATGACCGGCGAGGCGCTGGGGTACGTCTCCGAGCTTCTCTTTGCGGAAGGGGCGCTGGACGTCTTTACAATCCCCATCCAGATGAAAAAGAGCCGACCGGGCATCCTGCTCACCTGCCTGTGCGCGGACGGGGACGCCGACCGGTTCGCGCGGCTGCTCCTCACGCACACCACCACCTTCGGCGTGCGCCGCACAGAATACAGCCACAGCCGATATACGCTTCATCGGCATTTTGAAAAAGCCGAAACGCCGTATGGGGTCATTACTGTCAAGACCGGCGAAGGCTACGGCGTAAAAAAGACGAAGCCGGAATTCGGGGATGTCGCGCGGGCCGCGCGGGAACACGGCGTGCCGGTTTCTGCGGTATATGACGCGCTGAAGGACCAAAAAGAGCGCAAACAAACCTGACACACTGTTGTCAGGTTGCATGGGATATGCTGGGGACAACCAAACCAAAAGGAGCGATGCGCCCATGGAAAACGAGGCTTTTTGCCAGAGCTGTTCCATGCCCATGGACCAGGCCGAGGCGCTTGGGACCAATGCCGACGGCAGCGCGAGTACCGATTATTGCAGCTACTGCTATCAGAACGGACAGTTCACCTCCGACATGACGATGGAAGAAATGATCGACTTCTGCGCGCCCTTCATGGCCTCGGGCAATCCCGGCATGAGCGAGGAGGAGGCAAAGGCACGGATGCGCGGGTTCTTCCCCAAGCTCAAGCGCTGGGCAAAACAGGCATAAACCGCCGGACGGCGGCAGGGGGCGCGGCGCGCTCCCTGCCCGGTTTTGGGGTCCAAAAACAAAAAACGCCCCCGGTACGGAAGGTCGTGCGGTGTTATGCCTGTGCGCTTGTTTATTCGTCCGTGTTCCAGAGGGCCTCGCGGCTGGTGGACACGGCGATGACGCCCGCCTGCAGCGCGGAGATAACGTCCTCCTTATGGTTTATCAGTCCGCCGGCGATCAGCGGGAGCGATATCTGCTCCTTCGCGATGCGCAGGACCTTGCCCGAGGCGCCGGGCAGTATCTCCACCAGATCCGGATGGCAGCACGCGATGTTCTGGACGCCCGAGCGCAGCGCGGACGAATCAAGCAGGAAAATGCGCTGGATGGCGAACAGCCCGACTTCGTGCGCCATGCGTATGCAGGCGCTTTTTGTGGTGATGATGCCGGTCGGCTTCATCCTGGACGCGATGTAATGCACACCCACGTTGTCCGGCCGCAGCCCGTCTATCAGATCGACGTGCAGGAAAACATACTTCCCGGCTGCGCGCATGCGGGCGCACTGTTCCTCAAGGTCGCCTATGCTCCCGAAAAGCATGAATATAACCTTCACGTCGCACTCCAGCGCGTGCTCCAGCATCGCCTCGTCGCGCACCGCCGCGATAACAGGGTTTGCGATGAGCGTGTCTACCAGTTCGGTGGCATTGTGTATCACGCGGCAAACCTCCCCGCCGTGAAAAGCTAATGGTATTCTATCCAAAGGACCGCTCTGCGTCAACGCCGTGACCGAATGTGGGAACGGGCGCGGCAGTTTCCTGCCGCGCCCTGTCGTTCCACCCATTCCTATGGGCGTACTTACGCCTCTTCCCATTTAAGCGCGCGCTCGACCGCCTTCTTCCAGCCCTTGACCAGCTTATCGCGCTTGGCCTGGTCATAGGTGGCCTCAAAGGTACGGGAGATGGCCCAGTTGGCGATGACCTCGTCCTTGTTGGCCCAGTAGCCGACCGCGAGGCCAGCGAGATAGGCCGCGCCTAGCGCCGTGGTCTCAATGCAGACCGGCCGCTGCACCGGCGCGCCGATGATATCGGCCTGGAACTGCATCAGGAAGTTGTTGGAGCAGGCGCCGCCGTCCACCTTCAGGGCAGCCAGCTTGATGCCGGAATCCTCCTGCATCGCGCTGAGCACGTCGTTGGTCTGGTAGGCCAGCGACTCCAGCGTGGCGCGGATGATGTGCGCCTTGTTGGCGCCGCGGGTCAGGCCGACGATGGTGCCGCGCGCGTACGAATCCCAGTGCGGCGCGCCGAGGCCCACGAAAGCGGGTACGACGTACACACCGTTGCTGTCCTCGACCTTATTGGCCCATTCCTCGCTCTCCGGCGAGGTCTTGATAAGCTGGATCTCGTCGCGCAGCCACTGGATGGCCGCGCCAGCGATGAAGATCGAGCCCTCCAGGGCGTATTCGACCTTGCCGTCTACGCCCCAGGCTATCGTCGTCAGCAGGCCGTTGTTGGACATGACCGGCTTTGCGCCCGTATTCATGAGCATGAAACAGCCGGTTCCGTATGTGTTCTTGGCCATGCCGGGCTCGAAACAAGTCTGCCCGAACAGCGCGGCTTGCTGGTCCCCCGCTGCTCCGGCAATCTTGATGGGCGCGCCGAATATGGAGGCGTCGGTCTCTCCGTAAACGGCGCTGGAGGGCTTCACCTCGGGCAGCATCGACTTGGGGATGTTGAAACGGGCGAGAATCTCATCATCCCACTTGAGGTCGAAAATGTTGTAGATCATGGTACGGGAAGCGTTTGAGTAGTCGGTGACGTGCACTGCGCCCTTTGTGAGGTTCCAGATGAGCCATGTATCGATGTTGCCAAAGAGCAGTTCGCCGGCTTCCGCTTGCTGGCGCGCGCCGGGAACGTTCTCGAGGATCCAACGGATTTTTGTGCCGGAGAAATACGCATCGATGACCAGGCCGCACTTGCTGCGGATTTTGTCCTTCCAGCCTTCGGCCACCAGCTCGTCGCAGAATCCGGCCGTGCGGCGGCACTGCCACACGATAGCGTTATACACCGGCTGCCCGGTCTTCTTGTTCCAGACGACCGTGGTCTCTCGCTGGTTGGTGATGCCGATCGCCGCGATGTCGGCCGCGGTCGCGCCGGCCTTTTCCAGCGCCGCCTGCGCGACGGTTATCTGGGTGTCCCAAATCTCGTTGGCGTCGTGCTCGACCCAGCCCGCTTTAGGATAGATCTGGGTAAACTCCTTCTGGGCGACGCTGACGATCTCACCGCTGTGGTTGAACAGTATGCAGCGGGAGCTCGTGGTCCCCTGATCCAGTGCCATAATGTACTTTGCCATCAGATTACCTCCTTTAATGTATCCGTATTGTCAGGTAGTGACGCCTTATCGCGCGGGTCACATTGCCCGATAAAGTTCGAGGACAGTTATGAAATTGAACATAAAGCAGGCAAGCCAAAAACTGCATTGCGGGCCTGCGAAGAACGCGCGCAACGCTTTCCTTCGCCAATATCCCGTTTTGATACCAAGAATCAGAAGTAAATATATAAAAAGTAAAACTTTAAAGACACAAAAAAAACGGTTCGGCTTTTGAACAGAGTATAACCTCAGCTGAATACAACCGAGGCTCTCTTTTCTCAGCCTTCCGTTTATCGCTATATAGATTATATGATTAACGATGAAAAAACGCAACTGTTTTTAAGAATTTTTTCTGTCACCCGTCTGTCATTTTTCTGCGTATATGCCCTGTCAGAGGCCGTGAACAGCCGGGGAAGGTGAAAATGGGGTTTTTATTTAAATCACTGATTTGGAGAAAGCTTTTTACGAAACGCTCCCGGCCGGCGGATATTAAAAAACATGTTAGTTTTTATTGATTTTGCCCGATTATAGTATAAGAGTGTCGCTTATTCTTACGCTTGAGACGTAGGGGGAAGACTCTTTGAAACAATGGAGAATGCCCAAACAGAGTGTTGTGCTTATATGCATTCTCATACTCGTACTCGCCGCGGCAGCCATTTTGAGGGTATTCACCGGCAACATATCGCCGGCCGTTGAGATCGTGTTCGGGGCCGGTGTACTCCTGATATTTACCGTTTTGTCCGCATCGTACGGAAAAAGAGACCCTGCTCCGGCGCAGGCCGCAATGCGCTTGCCCTTAAAAGGCATAAACACCATTTACAGCAATGGGATTTTTTTTCTTTTGCCCTTCAGGTCCGGTTCCACAGGAACCGCCCGCCTCATCGACAAATACCTAAAGTCTACGGGAAAGGGCCCCCTGAGCGCGCTTTATGTCTGCGAATTCTCCGCCCGGCCCGGCCAGACGCCCCGCGCCCCGGCCGGCGCGGCGGCACGGGTGAAACAGCTTCTGCGCGCGTCCGACATTGTGGGCTGGGATGACAAGGGCCGCCTCACTGTCTTTTTAAAGGACATCCGGGACCGGGACGTGGCCATACACAAAGCGGAGGAGCTTGCGGCCGTTCTGTTCGGGCCGGACAGCGACGGGTATTCAGACAGCATGGGCATAGCCCTGTCCCCGGACGACGGCACGACCTGGGCCGAACTGAACAAAAACGCGCTTACCGCCCTTTTTCTGGCCAAAAAGGACGGGGAGCGCTTTGGTTTTTACAGCAATAACGTCGCCGAGGAATATAGCTTTGGCCCCCTTGGCATCCTGAACGGTTCGGGACAGTCCGGGCAGGCCAAGGTATCGTTCGACGAGCTGCTTTTGACCAGCATATTCGAGCTGCTCAGCCAAAACACCCTGAACGCGGGGATAATCAACAGCATACTCCGGCTGGTCGGCGAGTATTACCGCGTCAGCCGCGCCTACATCATTGAGATATCGGTGCGTGAAGACCGGGTCAAAAACATCTTTTCCTGGTGCGCCAAGGGCGTTTCTCTGGATATCGACCATCTCCACGCCCTCCCGACGGTCAAATGGAAGGCACACCTCGAACAATTCAACGGAAGCAGCATCTGCTGCTTCCGCCCAGACACGCTACCCGAAGATTTCGCCCGGTTTGCCCCGGATACGGTAACATCGCTCCAGTGCGCCATGCGCAACACCGACCGGCTGATCGGCATTACGGTGCTGGACGACTGCAGGCGGGTCCGCGCGTGGACCAAATACCAGATAAACACCCTGATCTTCGTTTCCAAAATAATCGAATACCACCTCAACCATCTGCGCACCAAGCAGCAGATACAGGAGGTCGCGTCCACCGACCTCCTCACCGGCGTGCTCAACTACGAGGCCTTCCATGCCGGGGCCGCGGCGCTCATTGCCGAACACCCCGAAAATACCTACGCGCTCATCACCTGCGACATCGAAAGGTTCAAGGACATCAACGACTTCTGCGGGCACAACGAGGCGGACAAGGTCCTCTTCCAGCTGGCCACGGCCATCTGCGACGACCTTGATCCCCACGAGCTGGTCTGCCGCGTGTCAGCCGACATATTCACCGCACTGGTCCGCTACGCGGACGGGCCGGCGCTGACAAACCGCGTTTGCCGCTGGGAGCAGGCCGTGAACGAGACCGCCTCGTCCATGCACCTGCCCAACGGCGTCTGCCTGGCCGTTGGGGTATACGTTGTCAAGCCCGACGAAAACGACATTCCGCCCATGTTTGACAGGGCCAACGCCGCGCGCAAGCTGGCCAAGGGCCGGCGGCAGACCACCGTCCGCTATTACGACAGCGCTCTGCACCAAAAGCTCAGCCATGAAAAGGAACTGGAGAGTTCCATGGCGTCATCCCTTGAGAACGGGGACTTCGTCATACACCTCCAGCCCAAATACAGGCTTAGCGATTTCAAAATAGTCGGCGCGGAAGCGCTGGTCAGGTGGCAGCACCCCACGCTGGGGCTGCTCCCGCCGTCGGATTTTATTCCTCTGTTCGAAAGGAACCGGTTTATCGTAGAGCTGGACAACTTCGTTTTCGAGCAGGTCTGCGCGCTGGTGCGCAGGTGGCTGGACACCGGTGCGCCGGTGGTCCCGGTCTCGGTCAATTTCTCCCGTGTACATCTGATGACCCCCGACTTTATTCCACGGGTGGACAGTATCATCCGCAAACACAACGTCCCCCCCGGCTTTCTTGAGATAGAACTGACAGAGAGCGCGTTCATCAACCGGAGCGTGGAGATAAGCCGCATCGCCGGGGAACTCAAAGGCATAGGCCTGACCATCTCCATGGACGATTTCGGCTCCGGGTATTCCTCTTTGAACGCTTTGAAAGACCTGCCGGTGGACGTTTTGAAGCTGGATAAGGATTTTTTCCGCATTGACTGTTTCACGGCCAAGGAGCAGACCATCCTCAAAGGGTTTGTGGACATCGCCAAGCAGCTCCATCTGCAGGTGGTGTCCGAGGGCGTGGAAACGAAAATGCAGGCCGTTTTCCTTAAAGAGATTCAATGCGACCTCGCGCAGGGGTACTATTTCGCCCGGCCGTTGCCTGTGCGCGCGTTCGAGGCCCTGCTGGCCGGCGAGCACGCGAAGTAGCCGGGGGTCAGCCCCGGTTTCTGCAGTAAAAGATGGCCCGTTGGGTACTGCCCTTCAAATCAGCTTGCCCAATTATGGCCCGATGGTGTTACAGACCGTCCCTTCGCTCAGGAAAAGGCGCCCGGCGTTCTCGCCGGCCCATCCGCCAATGGGAAAAGAGCCTCACATAAGCGCAAAAAAAGCGGCCTCCAAAGTTTTTGGAGGCCGCTTTTTTGCCGGTCAGGAAGTCCTGAACCCAATGCCTTTTTGGAGGCACAGCCGGTGGGCCGTATATCTGCCCGAGGTACCCGCGCCGGACAGCCTCCCGGCGGCAGGGTCCACATGCCGGCCATAATGAAGTTTTGAAGTCCGGGCAGCACGCCGGGATAATACCGGGGGATGCCTTCGCCCCGTACCGGCCACGTCATCCACGCGCCCCGCCACGCGCCGCAATACCGGACATAGGTCATGGGCGTCACCACGTCGGTAACCTCCATCTTACCCTCAGCCTCGGGGGAAACGCTTGATGCGCATCGATATGGCGTCCTCCTCCAGCCGCTTCTTTTGGCCCTGTACGTCCTCCAGCATGTGGGTCAGGGTCGCGTAGGCGTCGGCACAGGAGATGACATCGTCCGCGTACGCTTCCCGCCCGTTGGCCAGCCGTATGCCGATTGCTTTGCCATTACGAAAAAATCAATACGGAAAATTAACAGCACCCTTTATTCAATAAAAAAGAAGACCGTACTCCAAACGGAATACGGCCCGAAAAATGCCCGTTCAGTCCTCTCCGGCCAACCCGATCTCCCGTGCGACCGACCGCATGCCCTCGATGGTCCGCGCGATGAGCGCGTCCAGCTCCATCCCCAGCATCTGCGCTCCG
Organism: Christensenellales bacterium; assembly: GCA_040766645.1. Taxonomy (GTDB): domain Bacteria; phylum Bacillota; class Clostridia; order Christensenellales; family UBA1431; genus UBA1431. The sequence goes on along the minus strand of JAXGQA010000001.1, from coordinate 184,299 downwards.
CGCAGTATCACCTCGCGGTCCACCCCAGCGGCAAACCCCTTTTGTTTGAACTTTTTTTTCACCGACTTCACCTCAAGATCAAGTATGCTCGCACCCGGCCGCATCAGCGCGGTCGCGGCTATCAGCCCGGTCAGCTCGTCGGTGGCATAGAGCACTTTTTCCATGGTCTCCAGCGGCTCAACGTCATTGACCAGCAGGTACCCGTGGCTCTCGATGGCGCGCATGTATTCCTCGGGGAAGCCGTGCGGTCCGAGGAGGTCCCTGACCTTATGGCAGTGTTGTTCGGGATACAGCTCATAGTCGATGTCGTGCAGCAGGCCGATTATCTGCCACTTGAGGACGTCCGCCTCCCCCATCTCCCGCGCGAAATGGGCCATTACGGCCTCTTCCGTAAGCGCGTGCCGCACCAGGCTCTCGCTTTTTACATATTCCTTCAGCACGCCCAGAGCGTACTCCCTGTCCTTGACGAATCCTTCCATCCTGCGCCTTCTTTCATGTTATTGCTTTACAGAGTATAACGCAAATCCTGCCGCGCACAAAGGCTCGAACCGATGGCGCGTTCATGCCGAGGCTCTCCGGCCCGGTCCTGCTCCATGTATCGCCCCATCCCGGTACCGCACAGGCTGGAACAAGGACGATGGCGCACAGCGATGACCAAAAAAGGCAGAGGAAAGCCTGGCCCTAATACCCTCTTTCATACGGCTCCCCGGAACCGTATCCCGCGCCTAAGACAGTCACGGCGTACACGGGGCGTTTTGTGGCCGCCCTCTGTCTTCTGGCGGATGCTTTTGATTGGGTGTCGATGACCCTGTTGCACCCTGCAACCCGCCGCTCCTTTTTCGGCTTAAACGACGTCGTATCCCGCGTCCTCTATGGCCGCCTTCACCGCGTCGGCCCCGGCGAGGGCGGGGTCGTACTCCACTTCCGCCTTTTTGCCCGCAAGGTCCACCGCCACGTCGCTGACGCCATCCAGCGCGCCTACCGCCTTCTTAATGCGGTTAACGCAGTGCTCGCAGGACATGCCTTCCACATTCAGGATGATCTTCTGGATCGCCATATTTTTCTTTCCTTTACTAAATCGCAGAGCTTCTTTTTCACAATGCCAAATCCTCTGTCTATTCCTTTATTTTAAAGCGCTTGAGCCGCAACGCGTTGGACACCACCGACACCGAGCTCAGCGCCATGGCCGCGCCCGCGAAGATGGGACTCAAAAGCGGGCCGCCGAAGGCATGGAGCACGCCCGCGGCGATGGGGATGCCAATGACGTTATAAAAAAACGCCCAAAAGAGGTTCTGCCTTATGTTGCGTATGGTCGCGCGGCTCAGAACGATGGCCGAGGACACCTCGCTTAAGTCCCCGCGCATCAGCACCACGTCCGCCGATTCCACGGCCACGTCGGTGCCTGTGCCGATGGCCATGCCCACGTCGGCCTGCACCAGCGCCGGCGCGTCGTTGATGCCGTCGCCCACCATGGCCACCTTCTGCCCCTGTTCCTGCAGCTTTTTGACCTCCCCGGCCTTATCCTGCGGGAGCACGTCCGAAAGCACCGTGTCGATGCCCACCTCCCTGGCAATGGCCGCCGCGGTCTTTTGGTTGTCGCCGGTAATCATCGCGACGCTTACGCCCAGCTGCTTCAGCTTATCCACCGCCTGTTTGCTGGTCGGCTTCACCGTGTCGGCCGCGGCCATCAGCGCTTCCAGCCGGCCGTCCACCGCCACGTACATGAGGGTCCTGCCGCGGCCGGACAAGGCTTCCGCGTCCGCGGCGGCCACCGTCGTATCCACGCCGTTTTCCTGCATCAGCCGGATGTTCCCGGCCAGCACCCGCTTGCCCGCGACCGCGGCGTCTATGCCGCGCCCCGGGACCGCCTTGAACCCTTCCGGCTCGGTAAGCGCGATGCCCTTTTCCTGCGCGTCCTCCACGATGGCCCGGGCGATTGGGTGCTCGCTCCCGCGCTCGGCGGAGGCACAGATCTTCAGCGCCTGGCTTTCATCAAGCGCCCCGTACGTTTTTATCTCGGTCAACCGGGGCTTACCTTCGGTGACCGTGCCGGTCTTATCCAGTACCACGGTGTTTATCCTGTGCGTGGTCTCCAGCGCTTCCCCGCCTTTTATCAGAACGCCCAGCTCCGCCCCTTGCCGGTGCCCACCATAATGGCCGTGGGCGTGGCCAGCCCCAGCGCGCAGGGACAGGCGATGACCAGCACGGACACGAAAACGTTCAGTACGAAATTGAAGTCCTGGCCGGTCAAGGCCCAGATAACGGCGGCGACGGCCGCAATGCCAACACCGCCGGGACGAAATAGAGGGATATGACGTCGGCCAGCTTGGCGATGGGCGCCTTTTGCCCTGCGCCTCCTCCACCAGCCTGATTATTTTGGACAGTGCTGTGTCCGCACCCACCCGCGTCGCACGGAACCGGATGAGGCCCTCCCGTTGATGCTCCCGCCGGTAACCTCGCTGCCCGGCCCCTTTTCGACCGGCAGGCTCTCGCCAGTCCGCATCGACTCGTCCACCGAGGACGCGCCATCCAGCACGACGCCGTCCACCGGCACCGAAGCGCCCGGCCGCACCAGCACGACGTCGCCGGGGGCAACTTCGTCCAGCGGCACTTCCATCTCCTCGCCGTCCTTGACGATGGTGGCCGTTTTGGGCGTGAGGCCCATCAGCTTTTTGATGGCCTCGGAGGTCTTGCCCTTGCTCACCGCCTCGAGGTATTTCCCCAGCATCACCAGCGTTATGACCACCGCCGCCGACTCAAAATACAGGCTCTCGGCAAACATCATGTCCCCGAGATACACGGCTGTCAGCGCGTATGTGCTGTACAAGAATGCCGCGCCGGTTCCGATGGCCACCAGCGTATCCATGTTGGGCGCGCCCCTGAAAAGCGTCTTCATGCCCACGCGGTAGAACCGGCTGCCCGCGATGACCACCGGCAGGGTCAGTATCAGCTGCACCAGGCCGAACACGAACGGAAAATGGTGCGGGTTCATGAAATAGGGCAGCGGCACCCCCAGCGCCGGAAACATGTGGGACATGGCGATGTACAGCTCGGGCGCCGAGAAAACGATGGCCGCGATAAGGCGGATGCGCATTCTTTTCAGCTCATGCCGCCTGCGCTGGTCCGCTTCGTCCCGCTCGGCCGCAACTTCAATGTCCCTGGGCGTGTATCCGGCCGCCGTCACCGCCGCTTTGAGCTGGGACAGCTTGACCACGGCCGGGTCATATTCCACGGCCGCGCGGTTGGTCATCAGGTTCACGCTGGCCGAATGCACGCCGTCCAGCTTTTTCAGCGCGCGCTCCACCGCCGCCGAGCAGGCCGCGCAGGTCATGCCCTCGACTCCCAGCTCGATCTTTTTATGGGCCGGCTCCGCGTCGATGCCGTACCCGGCGTCCTCAACGGCTTTTTTCAGCGTGTCGAAGCTTACCTGCGTTTCGTCAAAGCTTGCCGTCAGTTTCTCTGTCGCTATATTCACCTCAGCGCTGTGCACGCCGGGCACTTTGGAGACCGCCCGCTGCACGTGGGCCGCGCAGGCTGCGCAGGTCATCCCGGTGATGCGATAACTTTTTTCCATCCGTATCTTCTCCCGTTTCTCAAAATGCCGCCTTCATAACCCGCAACAGCCTGCCCTGCTACCGGGCCGGGGGGAGCAAGGCCGCCGGGGCCGTCCGTCGTTCCTCCTGCACTCAAATATGCGGACAAATCATCCACTACCATAATTGTACGCCGAATTATGGACATCCAGCAAGTGCGCGCGACATTTCCCGTCCCTTCCGGCGTGAATCCACGATGTTGTCCGCTTCCTTCGGGATGGAGGGATTTGCTGCAAGCTTACCCCAAGGTTATGAAGGTTTTATGGAGATTCGGATTTTGCGGCAGGAAATAATATCCCCGCACGTTGCACAATCGGGAGAATTTTGTCGCTCCACAATAAAAAAGACCGCAACAATGGCCGCGGCCTTTTTTGAATCATGACGCGGGTTATTTTCTTTTTTGAAGATGGCGGACCGTTCTGCGCAGGGTAGCGCGCAAGCCGTTCTTTTTCAGGCTGGCGCGAAACTTTGCGGCTTTGCTCTTTTTTTGGGGTTTGGGTTTTGGCTTGGCGGCTTCCTTCTGAAGCTTGAGCGCCTTCTTTATCGTGTCCAGTTCCCCGTTCAGCTTATCGATGCGCTCGCGCAGCGCGTCGTTTTCCCGGCTCAGGATGTCATACGCGGACGGGCGGGGCGCCTTGGGCGCCTCCAGCGCGTCCTTGAGCCATTTCAGGCTGCGCGCCTTCTCCCGTTCAAGTATTTCGTATACTTTGTCGTAATCGATGTCATTAAAAAGATAATCTTTGCCTTCTATCTCCATCGCGTTGTATACCAGCCGGTCGGGCAATCCCAGCTGAGACAGTATCGAAACAAACCTGGGTATCCCTCTACTTGCATTGGCAATCGAAATAAAGGGTTTTTTGAACAGTATGGCAAAGCATGTGCCGTGGAACGAATCCGTTATCACAAACTTGCTGTTTTTGAAATAATACAAGAATTCCTTAGCCGATACGTTCTCTTTTATATTGTCAAGGCCCAGTTTTTGTTTGTTCCCGGGGAATTTTAGCGGCAGCCCGTCCAATATGTTGACCAGCTTCATGTTTAGGCGGCTGGACGCGTCCAGCAGGGCTTTGCGCTTTTCCGGGGTGGGGTCCAGAATATATGTGACGATATAATCCCCTTCTTCGCTGGCATCAGCGTCCGCAATCAGGGACTCGTAATTCTCCATATCACACACGAAAATCGGGTCTAGGACATGCGTGGCCTCCGCGTTGAAGGTCTCTTTGCATATCCTGACGGCCTGCTCCTCCCGGACCGATATCGCATCCATACGCTGCAAATAGAAGGCGGCTTTCCGGCGGTAATCTTCGGTAGAGTAATACCCTTCCCCGCCAAACGATGTCGCGTATGCGATCTTCTTCTTCTCGTCGTCCGCGAAATCAAGGAACATACAATAACCATAGTGTTTGGAAATCTCATACCGCCAAGCCTGGTCCGAGCCGATCATGAACATTTCGCAATGATCGTTCAAGACCCGCAGTTCGTTCAAACGGCGGCGTTTGCTGATTTGATAGAATTCCTTTCCAAACACTCTGGCATGTGTGTCCGTGTACTCTATGTCATTTTCCCAGATATATGGCTTTTCTATCATTAAAACCGACAGGCCGAATGACCTTATAATTTGATGCAGGGCGTAATAGGTCAGGATACTGCCATAGTTGCAGCTGGTCCAAAATCCCATCAATCCGACATGATATTTATCATGCAAAGTATAATCAACAGCTTTATCATAGCCGTGTTTGTCCAGCATATCAAAAAACCTTGACCTGCGCGGATGCGGTTTTTGCGGTGTGTGAAGCTGTCCATTATATTGTAAAGCATGCTGAATGGGTACTTTTTGGCACAACTTCATGTTTTTCCGGATGTCGCTGAACACGGCCTCGCCTTTTGCACTGTTCACCAGAACGAGGGACGTCCCCCTCCTGTCATCCAGCGTCGGGTCATACCTATGTATCTGCCAAAAGTCCGCAAGGGTAATGTCCCCCTGCCTTTGTGGCTGTGCGTACGGGCAGTGCCCGCAAACATTACGATTGATAACGCCGTTCAAAAATCCTTTATACCATGTGCATACATTCCAAGGCGCTCTGAACACACTGCCGTCGGTAAAATAGATGGTCGTGGGGGTAGACCAACGATATACCTTTTTTTCCCTGAAATCCACCTTTTCTATGGTACGGCCCTTTGCGCGCTCCTCAAGGAATTTATGGTAGGCCTTAAGAGAATTAGCGCCATGACAAACAATATCAAGCGTCAGCAGCTTCTCGTATTCTCTACCCAAAAAAGCGTACATCCCGGCTACCTGGCACGGACAGCCGGTAAACAGCACGTATTTATCCGCGTCAAGCAGGGCGCGTATCTCTTTATATACGGTCCCGGTGTCGCTCTGGACGTATTTGGAGCCGCGGAGCCTGGGAAGGTCGGCCTTGTCGGATATGATAATGTGGCGAACGGACATATAGTCGTCCGAATACGCCGCGCCGCACACGTACCCGCCCTTGTCAAGGATATAGTCGGCGACCAGCGAGAACATGCCGCCCGACGAGCTGACCTCGCGTATCTCGTCGTCTGCCCAAACGGCATAGCAGGCAGGGTTCTTCGCATTGACAAACGAAGGGTTCAGCGCCGCGCAGGCCCTGCTGCACAGGCCGCAGTTGGTGCATTTGCCCTCATCGACCACGGGAAACAGGAAGCCTTCCGCGTCGCGCTGCATGGAAATCGCGTCCACGGGGCAGGTGTTATAACAGGCGCCGCAGCCCGTACAATCCTTTCTGTCCAAGCGAAGTATGCTGTTCGCTCCCATAAGTGTCCTCCCAGTCTATCCAGTAAGCTTTAATTTGTTGAGTATCCGGCGGACTGTGTATCTGAAACCGTGGTGCCGGATATACCGAAACACGTTCCTTATCCTTCTTAAGGTCTTTACTGTCAGGAACCAAACCTTTTTCCAGCCCGAAGTATTCCCCAGCACCGCGTCCATCATATGCTGCTGTCTTCTCTCCAACGCTTTTTTGTGCAGGCTCAGCTCGGGGCTTTCCCAAAGCTGCGCGATGCTTTGGGCAAATTCCTTTTTATCGGGAAAACGCAAGCGTATGAAATCGTGGGCTAAGAACTCGACGCTCCATTCCAAAAATTCTTTAGGCATGCGCTCGATGTCGCCGGTTTTGGCCCAGTGGTCATAGATTGTACGGACTATGAGGATATGCTGCCGGAATTTTTCTTCCTTCTGGAAGGTGGACATCAGCGAGCCCTCGCGGAACCAGCGATAATGGTACAGCTTGTCCTCAATGAAAGCAAAGCGCAAGGCACGAGGAAAGGCCGCGAACTGGAATATCTGGTCTTCCCCGAAACGTATCTTCTCTTCAAAACGCAGCCCGTGTTCGTTCAGAAACGATAGGGCGTAGCAATTTCTCCAGACAAACGGCCGGCAGCCGTTCTCATAAAAAAGCACGGCCGGCGTGAAAGAATCATAAAAAATCGTACGTGGTGAAAGGACTGTCTCCAGCCAGATGGACGGTTGCGGTTCCTGCGGAAAAATATGTGCTCCGAAAATGATTACGTCGGGCTGGTGCGTCCGCACCTCCGTATACAGCCGTTCACAGGCGTTGGCCGCGAAATAGTCGTCCGCATCAAGAAAACAAACATACCGTCCCTTTGCGATGTCCAGCCCCGCGTTCCTGGCGGAAGAGAGTCCGCCGTTTGGTTTATTGACGATAACGATCCTCGGATCCTTTGCCTCGTATTTCTTCAGGATATCCGGAGAATTATCGGTCGATCCGTCATTTACGCAAATGATTTCAATCTCTTCATAGGTTTGAGCCAAAACGCTGTCGAGACATTCCTCCAGGTATTTTTCCACGTTATAAACGGGTACGACGATCGAGAACAAAGGCGGTGACTGTCCCATTTTTCCTCATTTCCTCTTGGATATTTTTTTCGCAATATGGCCGACGGTACGCCGTACACCGTATTTTTTCAACGCGCGCAAACCCCGGTGACCCATGCGTGGTATATACGTAATGCCTCGGCCGATCTTATACGAGCGCGAATTTCGGATGCCGTCCAATTGGGCTTGGAGGCGCTGTATTTCATCCATCTCCTGCGCGCGCTTCCTTTCCTCATCCCTTTTGACCCTGAACAGATGGTATTGCGCGGGGTCGGCGATTATCTGATGGAGCGTGTCCCATTTCCAGGGTTCGAAAAGACTCTTATCCAGCTTATCCTTTTCTTTCGCCAGCCGGAACTCCGCTGCCATCCTTTCCAGAAACATGGGCCTGAAATCAACAGCCAAACGGTCGTAATTCCACATGTAGCTGTCGTATTTTATTCTGTTTTTCAGGCACTCCAGCTCCGCTTTTTTGTCCGGATGCCGGTCCAGGAAGCGTTCCATCTCCTCATACTCGTCGCAGACGCAGAACACCTTCCCCTTGGAGTTTACCGAGGAAGCCTCGTTGTCCTGCCGATAATGCAGATACGCCTCGTGCAGGAACACGCTGCGCTCCGAGCAGGCCCAGACTTTAAAGTTGAATGCGGCATCCTGATAGGAAGCGCCCGGCGTTTCGGTGAACCGGATGCCGTTTTTTCGTATAAAGTCTTTTTTATATATGGCCGACCAAATGGAAGGCTTGCGGTAAAATATTTTGCGGTATGCCAGATACCCCTTGACCTGATTGCAGTGCTCTGCCGGAGTTATCTCAAAGAATTCGTTTCTTACCTCAGGCTTTGAGTAATAAAAATAGAAGTTGGACTTGACTACGTCGGCGTTGTTTTGGACTGCGGTGTTGTAGAGCGTTTCAAACATTTCCGGTTCAGCATAGTCGTCCGACTCCACGATGCCGAGGTATTCTCCCGTGGCCGCGTCGAACCCCACGTTCATGGAATGCCCGTATCCCGCGTTGGCCTTGCTTATCACCCTGACCCTGTCGTCGTTTTTCGCGTACTCTTCCATTATGGCAAGCGACCCATCGGTTGAGCCGTCGTTGACGCAGATGATCTCGATATCGCGCAGCGTCTGGCTGACCACGCTGTCCAAACACTCGCACAGATACTTCTCACACGTTGTAGACCGGAATAACAATGGATACTTTCGGCATCGAACTACTCCTCTTTTGTACTGCTTCTTTTTATCGGCGCCGGCTTCCGGATCATCCCTTTGCGACGATCCGCACCGCGGCCTGCTCGTATGCTTCCACATACCCGACGTATTCGTACTGTATCCCGTGCATGGCGACAAACTCCTGAAAGGCTTTGAATTCGTGCTCCTGCCAGCTCGGGTAATTGAAGTATTCGTCAAACAGCAGCACCGTCCAGGGACGATGCGGTCGTGAAGGCCCTGAAAAACCGTTCTCGAAGACGAATATAAATCATAGTCCACGTGAATAAACGCACAATTCTCCTTATGCTCCGAAACAAAGGACGGAAGCGTATCGTTAAACCAGCCTACCACCAGCGAAACATTCTCTCTTACCGGCGGGAGTTCGGGTTTGGCAAACATGCCCTGCGCAAAGCCGGTGCGCCATGTTTCCGGAAGGCCCTCGAAGCTGTCAAACCCGTATATGGTATGGTTAGGCCGGAGTTCTGCTATCTGGTTGATGGTATTGCCCGAAAACACGCCGAATTCCAGATAAAGACCCTCCCCGGCCAGCCCGACCGCATGGGCAAGCAGCTCTTTTTCGCTGGAAAAAGCCTCTGTTTTAACCATTTTCCGGGCCACATACTCCGCAGTCTGTGCGCCGGCCAGCTCCCAGAGCTGTTTTTTTATGCTCGCATTGGGGATATTGCGGGCAATGTTCTGGGCCGAGGTCTTTCTCCCTTCGATCCGGACAGCGGTATCCAGCTTGTTCAGTCTTTCCAGGATTTCGATGCTGTCTTGAACACCGTTGTTTTTAATGGTTTCCAGCTCCCTCTCCAGCAGCCTTTGCCGCTCGGAAAGCTCCTGCAGCTCCTTTGCGAGAAGCAGCATCTGCCCTCTTTCCTCCGCGGCGGCGGCCATCAGGCTATCGAATCTTTTATGCATGGCCCTTGCCGGCATGGGGAGAAATTTCCTTAAAAATTCCGTATGGGTTTTTTCATATTTAAACCTTCCTGTTGCAGACAACGTTAATATCCCGACGTTGGCTCAGCTTTTCCAACAACGACTCGCGTACAGAGGCCGGAGAATGTGATATCGTCAGAAAAATACCTGCAGCAAACCGTATATTTACCACAGGTTATAGCAGAGGGTACCGGCCGCGCCGCTGTTTACCGGACGAAGTCCTGCGTTCCAGGAAGGTGCGTCATCAGCATTCAAATCGTCCGCCCTGCGGGATGATACTTTCGGTTGGTCCTGATTCGCCGGAATAACACACCCTCCGACATTTATAGCAACATTATACATACACCGCGCCTTTTTGTCCACTCTGCGCCAAACCAGGGAAAAGTTTGTGTCGGCTGCTCCTTTGCCGGGTTATAAACGAGGTCGGCCCACTAAAATTCAAATACGTCGGCCCTCAATACCATTGCAGGAAATTACCGGTTTTGTTTTTTATGTAATCTTTCAGCGTTCTACTCATATAGCGACATAAACCCCGTAATCCGTAGATTACGGGGTTCCTTTGATGGCGGAGAAGGAGGGATTTGAACCCTCGCGCCGCTATTCACGACCTACACCCTTAGCAGGGGCGCCCCTTCAGCCTCTTGGGTACTTCTCCACATATGGCTGCCGGCATATGTGCCGGTGTTTTTCGTATGGCGGAGAGAGAGGGATTCGAACCCCCGGTGCCTCTCGGCATCACTGGTTTTCAAGACCAGCTCCATAAACCACTCGGACATCTCTCCTCATGTCCGGCGCACGCGCCCGATGCCTGCACCGTGAACGCTAAAAGATTATATCAAACGGCCTGCGGCCTTGTCAACCGCAGGCCGTTTGGCGCATGTATGCGTTCACTCTCCTATTTTTGTCAGGCCCATCATGTAAGGCACCAACGGAGCGGGCACGTTGACGGTGCCGTCCTCGTTCTGGCAGTTCTCCAGTATGGCCGCGACCGTACGCCCGATGGCCAGCCCAGAGCCGTTGAGGGTGTGCGCGTAGCGCGCCCTGTCCCTGGGCGACTTCCGAAAGCGTATGCCTGCGCGCCGCGCCTGAAAATCCTCGAAGTTGGAGCAGGACGATATCTCGAGGTACCTGTCGTAGCTGGGCATCCACACCTCTATATCATAGGTTTTGGCCGACGAGAATCCAAGGTCGCCGGTAGACAGGGCAACCACACGGTAGGGAAGCCCCAAAAGCTGCAGTATGCGCTCTGCGTCGTTGGTGAGCGCTTCCAGCTCGTCGTAGGAGATTTCGGGGTCGGCGATTTTAACCAGCTCGACCTTGTTGAACTGGTGGACGCGGATCAGCCCGCGCGTGTCCCGGCCGGCCGACCCGGCCTCGGCGCGGAAGCACGCGCTGTATGCGACGTTCTTTATAGGCAGCGGCGCTTCGATGATGGAATCGCGGTAGAGGTTGGTCACCGGCACCTCTGCGGTGGGGATGAGGAAATAATCCGACCCCTGCAGCTTGAACGCGTCCTGCTCAAACTTGGGCAGCTGGCCGGTGCCCACCATGGAGTTGCGGTGCACCATGAACGGCGGGAAGATTTCCTCGTAGCCCGCCTTTATATGCGTTTCCAGCATAAAGTTGACAAGCGCCCGCTCCAGCCGTGCTCCCGCCCCCTTATAGAACAGGAAGCGCGCACCGGTCACCTTGGCGCCGGCCGCGAAATCGAGTATCCCGAGGTTTTCGCCAATCTCCCAGTGCGGCAGCGGCTCAAAGCCGAACTCCCGCGGCGCGCCGACCTTCCGGACCTCCACGTTCGCGCTCTCGTCCGGCCCGGCCGGCACGCTTGCGTGCGGCACATTGGGGAGCTTTAACAGCGTGTCGCGAACCGCCTCGTCGTGGACGCGCAACGCCTCGTCCAGCGCCTTTATCCCGGCGGATACTGTTTTCATCTCTTCCTTGAGGGCTTCGGCTTCGTCGCGGCGGCCTTCCTTCATCAGCCGCGGGACCTCCTGCGATGCGGCATTGCGCTTTGCCTTCAAGTCCTCCGTCCTTTGGAGCATCGCCTTGCGCTCGGCGTCCAGCGCAAGGAGCGCCTGCACGTCGACTTCCTCGTTCCGGCTGCGCATGGCGGCGCCGAACGCCTCGGGATCCCTTGCGATACGTTTCATATCATGCATTGAGGAATTCCTCCTTCACAGCTTCACATATGCTCGGGCGCTTCTATCCCCAGCAGCCACAGCCCCCGCTTGAGGCAGCTCCGGACCGCGCTGACCAGCGCCAGCCGCGCCCGCATGCGCGCGGCGTCCTCCCCGATGATGCGGTGCTCGTAATAAAAGCGGTTGAACGCCTGCGCCAGGTTCACGATGTGCCGCGCCACAAGGTACGGCTCGCAGCGCTCGGCCGCCTCAATTATTTTGGCCGGGAACGCCTCCAGCATGCGGACGACTTCGCCGGCTTCCTCGTCGCAGAGCTGTGCATAATCGATGTCCCCGTCAAGCGCGGGCGCCTTTTCCAGTACGCTGGTGGTGCGGGCGCAGGTGTACTGCACGTACGGCGCAGTCTCGCCCTCGAAGCTCAGCGCGCGGTCGTAGGAAAACACGATGTCCTTGATGCGGGCGTTGCTCACCGTGCCCCAGACCACCGCGCCCACGCCGACCTGCCGGGCCACATCCTCTTTATTCTCAAGCTCCGGGCTTTTCTCGTTGATGATCTCCAGCGCCTTCTCGATGGCGCGACCCAACACATCCTCCAGAAAGACGACCTTGCCCCGCCGGGTGGAAAGCGTGCCGTCCTCCATGCTGACCATGCCGAACGCCACGTGCACGAGGTCTTTGCTCCACGCATAGCCCATCAGCTCGACCACCTTGAACCACTGCAAAAAATGGAGGTTCTGCTGGTAGGCGACCACGTAGAGCGCCTTATGAAAATCGTAGGTGTCCTTGCGGTACAGTGCCGCCGCGATGTCCCGCGTGGCGTACAGCGTCGCCCCGTCCGATTTCAAGACCAGGCAGGGCGGCATGCCGTATTCTTCGAGGTCCACCACCCACGCGCCGTCGCTTTCGACCAACAGGTTCCTGGCCCGAAGCTCGTCTATCACGCGGTTCATCTTGTCGTTGTAGAAGCTCTCGCCGGCGTAGGAATCAAAACGCACGTTCAACAGCTTGTACACCCGCTCGGCTTCCCTGAGCGTTAATTCTTTGAACCACTCGAATATCTCCAGCGCCTCCGGGTCCCCGTTCTCGATGCGCCTGAACCACTCCCGCGCCTGGTCCTCCAGCACCGGGTCCTTTTCGGCCTCGTCGTGGAACCTGACGTACAGCGCCAGCATGGACTCGACCGAGCGCGCCTCGATCTCCTCTTTGCTCCCCCACCGCTTGTACGCAACGATGAGCTTGCCGAACTGCGTTCCCCAGTCCCCCAGGTGATTGATGCCTACGCAGCGGTATCCGAGGAACTCGTGGATGCGGTACAGCGCGTTGCCGATGGCCGTCGAACTCAGATGCCCGATGTGGAAGGGCTTGGCGATGTTGATGGACGAAAAGTCGATGCACACCGTCTTTCCGCGCCCAAGATGGGAAGCGCCGTAATTTTCGCCGGCTGCCAGCACCGCTTCCAGCACGTTTTGGGCGCGCTTTGCCTTATCGTAAAAGAGATTAAGGTAGGCGCCCTTCACTTCGGCCCGCTCCACGAAATCCGGCCAGACCGCCTTGTCCTTCAACTCGGAAGCGATGGCCTGCGGCGCCTTGCGCAGGCGTTTGGCCAGCTTGAAGCAAACCACTGCCAGGTCGCCCATCTCCCGCTCGGGCGGCGTTTCCAGCAGCTCCGCGACATCCTCCGCGCTCAGCCTGAGCGCGTCCTTGACGCAATCTATGATCTGCGCGGTAAAATCCATCGTTCTCTATCTTTCCCTTCAGCCTGTCCATTTCCCGGGCAGGGATATTGCGGCGACGACTGGAAATCGCGTGTACGTCCCCTGCTTGGGAGTATCGTCCTTCATTTTACCACAATTTCCATCCCGCGCCAAACCGGCCGTTAAAAGACCAGATGGGTCACGTACTGGTCCAGCAGCACCAGCCCGCCGACCACGAAAACGTATATGGCAAACCCGTACAGCTTGTGCCGCTTGATGAACTCGAGCATGAACCGCACCGCGAACAGCCCGCTGACCGCCGCGGCCAGGGTGCCCACGATGACCGCCGCCCACGGTATGTCGGGCAGATTCGTGCCCAGTACGTCCTTTGCCTGGAACACGACCGAACCGAGGATGGCCGGTATGGACATCAAAAAGGAGAAGCGCGCCACCACGTCCCGGTTCAGGCCGGTCAGGAGGCCGCCGACCATGGTCGCGCCCGACCGCGAAACGCCGGGGAACAGCGCCACGCCCTGCATGAGGCCCATGGCCAGCGCGTCGCCATAGTGCGCGGCCGCAAACTTGCGCGAGGGCCGCGCAACGCGCTCGGCAAACACCAGCAGAAGGGCGGTTATCATGAAGGATATCCCGAGGAAGTCCCCCCCGAAGGCATGTTCCAGGAAATCGTTGAACAAAAGAGCGATAACGACGGCCGGGATGGTCGCGACCACCAGCAGGCGCATGGTCTTCCCCAGCGGGTGCCGGAGTATGCTCGCGACGTCCCGCCAGAGCACGATAAGGACCGCCAACAGCGTGCCCAGATGCAGCATGGTGTCAAAGAACAAAAACGCCGCCGAGCCGGAATCCACGCCAATGATGTTCTGCACCAGCACCAGATGCCCAGAGCTGCTCACCGGCAGGAATTCGGTAAGCCCCTGTGCGATCCCCAATACGGCCGCTTCCAAAATACCCATAACAGATTTCCCCCTTTACCCGCTCCGATGGACCTTAACAATTATATCTCAAAATACTACGGCAAAAAACCTTAATGCCGAAAAATTTGCGAAAACGCAAAGCCGGAGCGCGAATCCGTTTGCCTGTCCCGCGGCGGTATTGTACAATGATGCTGTATCAAACGTTTTTTACCAGGAAAGGACAGACAGCCGCATGCAACTGGGTGTTATAGGCCTGCCCAACGTAGGCAAGAGTACGCTTTTCAACGCCGTGACCGCCGCCGGGGCGCAGGCCGCGAATTATCCGTTCTGTACGATAGAACCAAACGTCGGCGTGGTCGCGGTGCCCGACCCGCGCCTCGACGCGCTGGCCAGGATGTACGCTCCCGAAAAGGTGACCCCCGCCGCCATCGAGTTTGTGGACATTGCGGGGCTGGTGCGCGGCGCCAGCCGGGGCGAGGGGCTGGGCAACCGGTTTTTGTCCCACATCCGCGAGGTGGACGCGCTGGTGCACGTCGTCCGGTGCTTTGACGACGGCGACATCGTGCACGTGGATGGAAGCGTGGACCCCGCGCGCGACGTGGAGACCATCAACCTCGAGCTGACATTCGCGGACATGGAAACGCTGGAAAAGCGGATGGAGCGCACGGGCAAGCAGGCCAAAAGCGGCGAAAAGAAGGTAAAGGACGAGCTGGAGGCATTGAAGCGCCTGTACGCGCACCTCGAGTCCGGGCAGCCCGCCCGCACCTTCGCGCAGACGGACGCAGAGGCCGATCTGATCAAATCCCTTTTCCTTTTGACGTCCAAGCCCACATTGTACGCCGCCAACATCGGGGAGGACGACATCGCCGACGGCGCCTCCCTCCCCCTCGTGCAAAGCCTTGAGGAAATTGCCCAAAAGGAGGGCAGTCGGGTGCTTGTCATCAGCGCGCGGCTGGAGGAGGAGATCGCCTCCCTGCCCATGGAGGAGCGCGCCGAGTTTCTGGAGGCCGCGGGGCTTACGGCGTCGGGGCTTGACCGGCTGGTGCAGGAGGGGTACGCACTTTTGGACCTCATAAGCTTTTTGACGGCCGGACCCAAGGAGGTGCGGGCATGGACCATATCGCGGGGTACCCGCGCGCCACAGGCTGCCGGCAAAATACACACCGACTTTGAGCGCGGCTTCATCCGCGCCGAAATCGTACCCTATGAGACGCTGATGCGCTGCGGTTCCATGCAGGCCGTGAAGGAGCAGGGGCTTTTGCGGCTGGAGGGCAAGGATTACGTGATGCAGGACGGCGACGTCGTGCTTTTCCGTTTCAACGTTTAGGGCATTACCGGCGAGGGCGGTGCGCACGACCTGTTCGGTGTGTCTTGGATTTTCCTGTGTATTCAGCCTCCAAAACGGGTATTAACATATTATTCCGGCCAGGGTTTTTCACAAAACCCGGCGGTCCCGTTCGGGGACTGTTGACATATTGTTCCAAATGCGGTTTTATCCACAGTTTTACCGGTTTTCGGACCAGTAATCAACAGTTTTTCTCAGGTTATCCACAGAAAGAGGCCTGACAGAGGAGGTCTTTCCCATGGTAAGCGACGCATTGCGGCGCATGCTCCTTGAAATCGAGGCATTGGAGCTCACCGAACAGGCGATATACCGGCGCATTGCCGGCAAGGTCAGGGACGAGCACAACCGCGAAACGCTTTTAAAAATAGCTGACGAGGAGCAGAACCACTATCAGATATGGTATAAGTACACCAGCAAGCCGGCGGAACCCATAAAGCGAAAGGTCCTGTGGTATACGTTTTTGTCCCGGCTGTTCGGGTTTACGTTCACCATCAAGCGGATGGAAGCCAGGCTGAACGCCCTGGGCGGGGTTTCACCCGAGCTTTACGAGGAAATGATGCGCGAGATCCCGGAGGCGCACGGCATATACGAGGACGAGGCCCGGCACGAGCTGCAGCTCATCGCCATGCTGGACGAGGAACGCCTGCAATACGTGGGCTCCATGGTCTTGGGGCTGAACGACGCGCTGGTGGAGATATCGGGGAGCCTTGCGGGGTTTGCGTTCGCGATGCAAAGCAACAGCCTCATATCGCTGGCCGGGCTTATCACGGGGATATCGGCCACGCTTTCCATGGCGTCGTCCGAGTTCCTCTCCTCCCGCTCAGAGGGCGGCCAGAACGCGAAAAAATCCGCGTTCTATACCGGCATCGCCTACCTGGTGACGGTGGCGCTGCTGGTGCTGCCCTTCCTGGTGCTGCCCGAGAAATCGTATCTTCCCGCGCTGCTTATCATGCTTGGCATGGTGGTGCTCATCATTGCGGCGTTCAATTATTATATCTCGGTCGCCAAGGACCTGCCCTTCAGGCGGCGCTTCGCAGAGATGACGGCAATCAGCCTGGGCGTTGCCGCTCTGTCGTTCGGGATCGGGATACTCGTCAAGCAGGTACTGGGCATCGACCTGTAAACCGGGGGCATTTAAGGAGGTTCAGACCATGGTCCACCGTATGAAAAAATCCGCACTGTTGCTTGCGCTGGTTCTGCTTTTATCAGTATTCGGCGTCGCCGTTCCCGCCGGGGGAGCGCGGGCGGCCGCCGACCCGGTCACCTGGCGCGGGCTGTTCGTCGGCTGCGGCGACTATGCCGGTACCTATAACGATCTGGCGCCGGGCACGCTCAACGACGCCCATGAGGCAGGCTATGTGTTCAGCAATGCAGCCTATGACGGCACCAGCCGCGCCAGGGGCGCGATGACCATCCGAACCAACATCGGCCGGAGCACCCTCCTGGGCCTGCTGAACACGGGAAGCACCTCCAGCCCCTATTACGGCGCCGACGCCAACGACGTATCCATCTTCTTTTTCAGCGGCCACGGGGCCACATCCGGCGGTACCTCCATCGTTCTCTCCGACGGCTCCTCCGACGGATACCTGACGGTGAACGACCTGGAGGCGGCGCTGCGCGAGGTACCCGGAACCAAGGTGGTCATACTGGACTGCTGTTATTCGGGGGGTATTATAGGCAAGTCGGCGGAATCGGCCCCCTCTGCTTCGGATTCTGTGCAGAGCAAAGATGTGCCGGCCACGGACCAGGAAAGCTTTGCGCAGGCGCTTTTAGAGCCTTTCGCCGGCTCGGGCAGGGTGGAGCGCGCGCTTTTGAACCAGCCCTCCTACGTCGTGTTCACGGCGTCCTCCGGCTCCGAGGTATCCTACGGCGAAGCGATGGGCGAGGACGATATGGGCTTTTTCACCCGCGCGTTCACCGACGGGCTGGGGCGTTACGGCAGCTACGCGGCTGACGCCGACGCCAACAAGACCGTAACCGCTCAGGAAGCGTATCAGTCTTCCCTTTCCATCTTCTCGTCGTATTACGGGGACCTTGTGGGTGCGTCCACCGCACAGTATTACGCCGCCGACCCGTCCTTTACGCTGCTCAAATACGATAAAGCGGGCGCCAAGACCACCGGCAAAGCCAAAAGCGCGGTCGACCTGTACTCGTCCACGCTGGCCTCAAAGGCTTCCCTGCTCCGGCTCTCGGCACAGCAGGAGATAAAGATTTACGGCACCTTCGGGAGCTACTACAAGGCCAGCGCCAGGGATTCCGGCGGCAACACGTTTATCGGCTACGTGCACAAGGAAAGCGTCAGCCTGCCGGGGAGCACGCCCACGCCCGCCGTCAAGCGGAACGGCGTGGCCAAGGCACGGATCACGACCTGCGTCTACGCGACCGCTTCCTCCTCCGGCAAAAAGCTGCGGACGCTGAACGCGGGGAATCTGGTCGACCTCATCGGCGCTTCGGGGACCTATTATAAAGTATCGGTCTCCGGGGTCACCGGGTATGTATACAGCGGCAATCTCGTCATCGTATCCGGCTCTTCCGGCCTGCCGTCGATAGGGACGGTCAAAACAAAGACCAAGACTTACGTCTACGCGACCGCTTCCTCCTCCGGCACCAGGCTTCTGACCCTGAACTCCGGGAAGCAGATAACGGTCTACGGCGGCTCGGGCAAGTATTTCAGGGTCATAGATTCGGGCTACACCGGGTACGTGCCCGCCAGCGCGGTCTCGGTGACGTCCGGCTCCATCGCCCCCTACCCTACCGCAAACTATATGCTGGGCGTCGGCAAGGTGAAACGGGCCACCTGGCTTTATAAGTCGCAATCGACCTCCGGCACCCGTCTGCGGACGCTGGCCGCGGGCCAGACGGCGGTTATCGTGTGGGTATCCTCCAAATATTACAATTGCTGGATAAACGGACAGGTTGGCTTCGTGCCCCGCAGCGAGATGGACATCGTTTCCGGGAAGCTGAAGGGCGGGGCGCCCAAAAGCACCAAAAAGAGCCTCAACGTTACGGGCAGGGCCGTCGCAGCCTCCCCGGTCTACGCCTCCACCTCCACCTCCAGCCGCGTCGTCCTCAGGCTGAAGAAGAACAGCACCTTTACCGCCCTGTCGGTGGCCGGGAGCTTCTACAAGATGAAAAAAAGCGGCAAGACCGGTTACATACCGGCCGGGAACGCCTCCATGAACAGCAAACGCCTCTCGGCCGCGGGCAAGGCCAGGAATACCTGCTACATCTATGCCGACCACAGCGCGAAAAGCGCTAAAAAGCTGACGCTGAAGGCCGGCGCGTACGTGAGCATCATACAGGTCCGGGGCAGCTACTATACGGTGTGGATAAGCGGCGTGAAGGGCTATGTGCCGACAAAGGACATCGCGGTGATATAAAAGCGGGCAAAACCGTTTTTCATGCCTTCGATGCCCATAAGGAGGCTGTCCCATGAATTTATGGGAAGCGTGCGTCCACCTCCACCCCAAAACGGACGATACGGACCGCTGGAGCCTGCAACGGCATACAGTTTGAAGAAGGGGACGCGGAAGCAATAAACCGCCGATAGAACGCCCCGCCGGACGGAAAAAAACAAGCATAAAAAATACGCTGTTAAATTATCCTTAAGCACCTTCGCTCCGGGTATTCGTGCTGCTTCTGATTCTGTCCGTTTACTTATTGCTCACACGATAGTGCTGCAAAATCTCAGCATAAAAAAACCTCCCGCCGCGGTCATCCCGCAACAGGAGGTTTTTTTATCGCTTTTATTCGCTCTGCTCCTGAGCTTTTTCCAGCTCGTCCTCGCCGTTGTCGTCCTCGCCCTCCAGCACCGCGACCGACACCACCTGCGTCCCCTCGTCCACCCGCATCAGGCGCACGCCCTGTGTGTCCCGGCTGATGACCGAGATGTCGTCCACCTTCATGCGGATGAGCGTCCCGTCCATGCTGATGAGCATAAGCTCCTCGGTCCCGTCCACCATCATCACGGCCACCAGACCGCCGGTGCGCTCGGTGATGTTCATGATTTTGATGCCCTTGCCCCCGCGCTGCTGGAGGCGGTACTCGCTTTCGTCGGTCCGCTTGCCCATACCGTTCTGCGTTATGGCCAGCACCTGCCCGCCGGGCACCACCAGCGCCATGTCCACCAGCTCGTCGCCCTTGGACAGCGATATGCCGCGCACGCCATGGGCGGTGCGGCCCATGGGCCGTATGTCCTTTTCGTGCATGCGCAGGGACTTCCCGTTAAGCGTACCCAGCAAAAGCTCGTCGTTGCCGCCGGTCATCAGAACGCGGATCAGCTCGTCCCCCTCGTTGAGGCCGATGGCGATGAGGCCGCCCTTGCGGATGTTGGCGAACTCGGACACCCGCGTCTTTTTGACCATGCCGCGGCGGGTAGCCATCACCATGTACCGTCCGACGCCGCCGTCGGGCTCAACCGGGAACACGGCCGTCACCTTTTCCCCGCCGGCCAGCTGGAGCATGTTCACGATAGCCGTGCCCCGCGCCTGCCGCCCGGCCAGCGGCAGCTCGAAGCAGCGCAGCCGGTGCACGCGGCCCATGTTGGTGAAGAACAAAAGGTGGCTGTGCGTCGAGGTGATAAACAGCGTCCTGACGAAGTCTTCCTCGCGGGTAGACAGCGCGGCCACGCCCTTACCTCCCCGCTTCTGGCTCCTGTACGTGTCCACGCCCAAACGCTTGACGTACCCGAAATGCGTGAGGGTGACCACCATTTCCTCGGGCGTTATCAGGTCCTCGAGTATGATGTCGTCCGCCGCCGGCTCGATGGTCGTGCGCCGTGCGTCGGCATATTTCTTGCGTATCTCGGCAAGCTCGTCCTTGATGATGCCCCGGACCATCTCGTCGCTTTGAAGCACCGATTCGAGGTGCTCGATGGTTTTAAGCAGGCCCGCGTACTCCTCGTTTATCTTCTCGCGCTCCAGCCCGGTCAGGCGCTGCAGCCGCATCTCGAGTATGGCCTGCGCCTGCTTTTCCGAAAAGCCGAAGCGGGCTATCAGCCGCTCGCGCGCATCCGGCGTGGACGGGCTCTTTTTGATGAGGTCTATCACCTCGTCGATGTTGTCCAGCGCCAAAACCAGCCCTTCGAGTATGTGCGCGCGGGCGCGGGCGCGCTCGAGGTCGAACGTCGTGCGGCACACGATGACGTCGAACTGGTGCCGTATATAATGGTGGATAAGCTCTTTGAGGGTCAGAACTTTCGGCTCGCCGTCCACCAGCGCGATCATGATGACGCCGAAGGTCTCCTGAAGCTGCGTGTGCTTATAGAGATAATTCAGAACGACGTTGGCGTTAACGTCCTTTTTAAGCTCTATAACCACCCGCATGCCCGAGCGGTCGGACTCGTCGCGCAGGTCGCTGACCCCTTCGAGGTGCTTGTTGCCGACCAGCTCGGCGATCTTTTCCACCAGCCGCGCCTTATTCACCTGATATGGCAGCTCGGTGACAATGATGCGCGCGCGGTCCTTGCCGTAGGTTTCTATCTCGGCGCGCGCGCGGTTGACGATCTTGCCGCGGCCGGTCATGTACGCTTCCCGTATGCCCGACTGGCCCATGATAAGCCCGCCGGTCGGGAAGTCCGGGCCGGGGAGGTGCTGCATCAGTTCGTCGATGGAGATGTCCTCGTTGTCGATCTGGGCGATGACCGCGTCGATAGTCTCCCCGAGGTTGTGCGGCGGGATGTTGGTGGCCATGCCCACGGCGATGCCGCCGCTGCCATTGACCAGAAGGTTGGGGAACCGCGAAGGGAGCACGGCAGGCTGCTTGAGCGTTTCGTCAAAGTTGGGGATGAAGTCCACCGTTTCCTTTTCGATGTCCCTGAGCATCTCCATGGCGATGGGCGCGAACTTGGCCTCGGTGTAGCGCATGGCCGCGGCCGAGTCGCCGTCCACAGACCCGAAGTTCCCGTGCCCGTGAACCAGCATGTACCGCGTGGAAAAGTCCTGCGCGAGGCGCACCAGCGCGTCGTACACCGATGAATCGCCGTGCGGGTGGTATTTGCCCAGCACATCGCCCACGATGCGCGCGCATTTGCGGAACGGCTTGTCCGGGGTCAGCCCCAGCTCGCTCATGGAATAGAGTATCCTGCGGTGCACCGGCTTGAGGCCGTCCCGCACGTCGGGCAGTGCGCGGTTGATGATGACTGCCATTGCATAGGAAATAAAGCTTTTCTTCATTTCCTGCTCGATGTCGATGGGTATTATGCTTTTGCTTATGGCTTCCAAAAAATTATCACTCCTGCGGCAGCCGGCCCGGCGTCAAACGTCGAGCGCGGTGACCAGTTTGGCGTTCTGTACGATATATTCGCGCCGCGGCTCGACCTTGTCGCCCATCAAGATGGTGAATATCTCCTCGGCCTCTATGGCGTCCTCCAGCGACACCCGAAGGAGCGTGCGCTCCTCGGGGTTCATGGTCGTTTCCCAAAGCTGCTCCGGGTTCATCTCCCCCAGGCCCTTGAAGCGCTGGAGCGTGATGCCGTCCCGGCCTATCTCGCCGAGCCTTTCTTCCAGCTCCTCGTCGCTGTATACATAGGTGTCGGTCTTGTTTTTGGTAATCTTGTAAAGCGGCGGCTGCGCGATGTACACGTGCCCCATCTCTATAAGCGGGCGCATATACCGGTACAGGAAGGTCAGCAGCAGGATGCGGATGTGGCTCCCGTCCACGTCCGCGTCGGTCATGCAGATGATCCTGTCGTAGCGCAGCTTTTCCAGCGTAAAGTCCTCGTCGATGCCAGTGCCGAACGCCGTTATCATGGCCTGTATCTCGTTGTTGGCCAGGACCTTATCCAGGCGCGTTTTTTCCACGTTGAGGATCTTTCCCCTGAGGGGAAGTATGGCCTGGAACCGCCGGTCGCGCCCCTGCTTGGCGCTGCCGCCCGCGCTGTCCCCCTCCACGATGAATATCTCGCAGAGCGCGGGGTCCTTCTCCGAGCAGTCGGCCAGCTTGCCGGGAAGGGAGGAGGACTCCAGTACCGTCTTTCTTCGGGTCAGCTCGCGCGCCTTGCGCGCCGCCTCGCGCGCACGGGACGCCGTCAGGCATTTGTCCAGCACCAGCCGGCTGATGGCCGGGTTTTCCTCGAGGAAAGCCGAAAGCCCCTCCCCCACCGCCGAATCCACCAGCGTGCGGATCTAGCTGTTCCCCAGCTTGGTTTTTGTCTGGCCCTCGAACTGCGGCTCCATCAGCTTCACGCTGACGATGGCATACAGGCCCTCGCGGATGTCCTCGCCCGAAAGGTTGTTGTCCGCGGGCTTTAAAATGCCGTTCCTGCGCGCGTAGTCGTTGACCACGCGGGTCAGCGCGTTCTTGAAGCCCGAAAGATGGGTCCCGCCCTCGGCCGTTGCAATGTTGTTGGCGTAGGTCCGTATGCCCTCCACGTAGGTATCGTTGTACTGGAGCGCCACCTCCACCGCCGCGGTATCCTTCTTGGCGGTAATGTAGATAGGATCGTCAAATAACACGTTTTTGTTCTTGTTCAAATACTTGACGAACGAGACGATGCCTCCGGCAAAACAGAAGGAACTGGAAACAGGCTCTTGGGGACGCGCGTCCTTTATGGAGATGGTAATGCCCTTATTCAAAAACGCTATCTCCCTGAAGCGCATCTTCAAAAGCTCGTACTGAAACGACGTCACCTCGAAAAGCTCGGCGTTGGGCATAAACGTTATGGTCGTACCCGAATCGGCCCCGCACTCCCCCCGAACCTCCAATTCCGTAACCGGCTCGCCGTATTCGTAGCGTTGCCAGTGGCGCCTGCCGTCGCGCTTTACTTCGACCTCCAGCCAGCTTGAAAGCGCGTTGACCACCGACATGCCCACGCCGTGCAGCCCGCCCGACACCTTATAGCTGTCCCCACCGAACTTTCCGCCCGCGTGCAGCATGGTCAGCGCGACCTCCAGCGCCGGCTTCCCGGCCTGCGGGTGGATGTCCACCGGGATGCCGCGTCCGTTGTCGGACACGGTGATGGAGCCGTCCGGGTTGATAACGACGTCTATGGTATCGCAGTACCCCGCCAACGCCTCGTCTATGCTGTTGTCTACGATCTCGGTGACCAAATGGTGGAGCCCCCGCGCATCGGTGGAGCCGATGTACATGCCCGGACGGCGGCGCACGGCCTCCAGCCCCTCGAGTACCTGTATCTGTGACGCGTCGTATGTTTCTTTATGCTCTGTTGCCCGGCGTTCTTCGCCCATATAAATTTCCCTTCCCAAATAACTATCCGTTTATCTTATCAACGAAACCGCAGCGCTTTAAAAGCGTCCCCGAGGAAATGTTGGAGCAGTATATGACGCTCTTCCTTTCGGGGGCTTCGCCCCGCAGGCTCCGCCTTCTCATGCGGAAATCGCTGGTTATGACGAAGGATTTGCAACTCTCAGCATTTCTTTTCTCGTATTCCGTTTTTATCTCGTTAAAAAAAAGGCGCATTTCCCTGGATGCGTTTGCCGTATCCACATCGATAATGGCAACGATGTTTTCCGTTGCTACGATCATATCCCCGCCAATATGCAAAACCATGGCTTTTTCCTTTCCGACTGTTTTATTCCATACATAAAACGGCTCCCCGCCGTCTCCGGCACCGTACGGCCGGCCCCGGGGATCCTGAATCACGGGAGACCATTGCTCCATGCCTCAATTATACTCTATTTTGGAAAATTTATAAAGAAGGCAAACGCAAATCAGGCTCACGCGCGCCTTATTGTTCCCTCCTGCACCGAGAACGCGGCAAACGGCGCCGCCCCCGTATCCTTCAGGGGCGCAGTGCAGGTCATCAGCGCCTGCCTGCCCGAAAGCCCGCGCAAACGACGGCTGACCCGAACCGGGTCCAACTCGCTCAGCACGTCGTCCAGCAACAGCACCGGCCGCTTTTTGACCACGCGCTCCATCACCGTACACTGGCCGAGGCGCAGGGACAGCGCGGCACTCCGCTGCTGGCCCTGCGAGCCGAATCTGCGCGCGTCCCGCCCGGCGACCTCGATGGCGACGTCGTCGCGGTGCACCCCCCGGGTAGTGTGCCCGCGCTGCAGGTCTGCCGGCAGGCTTTTGTGCAGCGCGTCCAGATACGCCTGCGCATCCGCCGCGTTCGCCTCCAACCCCGGACGGTAAGATAAGCCCAGCGTTTCGCCCCCGCTCAACGCCGCGTGCTCGGCGGCGCAGACCTCGGCGAGCATCGACACAAGCTTTTTGCGCGCCGCCCCGATTCGGATTCCCGCCGCGCCCAGCTGGAGGTCGAACCCTTCCAGCGCGCCAGTCTCCCGCCGCTGGAGCAGGCGGTTTCTTTGCAGCAGGGCACGGTTGTATACCTGCAGGTCGTGCAGGTAGGACGGCTTTATCTGGCACAGCACCGTGTCCATGTACCGGCGCCGCCAGACCGGGCCGTCCTTGATAAGATTCAGGTCCTCGGGCGAGAACATCACCACCAGCAGCGCGCCCATCAGCTGGACACTGCGGGTAATGGGAACCTCGTCCACCAGCGCGCGCCTGGCGCCGCCCTCGGTCACGCGCATCTCCACCGCACCTGGACGGCCCTCCCGCCGCACCTGCACGCGCGCCCGGGCCTCGCGGGTCCCCCAGCGTATCAGTTCCGCATCGCGCGCGCCCCTGTGCGATTTCCCCAGCGCACAAAAATAAACCGACTCCAAAACGTTGGTCTTCCCCTGCGCGTTCCGGCCGTAAAAAACGTTCAGGCCGTTGACCGGCTGGATATCCAGTCCGGCATAGTTCCGGAAATCCCGGAGCTGTATCCGTTCGACGTACATACAGGCGTTTTCTCCCCAAGCAAACCAAACGGCGCTGTTTTAAGCGCCGCATGTCCGTTTCTTTATCAATATATCCTGACGGGCAGCACCAGATAGGTGAAGGCGTCCCCATCCAGCGGATGCACGACCAGCGGGCTGACGCTGCTGTTGAAGTCCAGCATCACCTTTTCGCCCTCGATAACGTGCAGGACATCCAGCAGATACGCTGCGTTGAAGGCGATTTCCAGCTCTTTCCCCTCAAAGTCGCAGGGCAGGCTCTCGTACGCGTTTCCGATCTCGGACTGTGACGTGATGGCGATGCCGTCCTCGGATACGGAAAGCCGTATGAGGTTGTTCTGCCCCTCCCGCGCAAGGAGGGACGCGCGCTCGATGCCCGCACATAAAAGGCCGCTGTCCACGATGGCCCGCGTGGTGTACTCCTTGGGCATGATCTGCTCGTATTTGATAAATTCACCTTCCAGCAGCCGCGTTATGACCGACGTCTCCCCCATCGTAAAACGCATGTATCCGGATGCGCCGTACATTGCGGTGTCCCCCTCGTCGCCCAGGACCTTGGCGATCTCGTTCAGCGAGCGCGCGGGGATTACTACCCTGTAGTCCTGCGCCTCGGCCGCAAGCGTTTCCCGGCGCAACGCCAGCCTGTACCCGTCCAACGCCACCATCAGGGCCGCGTTTTCATGAAGTTCGAGCAGCGCGCCGGTCAGTACCGGCTTGGTTTCGTCGTGGGCGGTGGCGAACACGGTCTTTCTGATCATGTCCCTGAGCATGGCCTGCTCCAGCAGGACAGGCTCGGCCCCGTTGAAGGAAGGCATGGACGGGAACTCGGAAGCGGGCATTCCCTGCAGCGTTGTACGGGATGTGCCGCTGGAGATGGTGGCCGCGGCGTTCTCCCCGGTCCGTATCTCTACTTCGTCGGAGGGGAGCCTGCGGACGATCTCGGAGAAGAGGCGCCCGGGCAGCACCAGCTGGCCTTCCTCGGTCACGGACGCGGATATGCGTGTTTCTATCTCCAGGGACATATTCATGCATTTGAGCCAAAGGCTGTCGCTTTCGGCTTTCAGAAAGATGCCCTCCAGAAGCTGGAGTGTGGACCGGGGTGCCGCCATGGCTCGGGATACGGTCTGTATCGCGCCCATCAGATCCGTTTGTAAACATGTAAAGCGCATCGGTGTGCCTCCTTGGCGTTGCCGTAATAGTATTTAATAAGAAGAAGTCGTCGTCGTAGGGCCTGTTAAGAGTGTGAAAAACCAGCCGGATGCCCCGTCAGACAAGCATTTTCGCCTGTGCAAAAAAGTGTTTCCCGGGTGTGGAAGCGCGGTGCAAAAGACGGGTTTGTCTGTGCAAAGGCTGGGGATTCATTCCCGTATGCGATCCCGGAGGTCGTCTATTTTGATGGAGAAGGCCGTGTCCTCCTGTATGCAGGCGGATACCTCCTTGCACGCGTGCATCACGGTGGAATGGTCGCGGCCCCCGAACAGGTCCCCTATCTTGGGCAAAGACATTCCCAGCATTTCCCTGATAAGGAACATGCAAATCTGACGCGGGTTGGATATCTCGCGGTCGCGGCGCTTGGTGGCCAGGTCCTCGACCTTTACGTTATATTCCTCGGCCACGACCTGCATGATGAGGTCGGGCGTTATCTGCTTCTTGCGGTTTGAAAAAAAGTCCTTGAGCGCCTCCCGGGCTATTTCGATGGTCGGGCGGCAGTTGTTGAGGGTCGCGTAGGCTATAACGCGGTTCAGCGCGCCCTCCAGCACGCGGATATTGCTCTCCACCTGCCCCGCGATGAAGTACAGTATCTCGTTGGTGATGGAAACGTCCTCAGCCTGCGCCTTTTTAAAGAGGATGGCCACGCGCGTTTCGTAGTCGGGTGGCTGAATGTCGGCGATGAGGCCCCATTCGAACCGGGAGCGGAGGCGTTCCTCTATGGAGGGAATCTCCTTGGGCTGCTTGTCGGATGTGATGACGATCTGGCGGTTGGTCTCGTGCAGCGCGTTGAAGGTATGGAAAAACTCCTCCTGCGTGCTTTCCTTGTCCGCGATGAACTGGATGTCGTCTATCATCAGGCAGTCCACGTTCCTGAACCGCTGCCGGAATTCCTCGTTTGTGCCCTTCTGGATGGAGCGTATCAGCTCGTTGGTGAACGTTTCGCTGGTAACATATTCCACCCGCTTGGCAGGGTCGTTCAGAAGGATCTGGTGGCCGATGGCCAGCATCAGGTGGGTCTTTCCAAGGCCTGAGCCGCTGTAAATGAAAAGCGGATTGTATATGGTGCCCGGACGGTCGGCTACCGCCTGCGCGCCCGCGTGCGCGAAGCGGTTGGAATTACCGACCACAAACGTATCAAACGTGTATTTCGAATTCAGAAGCGGCCGCTCCGGCGCGGAGAAACGCGGGGGCACAAACCTTTTCTGCACGCCCAGCGCCGAGCTCTCGGAGGGGAGGATCATTTCGACGGCCAGCTCCCGGCCGGCCGCGTAGCGCACGGCGCTGGAGAGTACAACCGAATACCGAAGGTTGATGATATTGCGCAAAAGGTCGGAGGGGACCTCGAGCACCAGTACATCGTCGATGATCTGGATGGGCGTTATGTTTTTGAAATAGGAATTGAAGTTTCCTTCATTCACTTCCAATCTCAGTTTTTCCAGCGCTTTTTGCCAGATTTCATCGAGGTTTGTCATAGCGCCTGCCGCCTCCCTTCAATAAAAAAAGGGTTTGTGTTACCGGGTAACGACCCTTTATGCATGCATTAAAATGGTATCTCACAGCCTTATTGGTGCTGTTGATGACCGTCTCAACATTTTAAACAACGCTTCCATCCGATTATTCCAGCACCGACCGCCGGGAAAAACAGGAAAAAGAGGGTTAATCCACAGCTCTTACAGGTTTTCCACACAGTTATCCACATATTGCAAAGGTATACATCATAGTATAATCGGATGGTCCTGCACACCATACACGTGTACATTATAATATCAAATAAGAGGGGTGGGTGCAATGCTTATAACGAATTGAGATAAGGCCTTATTTTCCGACTGCGCCCGCATTTTTATTGACACGAAAAAGCGCATCGACTATAATACTTCGTGTGTATGTGAAAAAGCGATGCGCAGGCTTTTTTTGCGCTTATCGGGAAAATTAGAGGTGTATTGCATGCTGCAAACGTATCAGCCCAAAAAGAGAAAGAGAAAAAAGGTTCACGGTTTCCGCTCCAGAATGTCCTCAACGCCTGGACGCGCTGTCCTTAGCCGCAGGCGGCGCAAGGGAAGAAAAGTTATTTCAGCATAGGCCGGGAACGGCCTTTGTTTTTATGCCGGCTGAAAGCCGGCGGCGGGAAGGCGAAAGCGTGAACAGAAGGTATTCGCTCAAAAAGAACCGTGAGTTCCAATACGTCTATCGGCGGGGAAAGGCCAAAGGCTCCAAGACGATGCTCCTGCTTTTCATCCCGCCCCACGCCGGGATAACGGCCGCCGGCTTCTGCGTCAGCAAGAAGGTCGGAAACAGCGTCACGCGCAACCTGATTAAGCGCCGGATGCGGGAGGCGTTCCGGCTGGAGATCGATAAAATTGTGCCCGGGTGCCGGCTGGTGTTCATCGCCCGGCCCTCGCTGGCCGGCGTATCGTTTGCAGAGATTCAGAAAACGATGCGGTATCTTCTGCAAAAGTCCGGCTTGTACAGGGAGGAGGCGTAGCGTTGAGGCGCGTGCTCACCGGTATGATCCGGTTCTATCAAAAGCATATTTCCCCCTCGCTTCCCAGGACCTGCAAATACTACCCGACCTGTTCGCAGTACGCGGTGGAGGCGATAAAAAAGCACGGTCCCATAAAGGGGCTTGGGCTTTCTGCCTGGCGGCTTTTGCGGTGCAACCCGTTCAGCCGCGGAGGATACGACCCGGTGCCGTAAAGGGGGCAGACGACGGCGGCGGATTTTAGCAGAGCGACACTATTGGGAGGAAACGGACGTTGGACTTTTTCTATAATAATTTTATCGCAGGTTTTTTCAGCGAGGCCATCAAATGGCTGTACGCTGCGGTCACCAACGATTACGTGCTGGCCATACTGATTGTGACTATCTTTTTGAAAGCAGTGATGCTGCCGCTGGATATCAAGCAGCGGCTGTCCATGCGCAGGATGACCGGGCTCCAGGGCAAGATGGATAAGATCAAGGAGCGCTACGCGAACAACCCCGACAAGCAAAAGCAAAAGATAGCGGAACTGTACAAATCGGAAGGCGTGAACCCGTTTTCCAGCTGCCTGCCCCTGCTTTTGCAGATGGTCTTCCTGTTTGCGCTTTTCGGCGCGGTACGGACCCTGGCCAATACCGAGCTGGTGAACATGGTGGCCAACGCGGCCCGGGAAGGCACGACAGTGCACCTGCCCTCGTTCCTGTGGATCAAGAACATCTGGCAGCCCGACGCGCTTTCCTTCATAGAGCATACGACCAACGTTCTGCCGTCCCCGCAGGAGTTCAACAACATTTTGCAGTCCACGCCTGCGCTCAAGGCAAGCCTTCCTGCGGGCTTCAACTATGAAGCGGCCATCCAGTCCACCAAGGCGCTGTATGACTTCGGCGGCGAAACCAACTTTTTCGCGCAGCTGGGCGTCGTGTTCAAGCAGTCCAACGGCTGGTTCCTGATGCCGCTCATATCCGGGCTTTCGGCCTATTTCATGGGCGTCTATCAGGCCAGGTCGGGCATGATACAGCAGCAGGGCAAGCTCATGAAATACGGCCTTCCGCTGTTCTCGGTGTACATCTGCGCGGTGAGCGGCGCGGCCTTTGCGATGTACTGGACCTTTTCCAATATGATCTCCATAGTCCAGCAGGTGGCTATGAACGCATATTTCAGGAAAAAAGAGGGAACGCCAAGGACAGAAAAAAGACTCAAGCTGCCATTTTTGAAGAAGAAGGATACCAGGGAATTGCCCGACGACAAGAAGGAGGGTAACTGATGGAGAGGGTTCAGGGAACCGGCAAAACTGTAGAGGAAGCCGTGGAGAACGCGCTGAGCCAGCTGGGGGTCACCGCCGACGAGGCCGAGATAACCGTCGAGTCGACAGGGAACAAGGGACTTTTCGGACTGGGAGCAAAGCCCGCGCTGGTGACCGCCGTCAAAAAGCAAAGCAGCAGCAGGAATAAAGCGGCCGACTTTATCGTCGGCGTATGTGAACGGATGGGCGCCAGGGTGGACATCGAGGAAACCGAGACCGAGGACGGCTACAAGCTCACGCTCAGAAGCAACAGCATGGGGATGCTCATCGGGTACCGCGGGGACACGCTGGACGCGCTCCAGTACCTTGCGAATCTGGCGGCCAACCGCAATGCGAGCGAATATAAGCGCATCATGCTGGACAGCGAGAATTACAGGAGCAAGAGGCAGCGTACGCTGGAGCGGCTGGCGACCAAGTACGCGAGCCGCGCGCGGGCGACCGGCCGGAGCGTGTCCTTAGAGCCTATGAAGCCCTATGAGCGGCGCGTGCTGCACGCGGCCCTCCAGAACAACGAGTACGTTACGACCTACAGCGAGGGGGAGGAGCCCTATCGCAGGGTCGTTATCAAGCCCAAGTGAGAAAGGATGCCTTTTTGCCGGGACGCGCAAGCGCCGGGCAGGGACAGGATAGAGGAACTGCGCCGGCGGCGCAGTTCCGTTTTTTCAGGCGATGATTAGCAAAGAAACGCGGGAGAGTGTACCATTGGACTCTTATGCCGAAACGATATTTGCGCCCGCTTCGGCCGCCGGGGCTGGCGGCGTGTGCGTGGTCCGCATCATCGGGCCGCGCGCAGGCCAGGCCCTGCGGGCGGTGTTCAGCCGTCCGGAAGCGCTTGAAAAACCCCACACCCTCGTGTACGGCGAGGTGCTGGAAAACGGGCGGGTGCTGGACGAATGCCTGGCCGTTTATATGCCGGCGCCCAGGACCTACACGCGCGAGGACGTGGCCGAGCTGCATCTGCACGCATCCCCCGCCGGCGTGGAGGCCGTGCTCGGGCTTTTATCGAGGCTGGGGCTTCGGATGGCGCAGCCGGGGGAATTCACGCGCCGCGCGTTTATCAACGGGCGCATCGACCTCAGCCGCGCGGAGGCGGTGATGGAGCTGGTTTCGGCCCGGACGCAAAGAAGCGCGCAAGCTGCGCTCTTGCGCCTGCGCGGGGGTTTGTACCAAAAGATAAGGGCCATGGAGGACGGCATTACCGGCCTCCTTGCCGACATAGCGGCGTGCGTGGACTATCCCGAGCACGACACGGAGGCGGAAACGTCTCAAACCGTGGCCCAGGGGGCCGCGCGCCTGCTGGGGGAAATGGACGCGCTTTTATCGACGGCCCGCGGCGGCATGCTCCTCAATGAAGGCGTGCGCGTCGCCATCATCGGCCGCCCCAACGTGGGGAAGTCCACGCTGTATAACGCGCTGCTGGGCGCCGAGCGCGCCATCGTGACCGCGCAGGCCGGCACCACCCGCGACGTGCTGACCGAGCGCGTCGATATCGGCGGCGTGCCCTTTGAATTCATGGACACGGCGGGGATACGTGAAGCCGGCGACGAGGCCGAGCGTCAGGGCGTGCTGCGCGCCCGCCGGGCGGGCGAGGAAGCGGACCTCGCGCTGGTGGTGGCCGCGCCTCCGCTTGAAAAGGAAGACCGCGTCCTGGCCGAGGGCACGCGGGAACGCGCACGGATGGTGCTTTTGAACAAGTGCGATATCGGCCGCGCGGACCCGGCGGAACTGGGCTTGTCCGAAGCGGACGTGCTGCGCGTCAGCGCGCTGACCGGGGAAGGATTGGATGCGCTGCGCGAGCGGCTGATAAAATTCGCGCTGGGGACCGCGCCGTCCGGCGTCACTCTCGCGAACCGGCGGCAGAAGGACGCGCTGGAGCGGGCGCGGCAAAGCCTGATGGAGGCGCATAACGGCGCAATGAACGGACTGCCCCCTGACCTCGTGTCCATAGACCTTGCCGAGTGCGCACACGCGCTGGGGGAGATCACCGGTCGCACGGTGGACGAGGAAGTCCTGGAGCGCGTGTTCGAGAAATTCTGCATCGGGAAATAGGAGGAAAGGACGTGGCGTACAGGGCGGGGACATACGACTGCATCGTGATAGGGGCGGGACACGCGGGCTGCGAGGCCGCGCTGGCCTGCGCGCGGCTGGGCTGCGACACGCTGGCGCTCACCCTCAGCCTGGACGCCGTGGCCCTCATGCCCTGCAACCCGGCGGTGGGAGGCACGGCCAAGGGCACGCTGGTCCGGGAGCTGGACGCTCTGGGCGGGGCGATGGGCCTGGCCGCCGACGCAGCCATGCTCCAGAGCCGCATGCTCAACACCTCCAAAGGCCCGGGCGTGCATTCTCTGCGCCTGCAGGTGGACAAGCTCAAATACCAGCGGGTGATGCGCGGCATGCTGGAAGCGCAGGAGCGTCTGCACCTGCACGAGGGCGAGGTAAAGCGTATCCTGCTGGAAGGCGGGCGGGTGCGCGGCGTGGAAACGGCCGAGGGCGCGGAATACGAAGCCAAAGCCGTCATTGTCTGCACCGGCGTCTACCTGGGCGGCGAAATATTCCGCGGGACATACAGTACCCCGGGGGGGCCGGGGGGCCTGCGCGCGGCCGTGTATCTGACCGACGCGCTGCTCGAAGCCGGGCTGCCCCTGAAACGGTTCAAGACCGACACGCCGCCCCGCGTGCACGCGGATACGGTGGACTATGCCCGCATGGAACGCTGGGAGGGCGACGCCGTCCCCCGCGCGTTCTCTTTTCTGACCGACGCGCCCAACAGGGGCGACACCCCCAGCTACCTCACCTATACCAACCCGCAAACGCACAGGCTGGTGCGCGATAACCTTGAGCGGTCCCCGATGACGCTGGGCAGGGGCGGTGCGCCCGGGCCGCGGTACTGTCCGTCCATAGAGGAAAAGGTGCTGCGCTTCCCCGGCCGGGAGCGGCATCAGGTGTTCGTGGAGCCCGAGTCGCTGGAATCGCGGGAGATGTATCTGCAGGGGCTTTTTTCGGGGCTTCCCGAGGACGTGCAGGTCCAGATGCTCAGGACTATCCCTGGCCTGGAGCGCGCGCGTATCATGCGCAGCGCCTACGCTATCGCTTACGACTGCATCGACGCTCGGGCGCTCCATCCGACGCTCGAATGTAAGACGATAAGAGGGCTGTACTTCGCCGGGCAGGTGAACGGTTCGTCGGGCTACGAGGAGGCGGCCGCGCAGGGTATTATGGCCGGCATCAACGCCGCACGGGGGATACGGGGCAGGGACCCGGTCGTGCTGTCGCGGTCACAAGGCTACATCGGCGTGCTGATAGACGATCTGGTCACCAAGGGGACGGAGGAGCCGTACCGCATGATGACCTCGCGGGCCGAATACCGCCTGCTGCTGCGCCACGACAACGCCGACCTTCGGCTGACCCCTGTCGGATACGACATCGGGCTGGCGTCGGGCCAACGGTACGCGCGGATGGAGGAAAAGCGCGCGGCGGTGGAGGAGGCGCTTAAATGTCTCGAAAAATGCGTGCTGCCGCCCACGCCGGCGCTCAACGCCCTGCTTTCAGAGCACGGCCACCCGCCGGTCGCGGCCGGGGCCGGCGTGCGCGAGCTGCTCCAACGCCCCGGCATCGGCTACGGTGACCTTTGCGCCCTCCGGGACAGCCTCCCCGCGCTCGCGCCGGAGGTGTGCGAGCAGGTCGAAACAGAATTGCGCTACGGCGGGTACATCGAGCGGCAGCGGCGGCAGGTGCAGCGGCTGCGGCGCATGGAGGCCCGTACCATACCCGAAACGTTCGATTACGCGGCAATCGCCGGCCTGAGCGCCGAGGCGGCGGAAAAGCTGGAGGCCGTAAGGCCCCGGTCGCTGGCGCAGGCCGCGCGGATATCCGGCGTTTCCCCGGCCGACGTGGCCCTTTTAATGGTCTGGCTGGAACGCCTGCGGCGGGAGGGGAGCCAGGCATGAACGGGAACGAATTTAAAACCGCACTGGGCGGCATCCTTCATCAAATGGGCCGGCCTTCGGATGACGCGCTGCTGGATAAGCTTTTTGCCTTCCACCAAAGGGTGTACGCGCAAAACCCCGCGCTGGGCCTGACCGCCATCGGCGAGGCGGATGCCCCGCTTTTAAGTTTTGCCGATTCGCTGTCCGCCCTGCCGCATCTGGAAGGGGCCGGGCGGGTGTGCGACATCGGGAGCGGCGCGGGCTTCCCCGGCCTTGCGCTGAGCATCGCCCTGCCCGGCGTCCGCTTCACGCTGATGGACTCCCTGAAAAGGAGGGTGGATTTCCTGCGCGGCACCATCGAGGCGCTGGGACTGGATAACGCAGAGGCCGTGCATTTGCGCGCGGAGGAGGCCGGACGGGACCCGCGATACAGAGGGACGTTCGACACCGCGGTGGCCCGCGCACTCGCGCCCATCAGTGTGGTGTATGAATACGCGCTGCCGCTGCTTCGGGTGGGCGGCCGGCTCATAGCGTTCAAGGGGGAAGGGGCGCAGGCCGAGGCGGACGCCGCGTCGGAGGCGCTGACGCTGCTGGGCGGAGGCGGGGCGAGCGTGCTGCCCGCCGGGGTTCCGGGACGCATGCACAGATTTGTGGTGGCAATAAAGGAAAGGGAGACGCCGAATGCCTATCCGCGGCGGCCGGGCAAGCCCGTAAAGTCTCCGTTGTCATAGCGAAAAAGCACGAAACAGGGTAATATTGCGAATAAACAGGCGTTAAACAGGAACGTTTAACGAAAACGTACGAGTTTTGCGTTTATAAAGGAATAGAGAAGGAATGCATAGAATAATTCTATGCATCTTTTTTTAAGGGGGAGAGCAGCATGCTGAATCTGATGGATATCGGAAAGGACAAGCGCTCGAAGGACAAGGGCTTGAACGGGCAGAAGCTTGTGAGCATACCCCTGGAGAACATCATGCCCAACCCGTCCCAGCCGAGGCGCACGTTCAACGAGCAGGCTTTGGACGAGCTGGCTGAATCCATCCGGCATTTTGGCCTGCTCCAGCCCATATCTGTCCGCAGGCTGAGCGGGGACAAGTATGAGCTTATTGCCGGGGAAAGGAGATTGCGGGCCGCAAAAAAAGCGGGCCTGGCCCAGATAAGCGCCATCGTTTTGCCCACGCCCAAAAAGGAGAGTGCGCTTATCGCCATCGTCGAAAACCTCCAGCGCGAGGACCTGAGCTTTTTTGACGAGGCGCAGGCCTATTTCGAGATACTGCGCGACCACGGGATGACGCAGGAGGAGCTTGCTCGCGAGCTGGGGAAAAACCAGTCCACCATCGCCAACAAAATCCGGCTTTTGCGGATCGGGCCGGAGGTCCGCGACTTCGCGGAGCGGAATGGGCTGAGCGAACGGCACGTCCGGGCGCTGCTGCGGCTGGCTGACGAAAAAAAGCAGCTGGAAATCGCGCAGAAGGCGGCGTACAACGCGCTATCGGTCAAGCAGACCGAAGCGCTGGTCGAGCGCGCGGTGGAGGAGGCCGCGTCCGACGCCAAGCGCGCAAAGGTCCGGCTTTTGCACCGTGATTACCGCCTGTTCGTCAACACCATACGCAGCACGGTCAAGCAGATTAACGACCAGGGCGTGAATGCGAGCGTGGCTACCAAGGATCTGGGGGAGGCCGTGGAGATAAAAATCGTGATCGTCAAAAAGCTGAAAGGCGAAGAATATAAAGGAAGGGAGATAAAGTAAGCCTTCGGGGGAAATGCTGCCCTGGAAAGGAGCCTGTTCGCGCCATATGGCTGGCTGGACAGGCTTTTTTCCTTGTTGTCGATTGGAATATATCATATAATTGATATATTCAATGAAACGCAGGAGTGAGAGGCATTGTCCAAAGTGATGGCCGTGGCCAACCAAAAGGGCGGAGTGGGGAAAACGACGACGGCGGTGAACTGCAGCGCGGCCCTGGCCCTGCAGGGCAGGCGGGTGCTGGTCGTGGATACGGACCCGCAGGGGAACACCACTAGCGGCCTTGGCATCGATAAAAAGAAGGCGCAATTGTCGGTCTACGACGTGCTGATAAACGGAGCGAACATAAAAGAAGCTGTGCAGGCAACACAGATTGAGGGCCTTTTCGCGGTCCCGTCGGCCATAAAGCTGGCCGGGGCCGAGGTCGAGATGGTGCACATGGAGAAGCGCGAGTACGTCATAAAGGAAGCGCTGGACGCCGTGCGCGGGGAGTACGACTATATCCTGATGGACTGTCCTCCCTCCCTCGGGCTGCTGACCGTGAACGCGCTGACCGCGGCCGATACGGTCATCGTGCCCATACAGTGCGAGTACTACGCGCTGGAGGGCGTGACCCAGCTGGTGGACACCATACGGCTGGTCAAAAAGCACCTGAACACCGGCCTTGAGATAGAGGGCGTGCTCCTGACCATGTTTGACCCGCGCACCCGACTGTCGGTGCAGGTGGTGGACGAGGTGAAGGCGTTTTTCAGGCACAAGGTGTTCAGTTCGCTGGTCCCGAGAAACGTCCGGCTGGGGGAGGCGCCCAGCTTCGGGAAGCCCATAATGCTTTACGACCCGCAGTGCGCCGGCGCCCGCGCGTACGAATATCTGGCCGAGGAGATAATCCAGAACAACGAGGAGGCTTCGTAATGAGCGCCAAACAACAGCGTGGGCTGGGCAAGGGCCTTCAGGCGCTTATCGGGCCGGCCGAGCCGCAGGAGGAAACGCAGGCCCATCCGGGCGCTGGCGTGCTGGAGGCGCCCGTCGGGAGCATCGACACCAACCCGGCGCAGGCCCGCAAGCGTTTCGATAAGGAAGCGCTCAAAGAGCTGGCCGAATCCATCGCGGTGCACGGCGTGATACAGCCGCTTATCGTAAAGAGAACGGGTGCGCGGTACAGGATTATCGCGGGGGAGCGCCGCTGGCGCGCCGCGCGGATGGCCGGCCTTGAAAAAGTGCCGGTCATAGTGACCGACTATCAAGACCGCGAAGAGGTGGAGGTATCGCTTATAGAAAACCTCCAGCGCGAGGACCTGAACCCGCTGGAGGAGGCGGCCGGTATCCGGTTTTTGATGGA
The DNA here is from genome assembly GCA_040766645.1 of Christensenellales bacterium. Lineage (GTDB taxonomy): Bacteria > Bacillota > Clostridia > Christensenellales > UBA1431 > UBA1431. The sequence goes on along the minus strand of JAXGQA010000001.1, from coordinate 146,817 downwards.
CGAATACAGCCTGACGCAGGAGCAGGCTTCCGCGCGCCTCGGCAAGAGCAGGAGCGCGGTCGCCAACGCGCTGCGGCTGCTGTCGCTCCCGCCCGACATACAGGAGCACATATGGTCGGGCGCGCTGAGCGCGGGCCACGCGCGGGCGCTGGCCGGCATTGAGGACGCGGAGCTGCAGGCATGGATGGCCAATACCGCCATAGAGCGGGGGCTTTCGGTCCGTGAGATGGAGGCGCTGAAGCAAAGAAGCGCCCCGGGACAAAAAAGAATAGCGCGGACACGCCTCGCGCCCGAGCTTGACGAGATGCAGGAGCGCCTGCAGACGGCTGTGGGGACCCGTGTAAAGATAGCGGGCACTGTGGATCGGGGCAAAATAACCATTGAATATTACAGCCGCGAGGACATCGAGCGAATATACGCCTTTCTGGAGGGCGAATAAGTTTGTTTCACGTGAAACAATAGAGTACAAGAAAAAGCCGCCTGCTTGAACCGGCGGCTTTTCAAATACAGCTTATCACGAATTCCAGTGGGTGCCGGGTGCGCGATGCCGTTTCCTCCGGCGTAAGGCCGGCGTCGAGAAAGCGCCAAACAACGGTCCGCATGCTTTCCCGGCGTCCGCCTCCTGCATGCGCCTGTTCAGCACGCGTGGGGCCAGCGGGCCGTACGCTTTTACGACCCGGACCTGCACCGCTTCATAGAAGCGCCGGGCGGCGGCCATATCGGATACGGTGACGACGACGGAATGATACATGAGAAGTCTCCGTGTTTCACGTGAAACAAAAGGTCACAATACGCCCCCGATGAAGGACAGGAGAAAATTGGCGTTGCTGAAAAAGGGCGCAAGCAACGAGCCGTTTATGTACTGCGTCACCGTGTCCCCGCCCATCACGATAGTAAGCACCGGCACCAAAAGGAACAGCGCGAACACCATCAGCACTCCGCGTACCAGCCCGAGCGCCCCGCCCAGAAGGGCGTTAAACTGCTTTAAGACCGGCAGGCGGGTGACATAGTTGGTCGTGTTTATCACGATGCCCAGTATCAGCCGGAACAGAAGGAACAGCACGAGGAAACACACAAGCCCCAGCAACACGTTGGTGATGGTGATGTTAAAGTAGTCCCCCAGCGTCGCAGCGTTCTGCGAGGCCAGGGACTGGTTGGCGATGTTATCGTGCAGCGCGGTGGAAAAGGGCGCAGGGAGGTTCGCGTTCTGCACGACCGAATCTATCTGCGCCGGGGATAGAGCGCTGACCAGCTGGTGGGAAAGATCGACGTTGTTTATGTATTCGCTCCCCTCGATGTATATGGGCAGCGCGCTCAATACGGTCGAACCCAGCAGCCGGGCCAGCACGGGGTAGAGAAGGTAGGCGAGGAACGCGGAAACGAAGAACGAGGCGAAGCGCAGCACGGTCAAAGTGAACCCGCGCACGGCCCCCGAAACGACAGAGAATGCGATTATGGCGATAATCAGCAGGTCCAGCAGATTCATATCGGCGGTTATCCTCCAATCCAGTTCGTGCTACGGCAGGGGGACGAGGTAGCACGCTTTGTCCGCGAAGGCCAGTATGTGCGTGCCCCCGAAAGGCCTGCCCACGCGGTCGACGTTCTTCCCCAGCGGATAGGACGCCTCCCATTTGCCGCCTGTTCCAAAGACGTGCACGGCGTCGGAGGAGAAGCAGTATATCCGGCCCGCGCCCAGAACGACGTCGAAACAGTTGGGAGGCAGGGACAGTATCGACTCGGTGTCTCCGTAGGCGATAAGCCGCGCGGCCGGGTATTTATAATATCCCGTGTTTTGGTCCCGGTCGGGGGTGAGCACCAGAAGGGGTTTGCCCCCGCTCTGCATCGCGGCATCCTCTATGTTCCAGCCATAAACGAGCTGCGACGACACGAGGTTCCCCTTGTAATCATAGCAGAGAACGTGGGTCGAGCCAAGCAGGTAAACGAGGTCCCCGGAAAACAGCGCGCCGGTCACCAGATGCGTGTCTACCGTGATAAGGCCACTTATCGTGCTGCCCCCTTTGTAGATGGACAGGCGGGTGACGGGTACCGACGCCGACGTGTCCAGCGCGAGGACCCACAAGACCCCGGCGGTATCGTCGGTGCCGAAAGCCACGGCGTCCTGCGCGCCCATGTCGATGGTGTTCACCTCCCCGCCCGACGCATTCAGGACGGTGATGTCCGAGCTTTGCGTTGTTTTTCTGAATACGCACACCATCGATTCGGATACGGCCACGCGCTGGATGGTCCCCAAAAACTCACGCGAAAAAAGAGCCTTGCCCTTGCTGTCCAGAACGTTGACTGTGGAGGGGGAGTAGACGGCGATCAGAGAGGAGGAGGCGGAAACCTTCATGCTCTGGCCGGGGCAGTCGGCATCCCACAGCTCCGCGCCCAACGTGTTCAACGCGTGGACGGCGCCGTCCTTATAATATACGATTCCCTGGTCGTGGGTGGCGTAGGTGTCCTCCAGCAAAAAGGGAAGCTTTACAATCGACGCGGCCAGGTCCACGTTCCGGGGCCACAAAAACAACGCCACTCCGGCGATAAGGGCGAGGGCGATGAGAAAGATCAAGACCATACGGCGCGAAAACCTGAAGGTTCTGCGCGAACCTGCGCGCTTTTTGCGGCGAGCCTGTCCCCGATCCATTCCAACACCTCCGATGCTTTCCGTATCCATTATAGTACGAATCGCTCCGTTTAACCAGCCTGCGCCGGCACGACGACGTGGACCGCTCCCGGTTTGACGGCGAAGCTAAGCTCCGTTTCCATTGAAATTTCGCCGTCCGCGTTGGCGGTGACCGGCCGGTGTGTGCGCAGTTTCAGGTTTTTGCACCGAAAGTGGGACAACCCACGCGCCGGCTTGTTCAGGTGTGTGCCCCTGACGTATTTGGGAAGCATCCTGAGCGCGCGCAGACGGGTGAACCCCTCGGCCAGGATTACGTCGAAAAGCCCGTCGTCCAGCTCGGCTTCCGGGGCTACCTTGAACCCGCCCCCGTAATAGCGGCCGTTGCACACCGCTATCAGCAGCACGTCGTGATGGGAAACGGCGCCGTCCTCGCGCTCCAGCGTGACCCGCTTGCGCCTGAGCTTGAGGAGGGTGATAATGGTCGCGATGAAATACGACGCAAAGCCTCGCAAAACGGGGAGGCGCTGGGCGCGCGCGACCACCTCGGCGTCAAAGCCGATGGTCGCGGAGTTCAGAAACATGCGCCGGTTAATCTGTCCCGCGTCGATGGTCCGGCGCTCCCCAGCAAGGACTATATTTAACGCGGCCATGGGGTCTTTGGGGATGCCCAGCGATTTTACGAAGTCGTTGCCCGACCCGGCCGGTATGAATCCCAGCGCGGAATCCGTGTCGTGCATGCCCTCCAGCGCTTCGCGGATGGTGCCGTCGCCCCCTACCGCCACGATGGTTTCGTATCCGGCGGCCGCCGCGTCCCGCGCGATCTTCACGATGTGGCCGGGACGCACCGAAAACGCCGTTTTGTATTCAACGCCCTGCGCGTTGAGGTATTTGCAGAGCTTGTCCATGATGCGGAGCGACCGGCCGTGCCCCGAAACGGGATTGACGATAAAAAAAAGCATGTCAGTAAACTCTCCGATACCTTAGGATGGGCGCCCTTGCTGCCTGCTAATATGATACGGAACAAAGGAATGTTTGTATAGTGGAGCGATGCATTTTTTTTGCAAAAAAGGTATAATTTAAACAACGAACCAAAAAAGGGGTGGCTGCATGATACCGTTTACGAAGATGCACGGCCTGGGCAACGACTTCATCGTTATAGAGCGGGTGCATCTGGGCATGCTGGATATCTTTGATCTGGCCCGGAGGATGTGCGACCGGCACATCGGCGTCGGCGCCGACGGCCTGATACTCGTTTCCCCCTCGGATTCGGCCGACATCCGGATGCGCATCATCAACAGAGACGGCTCTGAGGCCGAGATGTGCGGCAACGGGATACGGTGCCTCACGCGCTACGCGTATGACCGGGGCCTTGTGAAAAAGACGGAGATGAAGGTGGAGACCCCGGCCGGCATCATCCGCCCCGCGCTGGTGCCCGGCCCGGCCGTGGCTGTGGAGATGGGCAGGCCCGAATTCGAACGCGTGCGCATCCCCATGGCGGGGAGCGAGCCCAAGGCCCTGAACGAGGCCATAACGGTCAACGACAAAACGCTTGGCGTCTGCGCGCTGCGCATGGGCGTCCCCCACGCCGTCGTGTTCGTAAAGGACATCGAGGCAATAGATTTATTTGCGGACGGGCCGGCGCTGGAAACGCACCCGCTTTTCCCGCAGAAGACCAACGTCGACTTCGTGCAGGTGCTGGACAGCGAAAACATCGTGGTGCGCACGTGGGAGCGCGGAGCGGGGGCCACGCTGGCATGCGGGACCGGCGCGTGCGCCAGCGCCGTGGCCGCGTACACGCTGGGGCACACGGGCAGGAAGATAAAAGCCGCGCTGGAGCTGGGCGCGCTTACCATAGAGTACCGCGAGGACGGGACTGTGCTGATGACCGGCCCGGCCGAGTACGTTTTTGAAGGGACTTACAGGAAGTGATAAAAAGCCCCAGGGAGATCGCTCCGCTCGCGCGGGCATTTGCGGAGGCAGGGCAGGAGCTGTATATCGTGGGGGGCTGGGTGCGCAACACGCTGCTCAGCCTGCCTCCGCTGGAAATCGACGCGTGCTCTTCGCTCGCGCCGGAGGACGTCGTGCGCCTCGCGGACGGCAAAAGCGGGATGCGGGCCACGGTGGTCAACGCCGCGCTGGGCACGGTGCGCGTCGACCTGCCGGACGGGACGGTGGTTGAGCACACTGTTTTTCGGTCGGAGAGCTACGGCGCCGGGGGCCAGCACCGGCCGGACAGCATACGGCAGGGCGTGACCCTGGAACAGGACGCCGGCCGCCGGGATTTCACCGTAAACGCGCTGTATCTGGGCGTGCGCAGCGGGAAGCTCATCGACCCCTTCGGCGGGCGCGCGGACATCGAAAAGCGGCGCATACGCGCCATTGCCGCGGATGTGACGCTTAATGACGACGCGCTGCGGATCCTCAGAATGGTGCGGCTGGCCTGCGAGCTGGGGTTTGCCATCGAGGAGGAGACCTGGCAGGCGGCGCAGAGGAATGTCCGTTTATTGAAGGACATCGTGCCCGAGCGCAAGGCAGGGGAGCTTTCGCGCATACTGCTCAGCGACGCGATGTATACCCCGCGCGAAAAGGCGGACGGGGACGCCTGCCTGCGCGGGCTGGAGCTTTTAAACCAGCTGGGGGCGTTCACGTATCTTCTGCCCCACCTGGAGCGCGGAAAGGGCTATTACCGGCCCAACAAGTTTCACGCGCACGATGTTCTGCGCCATAACATGTACGTTTGCCGCCACACCCCGCCCCTTTTGCATCTGCGGCTGGCCGGGCTGCTGCACGACGTGGGCAAGCCGCACGCCTTCGAGCGGGACGGCAATTTTTACGACCACGCGGAGGAGAGCGTCAAACTGGCCCGGGAGATGCTGGGACAGGACGGCCTGCGGCTGAAAAAGGCGCTGGTGGACCGCGTCTGCGCGCTTATTGCCGACCACATGTTCGACCTGGACGGAAGCGCGCGGGAGAACACCGTGCGCCTGCGTTTTGCGCGCATGGGGCTGGAGGCCGCTTGCGACCTCTTGTGGCTGCGCTGTGCCGACATACTTGGGTCGCGCGCGGGGGCGCGCCCCGATTTCTTCATACATAAATGGGGATCCATCATCGTGGACATGCAAAAAAACGGTACGCCCCTTTCGGTGGACGCGCTGGACATCACCGGCGCCGAGATCATGGAGGCCTGCGGCATCGGACCAGGGAAACGGGTGGGCCGCATCAAGGAAAAGCTGTGGACCGAATGCGTGTACGACCCGCGCCTGAACACGAGAGCGCGGCTCCTGCAGCGGGCGCAGCGGCTGAACCGGGAATTGCCGGGGCAATAACGGTGCGGAAACGGATAAAAACGAACCTGGCGGCCGATATTTCACAAAAAGCACACCGCAGGCCCTATAAGGACCTGCGGCATTGATATTTTGAGAGGCGGTGCAGGGCGCGCGCAAATTTCGCCAAAGGTGCCGTACTCTTTTTTTGCTTGGCGCTCGGCATTACATCCCGACCGCCTGGCTTCGGTCCGGGTGTTTTGCTGTGCGCTTCGCTTTGGGCGGAGTTGCTTTCCTGGCGGTTCGGCGGCGCCCTGCATTGCCCGGCGACCAGTACGACGACTGCGGTGACGTCTGTTCGTTCGCCGGGAACCGCCTTCCCAAGCCGAAAAGGGCTGTACGTTCTATATTATCGGATGTTTCCCGATAAAAACTGAAGCATATCTCCAAAAGCGCCGGCTTTTTTGAAACGCCGGCGAACGCCCTGCCATTTTATACAAAATACAAAATATTGGAAATTGCTCATTGAAAACGCAATTAGAGTGTGCTATAGTAAAGCACAAACTAAAGTACGTATGTATATACCAATAAAGCGCTGGTCCTCCCGGAAATTGTGGAAATTTGAACGAATACCGTTGTCTTTAGAAGATTTTTGACAACGGTCGAAATAATTAAGGAACCCAATAACCGCATAGAATCCTGAGAATAATGGCGTAAGCTGCGGACGCTGTGTGAGCTGCTTTTGTTTTCGTGTGTTTTTTGAATCACAATATGGTCTCTGCATCCGGATTGGAGGCCAAATTAAATACCAAACAAATCAGGAGGTCAGAAAATGGAAAAGAAGTACATCATGCGCTATTGACCAGGGAACAACCGGCTCCCGCGTGCTTTTCTTTGACAAGAACGCGGAGCTCGTTTCTCTGGCCTACAAAGAAGTGACGCAGATTTTCCCGCATCCCGGCTGGGTCGAGCATGACGCAAACGAGGATTTCGGCTCGGTTTACGAGTGCATGCAGAACGCCATGGCCAAGGCCAACATCAAGTTCGAGGAGATCGCCGGCATCGGCATAACCGACCAGCGTGAAACCGCCGTCCTGTGGTATAAGGACACCGGCAAACCCGTGTATAACTCCATCATCTGGCAAAGCCGCCAGTCCACCCCCATCTGCGACGAGTGGATCGCCAAGGGCTATGGCCCCATCGTCCAGCAGAAGACCGGCCTGAATGTGGACGCCTACTTCTCGGCCTCCAAGGTCGTCTGGATTCTGCAGAACGTCCCCGGCGTGATGGAAGAAGTCGAGAAGGGCAACGTGTGCTTCGGCAACATCGACTCCTGGCTGTACTGGAACCTTTCCAAGGGCAACGTCCATGCTGAGGACGCCTCCAACGCGGCGCGCTCGATGATGTATAACATCAACACCCTCGAATGGGACAAGGAACTCCTCGAGATGTATGGCATCCCCGAGAAGCTTCATCTGCCCAAGGTCGTGGAGAACATCGGCATTCTCGGCTACACGCATCCCGACATGACCGGCGGCGTTGAGATCCCCTTCGGTGGGGGCTTCGGCGACCAGCAGGCGGGCACCTTCGGCCAGACGGCGTTCGATCCTCTGACCGGTAAGTGCACCTACGGCACCGCAGGCGTTATCGACATCAACATCGGCGACAAGATGGTCCTCAACGACTACGGCATCCCCACCACCCTGGGCTGGGTGCTCGACGGCAAGCCGACCTATCTGCAGGAAGCGGTTACCTTCAACTGCGGCACCATGATCCAGTGGCTGCGCGACGGCCTCAAGATCCTGCCCTCCGCGCCTGAGAGCGGCCCGATCGCCGAGTCCGTGCCCGACACCAAGGACGTTTACATCGTGCCGGCCAACAACGGCCTGTTCTCCCCCTGGATCGATCCCTATGCACGCACCATCTTCGTCGGTATCACCGGCGGCGTGACCCAGGCCCACATCATCCGTGCGGCCCTCGAGGGCATCGCGTTCTCCATGACCGACTGCGTGCGCTCGACGGAAAAGGCCCTCGGCAAGAAGCTTGCCTCCCTGAACGTGGACGGCGGCGCCTGCCAGAGCGACTTCCTGATGCAGTTCCAGGCCGATATGTTCGGCTTCCCGCTCAACAGGCCCACCCAGATCGAGATGACGGCGCTGGGCGCTGCCTATGCCGGCGGTATCGCGGTCGGATTCTGGACGCTGGACGAAGTGACCAAGTTCTGGAAGCTGGATCGCACCTTCGAGCCCAAGATGAGCGAAGACGAGCGCGAGTCCCGCTACGCGCAGTGGTTGCGTGCGGTCTCCCGTGCGAAGGATTGGGCCGACAAGACCAAGCCGTGAGAAAAAGCGTTCAACTTTTGCTGAAAACAGCATAGAGTACAGAAGTATTCGGTTGGCGGAACGCCCGGAAAGGGTAACGGAACGCGCGTGCCGAAAGGCGAACGGAAGCGTGCGGTCCTTCTGCTGAAGAATGCTGTGCCGGCCCCGTGTTTGCTGGAACGGGGCCGGCGCTGCTTTTGGGACGCCCGCCGTGGAAAAAGGCCGCAAATGATGCTATAATGTCACTCAACACGGAAGGGACAAATGATAGACTTTAAAAGACTGGATTTTCTGAAGCTGTTCAAGATCGGCGTCAGGATACTTATCGGCGTCATCGTGCTGGTGCTGCTCATCGTCTTTTTCGGCGCGCCCGCGCAGGAGGCCCACCAATCGCGCTTTGACGCGCTTCTCGAGCGCGGCGTGCTGCTGGTGGGCGTGTGCGGGGATATGCCTAAGCTGGGCACCGAGAAAAACGGCAAAATAACCGGGCTGGAAGCCGACCTGGCCCAGCAGATAGCGAAAAACATCTTCGGGTCTGCCGGCATGCCCGACCTTATCCCCTACGACTCCAGGACCAAGGCGTACGCGCTGGATAACGGCGAGGTGGATCTGCTTTTATGCCGCTCCACCAGCGCGGAATTTGATCAGGACGAATATATCTTCTCGGACCCGTATTTCACCGACGCCGTGGGCTTTATGGCCAGAGGCGGGGAGAACATGTCGCTGGAGGACATCAGCGGCAAAAAGGTGGCGTGCATATACGGCTCGGACGCGCAGGACGCGTTCGTCCAGGAAGTGAAGGCCCGCAAGCTGACACTGGAGGTCTACGAGTACGCGTCCTACCCCGAAGCGGTGGAGGCGCTGAAAAAAGGCGTGGTCAGCGCGTTCGCCGAGGACACTCTCGTATTGTTCAAGTACCTTCCGGAAGGCTTTGGCGTATCCTTGGACCGCTTCGCGCCGCAGGACCTGCGCGTGGTCGCGCTGAAGGAGGACGCAGAGCTGATGGACCGCGTGCAGCAGACCCTCAAGGCGCTTGAGGAAACCGGGGGACTGGATGTCCTCCGCAAAAAGTGGGGGCTTTAGTTCAGACTGCTGTGAGGAGGATACGAAGCGTGTCCGGGCCTGCCAATATCGTCCCATGCACTGCTTCGGACGCCAACACAGCAGCGAATCGGCCGGCGGGTGAGGCGGCTCGTTCGTTTGCTGGTCAGTTACCTCGTCGCCATGGACTTAGCGTTTTTCGACTTGCTCCGCATGGGGAAGTCTCAGACGCTGCATCAGCTCCTTTTCCCACAAAGCCTCGGGAACCTATATACCCACGCGCCTTCCTCGCTCGAGCCGCTTCCTTGTTGACGAAAAACCTCCGCCCCGAACTTCGAAGCAGAGGTTTTCTGAAATCCCTATGTGAGGCTTACCTTGGGCAGGGCTTTTTGTGCATATCTGAAAAGGCCTATTCCACGGTGACGTCCCGGCTGGGGCGCACCACGTTTATCCACGTGTTGCCGGGCGTGAGCGCTATCTCGTTGCCCCCGGCATCCTTAAAGACGGTGTGTTGGCTGATGCTGTCGCGCTCCCACGTGCCTCGCACCAACTTGCCGCCGCTCAAAATATAGGCGTCGCCCGTGCCGGTGAGGTCGATGTTGATGTGCTGGGAATCCAGCTTGTAATGCCGGGCGAACTGTACGATGACGTTTTTTACGCGGACCTGCTCGCCCGTGTTGGCGTCGTTCAGCGCGTTGGCGCCATAGGAACACAGGTAGGCGTCCAGCGCCTCGTCGTAGGTGTACACGGCCCTGTACGCGCCGCTGTTGTAGGAAACGGACAGCCGGGTCCCGCTTTCGGCGGCCGATGCCGGGCCATCATCGGAATAGAGGAAGGTGCGCGGCTCGGGTTCGTATGTATATGCGGTGCGGTCGGCCGCAACGTCGGTGTAGCAGTTGTGCGGCGCGCTGCGCGAATGGTCCCGCCAGATGTATTGGCCGTCGCCGTCGATATGCTGGATATCCAGCTGGCTGAATGCGGCGTACACGTTGGAGCTGTTCCGGACCCGGGGACCGCCAACATGCACGAGAAGCGCGTCGTATTCCTTGACGATGTCGAGGAAGTAAACGCGCGCGCTGCGTATCGGCCCGACCCGGTCGGGCATGGTATCGTTGAAGATGGCGATAAAACGGGGGATGCCGCCTTCCGCCTCCACCTCGTACACGATGTCGGCAGACTGCAGCCCGGACTGGGGCCGCGCGGCGGAGGAATTGTCGATGGATACGGCGACGGGCCTGTAGAGGTCACTCCCCGCAAGGCCGGTGGTATAGGACACGGGGCCGGGCGTGGGGGTCGGCGTCGGGGGGGCCAGGGTACCGGTGGGTTCGGGCTCGGACGTGGTGCAGCCGATGACCAGCGCTGGCAGGATCAACAGACATAGTGTGATAATGCAGATTCTTTTCATAGGCAACCAGCCTTCCGTAAAATTTCTATCAATATGCCCCTTTTCGTGTATATGTTACCCATATTGTCTTCAAAAGAATCTTTATGTCCAACCACATCGTAATATTATCGATATAGTAAAGGTCCCTGTCCATGCGGCCGTCCAGGGAAAGGTCGTTCCGGCCGTGTATCTGCGCGTACCCGGTCAGTCCGGGACGGACGCTGTAGCGCCTGAGTCTTCGCGGTCCAGCTGCTCGACCTCGGATTCCACGAAAGGACGCGGGCCGATAAAGCTCCTCTCACCCTTCAGGATGTTAAGGAACTGGGGGAACTCGTCAAACTCAGGCGGCGCAAAAAGCGCCCACCCTGGTGACGCGCGGGTCGTTTTCCCGCTGGAGGAAGGGGTTAAGACTGTCCTGAGGAAGCTGGTCAGCAGGTCTTCCGCGTTTTTGGAGCATGGTTCGGAACTTGTACATCTTGAAGGTTTCATGTGCCGGCCGATACGCGTCTGGCTGAATGCGACGGGACCCGGCAGGTCAAGCTTTATGGCCAGCGCGATAAAAGGGGAACAGGATAACGAGAAATACAAGCCCCAGAAACGAGATAATGATATCTGTAAAGCGCTTGAAGACCGGATAATAGATCCTGAAGCGCTTTTGCGGAGCAGGAGACTGCGGTTTGGTTGGCGTCCGGCGCGGAGGCGTCCCCCGTTCATAGGATCTTTGCGCATACTTTCTTTGAATTATATAGTTATTTCCTGGTGCTGTCAATTTTTGCAGGTTCCCGCCGCACGCAGGAAACTTTTGCCGGGAATTGCATTGTTCCGGTGCGCTGAAGATGCGCGTACACGTTCGATTTTAGACGTACGCGCGAGAAATAAGGAGAATGGATGCCGTTAATATACATTATACGAACAAGCGCATTTCTTGACAGTGTAAAATCGGGGTTATATAATGACATACAGAAAAAATAATCCTGCAATGTAACACTTGATTTGGCCCAACCAGGCATTTTTTTTGCAAACGACTTCAGTCTGCGAGCTACCGATTACAACTAAATAGCATCAGTACGCCCGTGCACGGACGCCAGGCGCGAAGAACCGCTGAAAAGTTTTCGACGCGCTGTTTGCGTTCGTTCTTGCACAGCCAATATCATAACTTTACACAGGAGTGATGTTTCCATGGACATTCAAACGGTAAGCTGCCTTGTGATCGCGGTGGCGCTGCTGACCATGCTGGTCGTGCTGGTCTTTTACAGCGGCATTCGCAGGATCAGAGGTGGGAGAACGCGCGCATGGCCGAGATATCGGGGTATATCGACAGCTGCATGGCCTACCTCAAACGTCAGTACAGGGTGCTGTCGGTTTATACGATCATCATGTTTGCCGTGCTGACCTTCGTTCCCGGGCTGGGGCTGAATACGGCGCTGTGCTTCGTGATGAGCGCCCTGTTTTCGGTCCTGGCGGGCTTCATCCGGATGAAGGGCGCGACCAAGGCCAACGTGCGCACGACCGACGCGGCGCAGCGCGGCGTGCGCGAGGCCCTCAACATTGCGTTCACCGGCGGCTCGCTTCTGGGACTGAGCGTGGTGGGCATGGAGTTGCTTTAGGCATCGCGGCGCTCTACCTTATGTTCGGCGACCGAACGTCATCACCGGATTCAGCCTGGGCACAAGCTCCATCGCCCTGTTCTGCAGGGTCGGCGGCGGCATCTATACCAAGGCGGCCGACGTGGGCGCGGACGGCTTGTGGGCAAGGTGGAAGCCGGCATTCCCGAGGACGACCCGCGCAACCCCGCGGTCATCGCCGACAACGTGGGGGACAACGTTGGCGACGTCGCGGGCATGGGGTCGGACCTGTTTGAATCCTACGTGGGCGCCATCGTGTCGGCGCTTTTGCTGGGACTGGTCGCGGCGGGCAACAACGGTATCATATTTTCGCTGCTGGTGGTGGCGGTGGGCATCGTCGCCTCCATCATCGCGGTCTTCATCGTGCGTTTGGTTAAGACCAGGGGCGGCGCGCACAGCACGCTGCGCATAGGCACATATCTATCCTCTATACTGGCCATTATTGGCGCGGGCATCTTTTCGCAGGTCATGTTCGGGAGCCTGTATCTCTTCTGGCCCATTGCGGGCGGCATTGTCGCGGGCATGGTGATAGGCGCGGTCACCGAGTACTACACCTCGGCGGATTATAAGCCGGTCAGGATGATTGGCAAGCAGTCCGAGACCGGCGCGGCCACCACCATCCTCAGCGGTTTCTCGGTCGGACTCACCTCCACCGTCATCCCCATGGTCATCATCGCGGGCGCCGTGTTCCTGGCCTATATCTCCGGCGAGCAGTTCGGGCCGGGCGGCGGCCTGTTCGGCGTGGCGCTGGCGGCGGTGGGCATGCTGTGCACGGTAGGCCTGACGGTCGCGGTGGACGCGTACGGCCCCATCGCGGACAACGCGGGCGGCATCGCGGAAATGTCCGGGCTGCCGCATGAGGTGCGGGAGATCACCGACCACCTCGATTCGGTCGGGAACACCACGGCGGCCATCGCCAAGGGCTTTTCCATCGGTTCGGCGGCGCTGACGGCGCTGGCGCTGTTTTCGTCCTTCTCCAGCGCGATGAAGCTGGACTTCGTCAACATACTTGACCCCAAGGTGATTATCGGCGTCATGATCGGCGGCATGCTGACATTCTGGTTCAGCGCCCTGACCATCGACGCGGTCAGCCGCGCGGCCAACAAGATGATCGAAGAGGTGCGCAGGCAGTTCCGGGAAATGGCCGGCATTATGGAAGGCCTCGTCAAGCCCGATTACACCCGCTGCGTGGACATCTCCACCGCCGCCGCGCTGCGCGAGATGATCGTGCCCGGCGTTATCGCTATCGTCGCGCCGATCCTGACGGGCCTCCTGCTCGGGCCTGTAGCCATCGCCGGCCTGCTGGTAGGCGCGACCGTCACCGGTGTGCTGATGGCCGTCATGATGGCCAACGCCGGTGGGGCGTGGGACAACGCGAAGAAGTATATTGAAACCGGGGCGCACGGCGGCAAGGGGAGCGAGGCGCACAAGGCCGCCGTCATCGGGGACACAGTGGGGGACCCGTTCAAGGATACCTCAGGGCCGTCCATGAACATCCTTATAAAATTGATGAGCATCGTGGCTTTGGTATTTGCGCCATTGTTCATTCGGTAGTAAAATAATTTAAAAAGGAGGTATTCCCGCATGAGGATCACCAACATCAAAAACCCGTCGGGGTTTTTCGAGAAGGTCGCGCAGTGCAGCGGCAGCGTGGAATTGGTCACCAGCGAAGGCGACAGGCTCAACCTGAAGTCGACCCTGTGCCAGTACCTCGCGCTGACCCAGATGTTTGACGACGCCAAGCTCCAGATGGAGCTGGTGCTGTCGGAACCCGGCGATATGGATTTGCTGCAGGAATACATCATCTCCGACTGACGTATCCCATCCGATACGCCAAAGGCGGCATGCGTTTGTTTCATGCCGCCTTTTTGTATACAATTCTATGCCGAAACTTCAGCCATATCTCTTTTATTAAACCTGCATCAAGATTGTCTGCAATTATTTTGATAACAAGACTTTCGGTGAAATCGGCAAGTTTTTGACTCCGTTTTTTTCGATTAAAATCGTGTCGGTTATACGCGGCCCGCCTGCCTTCGGATTATAAATCGCCGCAAGCATAACATCGGCCACCATGTTTTCCATTCAGGATGCAGGCCCTGAGGCACGCCCGCCAGCTGCTGCCGCATCGTATGAGGGCAATTATATAGTCGATAACGTAGGGCCTGTGAGCCGGCCTTTTGCATCGTGTATTCCGCCGCCGCGAGGACGAATGTACTCTATCCCTTTTACACTTCACCGCGTGTATGCGACAGCAAAGCTCGGAAATATCCCTGACTTTCATGCCTTCGACCGTATCGTGAAGGCAAAGGTAATCCTTAATGCTGATAAGGTATCTTATGCCGTTTTGCAGCGCAGCGATTCTTTGCGCTATCTGATTTTTCATATGCCGCCTTCCTCCATATGGCACAGCAAAACAGAGATACGTTTCATTGCACTTTTTCTTAATATTAATTATCCCCCCGGAACACAGGCATTTTCACAATACCGTTACCCGAATTTCGTTATGGCCGAAAGTTTGCCTGCCGGTTTCCCGGTCTACATGCCGCCTTTTTATTGCGGAGCGTTTCCATTATAATGTACACATGGTTTCCCATCCGGCAGGCACCGTTTTGGGGACGCCGTTTCCTGTATCCTTGAGCAAAACCGTGAAAGAAGGAAGGCGCATGCTCACCTGCATACTCGGCCGCGCGGACAGCCCCAAAAGCGCGCTTCTGCGCCGGCGTTTGGGCGAGGCCCGTGCGCAGGGCATCCCCTGCGTCATGATCGTGCCCGAGCAGTACACGCTCCAGGCCGAGCTGGACATCATCGAACAATTGAAGCTCCCCGGTCTTCTGGACATCGAGGTATTGAGCTTCTCACGGCTCCCTCACCGCGTGTTTGCGCTCTCCGGCGGCCCGAAGCAACCGGTCATCGACGCGCTGGGCCGCGCCATGCTGGTGCGCCGGGCGCTTTCGAGCTGGAAAAGACCAACGCCTTCTGCGCGCGCTCGGCCGACCGCCCGGGCTTTGCGGCCGGCATAACCGACACGCTGTCCGAGCTCAAGGCGTTCGGCGTCACGCCGGACATGCTCGCACGGGCGGCCGTGGACGAACGGGGCATAAAGAGCGAGCGGCTGGAGGCGCTGGCGGCGGTGTACGAACGGGTGGAGGGCATGATGGCCGGACAGTTCAGCGACGGCGAGGACCTTCTGGACCTCCTTGCGCAAAAGCTCCCCCAGACCGGGCTTTTCAGGCGCGCGCGCGTGTTCATAGACGGGTTTGAGTCCCTTTCGGGCAAGTGGATGGGCGTGATAGAGCAGCTTATCCGTACCTGCAAAGGCGTGGACATCACGTTCTGCGTGCCGGAGGGCGGCGAGGAGGACGCCTCGGTGTTTGAGAGCGAGGTGCTTGCGTACAATCAGGTGGCAGCCCGCGCCCGCATGCTGGACTGTGGCGTCGAGAGCATTCGTCTGCGGGGCGAAGCCGCGCGCCCGGCGGCGTTGGCCCATCTGGAGCGGTACCTTTTTGATCCCGGCGTAAAAAAGTATTGTGGAGACATGCAGGGACTTGAATTCATGCGAGCGGCCGACGCAGAGCTGGAGGCCGACGGCGTGGCCGCCCGCATCGTACGCCTGCACAAGGAAACGGGGTGCGCGTGGCGGGAGATGGCCGTTATCGTCCCCAACGTCCGCTCGGACGCGCGGGTGTTCCGGCGCGTCTTTGCGCGGTACGGTATCCCCTGCTTCGTGGACGACAAGCGCCCGCTGACCGGGCATCCGCTGGTGCGGTGCGTTCTCAGCGCGCTGTACGCGGCCGAGGCGAATTATCCCCAGCGTGAGATGATTGAGCTGATGAAGACCGGGCTGGGGGGCGTCAACCTTGCGGAAGGCCAACTGCTCGAGAACCACGTGCTGGCGCGGGGCGTCAAGGGCAGGGCGTTCCTGTCCGCATTCGAGGACCCCGGCGCCGAGGCGCTGCGCGCGCGGCTGACGGCCCCGCTGGCCACGCTGGAAAAAGCTCTGAAACAGGACAGGACGGCGCGGGGACAGGCGCAGGCCGTAAAAGACTATCTTGCGGCTGTCCGCGCCGGAGACGCGTTGGATGCCATGCACGCGCGGCTGGAGCTGGAAGGCGAGCCGGCGCTTCTGGAGGCCAGCCGGCAGGCCATGGATACGCTGGTTTCGATATTGGATCAGGCTGCGGCGCTGCTGGGGGAGGTCACGATGGGGCGCGGCGAGTTCATCGGGCTTTTGCGCAGCGCGCTGGAGCAGGAGGACGTGGGCATCATCCCGACCAGCGAGGACGCGGTGCTGGTGGGGAGCTGGGAGCGTACGCAGCGCCCGTCGGTAAAGGCGCTGTTTGTGACCGGCTGCGCGGACGGTGCGTTCCCGCCCGTGCCGCCGGAGAACCCGCTTCTGGGCGACGAGGAGCGCGATTTCCTCAATCGGAGCGGGCTGAAGACCGGGCCGGATACGCGGATGAAGTGGACCATCGCGCAGCTGCGCGTATACAAGGCGCTGGCCCTGCCCACTGAGCTTTTGCACATCAGCGTCGCGGCCGCGGACAGCCGGGGCGCGCTCTCGGACGCGCATCTCTTAAAAAAGCTTTTACGAATGGTCCCGGGCGCCAACGTCCGAGGTTCGGCGGTGGATACCGGCCTGGCCGTGACTGGCGCGCAGTCGGCGTTCAGTGAGATCGCGCGCCGGCTGGGGGGAAACGGCCCGGTCCCCGAGGAGTGGCGGGCGGCCTTCCACGTGCTGTATGCCGACCCCGCGTGGCGCGAAAGGCTTGATGCCCTGCGCGGCGCCGTGGAGCACGCCCTTCCGCCCCCGCGCGTGAAAATACCGTCGGACAGGGGGTTGTTGCCGCGCGTCATCAGTGTATCGCAGTTGGAGAAGTTTGCGGGCTGCCCCTTCCAGTATTTCGTGCAGTACGGATTGAAGCCGGCCGAACGCAAGGTGTTCGAGCTTTCCCGGATGGACGCCGGCTCGTATCTGCACGCGGCCATGGAGTCGGTGCAGCGGAAGATAATGGCGCTGGGGGAGGCCTTCAAAAGCGCGTCGGACGAGGAGATGGACGCGCTGATTGAGGCCGCGGTCCGGGAAACACAGGAATGGCTGGAGGCCGACCGCATGCTCGGCGACCCGCTCACGCGGTACTGGAGCGAGCGGCTTTTGGAAACGGTGCGCTTCTGCGCGCGGCACCTCATCGAGGAGCTTTTGTGCAGCGAGTTCTCGCTGGCCGCCGTCGAGATAGAACTGGAGGATGCTGTTCTTGAATCCGGCGGCCTGCGCGTGCCGTTCAAGGGGCGCATCGACCGGGTGGACGTTCTGCGGCAGGGGGAGACAGAGATTCTCCGGCTGGTGGACTATAAGTCCTACGCCAAAAAACTGGAATTCGGGCGGGTGTTCCACGGGCTGGACATCCAGCTGCCGGTGTACGCGCACGCCCTGCTCGCACAGGTCCGGCGGGAAGGCAGGCAGGCCGATATCGGCGCGCTCCTGTACGCCGGTCTCGACTATCCGGTGCTGAATACCCAAAAGCAGGGGGTCGAGGCGCAAGCCCAGCGCGAGCAGTCCATGCGCCGGCAGGGTAAGCTCGTAAGCGACCCGCAGGTGCTGCAGAAAATGGACAGCACGCTCGAGCCGGGCGTTGCCGCGCGCTTCATACCCGTTGCGCTGACCGGCAAGGGCGCGGTGACCCGGCAGGGGAATTCGGTGCTGAGCGGCGAGGAGATGCGGGCGTTTTTAGACAGAGCGGTCCAGGCGGCGCGGGAAATCATGACGGCGATCTCGGCCGGCGAGATAGCGCCGGTGCCGGCCGAGGACGGCAAAGGCCGGCAGTGCGCGCGCTGCGCGTTCCGGCCGATATGCCGGTTCGACGCCTCGCTCCCCGGCGCGCGGGTGCGCCGGCTTTCCCCCATGAACGGCAGCACATTTTTTGAGAAGGCGCGGGAAGGAGCGGACGCATGAGGGAGTGGTCAACGCAGCAGCGCGCGGCCATAGAGGCGCCGGTCACCAACCTTCTGGTCTCGGCGGCGGCGGGGTCGGGCAAGACGGCGGTGCTGGTCGAGCGTATCGCGCGGCTGATAGCGCAGGGCGCGGACATCGGGAAAATGCTGGTGGTCACCTTCACCAACGCGGCGGTGGCCGAGATGCGCGAGCGTATCGTGCTCCGGCTGACGCAGTTGGCCGAGAAAGCCGGGGAAGAGGATAAAATGCGGCTGCATCTGCAGGCGGCCGACGCCGAGCGCGCCGACATCAGCACCATCCACGCCTTTTGCCTCAACGTCCTGCGCCGCCACTTTCAGGCGGTGGGGCTGGATCCGGCTTTCCGCGCCGGCGGCGACGCCGAGATCCGCGTGCTCAAGGCCGAAACGCTGGACGCGCTGTTCGACGCGAAGTATCAGGAGCGGGACCCGGATTTCTTTCTGCTGCTGGAGGCGTTTGGCGGCCGGGACGACGAGGGCCTGAAGGACTGTGTCCGTGCGCTGCACGAAAAGCTCTGCGCCCTGCCCGACCCTGCGGGTTTCAGGCGGATGGCGCTGGACAACTATACCGGAGCAGGCATGGAGCGGGCCGCGCGCGTCCTGCTGAAAGAAGCGGCGGACAGCCTCCGGGGGCATACCGCCCGCCTGAACGAGGCCGCGCGGCTGTGCGGGGAGGCCTTTCCCGCGACAAGGGACTACATGCTGGCGTCGGCGGGTTTGCTCGGGAGGCTGGCCGCGGCGGCGGAAGACTCGATGGAGGCGTTTGCGGCCGCGGCCCAAAGCTTCTGCTGGCCGGGGGATCTGCCCCGGGAGAAGGGGGAACCCAGGGCGCAGCGGGAGCGGGCCGTCGCGCTGCGCGAGAAGGTAAAAAAGGACGTGAACGCGCTCCTGTCCAAGGAGTTTTTCACCGGGGACGCGGCGCGGCTTGCCGGCGACCTCACGTTGGCCGGAGAACAGCTCGCGGCCCTGTTCGCGCTTACCGACGCGTACGACGCCGCCTACGCCGAGCGCAAGCGCGGCCGCGGCGTCATCGATTACGCGGACATGGAGCGGCTGGCGCACAGGGTGCTGCAGGACGAGGCCGCGGCCGGGGAATACCGCGCGCGGTACGACCTGGTGTTCATGGACGAGTATCAGGATACCAGCTTTTTGCAGGAGGCGATAATCGCCCGCGTATGCAGGGGCGACAACCTTTTTACGGTGGGGGATGTGAAGCAGAGCATCTACCGGTTCCGGATGGCGCAGCCCGAGCTGTTCATGCGCCGCTACGAGGCGTATGCCGACGGCGCGGGCGGCACGCGCATCGATCTGGCCAGAAACTTTCGCAGCACGCCAGCCGTGGTGGATACTGTCAACGCTGTGTTCGAGCAGATCATGACCCGCGGCGTGGGCGGCGTGGACTACGGCCCGGACGAAAGGCTGACAGCGCACCGGGAGGACGAAGGACGTTGCGAGCTCATCGTCCTTGAAAGAGGCGCGGAGGCCCCGGCGGAGGAGGAAGCCGAGGACGCGCTGGAGGACCTGACCGCGCTGGAGCGCGAGGCCCGGCTGGTGGCCATGCGTCTTCTCAAGCTGCGGGCCGAGGGGAAATACGCGTGGCGGGACATGGTGGTGCTGCTGCGCTCGGCCCGCAACAGCGCGTTAAGCTACGCGCAGGCGTTTTTCCGCGCCGGCATCCCCAGCTTCGCCGACGCGGCCGAGTCCCACATCGAAACGGTGGAAGGAGAGATATTCACCAACCTTTTGCGCCTTATAGATAACCCGATGCAGGACATCCCGCTTCTGAGCGTCCTGTTCGGACCGGTGTGCGGGCTGAGTGCGGAGGCGCTGTTGTCGGTGCGCGACCGGTATCCGGACCCGCCTTTTTACGAGGCCGCGCGTCTGTACGCCGAGGAGGAGCGGGGACCGACGGCGGATACGCTCCGCGCGTTTTTTGAGAAGCTGGAGCGCTGGTCGTTCCTGGCCTGCGTGCGCACGGTCCATGAGCTGATAGAAACCCTGTTTGCCGAAACGGGGCTGCCGGACACGGTGGCTGCGCTGCACGGCGGGGCGGTACGCCGCAAGAACCTCGAGCAGTTTTTGAGCCGCGCCCAGGACTTCGCCGGCACCGGGCAGGGGCTGAGCGGGTTCATCCGCTTTCTCGACCACGTGCGCACGTCGGGGGACCGGGGGGACACGGCCCGCGCGCTGGGGGAAAACGACGACGTGGTGCGCATCATGACCGTGCACAAGAGCAAAGGGCTGGAGTTCCCGGTGGTGGTGCTGGCCGACATGGGCCGCCGGTTTAACCGAAGCCAGAACAGCGACCGCGTGCTGTTCGACGGCCGGGCGGGCGTGGGGATAAAAACCTACGACCCCGTGCTCCGCACCCGGCGCGAGAACATAATCCGGGCCGCCATCCGCGATGGGCAGGAAAAGGAGGACCTGAGCGAGCAGCTGCGTATACTGTATGTGGGGATGACCCGCGCGCGCGACGTGCTTATAATGACCGGAACCACTTCTACCCTCGAAAAGCGCGTGGAAAGCCTCGGCCTGCCGGGCGAGGCCGGCGTGCGGGCCGCACGGTGTTTGCTGGACCTCGTGCTCTGCGCACTGCACAGGCGCGGCGCGCTGCCTGGCGTCCGCACGCTGGCCGGCGGGGAGTTTTCGGTACCGGTGGGGGAAGCTTCGGCGCTCTTGGTGCGGGGCGTGCAGGCCGGGGACCTCACGCCGCCCGGGGAGCGGGAGGCGTCCCGCTGGCAGGCGTTTTGGGAGGACCCGCCCGGCCCGGACGCACTGGAACGGGCGCGGGACGCCATGGCGTTCTATCGTCTGGACGAGGCGCCGCAGATTCCGGCAAAGCTCCCGGTCACGCGGCTGCACGCCGCGAAGGAAGCCGGGGGTCTCTCGGGCGGACCGGCCGTGCGGGTCCGGCGCGGCGCGGCGCCGCCCTCGCTGGCGGCCGAGCAGGGCACGGCCATGCACGCCGCCCTGCAGCACATCAACCTGCGCGCGCTGCGCGGCGCGGGCGACGTGCGCGAGCAGGTGGAGAGCATGACCGCGCTGGGGCTTTTATCGCCCGAACAGGCTGAGATGGTGGACGTCCAAGCGCTGTGGGCCTTTGCCGACGGCCCGCTGGGGCGGCGGATGGCTGCGTCGGAAGAGGTGCGGCGCGAATGGCCCTTCACCCTGCGGATAGACGCGGACGAGGTGGTGCCGGGCGCGCCGGAGGGCCGGGCCTTGCTGGTGCAGGGCGTGATGGACGCCTGCTTTTTGGAGGACGGCGCGTGGGTGCTGCTGGACCACAAGACCGACCGCGTGGCCGGGCGGGACCTGAAAGAGGCCGCCGGGGAGCACGCGGCGCAGCTCGCGTTTTACGCCCGCGCGCTGGAGGCGCTGACCGGACGGCCGGTGAAGGAGCGCTGGGTGGTCCTGCTGCGCGCAGGGGAAGCCGTGCGCCTCGTATGAATATACAGGAGAGGAGGGTGCCCATGAAAAAGCGGTTAGCCGCTGTTGTGGTCCTGCTCGCGCTGTTGGCGTCGGGCTGCTCGGAGCTGCCCCTGAGCACCCGGATGCCGCGTGAATCGGCCGCCGGCGTGGGCTACAACCTCTCTGTTTCCGGTTCGACGACGGATAAGATGGCGGTGCTGGTCGTCCTGGTCGAATTCACAGACGTAAAGCTTTCCACCGACGAGGCGGTCTGGGCGCGGAAATTCTTTGGCCCGGACGCCTCGCTTGCCCATTATTACGGGGAAATGTCCGGCGGGAAGCTGACTGTCGCCCCGGCCGCCGAGACCTTCAGGGCCGCTGACGGCGTGGTCCGCGTGCGCCTGGACGCGCCGCATCCGCGCAAAACGCTGAGCGGCGAGAAACCCGCGCAGGAGTTCGTCAAGAAAGTGCTGGAAGCGGCCGGCCCGTACGTCGATTTTTCGGCGTACGACCGGAACGGGGACGGGGTTCTGTGGCCGACCGAGTTCACGCCCGCGCTGGTGGTGGCCGGCTACGAAAAGGATTTTGAAAGGATAGGCCGTCCCGCCGCGTCGACCGGCGCGCACATGGCCTTTACCGACGACCGCAGGCACGCGCCCTGGCTGGACGGCGTGTTCGTCGAAGCGTACCAGATGTCCGGCGAGCTGGTGTACGACATGTACTATAATAAGGACGTCCCCAACACGCTGGAGATCATCGCGCACGAGACCGGGCACATGCTGGGCCTGCCCGACCTGTATGACACCGACGGCAGCACGCTGGGCGTGGGCATGCACTCGGCCATGGGCGGCTGCATCTATCAGGACCGGTACGGCAGGATAAACGAGCTGCCGGTCGAGCTGGACGCGTGGTCCCGGCTGTATCTCGGGTTCAGCGCGCCGCAGGTGGTAACGCAGGAGGGCGAGTACCCGCTGGAGGACGGCCCGCTGGGGAACGTGCTCCTGATCCCCACGCAGGACCCGGACCAGTACTTTCTGGTGGAGAACAGGCAGTTTACCGGCTATGACGCGGCGCTCGGGCAATACATCGCGCACGGCGGCGTCTGCGTGTGGCACGTCAACGACGCCGTCATCCGGGCCGCCGCAATGGATATCGACGGGTTTGAGAGCATCGAAACGGTCAACGACGACGAAAAACACAAGGGCGTGGACCTGGAGGGGCAAGATCAGGAGGCGCTGGGGTATGCTCAGCTGGATGCGCCCGATTATAAGTTCGAGGCCGATTACGAGCACTATTTTTCAGCCGCGGGCATCTCGGTGTTCGACGCTTCCGAGCTGGATTCAGGGGAGGAAACGGGCATCGCGGTGCGCGTGCTGTCAGACGGACCGGCCGCCCGTGTGCGGGTCACGCCATGTACGGCCCGTATTTCCTTGAAATAATGCTTTAAGCAACAATATCCGGAACAGGAAACACTTCTGTACAAAAAAGCAGCACAGAAGTGTTTCCTGTTCCCTGGTCATCATAATTGTCAGGTTCTTTGCGACAGCTATCCCAAGGCTATTCCAGCACGGCCTTGATGCGGCGCACGCCGGCCGAGGAGCTTTCCTCCTTCTTGATCCTGAAGGCGCCCAGCTCGCCGGTGCTTTTGACGTGGGGACCGCCGCAGATCTCCATGGACACGCCGGGGACCGAATACACCTTGACCACGTTGTCGTAGCGCAGATCGAAAACGCCCATGGCGCCCTTGTCCCGCGCCTGCTCTATGGACATCTCCTCGCAGACCACCGGCAGGTCGGCCGCAATGGCCTCGTTGACCAGCTTCTCGACCTCGTTGAGTTCCTCTTTGGTCATCTTGCGCGCAAAGGAAAAATCGAACCGCAGGCGTTCGGCGGTGATGTTGCTGCCCTTTTGGAACACCTCGTCTCCCAGCACTCTGCGCAGCGCGGCCAGCAAAAGGTGGGTGGCCGTGTGCAAACGGGTGGTCTGCTCGGACGCGTCGGCAAGGCCGCCCTTGAAGCGCTGGGACGCGCCGGCCTGCGAAATCTGCTGGTGCTTTTTGAAGCTCTCGTCGAACCCCCGGGTGTCCACGGTCAGACCGCGTTCGGCGGCCAGCTCCACCGTCAGCTCGATGGGGAACCCGAACGTATCGTACAGGCGGAAGGCGCTGGGCCCGTCCACCACGCTCCCGGTCAGCCTGGCGGCCAGCTTGTCGAACTCGCGCAGGCCGTGGTTGATGGTGCGCGCGAAGCGCTCCTCCTCCAGCTGCAGCTCGCGCATGATGGTCTCGCGGTTCTGCTGAAGCTCGGGATACACGCTGCCGTACTGCGCCACCACCGAGGAAGCGATGTCGCGCAGGCCGCCCTGCGGGATGCCCAGTTTCATCCCGAACCGCACCGAGCGGCGGATGAGCCGGCGCAGGACATACCCCTGATCGACGTTGGACGGAGTGACGCCCCGCTGGTCGCCGAGGATGAAGGTCGAGCAGCGGATGTGGTCGGCCACGATGCGCATGGCCCGCGTCATTTCCTCGTCCTGGCCGTAACGCGCGCCGCACAGCTCGCCTATCACCCGCATGATGCCTTCGAACACGTCGGTTTCGTATACCGACGATTTCCCCTGCAATATACAGGCCGTGCGGTCCAGGCCCATACCGGTGTCCACGTTTTTCTGCTCGAGCAGGACGTAGCTGCCGTCGGCCAGCTTGTTGTACTGCATGAACACGTCGTTCCATATCTCAAGGTACTTGCCGCAGTCGCAGGCCGGGCCGCAGTCCGGCGAACAGGCGGGTTTGCCGGTGTCTATAAACATTTCGGTGTCCGGGCCGCAGGGGCCGGTCTGCCCGGCGGGACCCCACCAGTTGTTCTTTTTGGGAAGATAGAATATATGGCTATCCTGCACGCCGTTGGCCTTCCAGTATCCCGCCGATTCCTCGTCGCGCGGCGCGTCCGCGTCCCCCTCGAACACGGTGAAATACAGGCGCTGGGGGTCAAGGCCCAGCCACT
Organism: Christensenellales bacterium; assembly: GCA_040766645.1. GTDB lineage: Bacteria > Bacillota > Clostridia > Christensenellales > UBA1431 > UBA1431. The sequence goes on along the minus strand of JAXGQA010000001.1, from coordinate 122,183 downwards.
TTTTCGAGGTCAGGAACTCGTAACTGTACGCGATGGCTTCCTCTTTAAAATAATCGCCCAACGACCAGTTGCCCAGCATTTCGAAAAACGTGCAGTGCGACGCGTCGCCCACCTCGTCGATGTCCCCGGTGCGCACGCATTTCTGCACGTCCGCGAGGCGCTTGCCCTCGGGGTGCGACTGACCCATCAGGTAAGGGACCAGCGGGTGCATCCCCGCCGTGGTGAACAGCACCGTTGGGTCGTTTTCAGGTATCAGCGACGCGCTGGGGATGATGGCGTGCCCGCGCTCTTTGAAAAAGCGAAGGTACATATCGCGCAATTCGTCGGCTTTCATGAACGAAACTCCTCTTTCTTATATCCAGATTCTAAACAAAGCCCCGCGGGCATCGCGGTCAAGGCCTGCGGCGCCGGGGGGAAATAAACACAATAATAATAAAGCACACATAAGGGCGGTTGTCAACGCGGGATCACGCTCCGCACAGGGTCACGATGGCATCCGCGATCATGCGCGCGTTGAAACCGATCATCTCGAGGGCGACGTATTCGTCGGCCTGATGGGCGAGGTGCTCGTCCTTTTCCATGCTGGGGCCGAAGGACACGGCATTTTTGAAGGCCCGCGCGTAGGTCGCGCCGCCGATGGAGCGGCAGTACGCCTTCTGGCCGGTCTGGCGGCCATACACCAGCAGGAGCTTTTGCACGATTTCAGAATCCTCGTCCACATAATGCGGGAGATGGCTGTGGCGCACGTTGACCATGAACCCCGGAAGCTCCATGGCCGAGGCCACGCGTTCGAGCACGTCCTCTACGGTATAGGAGATGGGGAAGCGGATGTCCCACTGCATGGCCATGCTTTCCTCGTCCATCTCGATGACGCCCACGTTGAGAGTAAGCGCGCCGGACGCCTCATCGCGCAGGGCAAGGCCGATGGACCGCCCGTTCACCTCGCCGCACATCATGCGGGCGATGAAGGCGATGACGTTTGCCGGGCCGCCGGGCTGCAGGCCCAGTCCGTGCAGCGCCGAAGCCAGTCTGCAGATGGCGTTGACGCCCTGCTCGGGCGTGGAGCCGTGCGCGCTGACGCCCCGGCAGGTCACGCGCAGGCGTCCGCCCTGTTCCAGCGTACAGGTGATATCTTCGCCGAGGTGCGCCTTCAGGGCCTCGGGGGGGAACGCCTCGCCCGGCGACGGGGCGATGACGGCCTCCGCGCGGTCGGGCACCATGTTGACCCGGTTCCCGCCCTTGAAAGAAAGCACGCGCAGCCCGCCGCCCGGGACCTGCGGCGCAAACTTTTTGGTGATGTCCAGATGCAGCACGCCCTTTTCGGCGTTTATCACGGGGTACTCGCAGTCCGGGGAAAAGGCCATGTCCGGCGCCTTTTCCCTGGTTTTATAGTAGGCCATGTCCGCCCAGCCGCTCTCCTCGTCACACCCCAGCATCAGGCGCACGCGGCGATTGAGCTTCCGGCCGCTTTCCTTTACGGCGGCCAGCGCGTACAGCGCGCTTATCACGGCGCCCTTGTCGTCTGTGGTGCCGCGGCCGTACATGCGGCCGTTTTCAATGACGCCTTCGAACGGGGGATGCGCCCAGTCCGAGCCTTCGGGCACGACGTCGAGGTGCATCATGATGCCCAGCGTTTCATCCCCTCCGCCGTAGTCCACAAGGCCCATGTGGCCATCAAGGTCCACGGGATCGAATCCGAGCCTTTTGGCCAGATCCAGCGTATAGTCAAGGGCGGCGCGGACGTTTTCGCCATAGGGCGCGCCCGGCTTTGCCTCGGCCTTGACGCTGGGTATGCGCACAAGCCCCTGCAGGGCCTCTATCATTTCCGGTGTTTTTTCTTCTATATAATCGTTGATACGGTTCATGCCCGCAATCCTCCTTCAAGGATTACAGTATAGCCTTAATGGAAGACGGCTGTCAAACGTTGCTTCCAACAGGCAGGATTTTCCTTAAAGCATGGCGAATATTATCGAGCAGCGTCGAAAAACTGGCAGGAACAGGCGGGGGAGCGCGCGATGCACGAAGGACACAGGCAGCGGCTGAAGGAGCGGTATTTAAAGGAAGGGCTGGAGGGCTTCCAGGACCACGAGGTTTTGGAGCTTCTCCTGTATTACTGCATCCCGCGCAAAAACACCAACGATATCGCCCATCGGCTGCTGGAGCGCTTCGGCTCGCTAAACGCCGTTTTCGAGGCCGAGCCGGACGCGTTGAGCGCGGTGGAGGACGTCGGCGGCCACAGCGCCCTGCTTTTGTCGCTGATTCCCGCGATATCGCGGCGGTACGCGCTTCGCTCGATCGGGAACCGCCCGCAACTGGATACTACGGCCAGGGCCGGAGAATACGCCGTGGCGCTTTTGCGGGGCGTGCCGGTGGAGCGGTTTTACCTCATCTGTCTGGACGCGCAGTGCCGGGTGACCTATCCGGCGCTTTTGCAGGAGGGGACAATCGACCAGGCGGCGGTGTACCCGCGGATGGTGGCCGAAACGGCGCTGCGGCACCGCGCCCACAGCGTCATACTGGCCCATAACCATCCGGGGGGCGCGCTGCAGCCCTCCAAGGCCGACATCCGCGTGACCCGCAAGGTGATGGAGGCGATGAAGCCATTAGGGATAGACGTGCTGGACCACATCATCGTGGGCAACGCGGGGTATTACAGCTTCGCGGCCGAGCGGAGCATGACCGACGAATTGGCGGCCGTGCAGCAGGGCGGCCTTCCCTACGCCGCCGAGCCGGAGCAGAAGTAAAAATATCGTTGGCATGGCGCAATGCGCAGTGCAGGAATATTCATCGCCCGCGTTACCGAGAAATACCCGAACAGCCGGCGAATCGTATTGGGGGACAGGCTGCCGTGCAGCTGCCAAGGCAGGGGAACAGGAGGGACAAGACTGCATGCGGCATACCATCGACGAATACATAAACGCCCAGCCGGAGGCATACCGGGAACCGCTCAGGCGGGTGCGCGAGACCATCCGCGTGGCCGGACCCAAGCTACAAAATGCATCAAGTGGCAAATGCCCACCTTCTTCCAAAAGGAGAACCTGATCCCACTTCGCTTTCAACAAGAACCACCTTGGCATCTATTCCGCCGGCGGCGTCAGCGCGTTCGCGGAGCGGCTTGCCGCCCAGGGCTATAAAACCAGCAAGGGCGCGATCCGGTTTCCGTGGGAAAGAGAGATACCGTATGATCTGATCGCGGAGATCACGCGCTACCGCGTAAAAGAGGTTATGGAGTAAATAAAATAAAAAAAACGGGATGCAAAGAGCGTCCCGTTTGCTGTGTTGGCGGCAAAAAACCGCAGATTTTACCCCGTACGTATATCCTGCCCGCGCAGATGGAAGCGCAGCGTGCTGGCCGAGTCCAGCAGCCGGGAGACCATGCGCTCGCCGTAGCGCTCTTGTATCTGTTGCGGCGTCAGATTAGTAGCCACAATTATGTGCCTGCCCTTTATTATGCGCTCGTTGAATACAGAAATGAAGTATTCGACAGTAACATTGTTGTATAATGGTTCATTTCCCAAGTCATCACACACTAAGAGATCTGCCTCGAAAAGGGCTGAAAGATCCTCCTCTGCGCCGGTGTGTTTTTGCAGGAACAGTTCGCCCAGCCGGTAGGCGGTGAACCGCAGGACAGATTTTGAGCGCGCCAGCAGCGCGCCAGAGATGCAATTCAATAAAAATGTTTTCCCCAGCCCTGCATGCCCGTAAAAAAGCATATTAGGCTTTTCGTTGTTCGGGAAAACCTCGACATAGCTCTTGCAGGTTTCCAAAAGCTGGCGCATGTAGACGCGCTGCGGAAGATTGCAGCCGGGCGGGACGGCGGGCGGGAAAACGTCGAGATCGAAGGTCTCAAAGCTCTGCTTTTTTAATATCTCCGCGTCATCCGCGCCGAAGCGCTCCTCGTTGAGGCGTTTTATGAAGCAGGCGCAGCGCGTTTTCACCGTTTCGCCGACGTATCCGGTGTCCTGACAGTCGGGACAGCGGTACTTCATCTCCAGATAATCTTGGGGGAGCCCCGCTTCTTTCAGGAGGGCGGCCCGCCTGCCCATCAGCGCGCGCAGGGCGGCGCGGGTGGCCCGGGGGTCCTTCGCGCCCGCGTCATAGACGAGGGAGAGCCGTTCGGTCTCCAGCGCCTTAAGGTCCGGGCAGACGGAATACGCGTGCGCATATCGCTCCTCAAGCTGTATGCGGTTCAGTGCGCGCTGCCGTTCGTAGTCGGCAAGCACGCGGCTTATCGCCGGATCGGCCATATACTGATCCCTTCCCTAGTTACTGCGATGCGGTAAGGTCGTCAAAATCCCTGTCCAAATTGCTTTGCTCAGGGGTCCGTTGGTCGTATCTTAGACCATCCAGTTGCTTTCTGTAGCCATTACCCATAGTTTTGCGCGCGGAATGGCTCTTGCGCTCGGCCACCGCCTGCTCAAGGGTCAAAACGCCTTTTTTCTGGTAATTGGTCAGGAGCTTCTGGAAGAACTGCCAGGGCTGCTGCGCGTCGGCCGAAAGCTCGGCCGCGAAGAGCAGGAGCTTTTCCTCCATTCCCCACGTTTCCCGCCATTTCTTATATGCCGCGCGCTCGGGCATGCCGATGGAGCGCAATATGCCCGCGCGCTTGAATATCTCGGCTATGGCGCCGTCTACCGTGCGGTCGGCCTCGATAAGCGCCTGCGCCTCCTCGGTCGAGTGCACGCCCTTTTCATCCCATTCCTCCAAAATGGCATTGACCGCCTCAAAGGTAGGATGCCCGCTTTCGGCCGCGCGCTCGCAGGCCGCGAGGATAGCCGTGTGCCCGAACCCCCATTCGCGGGTCCAGCGCGCGTAGAGTATATTCTGCTTCTGGGTGGGGGAGGCGCTCTTTATCCCCAGCGCCAGCAGGACCTCCCGAAGCTTGGTGCCCAGCGTTTCCCGCTCGCTGAAGTGCGCGAGTATGGCCTCCGGCGCTGTGATGCCCTGTTCGTACAGGGCCAGAAGGACGCGGTCCACGTACGCGAGGTTGGGCTTTTGGATTTTGGTGGTCTCCTTGCAGGCGCTTATCACCGCCTCGTGCGTGAAGCCCCACTCCTTTGTCCACTTGTCGTACAGCGCGTTTTCGTCCACGGTGGGCGCGCGGTAGATGCCGATGTGGCTGAGAACCTTCTGGGTGAGCGAGGTGACGGCCGAGTGGCGGGCGATGTGCTGCGCGGCATCCTCCAGCGTGCGGACGCCTTCGCGCGCCCAGCTCAGCGCGACCTTGTGCATGTAGGCAAGGCTGACCTGCGCGCCCTTGAGGTTCACGCAATGTGAAATCATGTGCAGCACGGCCTCGGGAGAGAGACCCAGCACCTCGATCCAGTCGTATATCTTCTGCAGGTCCTGCGTGTGGAGGAACCGGCCCCCCAGCACCGTCTGCAGCGCGATGTTGAAGTCCGCGTAGCGCGCAAGCTCGGGCGGCGTTTCAAAACCGTTCTGGTGCAGACGGTTCTTGACGTTATAGTATTCGACGGAAAGCGGGTCCTCGGACAGTATGCGCACCAGCCCGTCCCGCGCCCAGAAGGCGAAGGCGTTTTTCACGGTGTCCGGCTCGAGGCCCAGCGCGCGCGCAAAGGCCTCCTCGGTCGAGTCGGCGGCCGCGGGGTTGAGACACTGGTACAGGCCGTAGACGTAGACCTTTACGAAGTCCCCTGGCGCCTTTATCATAAATTCCTGTATAAAAAGGTTCTCGAGTGGGGTGACGTCATAAAGTATGGAGCTGTCCGACAGCTTGCAAAATGGCATATTTCCTCTCCTTAGGGTCTTTTATCCCGCGCCTTGCGGGGGCACGGAAAAAAACGCCCCTGACTTCCTTCCCGATGTTTGAAGCAGGGCGGATGCGTTTACCGGCTATGCGGACGCGCGGGGATATGGCCGTATGCCCGACTGCGTGAGCAGGGCGAAGGGATACGGCTTTTCCTCGTCGAAGCCGGTGCTCAATATCAACTCCTCGCGGTGGCGCATCAGTATGCCCTTGCGTCTGAGGAGAAGCTCTGCGTGCTCGGGGCTCTCGCCGACGAACTCGGCGGCGTATATGACCGGGAGCGCCAGCGCGAGATAGGCGGCCGCTTCGGGGCATTCCTCGTGCAGAGATGAGATGTCGCGGTAGATGTCCAGCGCCGCGAAGGACGCGTCGGGGAACATCTCCACGGCGTGGGACCAGTCCTCCTCGTCGTCGGGCGGATCGGCGTCGACGGTCCCGGCAAGGTACAGCTCGAGGCCGTCCTCCGACTCGAATACGCTGAACAGCACGCCGTCCACGCTTTTGGGTATGGGGGCTTCCTCCAGCACCGACTGCATCCAGTGCTTGAACTGACCGTACGATTCCACGTATTCCTCGTGTTCGAAAAGAGGCGTATCGTTCACGGAAAACCTGGTGCTGAGCTGCCCCTTGAGCAGCGCCCAGCCGTCTTCCAGGCGGGGCAAGGCCGAAATGAGTTCATCCATGCTTAAACCGACAGCATCCGGGTCGCTCATGGCTTTTGTCCTTTCATGGGTTTATGGGATGGTTATGATTATTCTGTAACCCTCCCGTGATATCCTTCACATTATAGCATATTTTAAAAAAGGTTTTGCAAACTTTATGAGGAATAATGGACACAAAAGCAGAAAGCGAAACGGAGGAACATATGCAGGAAAGGACGCCGGTCGCGGATATGCTGCGGACCTGGGCGGGCGAAAAAAGGCACCGGCTGCACATGCCCGGGCACAAGGGCGGGAAAGGACCTTTGTCGGATTTTGACGCGCTGGCGTGGGACGCGACCGAGCTAGAGGACACCGACGAGCTTTTCGCGCCGGCCGGTCCGCTGAAGGAGGCGATGGTTCTGGCCGCCCAGGGGTTCGGGGCGCGATACACACAGTTTCTGACAGCGGGGGCGACTTCCGGCGTGCTGGCCATGCTGCTGGCGCTGGAGCCGGGCTCCACCGTCGTGGTCGCTCGGGATTGCCATAAATCGGTGGCCGCCGGCATTGAGCTGGGGCGGCACAAGCCGGTGTTCGTGCTGCCGGGGCTTCTGCCGGACGGCACGCCGGGGTGCCCGGACGCGGAGGACGTCCGGCGTGCCCTAAAGGCGGCCGGGCGGGCGAGGGCGGTCGTCGTGACCTACCCCAACTAGTACGGGATGTGCGCGGACCTGGAGGCGATACGCGCCGCCGCCGACCAGGCGGGCGCGCTTTTTCTGGTGGACGGTGCGCACGGGACGCATTTCGCGTGCGGCGCGGACGGGTTGCCTCCCTACGCGGGGCGGTTCGCCGACGTTTGGGTGGACGGCGCGCACAAGACCGCGGGCGCGATGGGTCAGGGCGCCTTTTTGCACATGTCGGCCCGCGCGGCGCAAAAAGGCCTTGCGTGGGAGGGACTTTTGCGGGCGCTGGCGCTGGTACACACGTCCAGCCCGTCCTATGCGGTGATGGCCTCGCTGGACATGGTCCGCAGCCGCCTTTTCACGCGCGGGGCGGAGTGGGCGGCGCTGGCGCGTGTCTGCGCCGCCGCCGCCCAACGCATCGACGCGCTGGCCGGCCTTTCCTGTCCCGCCCTGCGCCACGGAAGAGCGGCGGGCGTGGCGGCGTTCGACCCCACCCGGCTGGTGGTCGACGTCCGGGGGCGGGGGTTGACTGGATATGGCGCGGAGCCTATACTTAAAGCGGCGGGCGTCGAGGTGGAAATGGGCGACAGCGCCCGCGTGGTCGCGCTGACGGCGCCCTGGGACCTGCCGGCTGTAGCGGCGTTTGAAGCGGCGCTCGCGGCGATGGACGGCGGGCGGCCGATACAGGGAAGCTTCCCTGGCCTGCCGCCGCTGCCAAAGCGCGCCGAAACAGCCGCCGGGCGGGCGGTCGAGCTTGTCGCCCTCGAACGCGCTGAGGGGCATGTCGCCGCGGCGACGGTGGGCGCGTACCCGCCGGGGATACCCGTGCTGTGGCCGGGCGAACAGGCGGACTGCGCGACGCTTTCATATCTGCTGGAGATCCGGCGGTTGGGAGGCAGGTTTTTCGGCCTGCGGGGAGGATATATGCCCGTGTTTGCACCGGGAGAGAATGGGGAGAGTTGAGGCCGATGGATGGGCTTTTTATCACGTTTGAAGGGCCGGACGGCGCCGGCAAAAGCACGCAGATACGCCTGCTGGCCGAATGGCTCCGGGGCAGGGGCCACGAGGTCGTGGTCACCCGCGAACCGGGAGGCTGCAAGATAGCCGAGGAGATACGCGAGCTTATCCTGGATATCCGCCACGAGGAGATGACGCCGGTGACCGAGGCGCTTCTGTACGCCGCGGCGCGGGCGCAGCACGTGGAGGAGGTCATCCTCCCGGCGCTGCGGGAAGGCAGGACCGTCATCTGCGACCGGTTCATCGATTCTTCGCTGGCCTATCAGGGGTCGGGCAGGGGGCTGGGGATGGAGATGGTGGAGGGCATGAACCGCTACGCCGTCCAGGGCCTTGAGCCGGCCATCACCTTCATGTGCCGCATCAATACGGCGATGGCGCGCAGCCGCGTATGGGGCCGCGCCGTCCCTGACCGCATGGAGAGCGAAAAGGAAGACTTCCAGTCGCGCGTGCTGCGCGGGTTCGACGCGCTGGTCCGAATGTACCCCGAGCGCATCCGCGACATCGACGCCGGGCGTGGCATAGAGGAAGTGTACGCCGAGATCATAGGGCACGTGGAAGCCCTGCTCGATGCGCGGGAGGCAAAGGCGTGAGCGTCACCGCCGAGGTTTTGAAGGCATCTGTCCGGCAGGGGCGCGTGCCCCACGCCGTGCTTTTTACCGGCGAGCGCGGGTCGGGAAGGAACGACGCCGCGCTTTCCGTTGCAGCCGTGCTCCTGTGCGCCGGCGACCATAAACCCTGCGGGGACTGCCGCGGATGCCGGCTGTTCACGGCAGGCACCCATCCCGATTTTGTGCGCGTTGAACCCGAAAAAGGAACGATAAAGACAGACGCCGTGCGGCGCGTCCTCGCCGGGCTGCGGGAAAAGCCGTTCGGGGACGCCTGCCGCGCCGTCCTGATACAGGACGCGCAGGATATGACTCCGCAGGCGCAGAACTGCCTTTTGAAAACGCTGGAGGAGCCGCCCGAGCGCGCGGTCTTTTTGCTGGTCTGCCACAGTGAGCGCGAGCTGTTGCCCACCATCGTGTCCCGGTGCCAGACGGTGCGCATGCCGGGTGAGCCGCTTTCGGCGGTCAGCGAGCGGCTGGCCTCCGGGTTGCGGCTTGACCGGGAGCGCGCGGGCCTTATCGCGCGGCTTTCGCAGGGGCATTATGCACGCGCCCTCGAGTGGGCCGATGAAAACGGCCCCATGGCCCTGCGGGAAGGGCTTTTCAGGCTTTTAAGCGAGCTTTGCGGAGGCAGCGCCGACCCGCTTTCCGGCTACGCTTTTCTGCAGTCGCACAAGGAGGACACCCTCCGCCTGCTGGACGTTTTGCGTGACATTCTGACCGACGTTTTGCTGATAAAGCAGGGCGGGGCAGCGCGCAACACCGACCACGCGCGGGAGTTGGAGCGGATGGCGGCACGGTTTTACGGACCCGCGCTGCAGCGGCTTATGGAGTATACGGCCGGACTGGGAGGACTGCTCAACAGGAACGTCCATCACCAGATGCTGATGGAGGACCTGCTTTTGAAAATAAAGGACGCTATGGAGGACAGTGCCGATGGCAAAGGTGATAGGCGTACGCTTTAAGCGTGCGGGCAAGATATATTATTTCGACCCTGACCAATGGGATGCGGTGAAGGGCAGCAACGTTATCGTGGAAACGGTGCGCGGCGTGGAGTTCGGGGAGGTCGTCCTGCCGGCCCGGGAGGTGGAGGAAGCCGAGCTGACCGCGCCTTTGAAAAAGGTGATACGCATCGCCACCGAGCAGGACCAGCAGACCATGGAGAAAAACGCTGAAAAGGCAAGGGAAGCCTTCGCTATCTGTGAAGAAAAGATACTCAAGCACCAGTTGGAAATGAAGCTGGTGGATGTGGAATACACCTTCGACAACAACAAGATTATCTTCTATTTCACGGCCGACGGCCGCGTGGATTTCCGCGAGCTGGTCAAGGACCTCGCATCGGTGTTCCGCGTGCGCATCGAGCTCCGGCAGATTGGTGTGCGCGACGAGGCCAAGATGCTGGGGGGGCTGGGGAGTTGCGGGCGCCCCTGCTGCTGCAGCCAGTTTCTGGGTGAGTTCCAGCCCGTGTCCATCAAGATGGCCAAGGAGCAGAACCTTTCTTTGAGCCCCACCAAGATATCCGGCCTGTGCGGGCGGCTGATGTGCTGCCTCAAATACGAGCAGGACTATTACGAAAGCATGTCCAAGTGCATGGTGCGGGCGGGCAAGTCGGTGGTGACGCCGGACGGCACCGGCGTAGTCCTGGAGAACAATGCCCTCACCGGCACGGCTGTGGTCCGCGTGGAGCTGGCCGACGGCACGCTGGACCTGCGGAGCTATCATTATACCGACGTCAAGCCGCTGGCCCGGCAGGGAGCGGGACCCGTCCCGGAACGCCGGCCCGAGCCGCCTCCCCAGGAAGCCGAGGAAGAAAGCATCTCCCTTGAAGAGGAATAGGCGCCGTTGAAACGCGCAGAGAAAATTTTTTCTACAGTCGAAAAATTCTCTCTGATGCGTTATAATGTACGCATGAGGTTTAAATAGTCTTCTTCAAGGAGGTGAATCCCATGGCCTACGTAATCAACGATGAATGTATCAAATGCGGAGCGTGTGAGGCAGAGTGTCCGGTGAACGCGATTTCTGAAGGCGACACCAAGTATGAGATCAATGCCGATGAGTGCATCGAGTGCGGTGCCTGCGCCGGAGTTTGCCCTGTGGGCGCGCCCAACCCCGCATAACGAACCGATACCAGAAAAAGGAGCCCGCACAGGGCTCTTTTTTGTTACGCTTCCCGGCTTTTTCCATTTCAGTAAATATCAGGGCTAATTTCCAAAATGTTTCGCAATTATTTCTAAAGTTTTGCGTTTCATTTAATAAATTGCAGTTTAATATATTTATTATAACTTTGGATGGAAAGGCCTGTTTTTCCATCCGTAAAAATTGTTACAGTATGGTATAATATGGAATAAATTGAAAAAGCAGGGGCTTTCGTTGCTTTGGGGGGGCGATCGGAGAATGGAACGGATCAGGATGCAAAGGCGGTTGATGCTGTTTTTCCTTGTGGTGCTGGCGCTTGTCAGCGGGTGGGTTTTTATCCCAGGTAGCCCATCGGAGGCCGCCGCGTTCAACGGCATCATAAAAGCCCGCGTTTCAACGGCCGGGCAGACGGCGGATATCCGCGTCATACCGCACGGCAAATACTATATCGCCGAATCTCCGGGCACCAAACTGCAGGACACCGAATACAAGGTGCATCTCTCGGGCAGCAACGTCCAGCTCCTCCTCTCGGGCAAGGCGGTCTATACCGGCTCCAAGATAACGCTGGTCCGCGCGGCCGGCAACACCGTGAACAACTTCATCATCTTTCCTGCCAGCCCCACCCAGAAGACGCGCATCTATTACCCCGGCAACATGGAGTTCTCCGCGTCCGGCGGAGCGCTGTATGCCGTTAACCACGTGTACGTCGAGGAATACGTGATGGGCGTCGTCCCCTACGAGATGAGCCCCAGCTGGCCCACCGAGGCGCTCAAGGCACAGGCCGTCTGCGCGCGCAACTACGGCGTGAAAGCCGCCCTGAACTCCAGCTCGACCGCCCGCTACCATATCGGGGACACGGCCAGCACCCAGGTGTACAGGGGCGTCCCCGGCGTAAGCTCGGACGGGACCGTCAATATGACCACCTACAACACCATCAAGAACGTCGTCAACGCCACCGACCGGCAGGTGATGCAGTACGGCGGGGACGTGTTCAGCGCCTACTTCTCGGCCTGGAACGGCGGGGAAACGCTCAACGCCAGGGGCTGGACAGGCAACACGTCCTCCATCTACGGCTACACCGTTGTAAAATCGGACGTTTACGACGACCGGCGCTGCCGTACGGAATACTGGGACAAGTCGCCCTATAAGGTCGTGGTCAACACCGACCTGCATTCGGACACCGGGAACGACGTGAACATGGCCATCCAGAGGATGCTGGTCAACAAGTACAAGTCGCAGTACGGGGTGTCGGCGTCCGACGTCTACGTGATCAGCACAGGCGGTATCAAGGGCAAGGCGCCGTCCGCGGAGCCTGCGGTGTCCATCGTGTTCGAGGAGTTCTACTGCGACGTGCGCTTCAACACGGAATCCTCCAACAAGCGCGTGACCTTTACCGACGCCGACCTCAAGTCCGCGCTGGGCATCAGCTCGTCTTACATCGCCTTCAGGATAGCGAACAACGCAGAGGATGAGACGACCACCCTCTACAACGTCCGCTACGGCCACGGTGTGGGCATGAGCCAGCGGGGCGCCCAGCAGATGGCCAACGAGGGCAAGGACTATAAATTCATACTGAATTTCTACTATAAGGACATCACGTTCAGCAAGCTGAGCGTTTCGGCGCCCACGCTTCCGGCCATGCCCGGCGGCGCACAGCCGACGCCATCGACGGCCACGTCCTATACCGGTACGGTGGTGAACTGCACCACGGCGGTGAACGTGCGGTCGGGACCGGGCACGTCCTACTCCAAGGTGGGCACCGCGCCCAAAGGGGCGAACTACACGGTCACCAAGCCGAATTACACCGCTGACTGGCACCAGATATTGTACAACGGCAAGACGGCCTATATCCACAAGAGCTATCTGTCGGTCAAGGCGGCGACGGCCACCCCCAAGCCGTCGGCCTCCGCGACGCCGACGCCATCGACGGCCACGTCCTATACCGGCACGGTGGTGAACTGCACCACGGCGGTGAACGTACGGTCGGAACTGGGACCAGCTATTCCAAGGTGGGCACCGGCGAAAAAGGGTGCGACCTACACGGTGAAGAGAAGAAGTACTATACCGCCGACTGGCACCAGATATCGTACAACGGCAAGACGGCCTATATCCACAAGAGCTATCTTCGTCTGTCAAGGGCGGCGACGGCCACCCTGCCGTCGGCCTCCGCGACGCCGACGCCATCGACGGCCACGTCCTACACCGGTACCGTGGTCAATTGCACCACGGCGGTGAACGTACGGTCGGGCCCGGGGACCAGCTATTCCAAGGTGGGCACCGCGAAAAAGGGCGCGACCTACACGGTGAAGAAGAAGTACTATACCGCCGACTGGCACCAGATATCGTACAACGGCAAGATGGGCCTACATCCACAAGAGCTATCTGTCTGTCAAGGCGGTGACATCCAAGGGTACGCCGATACGCCGACACCCAAGCCCGCCACCTACACCGGTACCGTGGTTCTAATTGCACGACGGCGGTGAACGCCCACGGTCGGGCCCGGGACCAGCTATTCAAGGTGGGCACTGCGCTCAAGGGGAAGACCTACACGGTGACCAAGAAGAATTGCACGGCCGACTGGCACCAGATCTCGTATAACGGCAAGACGGCCTACATCCACAAGAGCTATCTGTCGGTCAAGTAGTAACAAAGCAACAAAAAGCGGCTGATCAGCCGCTTTTTCTTTTTTTGGTCTTTCCTCCGACAAATATTGCCCGTTGTGGTATAATGATAAACGTGCGTGCTGTCTCAAATTACGCAAAACCTTTCTCGCGGCCATTTCCAAACTGAATACAGTTATCCAATAACAAGGAGGTTATTGTATGATAGAGTATCCAAAGGCGAACGACGCCCTCGGGACAATGAACCGTGGGAACGCGGCCGAATCGGTCTGTGCACGCTATGCCGTGCAGACTGCCAGGCTCGCGAAACGCGTTCATGTCCAGCATGAAGGGCAGAAAGCTCCTGTATCCGCGGGATTTCGGCTGGATAACGGCCGGCGCGCGGAACACCACGGCCATAGGCGTGAACTATGATGCGCTGCGCATAAGCGGCTATCATTACGGCGCCTGCGGACTGCGGGAGGGGCTGAGCAGCGATGCGGACGACTGCATCTTTCCCAACGTGGACCTGACCGTTTCCTTCGGCAAGGAGGTCAAGACCCGCTGCCGCGTGCCAATGATGACCGGTGCGCTCGGGTCGACGTTCATCGCGGCCCGCTACTGGACAGCTTCGCTATCGGCGCGGTTATGGGATACCCCATAGTGGTGGGCGAGAATGTGGTGGGCATCGACCGGCAGGCGGTCATCGAAAACGGCAGGATCAAGTCCGCGCCTGAGCTGGACAGGCGCGTCCAGACCTATCTCCGCTACTATGACGGCTACGGCGCCATTATAGTGCAGATGAACGTGGAGGACACGCGAAACGGTGTGGCCGAATACCTCATCGACAAATACGGGGATAAGGTGATACTGGAGCTCAAGTGGGGACAAGGGGCCAAGGACATAGGTGGCGAGATACAGGTCAACAGCCTGGAGTACGCTCAGTTCCTGAAGGGGCGCGGCTACATCGTCGACCCCGACCCGACGCTGCCCGAATCCATAGAAGCGTTTAAGAGCGGCGCGGTGACCGCCTTTGCGCGGCACAGCCGCCTTGGCTATACCGATCTTGGCCGGGTGGACCAGGTGGAGCAGGCATTCGGCGACGCCGTGGCCTATTTCAGGAAGCTGGGCTTCAAGCGTATCACGCTGAAGACCGGCGCGTATGGCATGGAAGGCCTGGCGCAGGCCATCAAGCTGGCTACCGTCCACAGGCTGGACCTTCTGACAATCGACGGCGCGGGCGGCGGCACGGGGATGAGTCCGTGGAACATGATGGAAACGTGGGGCGTGCCCTCCATCCATCTGCACGCCAAGGCCTATGAATACGCGAGCATACTGGCGGCAAAGGGCCACGACGTGGCCGACATGGCCTTCGGAGGCGGGCTGGCGCGTGAGGACCACATCTTCAAGGCCCTTTCGCTGGGCGCGCCGTATACCAAGCTGGCCTGCATGGGCAGGGCGCTGATGATTCCGGCGTTCCTGGGCGCAAACATCGAGGGCGCGCTGCACCCCGACAGGAAGGAAAGGCTGAACGGCAACTGGGACGCGCTGGCAAAGAGCGTGGTAGAGCAGGGGAACACGCCCGAGGAGATCTTCGCCGGGTATTACGACGTGCAGGCCCGCGTGGGCGCCGACGAGATGAAGAAGATACCTTACGGCGCCATTGCGGCATGGACGCTGGCGGACAAGCTTGCGGCCGGGCTGCAGCAGATGATGGCCGGCGCGCGCATCTTCAGCATGGACCAGATGAGCCGCAGGAACATCTTCTCGGCCAACAGGGAGACCGAGCGGGAAACGGGCATACCCTTCATGACCGACGTACAGGACGAAGCGGCAAAAAAGCTGCTGGACTTCTAGCGCAGTAACGACAGATTCGGAAACGAAACTTCTTCCAAGTGCTCCTGCAAAGGCGCAGGCGCGGGGCTTGGCCGTGCGGAGCATGCGAAAAAACGGCCGTCCCGGCCGTTTTTTTTGCCCGGAAAAGGACTTTTTTTAGTTGTTGGGCGCTGTTAAATTTCAACATTGATTTTCGGAGATTGGTCTAAAAACTTCCCCTGATCAATGTGAGGTGCGGCACTTTTGTCAAAAAAAGCGGAAAGGCGCGGCCTGACCGGGGAATAGGGCCGTCATTACGAGGGCCTCAGCCCCGTGGCAATCCGGAAAGGAAACGCTGAGTTGCTTCGCTGCAGTTCGCAATGACGGCATTACCGGAATTTTTGTGCCGTTCTTTTTCACAAAGGACTTTTTCTTTATTCGTTTTCCAGCTCGATAAGGCGTTTGTACAGCGCTCTGCGGTCAAGGCCCAGCGCGGCGGCCGCCTCGCGCGCGGCCGAAGACTTGTCCGACCCGCGGCCAAGGAGTTCCAAAAGCAGCGCGTCGCGCGCCGCGTCATCTGCTGTTTCGGTCTCGGCCGCGCGGCCCTCTATCACCAGAACGAACTCGCCGCGCGGGGCCTCGGCCTCAAAATGCGCGGCCAGATCCAGAGCGGGCAGCACCAGCACCTCTTCGTGGAGCTTGGTAAGCTCGCGGCAGCAGCATATCGTCCGTCCGGGCTGTATCTCGGCGATCATGGAAAGCGTTTCTTTCAGGCGGTGCGGGCTTTCGTACAGCACGCAGGTCACCGGCTGCCCCAGCAGCCAGGCAACGCGCTCCCTGCGCCGGGGCCTGGAGCCGGGCAAAAAACCCTCGAACAAAAACCGCGAGGCGTCCATGCCCGAAAGGGTCAGCGCCGTCAGCAGCGCGCGGGGTCCGGGAAGCGACTCTATGGCCACGTCCTCCGCGCGGGCCAGCGCGACCAGCGCGGTGCCGGGGTCGGAGATGCAGGGCGTGCCCGCGTCCGAAACGTAGGCGATGGTCTCCCCGGCGCGTATGCGCTTGATGATGGCCTGGCCCCGTTCCTCAGCCGAGTGCGCGTGGAAGCTGATGAGCGGCTTTTTTGATGCCCAGGTGGTTCAACAGCTGAGGCTCCGGCGCGTGTCCTGGCGGCAACGGCGTCGGCCTCTTCCAGTGCCTGCCGCGCGCGCAGGGTGAGGTCCCCGAGATTCCCGATGGGGGTGGATACGAGTATGAGCTTCCCCGGTTCCGTCATTCTTCCCGCCCCCTGTATATGCGCATCATTTCCCTCGAATACGCGCCCGTTTCGTCCAATACGAAAAGCGGCGGGTCGTAGGAAACGCCCCGTCCCCCCAGCTTGAGCGCCTCTATAAGCACCAACGAGGGATTGGCGCCCGGGCGCGGATGCACGAACCGCATGCGCTTGGGTTCGAGACGGTTTTCGCACAGGACGTGTACGGCCTCGGCCAGCCGCAGCGCCGGGAGTATCAGCGAGAATGTGCCGCGGTTTTTCAAAAGCCTGAACGCGCTCAGACAGATGTCCTCCAGTGTGCAGCCCGCTTCCTCGCGCGCCAGGCGCCTGCCCGGATGCGGGCTGGACGGCCCGCTCCCCGTTTTTTGATAGGGCGGATTGCACACCGCGCAGTCGAACGTCCCGTGGCCCAGCGCGTCGGGCGCGTCCCTAAGGTCCATGGCATGTATCTCTATCGTGTCCTCCATGTTGGCCAGCAATACGCTGCGCCGGGCCATGTCGGCCATGTCCTCGCGTATCTCTATGCCCGCCACGCGCCCCGGCGACCGGCGCGTGCACAAAAGGAGGGGAATGACGCCGGTCCCCGTCCCGAGGTCCGCGACGGCAGCGCCCGGCCGGACGCGCGCGAACTCTGAAAGCATCACGGCGTCGGTGCCGAAGCAGAAGTCGCCGGGCTTTTGCAGTATGTTGAGGCCCAGCAGCTCCAGTTCGTCCAGCCGCTCGCCCGGCCCGGTCAGCGCGCGGGCGCGCAGGTCGAAAGCCCGCATGTCCGGCCCCTCCTTTCGCAATAAACGTTATTTTCTAATTATAACATATTTACGGCGTTTTATCGGGTGCTAGTACCCTGTGCCGGGGCATAAGCATGATAACGGGGCGGCGCGGAGTATGCCGGGGCGTTCTGGGCCATTGCCCGAAAGCGCACCTTGCGAAAACGCCGATTTCCGTACATAAAAAGGCTAAACCTTCAAAGAATCTCCTTTCGCTTTGTGTCCGGGGATTAAGGGGCTTGTTTTTCGTATTCCGGAATTTCCGCAAAGCGCAGTTTGTGGGAAAAGGGGGAATGACATGCGCATACTCTGGGGCGCGATGGTCCTGTTGGGCGTCGCGGGCGGCGTCGTGGGCGGCTCGGGCCAAAAGCTGCTGGACGCGGCGCTTGCGGCCTGCGGCGACGCGGTGACGCTGTCCATCACGCTGATTGGCGCCTACGCGCTGTGGATGGGCGTGATGAACATCGCGAAGGAAGCGGGTCTGGTCGCAAAGCTCGCAAAGGCCATGAAGCCCTTTACCCGCCGCATCTTTAAGGGTGTGCCCGAAAACGCCGCGGCGCATGAATACATCGCGCTCAACCTGTCGGCCAACATGCTGGGGCTGGGCAACGCGGCCACGCCGTACGGCATCAGGGCCATGGAAGAGCTGCAAAAATACAATAAAAGCAAGCGCATAGCCACCAACGCCATGTGCATGCTCCTCATCATAAACGCGTCCTCGGTCCAACTGCTCCCCACCACCGTGATGGCGCTGAGGGCCTCGGCGGGGAGCGCGGAGCCGGCCGCCATCGCCTTGCCCGCCCTCATCGCGACAACGATAAACACACTCTTTGCCATTCTGGTTGCCAAGGCTGTGGAGCGGCGAAGCTGATGGACGCGGTATTCGTTTTTTCGCTCCTGCCGATGGCATTCATATTCTGGGTCGTGGCTACCGGCCTGCTCAAAAAGGTGGATGTGTACACGGCCTTTGTCAAGGGCGCGCGGCAGGGCCTTGGGACGGCCCTGAAGGTGCTGCCCTACATGGTGGCCATGATGCTGGCCATCGCTCTTTTCCGGCAGGGGGGCATCCTGTCGCTGCTGGAGCGGGCAATACGGCCCCTGCTGCAGGCGTTCGGCGCGCCGGAGGAGACCGGCCCGCTTTTTTTGGTCACCCCGCTTTCGGGGAGCGCATCCCTCGCGATGCTCTCGGACATCTACGCGCGGGTGGGGCCGGACAGCTTCGCGGGGCAGGTGGCCTCGGTGATGGTGGGCTCCGGCGAAACCATTTTTTATACGGTGGCCATCTATTTCGCGGCGGTGGGCGTGGAGCGCACGCGGCACACCATCCCTGTGGCGCTGGCGGCGTCAGCGGTGGCCTACGTTGTGTCGGTGTGGGTGTGCGGGTGGCTCTTGTAGCGTTGTGCAGCCCGGGAGATAATGATATAATAGCGTATGTCGACGGCGGCGCGGACAGCATGGACAGGCTTCTCGCCGGCGGCGGCTTACCTGGCCAAGAAGGAGTCGTTTGAATGATTGTCGAAACTTTTTCCGTCCACAGCCACGTGATAAGCAAGGACCTGCGCGGCACGCAGGCTGTGGTAATAGATACGCTGCGCGCCACCTCCGTGATGATAACGGCGCTGAATAACGGGTGCCGTCAGGTGATACCCACCATTGAGATAGACGAAGCTATGGCCCGCAAGCGCAACATGCTTGACGAGCAGGTGCTTTTGGGCGGCGAGCGCAACGCGGTGAAGATACCCGGCTTCGATCTGAGCAACTCGCCGCTCGAATATACCCCTGAAACCGTGCGCAACAAGGTTCTCGTGCTGACCACCACCAACGGCACCGCGGCCATCCACCGGGTGGCGGGGGCGCAGCGCGTGCTTATAGGGGGCATGCTCAACGCGTCGGCGGTGGCCGCGAAACTCAAGGGTGCCGAGCACGTCACCATCGTGTGCGCGGGCACGCGGGGGAAGTTTTCGCTGGACGACGTCTTTACCGCCGGCTGCATCATCGCAAGGCTCCGGGAGAACGACCCCGACCTTGCGCTCGACGACCTCGGGTTCATCGCGGAGATGCTCTATCACAGATACAAAACCGACTGGCGCCCGCTCATCAAAAACGCCAGCCACTATAAGATACTTAAAGAATGCGGGTATCTCGAGGACATCGCCTACTGTATGCGGGAGGACGCTTTAAACATCGTGCCCGTCTGGAGCGACGGCATCATCGTGGCGCAATAGCCGCTCAGGCGGGGGAAAGAGCTTTGTAAACCCCCGCGAGAACGGAAAGAATAGAACCGATAAAAGTCCCGCAGGCTGCGGGACGCGTTTTTCAAGTACCACAGCTCGGAAAGGAATGCCTGCCATGCCAAAGAAAACCTTTATATCACGACGCCGATCTATTACCCCAGCGATAGCCGCACATCGGCCACAGCTACACCACCGTGGCCGCCGATGCGCTTGCGCGCTACAAGCGCCTGACCGGCTATGACGTGATGTTCCTGACCGGGACCGACGAGCACGGCCAGAAAATAGAGCGCATCGCCCGGGAAAAGGGGATGGAGCCGCTTGCATACGTGGACGGCATCGTTGAAGGCATCCGTGAGCTGTGGGCGCTGATGGACATTTCCTACGACGATTTCATCCGCACCAGCGAACCGCGCCACGTCAAGGCTGTGCAGAAGATATTCAAACAGCTCTACGACCAGGGCGACATCTATAAGTCGAAGTACCAGGGCTGGTACTGACGCCCCTGCGAATCCTTCTGGCTGGAGCGCCAGCTGGTGGACGGTTGCTGCCCCCGGACTGCGGGCGCAAGGTCGAGCTGGTGGAGGAAGAAAGCTACTTCTTCAGCATGAGCAAGTACGCGCCCCGGCTGATAGAGCACATCAATACGCATCCCGAGTTCATACAGCCGGTTTCGCGGCGCAACGAGATGCTCAACAACTTCCTGCTCCCCGGCCTGGAGGATCTCGCGGTCTCCCGCACCGGCTTCAAGTGGGGCATCCCGGTCGAGTTTGATCCCGGGCACGTGGTATACGTGTGGATAGACGCCCTTTCCAACTACATCACCGCGCTGGGGTACGGCTCAAGCGCTCCCGCGCGCTTTGACCGGTACTGGCCGGCCGACATCCATCTGGTAGGCAAGGAGATCGTACGGTTCCACACCATCATCTGGCCCATCATGCTGATGGCGCTGGGACTCCCGCTGCCCAGACAGGTCTACGGCCACGGCTGGCTGATACTCGAGGGCGGCAAGATGTCCAAGTCCAAGGGGAACGTGATAGACCCCAAGGTCCTGTGCGATACTTACGGCGTGGACGCCATACGGTATTTCCTGCTGCGCGAGGTGCCCTTCGGCGCGGACGGCGTTTTTTCCAACGACGCGCTCAAGGCCCGCATCAACGCCGATCTTGCCAACGACCTGGGGAACCTGCTCTCCCGCACCGTCGCCATGATCGAAAAATATTTCGGCGGTGTGGTGCCGGCGTCGGAGGAAAAGGTAGCGGATGAGGACGACGCGCTCATCGAGACGGCGGCGACCCTGCACGCGCGGGTGGCCGAGCGCATGGACCGGCTGGACATCCCGGACGCGCTCAGCGAGATATGGAAGCTGATTGGCGCCTGCAACAAATACATCGACGTTACCATGCCCTGGATACTGGCCCGGGACGAGGCGAAGAAGGCGCGGCTGGGTACGGTGCTGTATCATCTGGCCGAGTCGCTGCGCATCGTGGCGGTGCTGATAAGTCCGTTCATGCCCCGGACTTCCCCGCGCATGTTCGAACAGCTCGGGGTATCCGGCGATGCGGAGACCGGCTACGAGAGCGCGACGCGCTTCGGCGTGCTCAAGCCCGGTACCGCCGCGAAGAAGGGCGACGCGCTGTTCGTGCGCATCGAGATCGAAAAGGAGCCCGCGCCCGAAAAGCCCGCGAAAAGGCAGGAGAAGGCCCAGAAAAAAGAGCCGCCCGCCGAGGGCGTCATCACCATAGACGACTTCAAACGCGTGGAGCTGCGCACCGCGACAGTGACGGCCTGCGAGGCGGTGGAAGGCTCGGAGAAGCTTTTGAAGCTTACGGTGCGCGTGGGCGGCGGCGAGCGCACCATCGTGTCCGGCATTCGCAAATGGTACGCGCCTGAGCAGCTGGTGGGCAAAACGGTGGTCATCGCGGCAAACCTCAAAAAAGCGAAGCTTAAGGGCATCGTGTCCGAGGGCATGATATTGAGCGCCGAGGACGAAAACGGGAACCTCTCGGTGGTCACGCTGGACCGCGCCCTGGACAACGACGGATGTTTGCTGTCATGAGCCGGTATTTTGATTCGCACGCGCATCTGACCGACGAGGCGCTCATAAACACGGAAGCGGTGCTGGCGGCCTGCCGCGAGGCCGGGGTGGCCCGCGTGCTGGACGTGGCCGGGGACCTCGAGGACAGCGCGCTGTGCATCGGACACGCGCAGGAATTTGACGGGGTGTACGCGGCGGTGGGGGTGCATCCGCACGCGGCGCAGGACTTAGCCGTAGGGCCGGGCATGGAGCGGCTGAAGGTGCTTTGCGCTCAGCGCGGCGTTGTAGCCCTGGGCGAGATGGGCCTCGATTACCACTACGACCGGGACTGGCGGGACGCGCAGCTTGCATGGTTCGACGCGCAGATGCAATTGGCGGCCCAGACCGGGCTGCCGGTGGTCATCCACGACCGGGAGGCGCACGGGGACGTGCTGGACATGCTCAAGGGCTACAGGGGCAAAGTTTGCGGCATCGTACACTGCTTCTCCGGCTCGTACGAGATGGCGATGGAATGCATCAAACTGGGGTATTACGTTTCCTTTTCGGGGAGCGTGACCTTCAAAAACGCCAGACGGCTGCAGGAGGTGGCCGCGCGGCTCCCCCTCGAACACATGCTTATAGAGACCGACGCGCCCTATCTTTCCCCCGAGCCGGTGCGCAGCAAGCGTCCCAACGCGCCGTATAACGTGGTGCACGTGGGAGCGTGCATCGCCGCGCTGAAAAATCTGGAGCCGGAGGCGGTCGCGGAGGCGACGTACAGAAACGCGTGCGCCGTGTTCGGCCTCCCTGTGGACGGAGCGGAGGAAGCATGAAAGAGCATAAGGACGTTTACGCATACGATTATTTCGGGGAAGGCGCCTACGTGAACCTGACCAACCGCTGTACCAACCGCTGCACGTTCTGCATCCGCGGGACTGCGGAAGGCGTGGGCGGATACGAGCTGTGGCTGAAAAAGGAGCCGGACGCGCAGGAGGTGCTGGAGCAGCTCCGCAGGCTCCCGCCTTCGGACGAGGTGGTGTTCTGCGGCTACGGCGAGCCGACAATCCGCCTTGATGTGCTTAAGGAGGTGGCGTGCGCCGTCAAGGCCGAAGGAAAGCGCGTGCGCGTCAACACCAACGGGCAGGGGAACCTGTACCACGGCCGCAACATCGTGCCCGAGCTTGAGGGTTTGGTCGACGTGATGTCCATCAGCCTGAACGCGCCGGACAGGGAGAGCTATAACGCCGTCTGCCGGCCCGCCGACCCGCAACGGGCGTTTGACGCTGTGCTGGACTTTGCCCGTGCCTGCGTGGGCGTGATTCCCAGGGTGGTGCTTACGGTAATGGACCTCATCGGCGAGGAGGCCGTGGAGAAGTGCCGCGCGCTGGCGGAGGAGACCGGCGCCGAGCTGCGTGTGCGGACCATGGTGGGAACGCAGAAAACCGATTAAAAAAGTATTAAAAATATCTTTCGGCCGCCGTAACAGGCCCGGCACCGCAAAGCCGCCAACGGCGGCTTTTTTGCGCTCTTTTCTGAAAAATATTTCCTTTTAGAGTACACATTCTATTGGCCCGTATGGCGTATACGAAAAGCGGCAAAAACCCGCATTGCTACAAAATTAGGCATTTATTAATAAAAGTGGGGGAGCAATTATGAAAGAGCATGCATATTATGGTAGAAGTGGCACGGATGTGAAGGAAGGGTTTGACAAAGAAAGAATTTTGTAATAAACTTTTGAAACACCTGATGGTCGTGCCGCAAAGGCCTGACAAAGGAGGATCCAGGATGAGGCGTCATCGCAGATCTGCGTGGGGGGACATCACGGTGGATGCTGGCGGGTATATGAACGGCGTGCTGTATTCCAAGCACAGGGCCGCGCGTTCCCATACCGGCGTAACCCGTAAAGCCAGGCAGGGCGCAGGCGTGGCCGTGAAGGCCGCGCTGCGGGCCATAGCCTTTCCCTTCGTAATCCTTTTGGAGCTTGTGCGGAACATCGTAACGGGCTTGAACAGACGGAACAATACGCCGGCGCGCACCCGGATGGCCATGCGCGAGCTGAAAAAGCCAACGGTGCTGCGGCAGGCGGAGCATATTACCGTGGGGCTGAAACTTTCCGGATTCGGAGCCACGGCAGGCGGGATCGAAGCGGTCCGCGGAGGGGCCAAACGCCGCGAGATCCTGTTTGGCGCGGCTTGTTTGGTTCTGTGCGTCATTTCCATCGCGGTGGCGCCGGCGCTGGCCGCGCCGCCTCCCGGCTCGGAGACCATAACGTTCGTGGACAACGGGCGCTCTGTTCTGGCCGTGACCAGCGCGGACACCGTGCAGGAGTTCCTGAAGGACAACGGCCTGGAGCTCAGCTCCGGCGACGAGATCAATGTTTCCGGGGACATGCCCATTCAAAACGGCATGGTCGTTTCCATCGAGCGCGCGCTGCCTGTGACCATCCAATCGGGCGGGGAGACCTACGATATCGGCATCAGGAGCGGAACCGTGGCCGACGCGCTTAAGGCGGCGGGCATTACGCCCGACGAGAACGATCGCGTTTCCCCGGCGCTGGATACCGAGGTATATGCGGGGATGACCATCCGGCACGTGGTGGTGGAGGTCGCCTACGTCTCTGAAACCGAGATCATACCCTACCAAACCGTGTACCAGAAAACGTCCTCGCTGGCCAAGGGCAGGGAAAAGATAAAAACCTACGGCGTCAACGGCAAGATAAGCCATAAAATACGGGTAAACCTTG
Organism: Christensenellales bacterium; assembly: GCA_040766645.1. Classification (GTDB taxonomy): domain Bacteria; phylum Bacillota; class Clostridia; order Christensenellales; family UBA1431; genus UBA1431. The sequence goes on along the minus strand of JAXGQA010000001.1, from coordinate 97,894 downwards.
AGAACGACAAGGAGATATCGCGCTACGAGGTTAGCTCGTCGGTGGTGCGCGGGGTACGCAACGAGGTCATACTGGTAGGCACCAGGGTATCCGGCGGCTCCAGGAGTTCGAGTTCGAGCGCTGAAGTCGCAACGCTGGGAGGCATTTCAAAAAGCCGCATCAAGAAGACGCTGCGCATGAGCGCGACGGCCTACACCCATACGGGGCACAGGACCGCGACCGGGGTCTACCCCTCCCGCGGCACCGTGGCGGTGAATCCCAACGTCATCCCCTACGGGACCCGGATGTACATCGAAGGCTACGGGTACGGCATAGCGGCCGACACCGGCTCGTTCATCTATTCGTACCCCAACCGCATCGACCTTTTCATGGAATCGCGCGACCAGTGCATGAGCTGGGGGAACAGGACCGTCACCGTTTACATCCTGAAGTAGGCAGGCGAAAATTGCGCCGTCCCGGCCGGAAGGCAGGGGCGGCGTTTTTCCGGGAAGGAGCACGTATATGTCCGAAGGGTTCGGCGGGCCGCTGGTATCGCCGAGGGTCTTAAAGGCGCTGTTTGAGGAATACGGCGTCGTCCCGCTGAAAAAACTGGGGCAGAACTTCCTGGTGGACGCGAACATACTCGCGGGCATCGCGGACGCGGTCGGCCTCGGGGAGGGGGACATGTGCCTTGAGATAGGCCCGGGCGCCGGAACGCTGACCGCCGAGCTGGCCCGCAAGGCGAAAAGGGTGGCCGCGGTGGAGGTGGACAGGGGGCTGATACCCCTTCTGCAGTTCACGCTGCAGGCCTTCGACAACGTGCGCATCGTGCACAGCGACATCCTGAAACTGGACATGGCAAAGCTTGCGCGCGAGGAATTTGGAAACGCCCCCTTCGCGGTAGCCGCAAACCTCCCCTACAACATCACCACGCCGGTAATCATGATGCTTTTAGAGAGCGGCCTGCCCATCACACGAATCGTTCTGCTTATCCAGCGCGAGGTGGCGGACAGGCTTTCGGGCGCGCCGGGCACGAAGGAATACGGCGCGCTCACGGTGGCCGTACAGTACGCCTGCGCGGTGGAGCCTCTGTTCATGGTCGGCCCCAACTGCTTTTTCCCGCGGCCCAAGGTGGATTCCCGGCTGGTCCGGCTGACCATGCGCGAAACCCCTGCGGTGGACGTCGGGGACAAAAAGGACTTCTTCGCGATGGTGCGTGCGCTGTTCGCCATGCGCAGAAAGACCATTTTGAACAATCTGCTGGCGGTCTATGCGCCGGCCGGCAGGGACGCCCTTCTGGCGGCGGTGGAGGCCGCCGGCCTGTCTCCCGGCGCGCGGGCGGAAACGCTGTCCCTCGACCAGCTGGCGCGGCTCCACGCCTGCCTGCCCCCGCGCTGAAGGACTTGCCTAAGCTTCGAGGTGTTTCCGGTGCGCATCCCACGGGGAGCCAACCAGCCGTCCGGCCACCTCGTTTCATTGTGGCGTCCTGAATCACAAAACGCATAATTGCGGACGCAGCGCAGCAAGCCATACTTCCGCCCCTTGAGCCGGGGCTTTTTTGTTGCCGGCGGCGCGGCGCAACAGGGGAACCGGGCGGGGGTCACGCATATACTGGATGTGAAACCTATAATGGAGGGCAAGGGAGGCGTAAGAGTTGCAGATTTTCAGGAACATGCTCATGCTGCACACCGAAAAAGGCGTCGTTGCCGGCTGGTGCGGCTTGAACGCGAAAGACGGCGGGACCGAGGCGCAGGTGTTCGTACAGGGCGCGCCGCAGGGGCAGCTCGAGGTCATGCTGGTCACCGGGGCCGATACACATAAGCTGGGGGTCATGGACGTATCAGGGAAGAGCGCGAAAAAGAACTTCTTTTACAAGGGCAAGGCCGGGGATGTGCAGGGCGTACGCATCGCCCACATGAGCGTGCATTACATACTGGAGGGAGGCCAAACGGGGAAGAACGCCCCGGTAGCGGCGGGGAAAGGTGCCCCCAAGGCCAGGGCGGTGATGGCGCAGAAGGTGGCCCAGCCCAAACAGGAAGTGCCCAAGGCCGTGCCCATCCCCGTGGAAAACGAGCCTGTTCCCCCGAAAATGGTGATGCAGAACCAGGCGATTCCCATAATGACGCAGGGCAGCACGCCGCAGGCCGCTTCGGCCGGGAAAGCGAACGCGCCGATCGCGCAGTGCGATATGCGGCTGGCTACAGGACCGCAGCAAGCCCAAACGGAAAACATTGCGGGGCAGGGCCTGGCAGACAACGCGGGGAATATGGACGCGAACGTCCCGGCCATGGACCCGGCGGGCGGGAAAAACCTTGCGCAGACCGACATGCGCCTGCAGGGCAAGACTGAAAACGACCATATCATTCGCAAGGGCCAAAAGCCGCCCTTCGCGCCGGCCGCGCCGGGAACCGCTGCCCCCGACGCGCGGATACAGGCGCTGATGGATAAGGCGCAGCCGCCGGAGAACGAGGCGCTGCTGTCCGAGCCGCCGCTCCCTCTGGCCGGGATGCCCGAGCAGGCCCCCAACAAAAAGGGAGGGCAGATGTCGCCGGAGCTTATCGAGGTGCTGGCGCTTTCCGACATGTCAAACAGCGGCGTGGAACAGGGGCTGCTGGGGGAGGGCAGCGGACGGCAGGGCCTATTGGGAAAGGGCGTGTGGTGGCGCGTGGAACAGCCCGGCGTGCAGGACTGGCACTATCTCGCCGGCGAGCTGACCGCCAGGGACGGCCGGCGCGTGCGGGCCATCGCTTTGAAGGACGAGTGCGGCGCGCTGCCCGACCATCTCGAGGGCTGGGCGCAGAAGGCGGAGGACTACTTCATCGTGCTCATAGACGTCAAAACCGGCACCATGCTGCCCGAGACCGCGTGCTAGGGCGTGAGGCCGGAGTCTTCAAGGATCGGGTCCCCCGACCCCTGGGCAAAGCACGCTTCCAGTATGGCCCGTCCGACAGGAGCGGCGTACGTTCCCTGTCCGCCCTGCGCGATAAGGACGGCCACGGCGATCTGCGGGTCGTCGGCGGGGGCGTAGCCCACAAACCAGGCGCAGGCGTCCTTTCCGCTCATTTGTGCGCTTCCCGTCTTTCCCGCGACCGACAGCTTGCAGCCCCGGAACGCCGAGGCGGCGGTCCCCTCGGTCACCGCCCGCTCCATCCCGGCGCGCACCGTATTAAGCACGGACTGCGAAACGTTGAGCGTTCCCGACGTCCGGGTCCGGGGGGCGCCGGGGGTGCCGTTGGTGGTTCCCGCGAACAGCTGGGGCACGGTTCGGGTGCCGTTGTTTGCGAGCTGCGCCGTGTACGCAGCCATTTGCAGCAGCGTGGTCGTGTGTCCGCCCTGCCCGATGGCTGAACTCAAAACGTTGGCAGGGCGGTAACGGTACGCCTGTATCAGGTCGTTCAGCCCGACGCTCAGTTCCCCGTCATACATGCCCGCGTCCCGGAGCGTGTTGCTTATCTGCGTGAGGGTGGTACAGGCCGCAAGCCTGTCTGAAAGCGGGTCCGCCTTGGATTCGGACAAGCCGGGCAGCGCGCTTTGGAGGTGCGCGGACACCTTTTTTTTGAGCGCCTCCCGGTAATAGGCGGCCGAGTCCACGCTTCCCGCCGATTCGCCCGGCAGATCGATGCCCGTCTTTTGCCCGAGGCCCAGTTCCCGGGCGTATTTTTCTATTGCGTCCGCGCCGAGACGATCGCCCAGCGTGTAAAAATAGTAATTGCAGGAGACGGCCAGCGCTTCCTCCATGTTCACCGCGCCGTGGGTCGTTCCGGTGCCGCTGTACAGCCAGCAGGCCGGGGCGTTCCTGGTCGAATACTTCGTGTAGCGGCCCTTGTCCAGGATCTGTTCGCCGGGGGTTATTTTTCCCTCGGCCAGCCCGGCGACGGCGACCGCCATCTTGAAGGTCGAGCCGGGCGGGAAGGCCATGGATACGGCGTTGTTGACCATTGGCCGCTCCAGCGTGGGGTCGGGGTCCTCAAAGAGCGTGCCTTCCTTAAAATAGCGGGGCGACAGCTTTTCCCAGTCGGTCTGGCTGATGGAGCCGGTGGAAAAAAGGTTGGGGTCGTAATTGGGGAGGCTGGCCATGCACAGGACCTCGCCGGTGCGCACGTCCATGGCCACGGCGGCGCCCACCTTCGCGTTGGGATAGGCCGTGCCCAGCCTCCCGGCGCGGATGTCCTTCATGGTCTTGTCAAGCGCTTCTTCGGCCGCGCGCTGCACGTCCATGTCCACCGTGAGCAGGATATCCTGCCCCGGTTTGCCGGAAGACACCGGTTCCTCGTCCACCGGGCGGCCCCAGGAATCCACCTCCACCCGCGTGACCGACGGCGTCCCGCGCAGGTACGTCTCGTATTGCTTCTCCAGGCCGTCCCGCCCCACCAGGTCGGTGTTTATGTTGTAGCCCAGCTGGGCGTACAATTCGGCCCGTTTCCGGCCGAGATGCGGCCGGATATGCCCGAGCGGCGAAAGGAGCGTGCCCTGCGGATATTCCCGCGCCCAGCCCTGCTCGATGCGGATGCCGGGCAGGCTGTCCTCTTTCCGTTTTATGTCGGCCACGGTCTGGTCGGATACGCCGGAGGCCAGCAGTATGGAATAGTTGGACGGCGTGCCCAGCCGTGAGGACATGATGCGCACTGCCGCCACCTTTATTATATCGTGCACCGACGTGTCCTCAGGGATGGAAAAACGGTCGACGGCGGCCCGGACGCAAGTCCCCGGCCGCTCGCGCCGGTATCCAGACCCAGCGCCTCTAGGAGGTCCGCGATCTCCGGGGTCAGGAAGGCCGGTGCGCCCGTGTCGCTCAGCGCGATGGGCAGGCGCGCGCTGCCCGGCGCGCAGGCGACCTTCAGGCCGGCCGATGAAATTGCCCTGTGCAGGAACAGCGCGTCGTCGGCGGTTCAGAGATTCCGCCGCGCCGCTGTCCACCGCGACGTCATAGTGCCCGGTCGTGCTCCCGGCCTGCAGCATGAGGCGGGAAAACCGAGCCCCGCAGGCCTGCTGGAGCTTTTGCACGGATTCGGCGGGCAGCTCGTTTATAACCACCGTCCGCGTGTCCCGCGCGGCCAGCAGCAGGGCGGCGGCCTTGAGCGCGTCGCTCGGCGTAGAGTTGGAAGGGATATTGAGCTTTTCGCGCAGGGCTGTAAGCGCCGCGGCGGCGTCATCATCCTGTGTCAGCCCCAGCGAGGTTTGGAATTCGGAAAGCTCGGGTGTGTAAAAGACGGGTGCGCCCGCGTCGGCGACCCCCAGAGGGAGCGTGCAGTTCAGCGTTTCCCCGGAGGCGCTGAGCAGCCGGCAGGCGTTCAGGATGGTCCGGTTCAGCCCGCCGCGGCTGACCTCCGCCGGGTGCAGCCGCACCTCGGACACGCGCACCGTCCGCGCCAGCACTCGGCCGTAACGGTCCAGTATGCTTCCCCGCGTCGTCGCGCCGTACACGAAGCGGTCGGTCTGCGAGAGCGCGAGCCGGGTCAGCTCGGCGCCCTCCACGCATTGCAAATAGAAAAGCCGCAGGAAAAGGATGCCAAAAAGCGCCGCGACGGCAATTGTCAGATAGCGCTGCCTGCGCCCGAGTTTTACACGCATATTTATGCCTCCAACGGACCTGAATTGCACCAATGCGATTATTCCCGCCCCGTGGCCGGAATATAAGCCATAATAGGACACGAGACAGCCGCGCGGGGCCAAATTTATTGAATTTTCCGTGTAGAAGAACGGTGAATGTACACAAAGCGTAACACGAAAAAAGCCGAACTTTTGTCGAAACGTAAGATAATAAGCAGAAAACCCCAAAAATTTGATTTTGTCGGATAGAATTGGCAAAGAATGAATGAAATAATTAGAAATAAAGGGTTACAATAATATTACCAGTTGATACAAGCCAAAAATTGTTGTTTTTCGCAAGTTCCGGAATTGTGCATGCGCAAGCATTATTTTATCATTTTATATAACAAGTATTTACATACTTTCATTTTTTTGACATAAATGCATCTTGGGTCGAAAAATCTTTAGTAAAGTTCTCATAAATACCCTTATCCATAGGTTTGGGCGGAATCTGCTGTCTTTAGGGTGCCAACGCATTTAATTGGGGGGGATGTCAAATGGAACGCAAAGTCAGGATACTCATGGCGGACGGCAACACGCATCAGTTGGCAAAGTGCATGACCTATCTGGAAGGGAAGCAGGACATTGAAATGGTCGCGGTGGCGGCAGACGGCCTGGCGGTATGGGAGGAGCTGGAGAACCACGCCGTTGATGTACTCATCATGGACCTCATCTTACCAAAGCTGGACGGGTTTGGCGTTCTCGAGAAGATGGCGGCTCGAGAGGACGATCAAAAACCCGACATAATGGTGCTGACCGCGCTCTCGCAGGAGAGCGTGATACGGCGCGCCTGTGAAATGGGTGTCAAATACTATATGATAAAGCCTTTCGATACGGAAACGCTGTATCATCGCGTCGTCGATCTCTATAATGGCAGGACGCCGCTGCAGAGGCCGCAGATGCTGGCCGAGCCCGCAGCGCAAAAAAAAGCGGTGACGCGGGATGAAAAGATAACGGGAGTATTCCTGACCATCGGCATCCCCGCGCACATCAAAGGGTATCATTATCTGCGCGAGGCCGTAAAAACCGTCATGGACGACGGAGATATCATCAACAGGATCACCAAGGAACTCTATCCGACGGTGGCCAAACGCTTCAGCGCCACCCCGAGCAAGGTCGAGCGGGCGATCCGCCACGCCATTGAAGTGGCCTGGGCACGGGGCAGGATCGAGAACATCAACAGCATCTTCGGTTACAACATCTACAACAAGCACGATAAGCCCACCAACGGGGAGTTTATCGCGCTGATAGCGGACAAGCTGAAGCTTGACCAAAGCGCCTGAACGGCACTAACAGACAATTAAAGAAGCCCAAATTGACCAAAACGGCACGCGCATTGGCGCTGTGCCGTTTTCGCTCGTTTTGGTCCTCAGCTATTCCCATTCCAAAATAACGTTTTTCGTGAGTATTTCGCTGTAGGAAAAGCTCAGGCGGCTGTCCGTCTCCTGGTCGCCGGTGGTGATGGTGAAGATGCTGGGGTAGGTGGCTTCAAGTATCCCCCGACTGACCGTGAAGCCCCGGCGCGCGCGCCGGGCGCTTACCATGACACGCTGGCCCTCGTGCCCCTTGACCTCCCTGCGGATATCCTCCAGCACGCCCTTGTCCTGCATGTGCGATTCCTCCTCGGTATCCTGCCTTTGCATTAAGTATCCCCGGATTCGCGGAAAATATGCGCTCAAAGGGACATATGCGGGCGATGAAAGCATAAAACCGGTATTTTTGCCATATCATGTTGGGTAGGAACCAGTCACTTGATTAGGGAGGTATGGCCATGCAATGGTACCGTGAAACCGTTTGGATAGACACGCCCTCCGGGCGTGCGACAGAGCAGGTCCTGGTGGAAGGGCGAATCGCGCCTCCGGCGTTCCAGCCGGCGGTGGAGGAGGTGCTCATGGCGGACGCGCGGGCGGTATGCCTGAGCGTCGAGCCCATGAACGGCCGCGTGATGCTCGAAGGCCGCGTGTTCTTCAACGTTATATACGCGGCGGGAAAAAGCGTGTGGGCGTTTGAATCCAGCGCCGCTTTTAAGCACGGCATGGACATGGCCGGCGTGGACGCAGGCGCGCGCTGCCGCGCGGACGTAAGCCTGGCCGGCCTGGAGCATACGATGGAGGCAGGGGTCCTGAACATGCGCGCGGCGGTCAACATAGATTGCACGGCGGCAGTACAGAAGGAGCTCCAGATCTACACCAATGCCCAGGACACCGAGGACATCCAGATGCTCACCGATACGGCTGAATTTACGTCCCGGGCCGACGCCGTGCATTCGAGCATGCTGCTGCGCGACGAGGTCATGATCGCGCAAGGGCTGCCCGCCTGCGAGCGCATACTGCACACCAGCGCCTGGCCGGCCGTGCGCAGTGTCACCTGCGAGGACGGGAAGCTGGTGGTGGACGGCGAGGTGAATGTCAACACCACCTACCTCTGCGGCGACCCGGCCGCTCCCCTGCAGCAGCGGAGTTATACCCTGCCCTTCGCCAACATGATTATGATGAGCGACGTCAAGGAAGGGATGGAGGGCGCGGCATGGGCCATCGTGGCCGAGATCTATGCGCAGACGGTGGGCGGCGCCGAGGGCGAAGCGGCGCGCGCGTTCTCCTATGAAATCGTATTGAACTTTGAGGCCGAGGCGATTCAGAAACGCCGGCTGGGCATGGTCTGCGACGTTTATTCCCCCACCCGCGTGCTGGCGGTCGAGCGCGAGGACGTGGAGATGGAGGCCCGGGAGCGCCTGAACTCCGGCCAGATGCTGTATCAGGGCACCGCCGAATATGAAGGATACGACAGGGGCCTCAAGGTCCTCAGCGCCCACGCGTACCCGCTGGTGGCCTCGGCCGCGTGCGGGGAGGGCGGCGTGCGCATCGAGGGCGTGGCCTTCGTCCGGGCGGTGTGCATAGACCGCGAGGGGAAGCTGGTTCCGCAGGAGGTCCGGCTCCCGTTTTCGCTGGACATCGGAATACCCTGCAGCGAGAACATGTCGCTCCAGTGCGCGCTGGGGATATCGGACGCGCAGGCGCAGTGCAAGGGGAGCGACATGGAGGTCAAGCTGACGTTTTCCTATATGCTGGGCGTGGCTTCGGTGCAAAGGCTCTCCCTGCTGACCAAGGTGACCCCCACCGAAGAGGCGGTAGAGCCTATGAGCGGAATAACGGTTTATTTCGCGCAGCCGGGGGAAAAGCTTTGGAATATCGCCAAGCGCTACGCCACCACGGTCGACGCCATACGACAGGCCAACCCGGACATCGGGGACGACGTGTCCGCGGCCGGGAAGAAGCTGATACTCTACCGTCCGGGAGCGTAAAAAAATCGGGCGGAAGGCACGCAGCGCGGGAACGCACGGCAGACGTTTTCGCGCTGCTTTGGTGTGCCCGGGCCGGGGATTTGACGGGGAGGGGCGGAAAAAAAGGTATGCAGGCCGGGGATTGTACGGTATAATATTTAACTGGTCGAGAACCTTTGGGAATTCATAACGGGAGAAAACCTGATGCCAACGGTTACCCTGCATGCCCGGGCCAAGCTCAACTGGACGCTGGATGTGATCCGCAGGCGCCCGGACGGCTACCACGACGTGGACATGCTCATGCAAAGCATAGACCTTTACGATACGCTGACCATTTCTCTGGGCGGTAATAAAGTGGACGTCATCTGCGAATATCCATTCACACCCAACGGGGACGCGAACATCGCCTGCCGGAGCGCCGAGCTGTATCTGGAGAAGCTGGGGCTTTCGACTGGTGCATACATCCATATTAAAAAGCGCATACCCGTGGCGGCCGGGCTGGCCGGCGGGAGCACCGACGCGGCCGGCGTCCTGGTCGGGCTGAACGCCCTTTACGACAACGCGCTCTCCGTTGAGGAGCTCCGCGCACTGGGCCTGAAGATAGGGGCCGACGTGCCTTTTTGCATTGCCGGGGGCCTGCAGCGCGCGCAGGGCATCGGAGAGGTGCTTTCGCCGGTGACGCCGGGGCGCGCCTTTTACGTTGTCCTGGCCAAGCCGGAGGGCCGCGTGTACACCAACGAGGTCTATCAGTCGCTGGACCTGGAGCGGCTCGAGTACAGGCCGGACAACCAAAAGGCCATGGAGGCCCTGCAGTCCGGGGACGCGCTGGGGCTGGCCGGCGCGCTGGGGAACGTGTTGCGCGGCGTGACCCGCCGCATCTGCCCCGACGTCGACAACCTTTGCGACCTTTTGGAATCCAAAGGCGCGCTGGGCGCGAACATGACCGGCAGCGGACCGACGGTCTACGGCTTGTTCGAGCGCTTCGAGGATGCGCTGGAATCGCTGAGGGCGATACGCCACCGCGGCGCGGAATGGTGCTGCGCCGTGTCCACGGCGGAGCGGGGGATCACCGTCGACTAAGCTTTACGCACCGCGCAGAACGCGGTGCGCATTTCTTGGTGAACGCCGTCCGGCGTTTATTTTTGGACTTTTATACTGAATATCCGCTTTTCCTGTTTATTTTTTGCATCCGTGGGAAATACTGGTCCATACAAAACACTTTTCGGGAGAAACGGGGAGGAGTTCCTTGAACAAGCGTTGGGTATGGGTGTTGTTGCTGCTGAGCATGATAGGGATTTTTCTGTATGCGGGATCGGCCGGGGGGGACGTCTACTACGCCAAAGGCATCCTCAGGCTGCATATCCTCGCCAACAGCGACTCGGAGGAAGACCAGCGCGTCAAGCTTTGTGTCCGCGACGCGGTACTGGAATACATAGAGGCCAACGCGCCTCAAACGAACGAAAAAGCGGTGCAGGCATGGGCAAGCGCCCATCTTGACGGTATTGAGGCCGTCGCGGACGGCGTACTCAAGGCCGAGGGCGCGCAATACCGCGCCGCCGCCCGGATGGGGATTTACGATTTCCCGGCCAAAGTCTACGGGGACAAGACATACCCGGCAGGCAGGTACGACGCGCTCAGGATCTCTTTGGGCGAAGCGTCCGGCCACAACTGGTGGTGCGTGATATTCCCGCCGCTGTGCCTGTCAGACCTCGGGATCACCGCGGCGCCTGCCGCGGCTGTACAGACGCCGCAGCCGGCAGGAACGCCCGGAACTTCGCCGTCGCCATCCCCGTCGCCGGATACCGCCGGCAGCGGAGGGATCGACGTCAACGGGATACATTTTTCATCCATCCTGTGGGAATGGCTGTTTAATTAGGAGGGGTACCGAGAATGAAACGGGTCCTGCGCGAAAGGGATAAGATAATCGCCGTCATCGTGGCTACGCTGTTCATCTGCGTGTTCATCGTGGCCACACAGAGCGACCAGAGCATCGAAGCGGCGTCGCTGCGGCCGGGCAGCACCGGGAGCCTCGTCAGGGAGATACAGCAAAAGCTCAAGGACTGGGGCTACTATAAGGGAAGCGTAGACGGCATTTTCGGCAACCGGACCATGTATGCCGTGCAGGATTTCCAGAAAAAGCACGGTCTCACCCCTGACGGCGTGGTCGGCCCGGCCACGGCCGCCAAGCTGGGCGTCAACCTGAACAGGGCTTCCTCGGGCACTTCCGGCGGGAGTTCCAGCACCGGTTCGAACAACGTCTATCTGCTGGCGCAGCTGGTGCACGGCGAGGCGCGCGGCGAACCGTATATCGGACAGGTGGCGGTCGCAGCGGTGGTCCTGAACCGCGTGGACAGCGCGCAGTTCCCCAATTCCATCGCGGGGGTCATATACCAGCCCGGCGCCTTTACGGCCGTCAGCGACGGCCAGATCAACCTTGCGCCGGACCAGAACGCCCTGCGCGCCGCCCGGGATGCACTTAACGGCTGGGATCCTTCCAACGGGAGCCTGTTCTATTACAACCCGGCCAAGACCAGCAACAAATACATGCTGAGCAAACCTGTGCTGCTGGTGATAGGCGAACACAACTTCTGCCGTTAGGAGGAGGTTAAAATATGGGTCTTATCAAGCGGCTTGACTTTAAAAACCACAGGGAACGCATCGTCGTGGTCGTGATGGGCGCCGCCCTTATCGCGGCCATCATATGGGCTGGCGTGACCACCGTGTCGGCCCAAAGCCTTGACCAGCAGATCAACAGCGGGTACGACCGCGGCTACAATGAGCTTCTGAACGACCTGGAGAATCTGGAGACCTCGCTCGCGAAGCTGCAGGTCACATCCACGTCCAGGCAATATACGCTGCAATTGATGGATATTTGGCGGCAATCCGGGGAAACTAAGGCTGCGCTGGAAACGCTGCCCGTTTCCCAGGTGATCATGGGCGATCTTTCGGCCTTCATCACCCGCCTTGGGGACTACTGCTACATGCTCGGGCAGAAGGTGACGTCCGGCTCGCCGGTGGAGAGCAAGGACCTCAAACAGCTCAAGGACCTGCAGGAGATGTGCGTGAAGGTGCGCGGCACCCTGAAAGAGGAGTTTGAAAAGAACCGCGGGAAGTTCGCACGGCTGACCACCGAGGGCTACACCAGGATGCCGGAGGAGGGAGACGTCGCCCTGGCCAAGCTTGCGCAGGGCAACACCGAATATCCGCACCTCATCTATGACGGGCCGTATTCGGAGAGCCGCGACGAAATGAAGCCCAAGAGCCTCGAGGGACTTAAGACGGTGAATGAAAAGACCGCGTCTCAAAACGCCCTGGACTACATTGGAAAGGACAAGACCGAAAGGCTGGACCGCATCAATGATTTGGGCGGCGTCATCGAGTGTTACGGATTCAAGGGGGAGCTGATGGACGAAAGCGGGGACATATACGTCTACGTGACCAAGAAGGGCGGAAAAATCCTGATGATGTCGCAGGATACCCCCGCCGGGAAACGGTGGTGCCCGACGACAAGACGCTTGACAAGCTGGAAAAGGCCGGTCAGAAGTATCTTGCCGACCGCGGCTTCAAAGGATGGTAGCGACGTACAGCCAGTATTACGACGGCCTCGCGGTCATCAACTTCGCGGCAACGCAGGACGGCGTACTGCTCTATCCCGACCTTATAAAGGTCAGCGTGCGGATAAAGGATTCCATGATCACCGGCGTGGATGCGCGCAACTATATCATGGCCCATCAGGAGCGGACGCTCAGGGACGTCAACCTCTCGCCTGAGGAGGCGGAGGCCGTCCTCAACACCGAGCTGGACATCCGGAACGTGCGGCTGGCGCTCATCCCCAAGGACGATCTTACCGAGCGGGTGTGCTACGAGTTCGCGATAAGGAAGGACGGCACGGATTTCCTGGTGTATATCGACGCGCTGAACGGCGAGGAAGCCGAAATACTCCAGTTATCACCAACGAGGGAAGCCTCGTGATGTAAAGCCCCGTCACGTGCCGCCTTGGCGGCGCGTGTACCCATACAACACATACCTCCCAACAACAAAGCAACAGGCGCCGCTTTTGCGGCGCCTTTTGCGCCCGCGGAGCCGTCATAAAACGGCGCGGACGCGCATACACCGTTTTTGAAAAACGCTAAAGCGCAGGGGGCGCGGCCTCTTCGTCGTCCTCGTCGTCCTCCTCGTCCACACCTAATGAGGCCGGTGTTTCCACGGCTGGCGCGGCCGGCTGGTGCTCGTCGGCGACCGGACGTATCAGTTGTTCGTTGAGTTTGACGTAGGACAGCGAAGCCAGATAGCCGCACGCCTTGAGCAGCGCGCCCAACAGCATGCTGAAAATGGACAGCGTCAGGAACGGCGAGGCGCTGCCCGAGATGATAAGAACCAGGTAGTGGCCCCCCTGCTGCAGTCCGCCGATGTAGTTGATGACAAAGACAGCCAAAAACCCGAGGCCCAGCAGGAAAAACAGCGTTGCGAGCACTGTCCAGAGCAGGTTGCGCTTTTTTGCCGTCCTGACGGCGGCCCATCTGGGATGGCCGTATGACATGACGAATCCCCCCTTCACGTTTTTGACAATTGTATATAAATAAGTGTATCATTCCCTGCGCCGGAATACAATTCCCGGAAACCCAGGCGGAGTTTTCCGCTGTTGCGGGCAGAATATAAAATGTTATAATGTGTATAATACCCTCTTGAGGAGTGAGGCGCATGCATGAAAACAATGTCATCGTCTCCATCGTTGGCAACCAGCTTATGCCGGACGGACAGGAAGGAACGCTCGAACTCGTGACCGAGGGGAGCTTTTATAAGGACGACCAGTCCTATATATTGGAGTATCAGGAAAGCGAGCTTTCGGGCATGGAAGGGACGACAACGCGCATAACGCTCAACGACAGGAGCATGAGGCTGGAACGGAGCGGTACGTACAATGCGCACTTCGTCTTCGAAAAATGGAAAACGTACCGCGGCCGGTACATGACCCCCTTCGGCGAGATCAACATGGAGCTGTTCGCGACCGATTTCGGCATCGACATGGACGCGGACGCACTGAAGGGCAAGGTGGACATCGAGTACGAGATGTCCGTGGAGGGGCTGCGCACCAGCAACCAACTGCTGGTCAGCTTCCGCTCGAAAAACAGCAGCGTCCCGCCGGGCTGACGGGGCGCCGCCCTTTGGGTCCCGCGGGATAAAAGACGTTTAGCCCCCGCGTCCGCGGGTATAATATAGGCAAACCTGTTTGTCGATATTATTGACGCGGTCATGGGGAAGATGCTATAATAAATCCAAAGGTCCGAGCGTTTTAAAGAAAAAACTTTTCGTTTGAATCGCCATTTCATTTTTCCCCGACCTTTGAAAAAACTGCATTAAAAAGTTTATCCATATTGAATCATAAACAGCCAGCGCCGAAGGCAGCTGCTTGGGCGAAACGTGCAGACCGGCTTTGCAAAGTTTCGCCCGCAAGCACCGCATAATCATTTTCAGGCGCGGCGCAAGGAGGTACATGCACTTGGAAGCCTCGGAATTCCGGCAAAAATCACTGGCCGAGCGGAGGGAGCTGGCAAAAGCGGCGGGCATCAAATCCATCGCAAAATACAGGAAAGCCGAACTCATAGATGCGCTGATAGCGGCTTTGCGCGCGTCGGGGAACGATTCCGTCGCACCGCCGCAGGCGGAAACCGCAGACAGCGGGAAGCCGCCCGCAAGGCGCGGCCGAAGGCCCAAGCAGGAGGAAGCGCCGGAGGACGCCTCGCAGGCCGAAGGCTATGCGCCCCGCCAGACGGAGGAGCAGCGCGGGGACGAGAACGTCGCCGCCCCGGTGCCCGCATACCGCACCGCTTCCTCCCGTCCCCGGCACAACAACGGCGCGCAGGGGAACTACCGCCCGCGCAAGGAAGGCTATTACAATAAGGAATACGGCACATCCAACCCCGCCGTGCCCGAGCTTCTGAGCACGGGGGACTGCGGGGACGCGGAGGGCGTGCTGGAGGTACACCCCGACGGCTACGGCTTTTTGCGGAGCGTGAACTATCTCCCCGGCAACCGGGACGTATACGTTTCCATCGCGCAGATACGTCGCTTCAACCTCAAGACCGGCGACAAGGTGACCGGCAAGACCCGCCCCACCAAGGAAGGCGAAAAGCTGCTGGCCCTTTTGTACATCACTGCCATTAACGGCGAGGACGTGGACAAAGCCATCGCCCGGAAGCCTTTCGACACTCTCATACCCATCTATCCGAACGAACGCCTCACGCTGGAGAACCCGAAGTTCTCGCGCGACCTGGCCATCCGCATCATCGATCTCATCGCACCTATCGGCAAGGGCCAGCGCGGCATGATCGTCGCCCCGCCCAAGGCCGGCAAGACCATCCTTTTGAAAAAGATAGCCAACAGCATCTCTTTGAACTACCCTGAGGTCGAGCTCATCGTTCTTCTTATAGACGAGCGGCCCGAGGAAGTCACCGACATGCAGCGCTCCATAAAGGGCGAGGTCATATACTCGACCTTCGACGAGCTGCCCGAGCACCACACCAGGGTGGCCGAGATGGTATTGGAGCGCGCGCAGCGGCTGGTCGAACACGGCAAGGACGTGGTGGTGCTGCTCGATTCCATCACGCGGCTGGCCCGGGCCTACAACCTGACCATACCGCCCACCGGCCGCACGCTGTCCGGCGGCCTCGACCCCGGCGCGCTGCACAAGCCCAAGCGTTTTTCGGCGCGGCCCGAAACATCGAGGACGGCGGGAGCCTGACCATCATCGCGACGGCGCTGGTGGAAACGGGCAGCCGCATGGACGAGATCATCTACGAGGAGTTCAAGGGCACAGGCAACATGGAGATACATCTGGATCGCCGCCTGAGCGAGAAGCGCATATTCCCGGCCATCGACCTCAACAAGTCGGGCACGCGCCGCGAAGATCTCCTTTTGAATCAGCAGGAGTTTGAGGGCATATGGGCCATGCGCCGGGTACTGAGCACCGGGTCCACCGCCGAGGTGACCGAGCAGCTTATCAGCATGCTGGTGCGCACCGATTCCAACGAGGAATTCCTACAGCGCCTGCGCGAGTGGCTGACCATTTGGGAGAAGGAAGGCTACAAGCTGGGCCGCTGACACGCGGGGGCGTCTTTTTCGCCCCTGACGCCAGAGCGCTTCGTGCGCGCCGCAGTCACCCCGTCGCCATGGACTTCGTATTTTTCGACTTGCCGCTTGCGGCAAGTCTTAGGCGCTGCGTCATGGCTTCTTCCCTCAAGGCCTTTGGCTTTGCGGGTTCCCGGATGCGTGTGCTCCGTTTCGCGAAGATGCGTTCCTTGCTCTGCGAAAAAACCCTGCTCAGAACAGGGGGAGGAAGAACCGGCACTTGACCGGGCCGCTCCGCGCGGCCCTTTTTCTTGGCCTGACATGCATATACATGTTGACGCAAGGCGTTTATATAGTATATGATAGGTACGGTAGAACAATCGAAAGGATGGGAAACCCATGGTAGATCTGTCGACGTATGATAAAAAGTCGATCGGTAAGCTGTTCGACCTGGCTCTTTTGCCCAAGAACATCACCGAGGACGACGTGCGCAAGGGCGCGCGGGACGCCGTGAAGTACAACTGCGCCGCATACTATACCAACTCGTATTTCTGGACGCCCGTCGCCAGGGAGGAGCTTGCCGGCTCGGATGTGCTGATAGCGGTGGGCATCGACTTTCCGTGGGGAACGTCGCCCAGCGTGGTCAAGGCGTTCGAGACCGAGCAGGCGGTCAAGGCCGGCTGTCAGTCGCTGGACATCTCCATCAACATGAGCGCGCTGCGCTCCAGGATGTACGACGTCGTGCTGCAGGAGCTCAAGGACTTCAAGGCGGCGGCGCAGGGGAACCTGACCAAGGCCATCATCGAGTTCTGCTTCGCCACCCTTGAGGAAATCGAGATCGCATGCAAGCTCATTGCAGAAGCGGGTATCGACTACGCCAAGACGGGCACGGGCCAGTTCGATGGCCTGGACATGAACCAGTTTTTGAAGATGAAGGAAACGCTTGAAGGCACGGGCGTCAAGCTCAAGGTGTCCGGCGTTAAATATCCGCGCCCGCAGAACGCCTATACCTTCCTGCTGGCCGGCGCCGACCTCATCGGCACGCGTGCCGCGCCCGAGATAATAGACGCGCTGGACCAGATGCGCTCCATCGGGCTGGTTCCTGCCTACAAGGGCTGATCCCTGATTTACGGCTACATCCACACCCTGCTGCGGGACCAGCGATCCGGACGCCGGTTCCGCGGCCTTTTTGGGGATTTATCCTTTTTCGGGGACGGGATGTTTTTTCCTTGATTTATAAAAAGGGTATGGTATAATATAGTCTGTTAACGAAGCGACTGGGAGTTGAAACCGATGAAAGAGGGAATCCATCCCGAATATCAGAAATGTACGGTCCGCTGCGCATGCGGCGAGACGTTTGAAACAGGGTCCACCAAAAAGGAGATTCGCGTGGAGATATGCTCCAAGTGCCACCCGTTCTTTACGGGCAAGCAGAAGCTGGTGGATACGGGCGGGCGCGTTGACCGTTTCAAGCGCAGGTACAGCCTGTAATTTGCCCGCAGACACCCTGGGCTGCATCAGGATATAACACTATTCCCGTTTGCGCGGCGCGCGGCGGGCATAGTGTTATTGCTGTAATATGGGAGAATGGCATTGGAAAAAGTATACATCGGGGGTCAGGCGGTAATAGAAGGCGTGCTTATGCAGTCGCCCACGGTGACGGCGCTGGCCGTGCGCGTGCCCGACGGCTCCATCCACGTGGAGGATTTCAGCCACCCGCCGGCGCTCTCTTCGCGCAACTGGCGCAACTGGCCGTTCGTCCGGGGCATATGGCGGATGGGCCAGATGCTGTCCGTGGGCATGCGCGCCATCAACCGCTCGGCGCGGCTGGCCTACCCGGACGATATCGGGGAGGAGAGCGGGACGTTCGCCGCCCTGCTGGCCATCGTGATAGCGCTCGCGGTCTTCGTGGCCCTCCCTACCGTCGCTGCGGGCTATATGGCCGCGTTCATACCCGACCCGCTGCTTTTGAACCTGGCGGAAGGACTGCTGCGGCTGGCGCTGTTCCTTTTTTATCTTATCGCCGTCTCCCGCATGCGGGACATACGGCGCGTGTTCATGTACCACGGCGCGGAGCACAAGGTCGTGCACTGTTACGAGCGGGGGCTGGCCCTCACCGCCGAGAACGCGGCGGCCTGCCCGCGGCTGCACCCGCGTTGCGGCACAGGATACCTCCTGCTGGTGGTGGTGCTGAGTATTCTTGTGTTCGCGGTCTTCGGATGGAGCGGCGCGTGGTACGCGCGGACCGGCATAAGGCTCCTGATGCTGCCGGTGGTCATGGGCCTCGCGTACGAGATGCTCCGGCTGGCCGCGCGGCACGAGTCCGCCTTCTGGCGGGCGATGCGTTTTCCGGGGACCCAGCTGCAGCGTCTGACCACGCGCGAACCCGACCCGGAAATGCTGGAGGTGGCGCTCGCGGCTTTCAACAGGAGCATGCGGGCCGGGGAGGAAGAGAAGTGACGGATACCATAACGCCTCTCGGCGCCCTGTCCAGGGCAGGGCAATGGCTGGAAGAAAAGGGGATTCATAACGCGCGGAACGAGGCGCGATTCATACTGCTGGACGTGCTGGGCACGGATATGGCCGGGCTGTTGCGGGACGGCACAGAAGATATGGCGCCGGACGAGCTCCGGCTCTTCTGGCAGCGGATAGAGGAACGCGCGGCGGGCAAGCCGCTTGCGTATATACTGGGGAAAGAGTGTTTCATGGGGCTGTGGTTCGCGGTGGACGAAAACGTCCTGATGCCGCGGCAGGACACCGAAACGCTGGTTCAGGAGGCGCTTGCCTGCCTTGTCCGGCAGAAGCGCTGCAGCGTGCTGGACCTGTGCTGCGGCTCGGGCGCCGTGGGCATCGCCATCGCGCATCTCAAGCCCGAAGCGGAGATAACCGCGGTGGACATATCGCCCTGCTGCCTGGAGGTGACCCGCAAAACGCGGCCCATAACAGGGTGCATGAGCGCGTGCGCTGCGTATGCGGGGACCTGTTCAACCCCGTCGCGGGCCGGCGGTTCGACGCTATCGTGAGCAACCCGCCCTATATAAGCGACGCCGCGATGGACGCGCTGCCCCGCGACGTAAAGGACTTTGAGCCAGCGCTGGCGCTGCGCGGCGGGAAGGACGGGCTTTTCTATTACCGCCGCATCGTCGCGGAGGCGGGGAGGCACCTGAATCCCGATGGCGCACTGGTGTTGGAAACGGGCTGGGACCAGACCGGCGACGTGGCCGAAATGATGATGCGCAACGGATTTAATACGGTCTGCGTGGCGTGCGACTCCGGCGGGCGGCCCCGCGTGGTCAGCGGCCGGTACAGAGCTGTGTGAAAGGACAGGATATGCGGGAGAAACTGGAAGGCATCAAGGCGCGATACGACGAGCTGAGCGAGAGCCTCGCCGACCCCGCGGTGGTCGGGGACATGGCGCGCTACACCGAAACATTGAAAAAACACGCGGCTTTGGGAGAGATCGTCAGCGAATACGAAAACTACCAAAGCCTTTTTCAGCAGGCGCAGGAACTCATATCCATCCTGGAGGGTGGGGACGAGGAGCTCAAGGGCATCGCGGCTGAGGAACTACCCGAAGTGCAGCGCGCACTGGAGGCGTCCGAACAGGCGCTCAGGCTCCTGCTGGTGCCCCGGGACCCGAGGGACGACAAAAACGTGATACTGGAGATACGCGCGGGCACCGGCGGCGACGAGGCGGCGCTGTTCGGCGCGGATCTGATGCGCATGTATATGCGCTACGCCGAGCGCAGGGGCTACAAGACCGAGATGCTCTCCACGTCGCTGACCGACATCGGCGGCGTGAAGGAAGTGGTGATGAGCGTCACCGGGGCCGGAGCCTTTTTGCGGTTCAAGTTCGAGAGCGGCGTACACCGCGTCCAGCGCGTGCCTGAGACCGAGTCGCAGGGGCGCGTGCACACGTCGGCAGCCACGGTGGCCGTGCTGCCCGAGGCCGAGGACGTGGAGGTGGACATCGGCCCCAACGATTTACGCGTGGACGTGTACCGCAGCGGCGGTCACGGCGGGCAGAGCGTGAACACCACCGACTCGGCCGTGCGCATCACCCACCTGCCCACCGGGCTGGTGGTAACCTGCCAGGACGAAAAATCCCAGCTGAAAAACAAGGAAAAGGCCATGCGCGTGTTGAAGAGCCGGCTTCTGGAACTGATGCGATCGCAGCAGGACAGCGAGCTGGCGCAGGAGCGCAGGAGCCAGGTGGGGTCGGGGGACCGCTCTGAGCGCATACGCACCTACAACTTCCCCCAGGGGCGCGTGACCGACCACAGGATAGGGCTGACGCTCTATAAGCTGGACGCTTTCATGCAGGGCGATTTGGATGAGATGGTGGACGCCCTGATACTTGAGGAGCGCGCGCGGCTGCTGGCCAATGCGGATGCCTGACGGATGAATCCCGTCCCGTCGGCATATGTTGTGTAAAACGGCAGGGGCCGGCGGGACGGTGACGGGATGGGGATGATGACGTCCATCGCGGCGGGGACGCTGCTGGGCGCGGCCGGCACGGGGCTGGGCGGGGCGATTTGCTACGCCATGCCCGGCATGAAAAGGGCGATGCAGTCGGGCATAATGATGTTCTCGGGCGGCGTCATGACGGGTATGGTGCTGCTAAGCATGCTGCCCGAGGCGTTTTCGGGGCCGACGCCGGGACCCGGCATGCTGGGACTTTTATTCAGCGGCTTGTTCGTGTGGCTACTGTCCCGGACCCTGCGCTCCCCGCGCGCTGCGCGGGCGGAGGACATCAGCGTCAGGCTCCACCGCACGTCCCTGATGGTGATAAGCGCCATCGCGATGCACAACCTGCCCGAAGGGCTTGCCATCGGCACCGGCATGTCGGTGGCCTCGGACTATACCGTGACTCTTATTCTGCTCATGCTCCTGCACGACATTCCGGAGGGCATGGCCGCGGGGGTGGGCTTTCGCGCCGGGGAGCTGAGCGCATGGAAGGGCATCGGCGCGTGCGTGGCGGTGGGCCTGCCTACCGGGCTGGGCGCGGCCGCCGGCTACTGGATCGGGGAGATATCCGAGACCTTTATGGAGGGGAGCATCGCCTTTGCGGGCGGCGCCATGCTGCTCATCACCGCGCTGGAGCTTCTGCCCGTCGCCTGCGCGCTGGACGGGCGGCTGCGGGTGATGGTGCCGGCGTTCGCGGCTGGACTGGCGCTGGCGCTGACCGTCATCGTCGCGGTGTAGATTGGCGAGAGGAGAACGTTTACGCTGAAAGAGATAAAGACGCGCGTGCTCAAGTGGGACGCGGCGGGCGCGCTGGAGGAAGCCGTGCGGCGAATCCGGGGCGGGGAAACGGTGGCCTTCCCGACCGAAACGGTGTACGGGCTGGGCGCGCGATACGATTCCGAGCCGGCCGTGCGGCGCATATTCGAGGCAAAGGGCCGCCCGGCCGACAACCCGCTTATCGTCCACGTGGACAGCATCGGCGCCGCGCGGGCGCTGGCCGGGGACTGGACGCCGCTGGCCGACGCGCTCGCGAAAATGTTCTGGCCCGGACCGCTCACGCTGGTGGTCCGGCGTGCGCCGGCGGTCCCAGATGCCGTGACCACGGGGCTTAACACCGTCGCGCTGCGCATGCCCGCGCATCCGTGCGCGCTGGGCCTCATCGCGGGGGCGGGACCCATTGCCGCGCCCAGCGCCAACCGTTCGGGGCGGCCAAGCCCTACCCGCGCCGGGCATGTGGCCCGCGACCTGGACGGCCGGATACCACTGGTGCTGGACGGCGGCCCCTGCAAAAAGGGGCTGGAGTCCACAGTGCTGGACGTCACCGGCGAGGTGCCGGTCCTATTGCGGCCCGGGCACGTCACGCCGGAGGCGATAACGGCGGCGGCGGGCGGGGTGCGGGTATCGCCGGGGGTGATGGCGCCGCTGCCCGAGGGCGCAAAAG
Source organism: Christensenellales bacterium (assembly GCA_040766645.1). Taxonomy (GTDB): domain Bacteria; phylum Bacillota; class Clostridia; order Christensenellales; family UBA1431; genus UBA1431. Next base: position 76,070 of record JAXGQA010000001.1, on the reverse strand, counting down.
CCGCGTCGCCCGGCCTTCTGCATCGGCATTACGCGCCCGAAAGCCGTGTCATCGTGTACCGCGGCGGCGAGCCGGCGGTGCACGCGCGCATGGCGCAAGACTACGCGAGGCTCCGCGCCGCCGGGCACAGGCCGCTGCTGGTGGGTACCGGGGAATTCAAGGGTATGGACGCCCAGAGGGTCAGGGACGCGGACGACTTTGCCGCGCGGTTTTACTCCATCCTGCTGGACAGCGAGCGCGACCGCACGCACATACTGCTTCTGGGATTTGACGACCGGGGATTGTGCCTCGCGCTGTTGGACCGGGCGCTGCGCGCGGCCGGCTTTGCCGTGGAAAACGTGGACGGCCTTTAATGGGAGGTCTGAAAATGCAAAGAACAGTGTGCCTGATCTGCACGGGCAACACGTGCCGCAGCCCAATGGCTGAAGCGATCCTGAAAAAGCTGCTCGAGGACGCGGGCAGGGAGGACATCCGCGTCCGCTCGGCGGGGATACGCGCGCTGGACGGGATGGAGGCGTCCCCCCACAGCCGCGCGGCCATGCGCAAATTCGGGCTTTCGCTGGAGGGCCACCGGGCGACCGCGCTGACCCGGGAACTTTGCGCGGAGGCGGACCTTATCCTGGCCATGGAGGCCCGGCATGTCGAAGAGGCCGTCGCGCGCGGGCTTGCGGACAGAAAAAAGATACACACGCTCAAAGGTTACGCTGCCGGGAGCCCCAAATCTTCCGGTGCGGACCTTGACGTACGCGACCCGTACGGCGGCACGCAGGAGGAGTACATGGACTGCGCGACCGAGCTACAGGCGCTTTTGGCGGCGTCGCTCCCGCGGCTCTGCGCCGAGTTGGACCCAAAAGGCGGCCCTTCGGGCAGATAACGCCTGCCTGGCGAGAAAAACCGGACTTATCCATATCAGGAATAATTCATTTTGTTAAAAATTCCGCATTGCAAAACGTATAAAATGGTTTATAATAAAGAATAAGAAAAATGGGGGAGACTGGCATCTTCCGTCGAAAGGGGATAAGCATGCGCATAGCGATTGGGAGCGACCACGGCGGGTATGAACTGAAGCAAAGCGTAATGAAGCATCTGGAAAGCAAGAACATTGATTATAAGGATTTCGGCTGTTACAGCATGGACTCCGTGGATTATCCCGACGTTGCGCTTCCCGTAGCCAAAGCCGTGCTGAGCGACGAGTTCGATTACGGCATCCTGATATGCGGCACGGGTATCGGCATCTCCATCTCCGCGAACAAGGTCAAGGGGATCCGCTGCGCGCTCTGCTCGGACACCTTCTCCGCCCATGCGACGCGCGAGCATAACGACGCCAATATACTGGCCCTGGGCGGCCGGGTCGTGGGCCCGGGGCTTGCGCTGGATATTGTCGACGCCTTCCTGGGCGCGTCGTTCGAGGGCGGCAGGCACCAGACCCGCATAAATAAAATGATGGCGATTGAAGACTGAAAAGGTCTTTAGGTTTTCCGCCCGGAAAAATATCAGCATCGACGGAAAGCCGCAGGCGGTGCTGCCTGCAGCAATAGTGTTGCTTTATGCTTTTTTATTGGGGCGGATGGGTAAGAATTAATATAAATTCAAAATATTAAAGCGTGTGTAAGGAGGGAGAGCAAGTTTGAACAGCGAAGTTATCAAAGCAGTGCGCGACGCCGAACAAAGCGCCGACGAGCTTCTCAGAAACGCACGCCTGCGTGCAAAAGAGATCGCCGCGGAAGCGCAGGCAAAGGCGGAAGCCGCTGCGGCCGCCGAACACGCCCGGACCCGTGAAAAAATCCAGGCAAGGCTGGAGACGGCGCGCGCCGAGGCCGCGGCCGAGGTCGCCGGGTTCATGGAATCCAACCGCTCGGAGGGCGAGGCGCTGAAAGCAGCCGCAAGGCTGCATCTTAACGAGGCGCGGGATTACATCATCGGAAGGATCGTGAAATAGTATGGCGCTTGTACCGATGAAAAAAGTCCATCTGCTTGCCCTGCTCGAAGACAGGGAAGCCATACTGCAAAAGCTTCAGCGCCTGAGCATGGTGGAGATACGGGACGCTGAGCCGGCGGACGAAGAAGCGCTCAATCTGTTGGTGCCGATGAACCCGGACGAATCCCAGAGCAGGCTGGAAGCGAGGCTGGCCGAGATGGACGCCTCCATCAGATTCCTTTCGGCGTATTCCACCGAAAAGAAAGGGTTTTTGGAGCAAAAGCCCGTTTTCACCTATCAGGAGCTAATCGAGATGCAGTCCGAGCTCGAGCCGGCCGAAAAAATCAGCAAGAGCGCAAAAGAGCTGGAGAACAGGCTGGTGGAGATACGTTCGCGGCGTATTCGCCTGCAGAACCTCAAGGCGCAGATACAGCCATGGGTCGGCCTGAAGGCGCGGCTGGAAGAAGTCCAAGAAACGCGGCACGCGTATATGGCGCTCGGGCTGGTGGCCAACAGCTCCGAAGGGCCGGACATATACGCGCGTCTGGAGGAATTGGGCTGTTTTGCGGCGATAGATAAGGTTTCCGAGGACAAGGAGAAGATCGCGCTGGCCATCCTTGTGCATAAGGATTCCCTTGCGGAAACGCTGGATATACTCAAGGAAGCCGGATGGAGCGAGGCGGGCCTCGAGGGACTGACCGGCTATCCGGCGGGCATTCTGGCTGCGTACGAGCAGGAAGAAAAGGAGCTGGACCACAAAACCGAAACCACTGCGGAAGAAGCAACCGAGCTCAGCAAGGGGCTGCATACGCTCCAGCACGCGCGCGACTACTACGCCTCCGTGCTGGACCGCCTGGCGGTGAACGGGCAGCTGGCCCGGACGGGTTCGACATTCGCGCTGAACGGCTGGGTCATGGCCGACCACACCGAAATACTGGAAAAAGAGCTTTCTGAAATCACCAACAATTATTTTATACAGTTCGCGGACCCGGAGGAGGGCGACGTTATCCCTTCGGCCGTGCGCAACAAGAAGCTGTTTGAGCCGTTCGAGGCCGTCACCGACATGTATTCGCCCCCGTCCCCCACCGGCGTGGTTGATCCCTCGCCGCTGATGGGCTTTTTCTTCGTGTTGTATTTTGGGATGATGATCGGCGACGCGGTATACGGCGTAATGCTGTCCATTATCAGCATTTTGATATACCGCTGGCGCAAGCCTGCGGGCACGATGGGAAAGATGCTCAGGATACTTGCCTGGGGCGGATTGTTCACCGCCATCTGGGGCGTGTTGCTGGGCGGCGTGCTGGGGCTTGATGTGAAGGCCGTGCTGTTCAACCCCATGGAGGAACCCCTGCTGATGCTGGGCCTGTGCTTTGGGCTTGGTTTTATCCATATCATCACCGGCATGCTGGTCAAGGTTTATATCGATATTAAACGGAAGCAATACGTTGACGCCATCTGCGACCAGGTCCTCTGGATCGTCCTTATTGTGGGGTTGCCCATGCTGCTTTTGCCCGCGACGTCCACGGTCGGGACCATTATGTCGCTGGTGGGCGCAGCAGGCATCCTTTTAACCGCCGGACGCCACAAGAAGAACATACTCAAAAAGCTCACGAGTGGTCTGGGTGCGCTCTACGGCATAACCTCTTATTTCTCGGACGTGCTGTCCTACGCGCGTCTGTTCGCGCTGGGCCTTGCGACCAGCGTTATCGCGCTGGTGTTCAACACCCTCGGCGGGATGCTGGCCGGCACCATTGTCGGATATGTGTTCATGGTCGTCGTGCTGCTGGTGGGGCATGTGTTCAACATGGGCATCAACACGCTGGGCGCGTTCGTACACTCGTGCCGCCTCCAGTACATCGAATACTTCGGCAAATTCTACGAGAGCGGCGGCAGGAAGTTCAAACCTCTGGGATGCAGTACCCGCTACCTGCGGGTAGGCGAAAAGGTTAAGGTATAACTTATTCATTATTATTACCAAGGAGGACTAAACGATGGAATTGCAACTGGGACAGATTCTGGCATTGCTGGGTGCGGCTCTGGCCGTGAGTTTGGCGGGTATCGGATCGGCTATCGGCGTGGGTATCGCCGGTCAGGCCGGCGCGGGCGTCGTGGCCGAGGACCCCGATAAATTCGGACAGACGCTCCTTCTGCAGGCGCTTCCCGGAACACAGGGCATCTACGGCCTGCTTATCGGCTTCATCATCATGCTCAACATCGGCGTACTCGGCGGACTGAAGGACGTTACCACCACGCAGGGGATCATGATCCTCGTCGCTGCCCTTCCCATAGGCATAGTCGGCCTGCTTTCGGCCATCCATCAGGGCAAGGCTGCCGTGGCCGGCATCCACATGATCGGCAAGCGCGACGAGCTTGGTAAAGCGATCACCTACGCGGTCATGGTCGAGACCTACGCGGTGCTGGCGCTGCTGGCTTCGTTCCTGATGGTCAGCGGCATACCGATCGGCTAAAGCGAAAAAAATAAATGGAGTGCGTAATAGTATGAGCGGAGCCGACAAGATAATCGAAAAGATTCTGGACGATGCCCGCAAAGCGGCGGACGAGACCGCCGCGAAAGCGCAGGCCGAAGCGGAGGCGCTTATAGCGCAGGCCGTGATCAGCGCCGAAAAGGAAGCGGCTGCCCTGCTCGAGAAAAGCGAAAAGGAAGCCGGCGAAATCAAACGCCGCATGATGTCGGTCGCCGAACTGGACGGCCGCAAGCATATCCTGTCCTGCAAACAGCAGGTTATAGAGGAGGCGTTCGCTTCGGCGGGAGAGGCGCTTCGCGCGCTGGAGATCGGGCCGTACAGGGCGCTGGTCGAGCGGCTGCTGCTGGAAAACGCGCAGGATGGCGACGAAGTCCTGTTTGCGCAGAAGGATGAGGCGGTGTTTTCCGAGGAATTCATCGCCGGCGTGAACCAAAAGCTCGCACAGGCGGGAAAGGGCGGCGTTCGCCTTGGCGCCGAACGCGTCGGCATCACCGGCGGGTTCGTGCTGCGCAGCGCGACGATGGAGCGCAACTGCTCCTTCGAGGCGCTGCTGCGCATGGTGCGGGAGGAGGCGGAGCCCCAGGTGGCCGCCATACTCTTTCAATAAGATGGAGGTTATCCTATGCCACAACCCAGCTATATCTATGCCAACGCGCGTCTGGGCGTGGTGCAGACCAAGCTGCTGACCATGGAACGCATCGGCCGGATAGACGAAGCGAAGACTGCGGACGAGGCGCTTAAAGCCTTGCTGGAAGTGGGATATGGCGGAAACAAGGAAGTCCATAGCGCGTTTGATTTTCAGCAGCTTATAGACGAGGAGCTCAGGAAGGCGTACGAATTCGTATACGAGATCACGCCGGACAAGGAGCTGACCGACCTTTTCCTCGTGCAGTTTGATTACCACAACATCAAGGCGCTCGTCAAAAACCGCCTGTTGGGAGTGGACGACGATGGGCAGCTGTTTATGGTGGGCGCCGAGCCCATTGAAAAAATCAAGGCGGCGGTGCGTGACCGGGATTACCGGTCGCTCCCCGAGCACCTGGCCGAAACGCTGGAAGCGTTGGACCAGAAGCTGACCGGGCGCATCAATCCTCAGGCGTTGGACACCTTTGTGGACCAGGCCATGTTCCAATATATTTTCGGGGTGCTGCGCACACCCGAATTTGCGAAAAGGCTCAAGAGGGTGCCGTTCCTCAGGGACTATTTCGAGGCGCAGAGCGACTTTGCAAACGTCATAACGCTCCTGCGCGCGCGCAGCGCAAAGCTGTCGCGCGAAGAGTTCGCCGCGCTGCTGATGCCGCAGGCCAACATTCCGCGGGGGAAGCTGCTCGAAGCGTTCGACCAGCAGTTGGACTCCGTTGCCCGGCTTATCGCCGAGGGTCCGGCTGCAAGCGCTATTGCACGGGGCGTCGACGAATACCAGAAGACCGGGTCCACCGTGCAGATGGAGCGCATGCGCGACGATTTCCTGCTGGGCCTCGTGCGGGCACACAAGCACAACAACTTCGGCATTGAGCCTATCATCGGCTACCTGCTGGCCCGGGAACAGGAGGCCAGGGCGGTGCGGCTGGTCATGACCGCCAAGCTGAACGGGATCGCCGGCGACGTGGTGCGGGAAAGGTTGCGTGAGCTGTATGTCTAAGATAGCTGTAATAGGCGACAAGGACTCCATACTGGGCTTCAAGGCAATCGGCCTTTCGGTGTACCCCGTCAACGAACCGGAACAGGCGGTCGGCGTGATACACCGGCTGGTAAAGGAGTCGTATTCGGTCATATTCATCACCGAGCAGATAGCGGAGCGGGTTTCCGAGACCCTCGAAAGATACAAGACCTCTCCGTTCCCGGCCATCATCCCCATCCCCAACAACGCGGGGACGACGGGCTTCGGGCTCCGGGGCGTCCGCGCGAACGTGGAGAAGGCCATCGGTGCCGACATACTCTTCGGCGGAGACTGACCGCGCCCGAGCCGTGCGGAACGGTCAACAAGTTTGAGCAAGAAATGAGGTAGATAGTTCATGCAGGGTACGATTGTCAAAGTATCCGGGCCACTGATCGTTGCGAGCGGCATGAAAGACAGCAAGATCTACGACGTGGTCAGGGTAAGCGACAAGCGCCTTATCGGCGAAATAATAGAATTGCGGGGCGACATGGCCTCCATACAGGTGTATGAGGAGACGGCGGGCCTCGGGCCGGGCGAACCGGTCGAAACGACGGGCATGCCGCTGTCGGTGGAGCTTGCTCCCGGCCTCATCGAATCGATTTTCGACGGCATCCAGCGCCCGCTGGACAAGATCCGCGACTCCGTGGGCGACCGCATCACCCGCGGCGTGGAGATAAGCGCGCTGGACCATCAGAAGAAGTGGGAGTTCACGCCCGTTGCCAGCATCGGTGCCGAAGTGACCGGCGGCGACATACTGGGCACGGTGCAGGAGACCATCGTGGTCGAGCACAGGATAATGGTGCCGCCCGGGGTATCCGGCCGCCTGACTTGGATACTGTCCGGCGAGGCCACCATCGACGAGCCTGTGGCCAAGGTAGTCAGCGCGGCCGGCGAGGAGATAGATATCGCCATGCTCCAGCGCTGGCCGGTGCGTATTGCGCGGCCGTATAAGGAAAAGCTGGCGCCGACCGAGCCCATGCTCACAGGCCAGCGCGTCATCGACACGCTGTTTCCGGTGGCAAAGGGCGGCGTGGCCGCGGTCCCCGGGCCGTTCGGCTCGGGCAAGACGGTCGTGCAGCACCAGCTTGCCAAATGGGCCGATGCGGACATCATCGTATACGTGGGCTGCGGCGAGCGCGGCAACGAGATGACCGACGTGCTGATGGAGTTCCCCGAGCTGAGCGACCCGCGCACGGGCCAGCCGCTGATGAAGAGAACGGTGCTCATCGCCAACACGTCCGACATGCCGGTGGCCGCGCGTGAGGCGTCCATCTATACCGGCATCACCATAGCGGAATATTTCAGGGACATGGGCTACAAGGTCGCCATCATGGCCGACTCCACCTCCCGCTGGGCCGAGGCTCTGCGCGAGATGTCCGGGCGCCTCGAGGAGATGCCCGGCGAGGAAGGCTATCCCGCGTACCTGGCCAGCCGCATGGCCGACTTCTACGAGCGTGCGGGCTGGGTGGTCTGCGCGGGCAACGACGACCGCCAGGGCGCCATATCGGCCATCGGCGCGGTCTCCCCGCCTGGCGGCGACATCTCCGAGCCGGTTTCACAGGCCACGTTGCGTATCGTCAAGGTGTTCTGGGGGCTGAGCGCTTCGCTGGCTTACCGGCGCCACTTCCCGGCCATCGACTGGCTCCAGAGCTACTCGCTGTACTCGGACAGGCTGGCCGACTGGTTCGCCGACAACGTTTCGGAAGAATGGAACGAGATGCGCGCCCAGACCATGGCCATACTGCAGGAGGAATCCGAGCTGGAGGAGATCGTGCGCCTGGTCGGCCAGGACGCGCTGAGCTTCAAGGACAGGCTGACGCTGGAAGCCGCCCGCTCCATCCGCGAGGACTATTTGCACCAGAACGCGTTCCATGAGGTGGACACGTACACTTCCCCGGCCAAGCAGCGCATGATGCTCAAGCTGATACTGAGCTTCAACAACAAAGGACAGCAGGCGCTGGAGAACGGCGCGGAGTATTCCAAAATAATCAACCTGCCGGTGCGCGAGGCGATAGGCCGCATCAAATATACGCCCGAGGACGCCATGGCCGCCCGTTATGAAGAGGTGGCAAGGCAGATGGACAGCGAGATAAGCTCGCTGATGGCGCAAGGAGGGTTGGACTAATGCTTAAGGAATACCGTACCATCAAGGAAAGCGTCGGACCGCTCATGCTTGTGGAGCAGGTGGAAGGCGTAAAATACAACGAGCTGGTGGAGATCGAGCAGCAAAACGGAGAGGTCCGGCTGGGCCGCGTGCTGGAGATATCCGGCGACAAGGCGCTGGTGCAGCTCTTCCAGAGCGCGCAGGGCCTGCAGATAAGCACCTCCAAGGCGCGCTTCCTGGGCAAAAGCCAGGAGCTGGCGGTATCCCCGGACATGCTGGGCCGCGTCTTCAACGGCATGGGCGAGCCGCGCGACGGCGGTTCTCCCATCATCCCCGAAAAGCGCCTGGACATCAACGGCGCGCCCATCAACCCCGCCGCGCGCGACTATCCGTCCGAGTTCATCCAGACCGGCGTTTCGGCCATCGACGGCCTGAACACGCTGGTCCGCGGGCAGAAGCTCCCGGTGTTCTCCGGATCGGGCCTGCCGCACGCGCAGCTGGCCGCGCAGATTGCGCGCCAGGCAAAGGTGCTGGGGTCGGACGAGAAATTCGCTGTCGTGTTCGCCGCCGTGGGCATCACGTTCGAGGAAGCGGACTTCTTCATCACCGACTTCAGGCGTACGGGCGCCATCGAGCGCACCGTGCTGTTCATGAACCTGGCCAACGAGCCGGCGGTCGAGCGTATCGCCACGCCGCGCATGGCCCTCACCGCAGCCGAGTATCTCGCGTATGAAAAGGGCATGCACGTGCTGGTCATCATCACCGACCTTACAAACTACGCCGAAGCGCTGCGCGAGGTCTCGGCCGCGCGCAAGGAGGTCCCCGGCCGCCGCGGGTATCCGGGCTACCTCTACACAGACTTGGCGACCATGTACGAGCGCGCCGGAAGGATAAAGGGCTCGGTGGGCTCCATCACCCAGATACCCATACTGACCATGCCCGAGGACGACAAGACCCACCCCATCCCCGACCTGACCGGGTACATCACCGAAGGGCAGATCATACTGTCCCGCGAGCTGCACCGGAAGGCGATCACGCCGCCCATCGACGTGCTGCCCTCCCTGTCCCGCCTCAAGGACAAGGGCATCGGCAGGGGCAAGACCCGCGAGGACCACGCCGACCCGATGAACCAGCTTTTCGCGGCGTACGCGCGCGGCAAGGAAGCTAAGGAGCTTTCGGTCATACTGGGCGAGGCGGCCCTGTCCGACGCCGACAAGCTGTACGCGAAGTTCTCGGACGCTTTCGAGGCGGAGTACGTTTCGCAGGGCTTTGAAACCAACCGCACTATCGAGGAAACGCTGGACCTTGGCTGGAAGCTGCTTTCGATACTGCCTAAGGCCGAACTCAAGCGTATCCGCGACGAATACATCGAGAAATACCTGCCTGCGGCCGAATGGGATGAATGACCATGGCCAAGCAAGTCAATCCCACGCGCATGGAGCTGACCCGCACCAAAAAGAGCCGTACGGTGGCGGTGCGCGGGCACAAGCTTTTAAAAGACAAGCGCGATGAGATGGTACGCCGCTTCATCATGCTGATACGCCGGAACAAGGAGCTGCGCGACGAGGTGGAAGCCGAGCTTACCCGTGCGCTTAAAAACTTCGTGCTGGCCCGTGCGGTGATGAGCGATCAGGTGGCCGTGGAAGCGGTGCAGTATCCCGCCCGCGAGGTGGAGCTGGAGCTGGGGAAGCGCAACATCATGAGCGTGGACGTTCCAGTCATAAAAATCAAGGAAACGGCGGACAGCGCGTCCGGGAGCCTGTATCCGTACAGCTTCGCCACCACGTCCGGCGAGCTGGACGAGGCTATCGCGACGCTGGTGCGGCTGCTGCCCAAGCTCATCGAGCTTGCGGAGATCGAGAAGACCTGCAACCGGCTGGCCGACGAAATCGAAAAGACCCGCCGCCGCGTCAACGCGCTGGAGTACGTTATGATCCCGCAGTTTGAGGAGACCATCCGCACCATCACCATGAAGCTGGAGGAGAACGAACGCGGGAGCCTCACCCGGCTGATGAAGATGAAGGATATGCTGGCCAGCCGCGAGGCATAATCAACAAAAAGCACCGAGAGTGGATGTCACAGAAACATAGCTTCAAAAAGGAAAGGCAGAGGAAATATTTTCTCTGCCTTTTTTAAAAGCGGGCATGCGGTTGAAACGGGTATTTTATTTAAACTGACCGGGGAGAATTTTTAAACTTGTACTGATTTTCTGTGATTGGTCTAAAAACTTCCCTTGTTCAATGTCAGCTACGGCCAGTCTGGCCTTTTGCCCCAAAAAGCTGGCAGGCGCGGCCTGACCGGGGGATAAGCCGTCATTGCGAGGGGCTTCAGCCCCATGGCAAACCAGAAAGGAAACGCTGGATTGCTTCGCTGCGGCTTGCAATGACGGGGCCCGCAGAGCCTTTGCGGTAGCCGTCTTCCACGTCTCCTTCTCAAGGAGGCTTTTCTGTCAGAACAATTATGCTTAAAACATAATCAACGATACTATTTAGCAAAGCTTTTCATATCAATACTCGATATAAGGAAACCACTTCCGAAGAATTGCGCAGAAGCGGTTGTCTGTCTTTTGTCCGAAATGGTTTTTCAGCGGCAGCCTCGCTAAGAAATTGTTTTATACGGTCAGTGCGCATACTCCACGGCGTTTTCCTCGTCCACCGTGATGTATTCCCCGGCAGCAAAGCTGCGGCGCGTGGATTTGTACGGCGCGCCTTCGATAGTGATTATGGCTTTGGGGACCTGATAATAGCGCCCGAAGGTGTTGGCCACCGCCTGCAGGCGCAGGTCCTCGATCCTCGCTTCCTCCTCCGGCCCGGCGATAAAGGACGGGGTCAGGTCCACCGTGACGATGCCGCCATCGGCGTCCAGCTTGACGCCCAGCACGTGCACGAAGGAATACAGCGGCGGTATCAGGCCGCTGGCGGGCGGAGGCGACTTAATCTCCGCATCGATTACAAACGCCATTTCCTGATTGGTGTCCACCGAGACGCTCCTGTCCTCATACACCGTCCTGTCTTTGTCCGGGTGGACGAAGAACAGGCGGACGTCGGTCTGCAGGGACGTTTCGGGCGCTATGCGCTCCAGCGTGGTCTCGATGGCCGTTTCGTCGCCAAAGGGCTGATAAACGCTCTTGATAAGGCCCACGCCCTCGGCGTAATAGTCCTTTTGGGTGTAGGCCTTTCCGCGAGTGGTCACCTCCACCGCCTTATAGTTTCCGGCGCCGGTTTTGACCTTGGTGTCCACGGCAGTTATGGACCGCGTGTCCCCGCCCTCCAGCGTCCAACTGTTGCCTTCGGTTATGGGGTTCTTGAGGAGCACGTTCTCGCGCCCGCGCTTGTCCGTATAGTCGTAGCGGTAATACGTTTCGCCCCGGGAGAACACCTCGCTTATCCGGTCATCCGAGAGCCGGTACACGCGCACCGTGGTGGTTCCGCCCGTTATCTGCCGTACCTGGGCGATGCCGTCCTTACGGTAATCCACATACTGCGCGTAGGCGGCGTATTCGTTGCCGGCCCCGCCGTATTCCATATACGTGTCCACGGCGAACGCAAAATAATCTGCGGCCGAGCGCTGCGCGTGAGACAGGCTTTGCCGGGCGGACGGCGGCGGCGTGGCGGGCGTCACATTGCCCGGCGAACAGGCCGTGAGCAGCGCGAGGAGCAGTATGAGCGCTGTCGCCATTTTTTTCATCGCGATGCCTCCTTCTATCGTGCAGGCTAAGGGCAGGCGCAACGAAATCTCTATATATTAGTATAAGCGCGGAGCCGCGCGTTAATACGGCCATTCCCAGTTGGTTATCTCCTCCTTGTCGATGCCGTGCTCATGGGCGTACTGTATGTTCTCAATGATGCGGTTTTTCATGTGATCGCGGCAGTGCGCGCCGTTGGAGCCGAGCTCGGGAATGCGGTCTATCACGTCGATGACCAGATTGAAGCGGTCGGCCTGGTTGCGGATGGTCAACTCCAGCGGCGTGTTGATGTTCCCCTTCTCCTTGTACCCGCGCACGTGTATCCGCTCCTGACGCGTGCGCTTGTAGGTCAGCTTGTGAATCAGCCACGGATAGCCGTGGAAATTGAACACCACCGGCTTGTCGGGCGTGAACAGCGCGTTGAACTCCCGATCGGTCAGCCCGTGGGGGTGGTCGGCGGCCGGCATCAGGCGGGTGAGGTCCACCACGTTGATAAAGCGGACCTTGAGCGACGGGAATTCCTCCCGCAGTATGGCCGCCGCGGCCAGCGCCTCGCGGGTAGGCACGTCGCCGCAGCAGGCCAGCACAATGTCCGGCTCGCCCGAGGCTTCGCCCCGGTCGTCGCTGCTGGCCCAGTCCCATATCCCGATGCCCTTGGTGCAGTGTTTTATGGCCGCGTCCATGTCCAGGTACTGCAGGTGCTTTTGTTTGTCGGCCACGATGACGTTCACATAGTCGGCGCTCCGCAGGCAGTGGTCGATGGTAGAGAGCAGGCAGTTGGCGTCGGGCGGGAGGTAAATGCGCACGATCTCCGGGCTTTTGTTGGTCACCACATCCAGAAAACCCGGCTCCTGATGTGAAAAGCCGTTGTGATCCTGCCGCCACACCGTGGAGGAAAGCAGTATGTTCTCGGACGCGATGGGCGCGCGCCACTTGGCCTCGGTCTTGCTGGCATCCAGCCACTTGGCATGCTGGTTGAACATGGAGGCGATAACGTGCGAAAACGCCTCGTAGGTGTGGAAAAGCCCGTGCCGGCCGGTGAGTATGTACCCCTCCAGCCATCCCAATAAAGTGTGCTCGCTGAGCATCTCCATCACCCTGCCGTCGCGCGCGAGTTCGCTCCCGCCCGCGTCCTCGGGCAGCATTTCGGCCATCCACATCTTTTTGCTGGCCTCGTAGACCGCGTCCAGCCGGTTGGACGCCGTTTCGTCCGGCCCGAATACCCGGAAATTATCCTTGTTTTTCAGCAGCACATCCCGAAGAAAGGCGCCCATGGGCCGCGTGTTCTCGGCCGCGGTGCGTCCCGGGCTGTCCACCGCCACGGCATAGTCCCGGAAGTCGGGCAGCCGGAGCCGGCGCCTGGTCAGCCCGCTGGTCACGGGGTTGGCGCTCATCCGCCGCGCGCCGGTCGGGACCAGCGCCTTCAGCTCGGGGCGCAGTGTGCCGTTCTCGTCGAAGAGGCGCTCGGGCGCGTAGCTTCTCAGCCAGTCCTCCAGCACCCTCAGGCGGGCGGGGTCGTGGTGCACGCCGGTGACCGGCACCTGATGCGAGCGCCAGAAGCCCTCTATTTTCAGGCCGTCCACCTCCCTGGGGCCGGTCCAGCCCTTGGGGGATCGCAGTATGATCATAGGCCAGATGGGGCGGTCGGCCTTTGGACCGCTTCGGGCCGCGGACTGTATGCTGCGTATGTCGCGAACGGTTCTATCCAGCGTTTTGGCCATCTCCTGATGCATGGCCATCGGGTCGTCGCCCTCCACAAAATATGGCTTGTATCCGTACCCGGTGAACAGGCTGTATAACTCCTCCCGGCTGATGCGTGCCAGGATGGTGGGGTTGGCGATCTTGTAGCCGTTGAGGTGAAGGATAGGCAGCACCGCGCCGTCGCGCGCGGGGTTCAGAAACTTGTTGGAGTGCCACGCCGTGGCCAGAGGCCCAGTCTCCGCCTCGCCGTCCCCCACAACTGCCGCCACAATGAGGTCGGGGTGGTCGAATGCCGCACCGAACGCGTGGGACAGGCTGTACCCCAGCTCGCCGCCCTCGTGGATGGAGCCGGGCAGCTCGGGCGTGCAGTGGCTGCCTGTGCCACCGGGGAAGGAAAAATGTTTGAACAGCCGGCGCATGCCCTCCGCATCCTCGGACACCATGGGATACACTTCCGAATAGGTGCCTTCGAGATACGTGGGCGCGATGACGCCGGGTGCGCCGTGCCCCGGCCCGGCGATGAATATCATGTTCAGGTTGTAGCGCTTAATGACGCGGTTGAGGTGGACATACACGAAGGACAGGCCCGGGCTGGTTCCCCAGTGGCCCAGCAGGCGGTTTTTCACGTGCTCGGGCTTCAATGGCTCCCGCAGCAGCGGGTTGTCCCTCAGATAGATCATGCCGGCGGCCAGGTAGTTGCAGGCCATCCAGTACGCGTTTATTTTTTCGAGTTCATCCTGTTTCATTTCAATCCGATACCTCCTCGGCGATGCTTTTTCCAGGATTAGTATTGCTGGTTTGGCGGCGGTTCATGAGCCCTTTTCGCCGCTGTGGTTTGCCGCGCGCGGGAGGATGCAGTATAATCATGGGAAAAACAGACTGGAGGACGGGCTTTTGCGGCTGGAATGGATAGACGGGCTTTTTTCGATATGCAGGATGCCCGACGCCTCGGATGTACGGTTTTCGGACGAGTTCTGCTTCTTCGCGCGGACCGACGGCGAGTGCTCGGTGGTGTGCCGCCCCCAGAGCGTGCCCGGGAACCGTACGGCCGCGGAGCACGGCTGGCGGGCGTTCCGGGTACAGGGGGCGCTGGACCTTTCGCTGGTAGGCATACTGTCCGGGATATCCGGCGCGCTGGCCGAGGCCGGCGTGGGGCTGTTCGCTGTGTCCACCTACGATACCGACTATGTGCTGGTAAAGGCCGAAAACGCCGCGCGGGCGGAGGAAGCGCTGCGCGCGCGAGGATACGTTTTTTCGAAAGGATAAGGGGGAATCGATATGGAACTGTGCTGGATAACGCTGCATGTCAGCGACATGGAGCGCGCGCTGAAATTTTATAACCGGGTGCTGGGGCTGCCGGTGACGCGGAGGTTCAGCCCCGCGCCGGGCACCGAGATCGCGATGCTGGGCGAGGGCGCCATGGTGGAGCTTGTCTGCGACGGCAAAAACCGCACCCAACGCGACGCGGGATTCTCCATAGGCATGCTGGTGGACGCGCTGGACGACGCCATGGCCCGCGTACAGCAAATGGGCGTGCCCATAGCGGCCGGGTGCCGGTAAGTTCCCGGTGCCCGGGGTGCGGTTCTGCTTTATCGACGACCCGGACGGCATCCGGGTGCAACTGGTGGAGCGGCGCGAGGAGTAACGGCCGCCTGCGGTCAGACGGCCTGGTTGGCCTGGGAAAGGATATGCGCGCCCAGCTTTTTATCCGCGCTGCTGATATGGGTGACCAGCCAGTTGATCATGGTCGAGCCGACCAGCGAGCGGGTCACGGGGGTGAAGCCGTTTTTCTGGATGTCCTGCTTGATGCCCTGCACGGTCCTGATGAATTTATCGTGCATCTTTTTGTGTTCCGCGTAATGCGGATACCCGGACTTCAGCTGCAGTTCTTCCTCGTCCCTGAAATGCGTGCGCACGTACATCTCAAGGAAGGACAGCATATTCAGCACCTCTGTGTTGCCCGCGTTGGATTTACCCGAATCCAGAAAGGCGTTGACCCTCCGGATGAGTTCCTTGTGCTGGTAGTCGATCTTGCTCACGCCGACAGACAGGTCGTTGGTCCACTCCATAGGATTCACCTCAGATGATGATTTACTGTATTGGTTTTATCGGATGAATCCTTATTGGTCTTAACGCCTTCCCGGTTTTTTAACGGAGCGTACAAAAAAAGGGGAAACGCCATGCGGCGTTTCCCCTCAGGCTGCTGACAAAGTCCAACCCAAGAGAAAAGCGTTTATACGGGCACTAAGGCAACACCGCACAAGTCGTGCGCACCGTCCTCGCGGATCTTTTGCGCGTAAACGGCGTCTAAAATGCGCGGAATAGCGCCGCTATTCCTGTGCTTTTGTCCTTGTTCCGCACAAAAATCTCTCGCGATTCCGGCGACACTTCTTTATGTGCGGTATTGCCTTAATTTTCAGCATATCGACATGAACCGCCACCCCTTGGCCATACAATGTACCAAAAACACATTGGGGGCCGGGGCATGAAAGTCATTACCACGCTAAAGCTGAACAGGCTCATCATCGCGGCGGCCTGCATCCTTATCATACTGGCCGAGGTGCTCATCATAAAGAGCTGCTTTTACGCCGCGTCAGCCGGCGAGACCGCCGCGGTCGGGGCGCTTGCGCAGAATGACAAATATGAGGTGCGCAGCAGGCTCCTGATGGAGGCGACGGACTACGTGGGCGCGTGCAGCGGGGCGGATGCTATCGATGTCTGGGCAAAAGGCTTGGAACTGAGGAGCGCGGCGATGCAGTACGCGGTCATGGACGCGCCGCTGAAAGAAGAATACGCCCGGCAGCTCGAACAAAGCGCCCCCAACTGGGTGACCGGCGTGTCCAGTCCGTGGGTGGAAAGCTACGAAATAACAAAGACCGAAAAGCTGAGCGATACCGTCTGCCGGTACACGCTCCGCGTTTCCACTTTGGCCTCCACCGGTCCGGCGGGGGACTACAGCGCGCAGCTTACCGTCCAAAAGGACGGGAAGTATTGGCGCATAACCAAGATACAAATCGACGAAGGCCTGTACCCTTACACCGGCTTCAAGCCGCCGCAGTAGCCGCGCCCCGTCCAGCCCCCGTATCGCTTGGATACGGGGGCTTTTCCTGTGCCGCCATATTACAACCCGCACAGATAAGGCTTGACCTTCCCTCGGCCCAGCGGTTTATAATGGTGGGAGCGGCGCAGGCGCCGCGGGGAAGGATATCCATGAAAGCAAAGCCCGATCTTTTGAACGATGACGTCCGCAGCCTGTTTTTCAGGTATCTGTTCCCGTCGGTCGGCGGGAGCATGGTGACGTCCGTTTACATACTGGTGGACGTCATCATGATAGGCAAGGGCGTGGGCGGGGACGCTGTCGCGGCGCTCAACATCGTACTCCCGCTATATGCGCTTTTTTTCGGCCTCGGGTTTCTGTTCGGGATGGGCGGCTCGGTCCTGATGTCGGTATCCCTCGGGCGGGGGGACGTCGCCGGCGCGGGCCGGTACTACGCCACCGCCGCCGCGGCCAACGCGGCCTCCGCCGTTTTGCTCCTCATATTTTTCAACGCGCTTTTCGAGCCGGTCATCCAATTGCTGGGCGCGACCCCGACCACCGCCGGGTTTATCCATGAATACGGGCGCGTCATGCTGCTGGGCACCCCGTTCTACATGTTTTCCGCGTTCCTGCAGGTGTTTCTGAAAAACGACAGGGCGCAGAAGCTGGCCATGGTCGGCGTGGTGGCCGGCGGCGTGCTGAACATCATCCTCGATTACCTCTTCATCTTCGTCTTAAAATGGGGAATAGTAGGCGCGAGTTGGGCCACGGTCATCGCCAACGCGGCCACCGTGGCCGTGATGTCCGCGCACTTTTTGACCAAAGGCTGCACCCTCCGCCTGCGCAGGGCCGATATGGCGCCGCGCCTGATACCCGCCATTTGCAAGAATGGCCTCTCGCTGTTTTTGATAGAGATATCGTGGGGGATGGTCGTGTTCGTGTTCAACCTGCAGCTCCTGCGGTATGTCGGCGATGTAGGCGTGACCGTGTACGGGATACTTGCCAACGTCGCGATAATTGTCATTTCGCTGTGCAACGGCATCGCGCAGGCCGCCCAGCCCATACTGTCCTACAACTACGGCGCGTGCAGGCCGGACCGGGTCCGCGCTACGGCGCGGACAGGCATGCTCATCGCCCTCACGCTGGGGGCTGCGATCTGCCTCGCGGGCGTGCTGTTCCCGGCGTTTATCACGGAAATCTTTTTGATTCCCACCCGGGAGATATACGCTCTGGCCGGACCGGCCATAACGCTGTACTTTCTCTCCTTCACCGCTATGGCCGGCAACATCTTTTTGAATACCTGGTTCCAGTCCGTTTTAAGGGCCAAGGCGGCATTTCTTGTGACGCTTTTGCGCGGTTTCGCCCTCAGCGTCGCCCTTGTGTACGTGCTGCCCCTGTTTATGGGGCTGACCGGCATCTGGCTGGCCATACCCTTTGCGGAAACGCTTACGCTGGCCGTCGCGCTGGCAATGATGCGGCGGTGGCGGAGGGCGGACGCAAAGCCTGCGCCATAACAAATATTGACAATTACAATACGGGTTTGTTATGCTTTTATTGTAAAGACCAGCCGGACAGAGCCTTCACCCTTTATCCGGCTGATTCAGAACAACCGTCCTTACGGAGAAGCCGTTTCTGATCCGGGAGTAAGCCGCGCAGTTCGCGCTTTACTATGCTTTCCTTCCGGGAAAGCTTTTTTATTGAAACGGAGGATAAAAGCATGAAGCGCATCGCGGTTATCAGCGCCATATTGGAAAACCCCGGCCAGGCGCAGGCCGAGTTCAACGCGCTCGTGTCCGCGTTCAAGGGCTGTGTGCGGGGGCGGATGGGGATACCCATGCCCGAGGAAGGCATGGCGGTCGTGTCCATCGTGGTGACCGGGAGCTGGACGAAATAAACGCGCTGACCGGCAAGCTGGGCAGGATACCCTGTGTGAACGTAAAAACCTCCATAGCGAAAAGGGAGATACAGGAGAGCTGAACATGGGTTTTCGCACCGAAAAGGACCTTTTGGGGGAATACAAAATAGACGAATCCCGGTATTACGGCATCAATACGGCGCGCGCGCTGGAGAATTTCGCTCTGCCCGCGCGTCCGATGGACCTCCGGCTGATGCGCGATATCGCGCTCATAAAAAAAGCGGCGGCGGACGCCAACCTGCGCACCGGCCAGCTTTCGCAGGAAAAGGCCCGCGCCATCATGCAGGCCTGCGACGAGGTGATGCGCGGCGATTTTGACGGCGAGTTCCCGGTATGCTGCCTGCAGGGCGGCGCGGGGACCTCGGCCAACATAAACGTCAACGAGGTGGTCGCCAACCGCGCCATCGAGCTTCTTGGCGGGCGGAAGGGGGACTACGGCATGGTGCATCCGCTGGACGACGTGAACATGTCCCAGTCCACCAACGACGTGTTCCCAACGGCCCTGCGCATCGCCGCCATACGGCTGGTGCGCAGCCTTGCCGACGCGCTGGCCGGGCTGCAGGACATTTTGCAGCGGAAGGAAGAGGAGTTCAGCCGCGTGCCCCGGCTGGGGCGCACGCAGCTGATGGACGCGCTGCCCATGCGCGCCGGGCAGGGCGTGGGCGCGTGGGCGCAGGCCGTCGCGCGGGACCGCTGGCGCATCTACAAGGCCGAGGAACGCCTCCGCCTGATAAACATCGGCGGGACCGCCATCGGCACGGGGCTGAACGCGCTGCCCATGTACATCTTCATTGTCACCGAGAACCTTCAGCGGATGACCGGGTTCGGACTGTCAAGGGCTGAATCGCCCATGGACATCACGCAGAACGCGGACGTGTTTGCGGAGGTGTCCGGGCTTCTGAAGGCCTGCGCGGTCAACCTGATGAAAATATCGGGTGACCTCCGGCTGCTGGCGTCCGGGCCATCCGGAGGTCTCGGGGAGGCCGTTCTGCCACCGATGCAGGCCGGCTCGACCATCATGCCGGGCAAGGTAAACCCCGTCATCCCCGAGATGGTGGCGCAGGTTTGCATGCGCGTCATGGCCAACGACCAGGCAGTGTCCATGGCGGCGTCGATGGGGCAGCTGGAGCTGAACGCCTTTTTGCCGCTTATCGCTGAGAGCCTGCTCGAATCGCTGGAGCTGCTGGAGGGCGCTGTGCGCATCTTCATGGACAAGTGCGTCTCGGGCCTGCGCTTTGACGGGAACGCTGCCGCGCCAACCTGAGAAGTCCTGGCGCTGGCGCAGCACGATACCCACATCGGGTACGACCGGGGCGGGCTTGCCAGCGCGCGCAGGCAAGCGGCAAACGCCTGTGGAAGCGGCGCCGGAAGAAGGCGTTTTGCCGCCTGAGCGCATCGAGGAAATATTTAATCTGGACACGACCACCAAGCCGGGCGTCCCCGGCAACTAGAGGAAAAACGCCATGCAACTCAACCAAACGCCCCGCGCCGTCCGGGTGCATATCGCCTTTTTTGGCAAGCGGAATGCCGGCAAATCCAGCCTGATAAACGCCATTACCGGGCAGTCCTCGGCCATCGTGTCCGAGGTGAAGGGCACGACCACCGACCCGGTGTATAAATCCATGGAGATACTCCCCATTGGCCCCTGCGTGCTCATCGACACGGCCGGGCTTGATGACGAGGGCGCGCTGGGCCAACTGCGTGTGAAAAAGACCATGGACGTGCTCAATAAGGCCGACGTGGCCGTATACGTCGCGGACTCCGCCGTCCCGATGGATGAAAAGGACGAGGAGACAATCGACAGGATACGGGCAAAAAAGCTGCCGCTCATCATCGCCGTCAACAAGTCGGATATGGCATCCGTCGACACCGGCGCGCTGGCCCGGCGGTACGGGGCCAGGGTCCACGCGGTCTCCGCGCTGACCGGGGCGGGCGTCAAGGCGCTCATATCGGCCATATCCAAGTCGGTCCCGGCCGAGGAGGACAAGTTCATGATCGTGGGGGACCTGGTGCGGGCGGGGGACGTGGTCGTGCTGGTCACGCCCATCGACAAGGCCGCGCCCAAGGGCAGGCTTATTCTGCCGCAGCAGCAGGTGATACGCGACGTGCTGGAGAGCGACGCCATCGCCATAATCACCAAGGAGCACGAGCTTCGACAGACGCTGGACGCGCTTAAAGTTAAGCCCCGGCTGGTCATAACCGATTCGCAGGCGTTTTTAAAGGTGTCTGCCGACACGCCGCCCGACGTAATGCTCACCTCCTTCTCCATCCTGTTCGCGCGCTACAAGGGGGACCTTACGGAGCTGGTCAAGGGCGCGGCAGCCGTGGCCCGGCTGAAGGACGGCGACCGCATACTGGTGGCCGAGGCCTGCACGCACCACGCGCAGTCCGACGACATCGGCCGCGTCAAGATACCGCGCTGGATACGGCAGATGACCGGCAAGGAACTGCAATTCGACTTTGTTTCAGGGAGCTCTTTTGGCGAGGACATCACAAAATACGCGCTTATCGTCCACTGTGGCGCGTGCATGATAAACCGGAGCGAGATGATGCACCGGCTGGACACCGCCCGGGAGCTTCATGTGCCAGTGGTCAACTACGGCGTCCTGATCGCCTGCGTGCAGGGGATACTCGGGCGGGTGCTGGAGCCGTTCCCGCTCGCGAAGCTTATCTGGGAAGAAGCCGCCGCAGGGCAGGGAAACGGGGTCCCGGCGGGGAATACAGAGTCAGCGGCTCGAAAATAAAGCAATCTGTCCATACGGAGCAAAAGGAGATTTTGAGATGAAGGATTTTTTAACGGCAGTGAAGGACAGGCGTTCCATATACAGCATCGGGAAACAATCCGTGGTGCCCGAGAACCGCATCCGGGAGCTTATCGCACACGCGCTCAACTACGCGCCCTCGGCCATGAACTCGCAGTCCGCGCGGGTCGTGCTGCTGTTGGGCCGCCACCACGACCGCCTGTGGGACATCGTGGCCGAAACGCTGAAAAAACTGGTTCCGCCCGAGAAGTTTGCGTCCACGCAGAAAAAGCTGGACGCTTTCAAGGCGGGCTACGCGACCATACTGTATTTCGAGGACATGGAGGTGGTGGAGGGGCTGCAAAAGAAATATCCCACCTACGCACAGAATTTCCCGAATTGGTCCCAGCAGGCCAGCGGCATGCTCCAGTTCATCCTGTGGACTGCGCTGGAAGCCGAAGGCGCGGGCGTTTCGCTCCAGCATTACAACCCTGTTATCGACGACGCGGTTCGACAGGAGTGGTCGCTGCCGCAAAGCTGGAAGCTCATCGCGCAGATGCCCATAGGCAACGTGACGGCGCCGCCGGACAAAAAGGAAATGCAGCCGGTGGAAACGCGCTCCAAAGTGTTCAAATAAGAGTACGATACACCGTCAGGATAAAAAACAGGAATGTAGCCGGAAGAAAACGGCTCCATTCCCGTTTTTACAGGCGTGGTTCATCTCTGTATTGATTCTGGGTGACGGGTTTGAAAACTTCCTTGTTCGATGGCAGGCAGAAAAAGGGGGCTGGCGTAGCCTGGGATTGCTTCGCTCATGGTAAGCCTCCGTTTACGCCGCGCGGAAGCTCGATAAAGTGGATGGTCCCCGGAGCTGTCGTTTGGTCGGATGGTTTGAGCAAGCCGAGTTTTTTATAGAACCCCTCGTTGCCCTCGAAGCAAAAGAGACCGACCAGCACGCGCCCCGCGTAGCTCGAGCGCGATTCGATGAAGTCTGTTACCTCCTGCGCCAGCATGCGGCCGAAGCCGCGGCCCTGATATGCCGGGGCGACGATGATCTCCTGAACGATGAACACCTGTGCGTCGTCCCCGATGACGCGCGCCATCCCGGCCGCTTTGCCGTCCGCCTCGATATGGACGACGTACAGGCTCCCGTTGAGGGACGCATCGGCCATATGCGGGCTTAACTCGGCAAACCCGACCGCTTTGCGAAGGGCGAGATAATCTCCGGCTGCAAGTCCGTTGCGAACGATTTTGATCGCCATGGCCTGTCACTCCTTTATAAAAAAGTCCCGCTCTTCCAAGCGGGACCGGCGGTCAGTCTATTCCGGAAGCGCTGCAAGCTGAAACTGCCGAGTCCCAACACCTTTGCGTGCATGTGCTCCCTTGCACGGATACGTCCTTGATGTTCATTTATTATGGTCTGCGCATCTATTTTATCACAGGACGGGTACGGATTCCATAAGAGATGAAAGGAAATCTGCCTGCGCTTTTCGCAATTGCATCCTTCCGGCTGGGCATGCGTGCGCAAAAGAGGTATAATAGGACGGCGGGAGGTATCGGACATGCGTCTTATCGTGAACGCGGACGATTTCGGGTATACGCCGGGCGTCAATTACGGCATCGTGGACGCGCACCTTCGGGGCGCGGTCACGTCGGCCACCGCCATGGTGAATATGCCCGCCTTCGCGCACGCCATGGAGCTTGCGCGGCAGGTCCCGACGCTTGGGGTCGGCCTGCACTTCAACATCACGACCGGCCGCCCCGTCACCGGGAAGATATCGACGCTGACCGATGAAAACGGCGCGTTCCGGGGCCGGGAGCATCTGTTCGGCGCCGGGGAGGAACCCGACCTCCAGGACGTCGCAGAGGAACTTGAGGCGCAGCTTGAGGCCATGCTGAAAAGCGGATGCACGCCGGACCACATAGACAGCCACCACCACGTCCACGCACTGCCGGCCGTGGAACCGGCGGTGTTGCGCGTTGCCGGCAGGCTGGGGGTGCCGGTACGCGACGCGCACGCGCTGCGGGACGGCGCGGCGCGCGGCCCGGTGCCGCTGTGCATCGGTTTCCACGCAGAGAACGCGCGGACCGACTGGTTGATCAGCTATCTTGCCGCCTGCGGGGCAGACGCCCTCGAGATCATGGCGCACCCGGGATTCGCGGATGCCGCGCTTTTGGCGTCCAGCCGGTACGCCATGCACCGCGTGCGGGAGCACGCGGTGCTTACCGACCCGGCTTTAAAGCCCTTTATAGAGCGGAACGGCATCCGGCTGGTGCGCTTTAACGAAATCTGAAACAACGGGGATGAGCGTATGGTCGTTGGCGCGATCGCATGCTTTGCGGGGGCGATAGTCATCACAGTCTTTTTGCCCGCGCTGCACGGGCCTTCGGGCGCCGCGTCGTTTATCCAGTTGCTGGGCCTGCCCATAGGCGGCGATTTCTGGATGGGCGTTTCGCTCCTTGTGCTCGCCGCCGCCGGCATCGTATTGCTGGCGCGGAAAAGAAAAAACGCGGTGCGCCTCGGGGTGGCCGCCGGGTTCACGGGTTGCGCCCTCGGTCTTTTGTTCCTGTTCCTGACTGGGATATCGGCCCAAACGCTGGATAAAGACATGCTGCGCATCGTGATGCCCCTGTTCTTCGCATGGGCGGGGACATTCGGGGTGCTGTATCTTTACACGCAAAAACGCGCGGGCTGAGGCGGTTGACAGCGGGAGGTATGGTATGGATACTGTTGCGATCTTTTTTTTATGCGGGCTGGTGCTGGTGCTCTGCGCGCTGGTCTTCATGCTGTGGCGCCGGGCAGGCGGCAGCGTCGGGCGTACCGGTGAAATGGAGCAGGCGATAATGGCGAGGCTCCAGCAGGATTTGAAGACGCAGTTCGCGCTCCAGCGCGAGGAGATGAACGCGCAGACGGCGCGCATGGTGCAGATACTTTCGGCGGATGTCGGACGGATGAGCGAGATGCAGCAGAGCAGCCTGAAGGGGATGAGCACCCAACTGGTCGAGATGGTTCGCCTGAACCAGGCCCGCCTGGACGAGATGCGCGCGACGCTGGAAAAAAGCCTCAGGGCGGTGTCCGACGAGAACGCAAAGCGCCTGGACGAGATACGGAAGACGGTGGACGAGCAGCTCCACGCCACGCTGGAGAAGCGGCTGAACCAGTCCTTCGAGCTGGTGAGCACGCGGCTGGAGCAGGTCCATAAAGGCCTGGGGGAGATGCAGGCGCTGGCCGGGGACGTGGGCGACCTCAAGCGCGTGCTTTCCAACGTTAAAACGCGCGGCACATGGGGGGAGATACAGCTGGGCGCGCTGCTCGAGCAGATGCTGGCGCCGTCGCAGTATGCGTGCAACACCACCGTCCGGCCGGGGGCTCATGAGCGCGTGGAATACGCCATACGTCTGCCCGGCAGGGACGACGGGGCCGTGCTTTTGCCCATCGACGCCAAGTTCCCCCGGGAGGCGTACCTGCGCCTCGCCGAGGCGGCCAGGGCGGGGAACGCGGCAGCCGCGGACGCGGAGGTCAAGCTGTTTGAAAGGGCGATAAAGACCGAGGCCAGGCGCATCATGGAGAAATACATCCATCCGCCGCACACCACCGATTTCGCGGTAATGTATCTCCCGACCGAAGGGCTGTACGCCGAGGTCGCGCGCAGGGACGGGCTTATAGAGGGGCTGCAGCGGGAGTTCCGCGTCAATGTGGCCGGGCCGTCCACGCTGACGGCCCTGTTGAGCAGCCTTCAGATGGGCTTCAAGACGCTGGCCGTCGAGAAGCGCTCCAGCGAGGTGTGGCAGCTTCTGGGCGAATTCAAGAAGGAATTCCTGATTTTTTCCGATTTGTTGGGGAAAACCAGAGAAAAGCTGCAGCAGGCGGTCACTTCCATGGAGAACACCGAGCGAAAGACGCGCACCATAGACAGAAAGCTGCGGGCCGTGCAGACCGACGCGCCGCTGCCGGAAACGGAAGGCGCGGGCGGAGGGGATATAGAGGCATGAGGATGACAAAAAGAGTTGCCGGGAGTCTGGCCGCCATGCTGGCCGCCGCCGTTTTGGCCGGCTGCGGGAGCGCGGCACAGGACAAGACCAGCCAAACGCGCTTTGCGCTGGGGACGGTGATTACGCTGACCGGGTACGGCGCCGGCGCGAGCGACGCCGTCGAAAGCGCGTTTTTGCGCATACAGCAGATCGAGAACGAGATGAGCGTGCGCATTGCGGACAGCGAGATTGCGGTGCTCAACAAAAATGGCGGGAACACGCTGAGCAAGGACGTGTACGAGCTGGTCAAAAAAGCAGTGGATATCGCCCAAAGGTCCGACGGCGCCTTCGACCCGACCGTGCTGCCGCTGGCCCTTCTATGGGGGTTCGACACGGACGGCGTGAAGCAGGCGGTTCCAGCCCCCGATAAAATTGAAAAGGCACGCGCGCTGGTGGACTATAAAAAAGTGGGATTGGATGATAAAAGCCGGAAGGCCACGCTGCCCAGGGGCATGGGCATCGACCTCGGCGGCATCGCGAAGGGCTACGCGGCCGACGAGGCGCGGCGCATCTTCAGGGAGCAGGGCGTCAAAAACGCTTTGCTGGACCTGGGCGGCAACATCGTGGCTCTGGGCGAGCGCCCGGGCGGGGGCGCGTGGCGCATCGGCATACGCGACCCGCGCGAGGGGGAAGGAACCTATTACGCCGTATTGAATGTGACCGACAGGGCGGTGGTCACCTCCGGCGACTACGAGCGTTATTTCATCAAAAACGGCAAGCGGTACCACCACATCTTCGACCCCGCAACGGGCTATCCGTCAGAGAGCGGCGTGATAAGCGCGACCATCGTTGCGGACGATTCGACGTTAGCCGACGGGCTGTCCACCGCCGTGTTTGTGCTGGGCGTGGAGAAAGGGCTGGCGCTGATCAACGCTATGGACGGCGTGGACGCGCTTATCGTAACGAGCGATAGGAAGGTCTATGCGACCAACGGCCTGAAGGACGCCGTCGAAATCGTTTCCGGGGAGTACGCGCTTCAATGAAGAAAGCCGACCTTGCGATAATCGCCGGCATACTGCTCATCGCCCTTTTGGGCTGGTGGGCGTTTTCCTCCGGCAGCGGCGGCGGTGAAGTCTATGTCGTCGTCATAAAGGACGGACAGGAGGCGCTGCGCGAACCACTCGAAGGCCTCGACACCGTGTGGGACGACGGGCACAACCGCGTCGTTATAAAGGACGGCGTGGTGCGCATGGAATGGTCAGACTGCAAGAATCAGATCTGCGTGCACGCCGGGAGCATCCGCGAGGCGGGACAGCAGATAACCTGTCTGCCCAACCGGGTGATGGTTCGGCTGGAAGCCGAGGACGCGGGCCTGGACGGCATGACGTATTAGGGGGGCGGGCATGAACAGGACGAGGCGCATGGTGCTTATAGCGCTGCTGGTCGCGATGGCGGCGGCGGTGAACTATATTGAAGGGTTTTTCCCGGTGCTGATACCCGGCCTGCCCGGAATAAAGCCGGGTCTGGCCAACGTTTTCTCGCTTTTCGCCCTCGTTTCTCTGGGGGCGGGGAGCGGATTTGCGGTGGTCGTGCTCCGCTGCCTGCTGGCTGGGGCGCTGTGGGGGCAGCCGATAAGCCTTGCGTACAGTCTCGCGGGCGGCATGCTGAGCACGCTCATCATGTGGGGCATGCTCAAGCTGGGCCGCGGGCGGCTGAGTCTGTATGGCGTCAGCGTGGGCGGCGCGTTTTTCCACAACGTCGGTCAGCTGTGCGTCGCGGCGCTCATACTGCAGAGCGGGTATGTGTTCGGATACCTTCCCATAATGACGGCCATGGCCGTGCCTGCGGGCCTGTTCGTCGGGCTGGTGACCGGGCTTCTCAAAAAGGCGCTGGATAAAACGGAGCTTGTGAAAGGTTTAGGCGAATGAAGGCAAATACAGACGTTAAATTCATGCGCGAGGCGCTCGCTGAAGCGGAAAAAGCCGGGGCAAAGGGGGAGATACCCATCGGCGCGGTGGTGGTGTTCGAGGACCGAATAATTGGGCGCGGGCACAACCTCCGGGAAACGACGGGGGACCCGACCGCACACGCCGAGATCATCGCGCTACGCGAGGCGGCGCGGTGTATCGGACACTGGCGGCTTATAGGCTGCACGCTGTACGTGACGCTGGAGCCGTGTCCCATGTGCATCGGCGCCGTCATCAACGGGCGGGTGGACAGGGTGTGCTTCGGGGCGTACGACCCCAAGGCCGGGTGCTGCGGCACGCTGTACGACCTGCCCGGCGAAAGAAAGTTCAACCACCATCCTGAAGCCACGGGGGGCGTCCTCGAGGAGGAGTGCGCCGCGCTTTTGCGGGATTTTTTCCAAAATAGGCGCGCGGAGCAAAAACAGGAAAAAAGCCTCTGAATCCAAAGCGTGTATAGGACCGCATCCGTGCGCAAACTAAACTAAACAGATACCGGGTCCCCGGCAAAGCCAAAGCTTTACCGGGAAGAGGAGCGACGTAGCGAGGCGAATAAATCCCGGTATCGCACAGCTGATGAGGGATTGATGAGTGGAGCGCAGTTTGCTCCGGCGAGTGAGGGGTGACGGCAATGCGGGATAAGAACATACGCGACGCGCTGCGGCAGCAGATAAAGAGGGCGCAGCGCCAAGTACGGTCCGTCCGGATTACGGCGAAAAGCGAAATCCGAACGATGGGTAACAAAAACGGGAGGTGTGCGGCCTCCCTTTCGTTATCCTTCAAGCAACCCATAAGTTCGGGACCCATGCTCAGCAGAATTTGCAGTTGTCGGTTTTGTGTTTGTAGTCAACGATATTTCCCAAATGATCAAAATCCATTTGGCAGCAGTTTACGAGCATTTCTTTAAGCTGCGTTCTGGCCCGCTGAACTCTGGATTTTGCCCCGGATAGGGATAACCCGATTTTTTCGCTCAGCTCTTTCAGTGTGTAATTTTCGAATTCGGTAAGCAGTATTGCCTCCCTGTATTTTTCGGGCAAACAGCTTATCATAGCCGTTAAACAGGAGGCTATCTCCGCATTGGCGGATTTGTCGTCGGGCTGTTCTGCAATCAAATCTTTCGGAATTTGCAAGGCTTTCTCTGCTTTATTGTGCTTACGATAATGATCGATCACCGAATTGCGCGCGATTCTGTAAACCCAGGGCGTGATTTTTTCCGCGTCGTTCAAATCATCCAGATTCTTATAGATCTTTTCAAATACATCCTGCAGGACGTCCTCAACATCGCTTTCGTTTGCTATCCGTCGGCTTATGAAGCCTTTTATCGGCACGCGGAAATCCGCCCATATACTTGTGAAATCCAGGTCCATTCAAATCAACTCCACGCCTTGTTTCGCAGGCCTGTTAAAATTATACGGGAAAAATTAAAAAAAGGAAGCCCTGCCGGCTTCCTTTTTTGCGGAAAAATTTTCACTTTTTTCTTTTGCAGCAAAAAAATTTTTTAAGGTTTTGCGGAAGGACATATTCTTCGTCCCGGACAGGCGCGTTTGGACTCCCGCCATATATTGCCCTGAGGATCGCTTCGATTATCAATGCTTTCGGCGGAACGCTGTATTCCTTTCCCTGATAGACCCATACACGGCAGTCCACATCCGTGCCGCAAAGATCGCCGCAAGATTCACACAAGCTTTCTTTCACATCAAGCTGAATGTCCTGCCCGTTGATGCGGATGGTAGGGGAACTGACGAACTTATGCCGGATGGCCGTTTCCGCATCAGCAATTTCCACTTTGTTGACCAGAACTTCCATATTTGCGGCTTCGAGCACCTTCGCAACTTCAGCGACGGCTTCTTCCAGACTGTCTCCCGTGCCCTGACAGCGGGTGCATACGCTCAAATCCAGATACAGGAAATCAATAATGATTTCCTTTTTGGGAACTTCGGGACCACAGTATCCCGTTTCACATGAACAGCACCCTGTGCTACCTGAACAGCAACTTGTATCATGAACGTTTGTCATTTGAACCCTCTCCCTGATAATGTCGTACATTTTTTAAGACGAAGGTTCCTGAAAAAAGACGCAAGTTTTTTTAAGCGGCTTATCCTGCCGGCAATGGGGAGTGTGCGTGCACTCCCAGCCTTGTGAGCACTTCTTCCCGGAAGACGGGGTCGAAGCGCAGGGCTTCGGAGATATCTATGGTGTCCTGGATTTTCACGGGGGGCCCGGATATAGCGTATATGACGTCCGAAAGCCGCAGCGCCTCCTCGGCATAGTGTGTGACCAGCACGACCAGATGCTTTTCCTTTTCGGCGGATATGAGCGAGAATACGGTATCCTTGTTCTGCGCGTCGATGCCCTGAAACGGCTCGTCCAGAAGCAGTATGTTCCCGCCATAGGCCAGCGCCCGCGCGATGGCCACGCGCTGGCGCATGCCGCCGGACAGCGCGCCGGGCAGCTTATCCGCCGCCTGCTCAAGGCCTACCCGCCGCAGCCATTCGAGCGCCTGTGGGCGCGCCGTTTTGGGGTCCAGCACCTGCGCGATGTTATCGGCCGCGGTGCTCCAGGGCAGGAGCCGGTCCTCCTGGAATACGAAGGACACCTTTTCCCCGCCCGAAAACTCTATGGTGCCTGAATCCGGCCGTAAAATCCCGGCCAGCAGGTTGAAAAGCGTGGTCTTGCCGCTGCCCGACGGCCCAAAGAAGCACGCGCAGCCTTTATCTGGCAGATCGATGGAAAAATCCGAAAAAATGACCTCCGGCCCAAACGCTTTTATAATGTTTTTCAGATGTACAGGCATGAAGCCTCCCGTAAAGGCGCGTCAGTCGCGCACGTTGTATTTCTGCCCTGCCCTCTTCAAAAGCAGGGTAAAACCCTTTTCCAGCATGAAGCTTAACAGGATGACCACGGCGGTCCACGCAAAAACGTCGGCGGTTTCAAGGTATATCTTTGCGCTGTACAGGGCGGTGCCGATGGAGTTTTTGGGCACGCCCAGCACCTCGGCCGCGATGCCCGCCTTCCACGCTAGGCCGATGCCGTTGTTGCACGCCGCAATAAAATACGGCATCACCGACGGGACATAGATGCGCGAAAACACCTTGCGCCTGGGGAAGCGAAAGACCTTCGCCATTTCCAGAAGCTTATGGTCCGTGTTCCGGATGCCTTCGTAAATGTTTCCCCAGACCACCGGGAAGACCATCAGAAAAGCCGTGAACACGGGTACACCGCCGGTGTTAAGCCATATCAGCGCAAGTATGATAAACGACGCCACCGGCATTGCGCGCACGATGCGTATGACGGGCAGAAACAGGTCGCGTACAAAGGAAGAAAGGGCGGACAGTATCGCAATAACGGTGCCGGCGGTAACGGCGGCCAAAAACCCTGCCACAATGCGCAGGAGGGAGGTGCCCATGGACAGCCAGAACCCGCCTTCGCCCATCAGCTCAAAAAGGCGCGTCAATACCCGAACAGGAGATACGATGAGTATCTCCTGTTTCACGATTATGTACAGCGTGTACCACACCATCAGCCATATGGCCGCGACTGCCGTTTTGCGCAGAATGCGCCGCCACGAGGACGCGCTATTGAGCGCCGTAGTAGAACGCGTCATCGGGGAGTTTGCCTCCTATGGATTTCGGGTTGGCGTCAAAGAGTATCTGGTACAGGGGCGCTATCTGCGCCTTCATTTCCGCGCCGTCCACCAGCACGATGTTGCAGTTGGGGATGGCCTGCCTGGCGATGGCCGCTGAGGCCAGTATCCCGTATTTTTCAATGAGGGTGCCGGCCGCGTCCGGGTTGGCGTTCACGTATTCGGTCGAGGCCTTGTACTCGTTGAGGAAGGTCTGTACCGCTTCGGGGTTCTCCGCCGCGAACTCCTTGCGCACGATCATGACGCCCATCGCGAGCTGGCTGTCCTTCTCTGTCTTGGACCATTCGTCGGTCAGGTCCAGCGCCACGCGCACGTTCTTGTTCTTCTGTTTGACGGTGGTGACGAAGGGTTCGGGGAGCACGGCCAGCTTTACTTCGCCGGAGGTGACCAGCGTGGCCAGCTCCGAGTGCTCGGATTTGTATTCGATGGTGACGTCTTTTTTCGGGTCGATGCCGTTCTCGGTCAGGATGTGGTTGAGGGAGTATTCGGCGGTGGAGCCCTGACCGGAGGCATAGACGGTCTTGCCCTTGAGGTCGGCTATCGACTGGATGGTCTTGCCGTCCTCGACGACATAGAGTATGCCCAGCGTGTTAATGGCAAGCAGCTGCACGTTGCCGTTGGTCTTGTTATACAGGGAAGCCGCGAGGTTGGAGGGCACGGCCGCGATGTCCACCTCACCCGAGGTGATTTTGCCCACAATATCGTCGGGAGCGCCGGCCAGCGTGAAGGTATAGTTGTTCTGCGTGGTCCCGGCGTCCTGTTCGTCCATGAGCCTGGCCAGCCCCATGCCGGTCGGCCCCATCAGCGCGGCAACGCGCACGTCGGTCTTGGCCGCGGGGGCGGGCGTGGAACAGCCCGCTGTGAGGCCGATGACCAGCAATACTGCTGCTGCGAGGGTCAAAATACGTTTTTTCATGGAAAAGCCACCTTCCTTATACAGTTCGGATATTTACTGGCACAGCGCCTGCAATCCGTTCTTATCGATTATTTTCACCAGCCTGCCGTCGCGCTCTATCAGCCTGGATTCTATCAGCGAATCCAGCGCGCGGTAGAGCGACGCCCGGCCCAGGTTTAAAACGCTGGCCAACTTCTGCAGGCTTACGGGCAGGCAGACCTCGCCCGCCTCCTGCCCGGCGAGGTCCAGCAGATACCACGCAAGCCGTCCTTCCGCGCTGGCCTGCGTGAACCCGTCGATCTTGCGGTTGAGAAAACGGATGCGCTCGGACAGGAACCGCAGATAGTTTTCCACCAGCGTAAAGTCCCTGCGCATATAGTCCGTCAAAAGCTCCTGCGGCAGAAAGAGTATGGTGCATGCGGTCAGCGCCGTTATCTCGGAAACGTAGCGAGCGCCGTCCTGAAAGAGTATGGCCGCGCCGAAAAGCGCCGGCGCCGTCAGGCGGTTGAGTATGACCGTATGGCCCGCGCTGGTCTTGCGCACCTCGGCCCGTCCGTTCAAAAGCACGGCAAGGCTTTTGCGGTACAGGTCGGGGGTGTATATCGTTTGGCCGGGGCTGAACACGACCCTTTCCGCGCGGGCGTCGCTCACCATCTCGGAAAGCGTCGTTTCGTCCATGCCGGCAAAGAGGGCGATCGCGCCGAGTCCCCGTATGAAACTCTTATCCAAACGTGCCATAACCCGCCTCAAAATGTCCCATATGATACAGTAATTATAGCCGCGTACAGGCGTCTCGTCAACCAATATTTTCAAAATGGCGGAGGCGCTGTATAATGAACAAAAACGAGAAAGAGGGTGTGGATATGCCGCACGTTATCGTGAAAATGTGGCCGGGGCGGACCGAGGCACAGAAGAGGGCCTGCGCGGCGGCGGTCGCCAGGGCCGTTGTGGATACCATAGACGACGTGACCGACGAGCTGATGAGCGTTTCCATCATGGAGATACCGCAGGAGCAGTGGGATTATAAAATAAACAAAATCGACCGCGTCGATAAGGATGCCGTGCTGTACATACCCAAGGGGAAGACGCGGGACGAGTGGTGAGCCGGAGCCGGCGGGTCGGACATCGCGTTCATGCTCCGGGATAACGGACGGCCGTTTTCTTGACCCTGTTCCGGCAGTGTAAAGCCTGTGGGAAATTGTTGACCAATAATTTTTGTTTTTTGGTTTAACGCGCTGGCAGCATGTTGATTATTTAAGTAGAAATCATGCTGAGTGAGGCGTTTGCCATGAGAGCGCGTGTCCAAAGGGGCGGCGGGAAGATATACGCCGCTGTCGTCGCCGTTTTGTTTTTCGTGTACTGTACGTCCCTTGCCATCGTTCCTGCCATCGTCTGAGCATAAACGTTCTATTTTATGTACAATATCTGCGCCCATAATGAAGCGCGGATAATTCATGGGATGAGAGGTCGCCTTGCCTGCCGGCAAATCCGAAATGGCCGTTGCGTGGGCCATTTTTCGTGAGATCATTTTCCAAGGCGCCGAAACGCTCGTTCCTGCCATGACACACCCCTGCGGATTTGAATCCAAGCAACTGCATACCAGCGGACACGCCTCGGTCGCGGATATCGAAAGGGTATCGCGCGCGCTGGCCCCCCACATGCTCATACCCATCCACACCGTCACGCCCTATGCGTTGGGAAATCGCGCACAATGCCAACGTGCAGTCAGACGGAGGATTCAGCCTGTAATTCCCTGAGGCCGGCTGTTTTGCCACAATGATTCCATGATTGTTCAAAATTGCTTTGTTTTTCCACCGGCTTAATGCCCAAATGATTGGTTATAAATGAAGCATGAAAGCCGAAAGGAGAAAACGAGCATGATGGACAGCACGCCTCCGGGCGGTGGATACACGACGCAGGATACAGTCAATTATGGACCCAACGCGGCCGGCGGGCCGCCCCGGCGCAAGCGGAGAGGGGCCTTCATCGCGCTGGTTGCCGCCGGCTGCCTGGCGGCGGGCGGCATCGGGGGCGCGGCCGGCGCGGCACTGATGATCCCGCAGTCCAGCCAGACCACCGGGACCGGAACCTCCGAGCTGCAGAGGTCAACACAGACGGTTTCCTCCACTGAAAACGCCATGAGCGTGGCCGAGATAAGCGAAAAGGTCGGCCCCAGCGTGGTGGCCATAACCACCACCGCGCAGAGCGCGGTCCCGGGCGGCATGTTCGGGAGCAGGGAGGAGGAAACGTCGGGCGCGGGGTCGGGCATCATCGTCAGGGCGGACGGATACATCGTGACCAATCAGCACGTTGTGTCGGGCGCCACGTCCATCAAGGTCACGCTGCAGGACGCGAAGGAATATGACGCGACGGTGGTCGGGACAGACTCGCAGACCGACATCGCCATCCTGAAGATAAACGCGAGCGGACTGACCAGGCCACGCTTCAGGCGATTCCAAAAGCTGGTGACCGGCGAAACGGCAGTGGCAATCGGCAATCCGCTGGGCGAGCTGGCCAACACGGTGACGGTGGGCGTTATCAGCGCGCTGGACCGCGAGATAACCATAGACGGCCAGACCATGAGCCTCCTGCAGACCGACGCGGCCATCAACCCCGGCAACTCGGGCGGCGCGCTCATTAACGCGTACGGTGAAGTGATAGGCATCAACACCGCGAAAACGTCGGCGGTGGGCGTCGGGGGCCTTGGGTTCGCCATCCCGATAAACGACGTGAAGAGCGTCATCGACGAGATCATCGCGCAGGGCTACGTTTCCGGGCGGACCATGATAGGCATCTCCACGCAGGATATAAGCGGACAGGCGTTAGGCAACGGTACCGCCGGCGTGTACGTCGTATCGGTCGAGCCGGGGAGCGCCGCTGAAAAGGCCGGGATACAGGCCGGCGATGTTATCGTGGCCTTCGACGGGCAGAACGTCACCACCACGGCCGAGATAAACGCGCTCAAACAGAAGCACAGCGCGGGCGATAAAATAGCCGTCACTGTGGTTCGGGACGGGCAGACGGTGAACCTTACGGTCACGCTGGCCGCCGCGAATTAAAGCCATCCTCCATATAATACTCCCTCCCAAAGAGCCAGAACGGTCCGGGCCGGCGCGCGCAGGCGACGCCGGCTCAGGCTGTTTTGGGGCCGCTTATTTGGGGAGGGAAGGACCAAAAGATCGACTGACAGCAAAGTTGGGCTAGGAAAAATGAGATTCCGGATTGACCATATTTTTCCGAACAAACGCTCTGGGCAGGAAGAAACCAAATAATATTGCCCAATAACTCATGTAGTTTATCAAAAACCAAACTCCCATTAATGCAAGAATAAGTACTATTAGAAAGATAGCTGAAAGCAAAAGGTTATACCAAATCACAACTAATGTACCATTTTTTGCCTTAAAAATTGAAAAAAATACTTATAGGATAGATATACACCGAACACCAGATTATAAAATATAGTCCAGCTAATTTCTATCCATCCATCAGTAAAATTTCTAGCCGTCTGAACATCTAATGCATTTGAAATCAGATTAACTGCTATAAAAAAAAGAATAGATAAGGTATCATAAATTGCGCAAATTAGAAAATGCGTCATAAAGAAAGGGACATGGACGCAGCCGCTTGGTAGAATAAGTTGTCACACCATTCACCAGAAAGGGGCTGCGAACGTGTCCGATAAAATATACACCTGAACAGGGAGCTATAAAGCAGGAGTTGAAAGAGCTTGTGCGCCACAGCGTGGAGGAAACCCTCAATAACTTGCTAAACCAGGAAGCAGCAAGTGACGAATGCAGGCCGGTATGAACGGACGGAAGACCACAAGGGGTACCGCTCGGGCACTATGAACGCGATCTGACCACTACCTCAGGCGATGTAAAGCTGAAAATGCCAGCTCAAGGGAGTTGCATTTGAAACCGCTATCTGGTGAACGTACCGGCGCCGGGAAAGCTCGGTGGAAGAAGCCTTGATCGAGATGTATCTGGCCGGTGTCTCGGTACGCCGTGTGGAAGACATCACGGAAGCGCTTTGGGGAACGAAGGTATCAGCCGGTACGGTGAGCCATCTGAATCAGAAGGTCTACGGACACATCGAGACGTGGCGGAACCGGCCATTACAGGGCAATACCCTTATGTGTACGTCGACGGAATTTATCTCAAACGCAACTGGGGCGGCACGTACGAGAACGTTGCTATTCTGATTGCTATGGCAGTCAATGAGGAGGGATTCCGGGAAGTGATTGGCGCTTCTGAGGAATGAAAGAGGACAAGACCAGCTGGCAGGAGTTCTGAAAAGCCTCAGGCAGAGGGGGCTTGCAGGCACGCAGCTATTCATCGGAGACAAATGCCTGGGGCTGTTGGAAGCTGTTAATGAAACCTTTCCCGATGCCCGGTTCCAGCGCTGCACGGTTCACTTCTACAGGAACGTGTTTTCCGTTACGCCCAGGTCAAAGATGAAAGAGGTGGCCGCAATGCTCCAGGCTATTCATGCCCAGGAGAATAAGGAAGCAGCCAGAGAAGGCAGCGGCAGTGGCTGCGAAGCTTCGGGAGATGAAGCTGAAGGAGGCTGCTAAAAGATCGAAGACAGCATCCTTGAAACCTGACCTGTGGATTTCCCCTACGCCCACTGGTCGAAACTGCGCAGCAACAATGTCATCGAACGCCTCAACCGAGAAATCCGGCGAAGAACTCGTGTTGTGAGCACCTTTCCGGACGGTAAATCCGCACTAATGCTGGTCTGTGCCCGGCTCAGGCACGTTGCCGGCAAGGCCTGGGGCACCAGGCGATATATGAGCATGACTCACCTGGACGAAATGTTGAAAGAAGAGGCCGGTTCAGCTATCAGCTAGCTGCCACCCACCAGGCGGCAATTAAATTTGCGAAATTTTCTTGACGGTACCAGTATATTTTTTAGTTTAAAAAAGTTTTCTCTTGCAATTTGAATAGCAAAATGATACACTCAGATTAACCTAGGAGGAATCCGTATATGTCGCAATCCTGCACAACCTTGTTTTTCTGGTTTAACAGCTTTAGCCGCTATTTCGGCTACGGCTACTTTTGGTTTACCAGGAAAACATCGTTGGCTTTGAGCGGGTAAAAGGATGGCATAGCGGAAGCTATAATCTGGTCCTAACCGTGAAGGCTCAGCGATGAGCGCTTCGCGGTTTTTTGTTTGCATGAAAGGAGTGCTGTGACCATGATCGTTATCATGAAGCCGGAAGCTACAGAAAACGAGATACAGCCCATCGTTCAGGAACTGCATGACAAGGGGATGCAGGTGCAGATCAACAAGGGGGTGGAATGTACCGTGCTTGGCGTGCTGGGGGATACACTGTCCCTCGATAGGGAAAAGCTTGAGCTGCGCGAGGGCGTGGATCGGGTGATGCAGGTATCGGAACCCTACAAAAAGGCGAACCGGAAGTTCCATCCGGAGGACACCGTCGTGCAGGTTGGCGACGTCGAAATCGGCGGGAACGCGCTGGCCGTCATCGCGGGGCCGTGTTCGGTGGAGAGCTTCGAGCAGCTTTCCAGCATCGCCCACGCGGTCAAGGCGTCGGGGGCCGTCGCCCTGCGCGGGGGGGCCTACAAGCCCCGGACCTCGCCCTACGCGTTCCAGGGCCTTGAAAAGCAGGGCATCGACACGCTTTATAAGGTCCGCGCTGAGGTGAACATGCCCATCGTCAGCGAGATCGTCGCGCCGCGGCAGGTGGAAACGTTCGAACTGATGGTGGACGTCATACAGATTGGAACGCGCAACATGCAGAACTTCGATTTGCTCAAGGAGGTAGGGCGAACGAACAAGCCCATCTTGCTAAAACGCGGAATGTCCTCTACCATAGAAGAATGGATCATGTCGGCCGAGTACATCATGGCGCAGGGCAACCCGAACGTGATACTCTGCGAGCGCGGCATCCGGACATTCGAGAGCTTCACCCGCAATTCGCTGGACTTAAGCTCCATCCCGTCAGCCAAGCGCATGACGCACCTGCCGGTCATCGTCGACCCGTCCCATGCGACCGGCAAGGCGTGGCTGGTGCCGTCGATGGCCGCCGCCGCGGTGGCAGCCGGCGCGGACGGGCTTTTGATAGAGGTCCATAACGACCCGGCCAACGCGCTGTGCGACGGGCAGCAGTCCCTGACGCCCGAACAGTTTGACCGGCTGATGACTCAGCTTCGGGCACTGGCGCAGGTGGTGGGGCGCAAAATAGCATGAGCATGGAGGAACGCATGACTGACCGTGTGACAGTGGAGGCGGCCGGGAGCCGGTACGACATCATCGTGGAAGACGGCGCCATCATGAACGCCGACCGGTATCTGTCCGGATTCGCGGGGCGCAGGGCGGCTGTGGTTACCGACGAGAACGTCGCGCCGCTGTACGCGGACGCGCTTATGGGCGCGCTCAAACGGGCAGGCGTGACGGCCGGGGCCGTCGTCATAGAGCCGGGGGAGGAAAGCAAGGGCCACGGCACGCTGCTTTCGTTGTACAGCCGGTTTATCCGGATGGGCCTGACCCGCGCCGATTGCGTATTCGCCCTGGGCGGCGGCGTGGTCGGGGACCTCGCGGGGTACGCGGCCGCAACGTATCTTCGGGGCGTGGACGTGGTGCAGGTCCCGACGACGCTGCTTGCGCAGGTAGACAGCAGCGTAGGCGGCAAGGTCGCGGTTAATTTGCCCGAGGGGAAGAACCTTGTCGGCGTCTTCGCGCAGCCCAAACTGGTCCTGTGCGACACCGGCGCGCTCAAAACGCTGAGCGCGCGCGAATTTGGCGCGGGGCTGGGCGAGGTGGTCAAGTACGGCTGCATTTTCGACGCGGAACTCTTTGAATCGCTGGAAAGCGCCGGTTCGCGGGACGCGCTTCATGCTGAGATGCCCGGCATCGTCAGCCGGTGCTGCGCGATAAAGGCCGATTACGTCCGCCGCGATACGTTTGACAAC
Source organism: Christensenellales bacterium (assembly GCA_040766645.1). Taxonomy (GTDB): domain Bacteria; phylum Bacillota; class Clostridia; order Christensenellales; family UBA1431; genus UBA1431. The sequence continues at coordinate 37,414 of JAXGQA010000001.1, read as the reverse complement.
GACGCCCGCAAGGAACTTAACTTCGGGCACACGCTGGGCCACGCGCTGGAGCAGGCGCTGGGGTACGGCACGCTTCTGCACGGCGAGGCGGTGTGCGTCGGGATGGTCGAGGCGGCCAGGTGGGGCGAGCGGCTGGGCGTTACGCCGGCGGGTACGGCGAGCCGCATCCGCCGCCTGCTGGAAGCGCTGGACCTGCCCATCGTCGCGTCCGCCGCCGAACTGCGCCCGGTGACCGAAGCCATGCTGGTCGATAAAAAAGGCGTGGGGGGTTACATCGACCTCGTGCTGCTCACCGATATCGGGAAGGCCTGCCTGCACCGGATGCCCAAGGACGAACTGTATGCGCTGATGGGCGGGGGTGCGGCGTGATGGGCTGGATGACCGTTTCTCCAAAGAAGCTGTCGGGGATACTTCATGTCCAGCCCTCCAAGAGCGCCGCGCACCGCGCGCTGTGTTGCGCCGCGCTGGCCGTCGGCGTTTCGGTGATAGACAATATCGCGCTGTCCGACGACGTCCGCGCGACGCTTGACGGCCTGCGTGCGCTCGGTCTCGTTTCCGCCCAGGCGGAAAGCGGTCGGCTGCGCATCACCGGAGGCCTGATGCCGCCCGAAAAAGAGCGGCGCGTGGACTGCATGGAGTCCGGCTCCACCCTTCGGTTCCTGCTGCCCATGGCGCTCATCGGGGGCGGCCCCGCGACATTCGTGGGCCGCGGACGGCTGATGCGACGGCCCATGGATGTCTACAGCACGCTGTTCGAGAGCCGCGGCATCGGCTGGAAGGCTGACGGGAACAGCATCACCGTGTCCGGGGCGCTGACGCCGGGCGTGTTCAGAATGCCGGGGAACGTTTCCTCGCAGTTTCTGACCGGGCTGCTGTTCGTACTGCCGGTGCTTGATGGCGATTCCGAGATACGGCTGACCTCGCCGCTGGAATCGCGCGGGTACGTGGAGATGACGCGGCGGATGCAGGCGCTTTTCGGCGTTTTCTCGGATTTTTTGCACGATTCCATACTGCGCGTGCCCGGGAACCAGAAGTACGTGCCCCAAAGCGTGCGGATAGAGGGCGATTACTCGCACGCGGCCTTTTTTCTGGTGGCCGGAGCCATCGGCGGGGAGGTCACGCTGACCGGACTGCCGCCGGACACGGCGCAAGGGGATCGCGCGGCGATGGACATACTGCGGCGCATGGGCGCGCACGTGACCGAGGACTCGGAGGGCGTCCATGTGTCCGGCGGGCACCTTTCGGGCACCGAGATAGACGCGGCGCAGATCCCCGACCTGATACCGGCGCTGGCTGTCGCCGCCTGTGCGGCCACCGGGGAAACGCGCATCGTCAACGCCGCGCGGCTCCGCCTGAAAGAGAGCGACCGTTTATCGGCCGTCGCCAGTGAGCTGCGTGCGCTGGGCGCGGATATCACCGAGCACGCGGACGGCCTGACCATCGCGGGCACGGGGCGCCTGAAGGGCGGCGTTTGCGGCAGCCACAACGACCACCGCATGGCCATGTCGCTGGCCGTTGCGTCGGCCATCTGTGATCAGGACGTGGTCATCGACGGCTGGGAGTGCGTCAGCAAGTCGGCGGCGGCGTTCTGGGACGAATTCAGAAGTTTGGGAGGACAGGCATTTGAGCGGGACATGGGGTAGAAGGCTTCGGCTGACGATATTCGGCGAGATCGCACGGCGCGGCCATCGGCATGGTGGTGGACGGCCTGCCGCCCGGCACGCCGGTGGACGGGGCGGCGATAGCGGCGGACATGGCGCGGCGCGCCCCGGCCAGAGCTGGATGTCCACCGCGCGGCGCTAACCCGACAAGGTGCGCATCGTGAGCGGCGTGCTGAACGGCCGCGCGGCCGGCACCCCCATATGCGGTATCATCGAGAACGCGGACGCGCGCTCGGGCGATTACGCGGCGCTCGCTTCCCTTCCCCGTCCGGGACACGCGGACTACACCGGTTATGTCAAATACGAAGGCTTTAACGACGCGCGCGGCGGCGGACATTTTTCAGGGCGGCTGACCGCGCCGCTGGTGTTCGCGGGCGCGCTGGCGCGGGGGTATCTCGCGCAGATGGGCGTCACGGCCGGCGCGCGCATCGCGCGGCTGGGGGGCGTGGACGACGCGCCGCTCAATGACGCGGACGCGGCACTTTTGCAAACGCTGAGAGAAAGCGCGTTTCCCGTGCTGGAAGCGGCCCGAGGCGCAGCGATGCAGGACGCGATTAAGAAGGCGCTGGAGGAAAAGGATTCGGTGGGCGGTGTGGTCGAGTGCGTTGCGCTGGGTCTTCCGGCCGGGTGGGGCGACCCGTTCTTCGATTCGCTGGAGAGCCGCGTTGCGTCGCTGGTGTTTTCCGTTCCCGCCGTCAAGGGCGTGGAGTTTGGCGCGGGGTTTAAAATAGCCGATATGCGCGCCTCTGATGCCAACGGAGGCTATCTGTATAAGGACGGGCGGGTGGTGACCGCAACCAACCATAACGGCGGGATACAGGGCGGCATCACCAACGGAATGCCCCTCGTAGTGCGTGCCGCCATAAAGCCCACGCCGTCCATAGCGCGGCCGCAAAGGACGGTTGACCTCCAAAAAGGCACGGATGCCGAAATCGAGATAGCCGGCCGGCACGACGCCTGCATCGTGCCCCGCGCCGTGTGCGTCGTGGAGGCCGCGGTGCTCGTCGCCATTGCCGACGCGGCGCTGGAAAGCGGGGTGAGGCCGTGAATCTGGAGGAACTGCGACAGCAAATAGACGCCGTGGACGCGGAGCTTTTGCGGCTTTTCGAGCAACGCATGCGCATTGCGCGGGAGATAGCGCGCTACAAAGAGGAACACGGGCTGCCGGTGCTGGACGCCGGGCGCGAGCAGACCATGCTGCTCGAGCGGGTAGCGCGGTTGGAGGACAGAACGCTGGCAGGCAGCGCGGAGGCGTTTTTCCGCACTCTGATAAACCTGAGCCGGGACGAACAGCGCCGCACGCAAGGACCCGCGCCGCGCGCTGCCGTTGTCCCGGCCGGCGGGGGCGCCGCGTATCAGGGCGTGTCCGGCGCGTACGGCGAGGAGGCGCTGATAGCGTATTTCGGGGAAAATGAAAACCGCATGCCTCTTGACAGCTTCGAGGACGTGATACAGGCCGTGTTGGATGGCAGGGCGCGGCACGGCGTTCTGCCGATAGAAAATTCCACCACCGGCGCCGTCATAGAGGTGCACGAGCTTTTGGCACGGCATTGCTGCCATATCACCGGCGAGGTCATCCTGCGTATTGAGCACTGCCTGCTGGGTGTGCCCGGCGCTAATGTCGGCGATATAAAAAAGGTGTATTCCCATACGCAGGGCCTTCAGCAGTGCGCGCGGTTCCTGGACGCGCACCCGGACTGGGAGCGGATACCCTACTACAACACGGCGGTCAGCGCGCGGTTGGTGGCTGAACGGAAGGACAGGACGCTGGCCGCCATCGCCGGGCGGCACGCGGCCGAGCGGTACGGCCTTAGCATCCTCTGCCCGGACATCCACGACTCCGGCCGGAACCACACGCGGTTCATCGTGATCGCCGCGCAGCCGCACACCGGCCCCAGCGACAAAGTGAGCATACTCCTGCGGCTGAAAAACACGCACGGGACGCTGTACGCGGCGTTGAAGCCGCTGGCCGAGGCGGGTATCAACCTTTTGCGCCTGGAAGCGCGGCCTTCTCCGGACACCAACTGGGAATACCTGTTTTTCATCGATTTTCAGGGTACCGGGGACGACCCGCGCATAGAAAAAGTGCTCTCTGTTCTCGAAAAACAGAGCGAGTCCTGCCGGGTGCTGGGGCGGTATCTGAGCGCGGGAGGTGCGTAGGGTGAACGTCTTTCTCACCGGCATGCCGGGCTGTGGCAAGAGCACCATCGCGCGGGCACTGGCCGAGGCGGCCGGCCTTACGGCGCTGGACCTCGACGAGGAAATCGAAAAGACGGCGGGGCGCACGATAAGCCGTATATTCGAAGAGGACGGGGAAGCGGTGTTCAGGGACATGGAAACCGTCGCTATCTGTGCGGCGGCCGCCGGGGATGGTCGGGTGGTGGCCACCGGCGGGGGGAGCGTGCTGCGCCCCCAAAACGTCGCGGCCATGAAAACAAGCGGCGTTGTCGTTTTCATCGACAGGCCGCTTGAAAATATTCTATCGGACATTGAAACCGGGCACCGCCCGCTTCTGAAGGACGGCAAGCAAAGGCTCCTGGGCCTCTACACGTCGCGCATCGGAACCTACCGCGCGTCGGCCGACCATATCATCGACGGCGCGGGGAGCGTGGAGGACGTCATCCGGAAGATACGGGATGCGCTCGGGCTTTAACCGATGCCCCGCTCGGCCTTGAGTGCGGCCTGGACCGCTCGCAGCTCGTTATCGCCGGGCATGACGCCGAAGAAGTGCTCGAATGCCGCGAACGCCTGATGATGAGCATCCCCAGGCCGTTCATGGCAATGTGCCCCAGCGCACGGGCCTCCTCCAAAAGCCTGGTGGCCGGCGGGTCGTAGATGAGGTCGCACACCACGGCGTCCTTGGGAAGCGCTCGCAGAAGGACGAGGGAGACAAAATCGCCGCAGCCCTCCATCCCCAGTGGCGTCGCGTTTATCAGAAGGGTGGCCCTGGCGGCGAACAATTCCAGCTCCCGCGCAGTGAATCCGGCCGATTGGACGCGCGCGCCGGAAAGCTGGCTCACGCGGGAAGCCAGCGCGTCCGCGCGTTCGGGGGTACGGTTGAGGATGGATACGCTCCGGGCGCCGTTGGTCGCGGCTTCCAGCGCCAGCGCGCCGGACACGCCGCCCGCGCCCAGTATCACCACGTCGCGGCCTTCAAACCCTAACCCGCGCGCCGCGAGGGCCAGCGCGAACCCCTGGGCGTCGGTGGAATGGCCGATAAGCCTTCCCTCCCGCACGCAGACCGTGTTCACCGACTGATGGCGCTGCGCGCTGGACCCGACTTCATCCAGCAGCGCGAAGACGGCCTGTTTGTGCGGCATGGTGACGTTGAACCCGCGAAGGGAAAGCATGGGTATGGCGTCGTTCATGATTTCTATGCGCCCTTTGGGGACGAATAAAGGCTGGTAAAAGGCGTTTATGCCCATTGCCCCGTACAGTGCATTGTGGATGACGGGAGACAGGCTGTGGGCGATGGGGTCGCCGATAACGGCCAGCCGCTGCGTTTCCCGGTTGAATTCGACGCGCATGTGATGTGCCTCCTTTTCGCCGGATCGATACAAGTTTAACACGTGCGCGATGCGTTTATCAAATACCAAAGCGGAGGATGCGGCAATGAAAAACATATGGATCATAAACGGCCCCAACCTGAACATGCTGGGCATACGGGAGCCGGGCGTGTACGGGGCGCAGACGCTGGCGGCAATCGAGGACGAGATATGCGCCCGCGCCAGAGAGCTGGGCGTAGCGGCGGAATGCTTCCAGTTCAACTCCGAGGGCGACATCATCGACAAGCTCCACGCAGCGCACGGGAACGCGCAGGGCGTCATACTCAACCCCGGCGCGTACACGCATTACAGCTACGCCATCCGCGATGCCGTCGCGGCCATCTCGACGCCGGTCATAGAGGTGCATCTTTCCAACATCCACGCGCGCGAAGAGTTCAGGCACCGCTCGGTCACGGCGGCCGTCTGTCGGGGGCAGATATGCGGCCTTGGCCCCAAAGGGTACCTGCTCGCGCTGGAGGCGCTGGCGTGAATTAAAAAAGACTTCCGCCATTTGGCAGAAGTCTTAATTATTAAAGCCCGCACCCGAGGGTCTACGAAAATGTTATTTCCGTAATGGGAAGGTGTTGAGAGAGGATATTTTTTGGTGCGGGCCGGTCCGGCTTTTCTTTTTACCACAATATAGAGCATCATTGTGAACACAAGAGGGCAACATTTTGGCATAAAGGTGTACAATTATGACAGATGCGGCGCATACGTTGCCAACAAAGCGTTATGGTTTATATAATCGGTATATAGACAAAATACGATAAATCGGGGTTGCCCATGAACAGAAAACACCATGTGCTGATTTGTGACGACCAGTCCATCATACACGAATCCCTCCGCATGTATCTCGACGCGGAAGGGTTCACCTACGTTTCCGCGTTCGACGGCGAGCAGGCGCTCGAGCTTGCCAAAAACGAGAAGCCGGACATCGTTATACTCGACCTGATGATGCCCAAGCTGTCCGGCATGGAGGTGTGCAGGGAGCTTAGAAAAACGAGCAGCGTGCCCATCATCATGCTCACCGCCAAGGGCGAGGAGATAGACAGGATACTCGGGCTGGAGTTGGGGGCCGACGATTACATCGTCAAGCCGTTCAGCCCGCGGGAGGTTATCGCCCGCATCAAGGCCGTGCTCCGGCGCACCGCCGAGCCGCGGGAGGAAGCCGAGCCCATCCTGCGCTTCGAGGGCCTTGAGATAAACATCAACCACTACGAGGTCCGCTACAACCAGGCCGTCCTGCCCTGCACGCCCAAGGAAGTGGAGATACTTCATCTGCTCGCCTCCCATCCCGGGCAGGTGTTTGACCGTGAGCAGATACTCTCCAAAGTATGGGGCTACGATTATTTCGGGGACACGCGCGCGGTAGACACGCAGATAAAGCGCATCCGCCAAAAGCTCCCGCAGGAGGGCGTGCCCTGGTCCATCAAGACCATATACGGTGTGGGCTACAAGTTTGAGGTAAGCTCTTGATAAAAAGCTGGTTTTTAAGGCGCATCGTTTTGCTTATAGCGGCGACCATACTGCTTTCCGCACTGTTCACGACCATACTGTTCGTGGTGGCGGCGCGCAGCATCGTGGCCGAAATGGTGGCCACCGATCTGGTGCCGCGCGCGGAATACTTTTCCAATCTCATGACCCGCTACCTCGAAGGGACCATGCCCAAGGATGTCCTCAAGACCATGGTGTCCGACGCGACGGTGTTGGGCGCGAACATCCATGTCTGCGACGCGCAGGGCGGATATTATTTCGAAGCCACGTCGCCGGAAACGGAGAGCGGTTCCGATGGGGCGGAGGACTATGTGAAGCTCCTCGCGGCATCTATCGTCAGCGTCGTCAAGGGCAACAGAATAGTCAGCCAGGTCCACTCGAGCACCACCGGCCGGGACTATCTCGTTGTCGGCATGCCCATTGCCCAGGACGACAAGATCGTCGGCGCCGTCCTGCTGACAAAGCCCCTGATGGACCTTTCGGGCACGGTCACAACGCTCAACAATTCGCTGTTCGTCAGCATGCTCATCGCGTTTGCCGTCATGCTCATACCCGCGTATCTGGCCGCCCGCCGCATGATACGTCCCATTAACCAGATGCGCGGCGTCGCGCTGCACATGGCAAGGGGCGACTATTCGGTGCGCGCCGACGAGACCAGAAAGGGCGAGGTGGGGGAGCTGGCGCTGGCGTTCAATTATCTGGCCACCCAGCTTTCGGCGACCATTTCTTCCCTGGTGGTCGAGCGCAACCGCCTGAAGAATACGCTGGACGGCCTGAACGAGGGCATCGTCGCCGTCGACCACACCGGAAGCATAACGCACACCAACCCGTCGGTGCTGCGCCTTTTCGGCCACAACGCCGCGGCGCAGATAACCGAACGCGAACAGCTTATACCCGATGAATCCGTATGGAAGGACTTCGACTTCGCGATTCAGGAGCGATGTCCCATGGTGCGCAGCCTGAGTCAGGGCAGCATCGTGCTGCGCGTATCCATCTCCCCGCTGGAGGACGAAAACGGGACCGTGGTCGGCGCGGTCGGCCTGTTCAGGGACGTGACCGAGTCCGAGAGGCTGGAGCAGATGCAGCGGGATTACGTGGCCAACGTGTCCCACGAGCTGCGCACGCCGGTGGCCGGGGTGCGCGGGCTGGCCGAGGCGCTGCACGACGGCATCGTCCGCTCCGAGCAGGATAAACAGCGGTATTACGGCTATATCCTGCGGGAATCCCTGCGCCTGTCCCGGCTTATCGACGATTTGCTGGAGCTTTCGCGCCTGCAGGCCGGGACGGTGGCCGTGCGGTGCAGCTCGGTGGACGTCGGCGCGCTGCTCCGGGAAGTGGGGGAAAAGTACCGGAACATGGTGGAAGAGGTTGGTCTGGAGTTTCGGCTGGATATCGATTCTGCCGCTTGTCCGCGCGCGTGGAGCAACGCGGACAGGATAGAGCAGGTGCTCGTGATACTTTTGGACAACGCCGTGAAGTATTCCGAAAGCGGATGCGTGCGCGTCAGCGCCGAATGGGACGACGAGCGCATCTATGTTTCGGTGGAGGACGAGGGCGTCGGCATACGGAAGGAGGACCTCGCGCATCTTTTCGACCGCTTCTACAAATCGGACAAGGCGCACGCCGGCGGCGGCACCGGCCTTGGCCTGTCCATTGCGCGCGAGGTGCTCAACAAGCTGGGGGAGACCATCAAGGCGGAGAGCGAGGAGGGGAAAGGCTCGAAGTTCACGTTCACGCTGCTGCGGGAGGACGCGCACGACAGGGATGCATGAGGCGAGGCCAACGGCGCATAGACATTATGGGATGCGCCAAAGTTTGGGAAGTGTCCGACAATTCCTTTGTGTTGCCACGTTCAGGCCTCATTTTCGGTTTATCATGGGGGCTGAACACGAGGCGGCCATGCCTTGGAAAGGGGATTTTTAAGACGTGAGGAGAAAGAATCAAAAGCCCGCCGCATTGGTCTGCGTCACCAACCAATTGAGCTGCGACAGGCTCATACATGCCGGGAAGGCGCTTGCCGACCGGCAGGAATTGGACCTCAAGGTGTTCTGCGCACAGCCGCGGGAGTTGGCAAACAACAGCTCCGTCAGCGAAATCGAGTATCTGTTCGCCACGTCCCGGAAGGTCGGGGCCGAGATGACCGTGTACTACCGCGACGACCCGGCCCGCGCCGCCGTGCTGTACATACGGGCCAACAGGATAGCGCATATCGTTCTCGGGGGCGTGCCCGACATACTGCAGAGCGATTTCATTACCACCATCTGCTCGGAGTGTCTGGACATACCCATATCCATCGTGGACGAAGCCGGGAACCTCAAGCTCCTGAGCGCCGGACGGGAAAAGACCGGCCAGGCCATAGGCTGAACCGGACAACAAGGCAAAAACGCGCCCGAAAGGGGCGTTTTCCTTTATATTCGCCTGGTATCGGTTTTTACATAATATCCTTGCGAATTTAATGTAGGATTGTCAAACATTTAGGACAGTGTAAGCACGGAAAAACTCCTTGGGGGAGGGGGCGCATGGGGAGGTTATTGCTGCGATAGTGGTGAACAGCAAGCTGTGCACCAAAGTCGTCGAACGAGTAAAAACAGTGGGTGTTGTAGCAACGCTTCTGGTCCTCTGTTGATAGGGTTTGGGTTTGTAGGGCGCCGGCTCGGGGGGCTCGGTAACTCGTCCATTTTGCGCAGTACGCGGTAGAGGCTTTCAATGCGTCGGTTATATCCTCTTGAACGCAGCCGGCACCAAAGGTCCACAATCCCCAGCTTTGGGTTCCTTTTCCGCATGTTGCGGATGAGAGAAAGTTCTTCAGGTGTATGCTGGTTAGGATGGGAATGCGGGCGGCGGGAATGGCAGGCAAGGGATTCTATGGGGCCATCATAGCGTTTCAGCCAGCGGTAGATGTAGGAACGGCAGCGGTTATACTTGCGCGCGCCGCGCGCAACGCCGAACTTTAGTGCGCAGCACATAAGGGATTGCCTGTACTTCATGTCCTGTGTTATGTTGTTCATGAGGGATGAGCACTTCCTTTCGGTACTGTTTTGTTTGCCAACTTAACAATAACCGTTTTGCGCTCATCCTTCATCTTTTTTCTCGCGGTTGTCCCATATGTATTGTAGTCCTACAATCCTTGCGAATTTCAAACAAGTAATATCTTGACAAAAGACAAATATAATATATAATTATTAAAAATTGCAGCGTCGTTTAATCGTTTTCGTGCTGCGCGAATATTATAAAGCAATTGTATGAACAAAGGTGTCCATCCAATTTATATGGCTGGGCACCTTTTGTTTTTACAAAATAGATCGGTGAAGGAGTAAAAGCATATGACCCCGAAAGAAGTAATTGAATTTGCCAAAAATAACAACGTACAGGTTGTGGACCTGAAATTTAACGATTTGCCGGGTCTTTGGCAGCACTTTACCATTTCTCTTGGCGAGTTCGACGAGGGACTCTTCGAGGGAGGAATCGGATTTGACGGCTCATCGATAAGGGGGTTCCAGAAAATACAGGAATCCGATATGCTGCTGTTCCCAGACCCCGATACGGCCGTTATCGACCCCGTCAACAAAATTCCTACGCTGAGCCTGATCTGCAACATCTATGATCCGCTGACCAGGAAGCCGTACACCAGGGACCCCAGATACATCGCGCAGAAAGCCGAAGGCTACCTTAAAAACAGCGGCCTGGGCGACACCGTGTACTTCGGGCCGGAACTCGAGTTCTTCCTGTTCAACGACGTCCGCTTTGCCGCCAACCAGCATGAATCCTATTATTATATCGATTCAAACGAGGGCGAGTGGAACACCGGAAAAGACGAGAAACCCAACCTTGGCAACAAAATCCGTTACAAGGAAGGTTATTTCCCCGTACCGCCCAGCGACACGCTGCAGGACATCAGAAGCGAGATAATGCTAACCCTGATAAACAGCGGCGTCAACATCGAAGTGCACCACCACGAGGTCGCCACCGCGGGGCAGTGCGAGATCGACATGAAGTACAACACGCTGGTCAGGATGGGCGACAGCATGCTGCTGTATAAATATGTGGTCAAGAACGTCGCAAAGAAATACGGTTATACCGCGACGTTCATGCCCAAGCCCGTGTTTGGCGATAACGGGTCGGGCATGCACGTCCACCAGTCCATCTGGAAAGCCGGACAGAACCTGTTCTTCGATAAGGACAGCTACGGCCAGATCAGCGAATTCGCAAAATACTATATCGGCGGCCTTTTGAAGCACGGCAAGGCGCTGATGGCGTTCTGCGCTCCGTCCACCAACTCCTATAAGCGTCTGGTCCCCGGCTACGAGGCTCCCGTCAACCTCGTGTATTCGGCCAGGAACCGTTCGGCGGCCGTCAGGATCCCCATGTATTCCGATAAGCCGGCCTCCAAGCGCATCGAGTTCCGTCCGCCTGACCCGACCAGCAACGGCTATCTCGCTTTCTCCGCCATGCTGATGGCGGGACTGGACGGCGTGAAAAACAGGATTGACCCGGGCGATCCGATAGACAAAAACATATTCGAGCTTTCGCCGGAAGAGGCGGAGAAGATCAAGCACGTGCCCGGCTCGCTTGAAGAATCGATCAACGCTTTGGAAAGCGACCACGAGTTCCTGCTGCAGGGCGACGTCTTTACTCAGGACGTCATCGATGTATGGATCGATTACAAGCGCTCAGCCGAAATCGACCCGGTAAGGCTCCGCCCACATCCGTACGAGTTCTTCCTGTATTTTGACGTCTGATATGGTCCGATTGGCAAGAAAGCAAGGGGAATGCGTTGCATGCCCCTTGCTTTCTTGCGTTGACGCGGCGGGACGGCAAAGCCATAAGGGGATGCCGTCCGCTCCAAATGTTTTACCGGGTTGCCCTTGAATGAGCGTCCTTCACGAGACATAGCTTTCCATTCGCGTCATGCTGTCCCGTTCCAGCGCGATAAGCGCGTTGGCGAGGTCCAGCGCGTCCTGCTCCGTTTCCCCGCTGTCCTTGAGCAGCTCCTCTATCTCGCCTATGCCGTTGCGGCTCCCGTTTATTACCAGCTGCGCGAGGTGACGGGGCGCGGAATTGAACAGCGTGGCGGCCTGCAGGGACGTCCAGAGCGCGCCCTTTGCCAGCAGGCAGATGTCCTCGGGGAGCGCGTCGCGCTCTATAAGCTCCCCGGCGGCCCGCTTCGCGATATCAAGGTATTTTTCGCGCTGCTCGGTGAGGTCGCCAAGAAGGTTCATATCCCGTGTCTTGCCGAGTATTATATCGATGGCGTTCACGCCGATGCGGGCGTTTTGGAATATCTCGTTCAGGAGCTTCACGTCGTTTGCGGTATCCATGTCGGTCTCCTTTCGTATTCGGGTCTGCCCTTAGAATATGGAATATCGGCCAAAATTATGTATTTCCTTGTTTTGAACTGCCAGATGATGTTAATATACATTTAAACGTCATTGTTGAAGGACTGTTTATTTGCATGGTATACGAAAGGACGCGGCGGATCCCCGACCATGAGGTGGATTTCACCGGGGCGTGGCGGCTGTCTTCGGCGCTCAACGAGATGCAGGAGATCGCCGAGCTGCACGCGAACGTACTGGGGATAGGCCGCGAGGCGCTTGGGCAAGCCGGCGTGTTTTGGATCGTATCGCGCATATGCGTGCAGATGCGCGAGTATCCTACCTGGGGAGAGGAGGTGCTGGTCCGCACCTGGCCCGAAAACGTCGGGAACCGTATCTTCCCGAGGCATTTCAGCTTTTCCCGGCCGAACGGGGAAACGCTGGGGGCGGAACTTCCATGTTCCTGCTCATGGACCGTGCGCAAAACCGCATCATACGGGCGCCGGAATCGGTGGTGGTGCCCAACGCAGGCGTGCGCGGCAAGCTGGCCGGGATGATTCCCGGAAAGCTCATCCCCGGCGTGGCGCTGCACCCCAAGGGCCGCCGCAGGCCGCGGTACAGCGACATCGACCTGAACGGGCACATGAACAACCAGCGCTACGCCGAGTGGGTATTCGACCTGTTCGAGCCGGAGCGGTTCCGGGAATACCGCGTGGAAACGCTGCAGATAAACTATCTTTCCGAGGCCAGGGCGGGGGACGACATCACGCTGAGCCTGGGGGAAGACGGTGACGGCCGGGCCTATGTGTGTGGCGTGAACGCCGGGACCGGGGCGCGCGTTTTTGAGGCCATGTGCGCGTGGTTGAAGAAGCATCAAATCTAATGAAAAGTTGAGGGGCTTGAATGGATCCGCTTTCACTGGGGCTTATATCGTTTGGATTGTCCATGGACGCGTTCGCTGTCGCCGTCACCAACGGCGCGGTGTGCAAGACCGTGCGCGTGGTCAATGCGCTGAAGATGGCGTTCGCGTTCGGCCTGTTCCAGAGTGCGATGCTGTTTTCAGGCTCGCTCCTCGGACGGGCCGTGAGTACGCAGGTCACATCGGTGGCCTACTGGGTCGCCCTCCTTATCCTGACCGCCATAGGCGCCAACATGGTCATCGCCGGGCTGAAACGCCGTGAAGCGCCCGATGCACGCCCGGACGGGATGCGCTTTGTAACGCTTTTAACGCTGGCTTTGGCCACCAGCATAGACGCCCTCGCGGTGGGCGTGAGCCTTTCCTTCATCGGCGCCGACGCTGTGCTGCCCGTCATAGTGGTGGGGAGCGTGACGTTCGTTCTGACCATAATCGGCGCGTATGTGGGGCGGAGACTCGGCGCGCTGTTCGGCAAACGTGCCGAAGTGGCCGGCGGCATCATACTCATCGCCATCGGCGTCAAAATCCTGATAGAGAATGTGCTGATTGTCAGCGGATGATGTGCTTCTGCATATGATCAATGACGTCAAAGAAGTTTTCCCAGGGTATGCATTTCAGGTGATTTTCGGTCATATGGGAGTACAACTGGTCGCGGGCGAACATATGGTCGCATTTTCCCGCTATCGTGAGGTCGGTAAAACCGTCCCCGATGCCGATGAAAACATCCGCTTTCAGGCGCGCGAGGACCGAGGACTTATCCAGAAAAGAATAGGGTTCCGTGCAGGGGGAAAGTACGGACAGGTATTTCCCGGAGGTATCCAGCACGGCACTGTATATCGCGTGGATGAGGTCCCTGTACGGCGCGAGCCGGCCCTTCACCGTGTAATCGAGGCCGCCCGAAAGCACGACCAGCGGCACGTCGATTTCTTTCAGGTATCGCAAAAAGTCGTCAAATCCCGGGCGCACCTGCATCATTCCGATATATTCGTCTATCCTGTACAGGTCGGACGTCGGGATGGACTCTATGATCTGCGTGCAGGCGTCTATCAGCGTTATCTTGCCTTCCAGCACGGGTTTGAACGTCGCCTCGACGTGTTCCTTGGAAAAGAGGTGGTTCACCAGTCCGTAAAATGTGTCCTCCGTCGTTATCGTGCCGTCAAAATCGCAGATGACCATATACGGAAAGGGCTCTGACATGTCCAAGACCTCCTGTGCTTTGGCGGTGATGCGTTCCATATCCAGTCTCGCTGCAGCTATATATACATGTCAAGGCCGCTTATTGGAGCGTATCCTCCTGTTGTAGACGAGTATGAGGACCACGATGTAGCAGACTGTCCCGCAGATGCTGAACATCAGCGCGACCGCCGGGACGTCGGCGGTCCTGAGCCACTGCATGTACGGTCCCCAGAAGACCGACGCGGCGATGGGCTGTGCCAGCGGCAGGAGAAGAATGTACAGCATATACGCGAGCGCAGCGTGTACTACCTTGGGAAAAAGATAGTGCCTGAGTTTTATCGGCGTGCCTTTCAGCATCCCGGCCGACTGCGCCGCCACGCTCAGGCTCCCGAAGGACACGATCAAAAGGGCGACTGCCCCTTGCTGCGCGGCGGGCAGCGCAGTCTTGGCGACCTCGCCGCAGCCGTTGGCCATCTCGATGACGCCCTCGACGGCCGAAACGCCCATGCCCGGGTCAAGCCCCAGAAGGGATAAAAGCGGCTGGAACGCCGCGGACAGCGGCCCCAAAAGGCCGACAAGCTCGATTTGGCGGATGAAAATAGAGAAAAGGACCATGGTCCCGCCGATGAAGAGCATGGACTGCATGGCCCGCTCGGTAGCCGAAAAAAGCTCCGCGGCGTTCGCCCGGGCCTGCCGGACTTCCGTTTCCGCGCCCACGCGGGGCTTGAAGATACTGTACCAAAAGCGGAAGAACAGGCCGCATAAAACCGCGCCCCCGAAATGCGCCGCCGCCATCACCGGCGCCAGCTCGGGCGCGTTCAGAAGCGCTGCGCAGACCGTTCCTATTAAAAAGGTCGGGGAGGCACACAGCGTGTAGGGGAGGGTGCGCACCGCGTCCCCGGGCGAGAGGAGCCTTGCGCGCAGCATATCGGCCGTCATCCGCGCGCCGGCCGGGTAACCGGAGACCATGCCGGTAAAAATGGCGTAGCCCGCGCTGCCGGGGAGCCCGAACAGCCGGCGGAAGAGACTTCCTTCCCGCGCCGCGGCTTTGGGCGCCATGCGTCCCACAAGCAAAGAGGACAGTATGAAAAAGGGGAGAATAGAGGGCACGACGCTGAAAAACCACATA
The DNA here is from genome assembly GCA_040766645.1 of Christensenellales bacterium. Lineage (GTDB taxonomy): Bacteria > Bacillota > Clostridia > Christensenellales > UBA1431 > UBA1431. The sequence continues at coordinate 22,181 of JAXGQA010000001.1, read as the reverse complement.
TCCAGCGCGTCCCTTGCGGCTTCAATGCATTGCCCCGGATAGACCAAAAGCAATATAATAGAGAGGGCTGCGATGGCCGGAAGTATTTTGTTTTTTATCATATCCACTCCCCGGCTTTACTTCATCGTAGTCCATAGATATGAGAGGATGATGTGCACTATGAAGGATCGCTGCAGTATCGGCGTGGCGCTCAGCGGGGGCAGCGCGCGGGGGCTTGCGCACCTCGGCGTCATGCGGGTGCTGGATGAGGCGGGCATCCCTGTGGACATGATAGCGGGCACCAGCATGGGCGCCATCGTCGCCGCCATCTACGCGACGGGAGGCGACATGCGCCTGACCGCGCGGCTGGTCCAGAACATGGACGAAAAAAATTTTTTCGACCTGACCCTGAGAAAGCAGGGCCTTATCAAGGGCGCCCGCTTTCAGGCCGTTATCTGCACCCTGACCAAGGACATGGATTTTGATCAGACGCGGATACCGCTGGCTGTCGTGGCCTGCGACCTGCTGACCGGCGAAAAGGTGGTCTACCGTGAAGGCAAGATACACGAGGCCGTGCGGGGGAGCATCTCCCTGCCCATGTTCTTCGCCCCGCATCGTTACGACGGGAGGATACTCATCGACGGGGGCGTCGTGGACCGCATGCCGGCCGACGTAGTCCGCATGGAGATGGGGGCGGACATCGTTATCGCCGTGGATGTGGGACACCGCGGGCAGCCGCAGCCCGAGCCGGAAAACCGGCGCGAGGTCGTGCTGCGCACGCTGGACATCATGAGCTGGGAGATAGCGAAGTGCCAGGAGCAATATTATGATTTTCTTATTACGCCGGGAGTGAAGCACATCCCGTCGCTCAGCCTTTCCAAGGCCAAAGAGTGCATAGAACTCGGGAAAAAGGCGGCCGAGGAAGCGCTGCCCGCGCTTAAGCGCCTTATCGAGGAGAAGAACGCGGAAAAGCGCGCGGCTACGTCCGCTTGATTATCGGGCGCGTGAAGTCCTGCCCCCACGCGCAAAAGGGCGCCCGCGGCTGCAGGGACGCGTAAAGGTCGGTCGCAAGGACGTCGATATCAAACAGCCGTTTCAGCAGGGGGTCCGCGGGTACATAGTCCGCCGCCTTGGACACGATGTCTATGCCGCCATGCCGCGCGATGTCCGAAAGGAGCCGGCTCCCCTTCTGCGTGAAGCCGAGCACGCGTGCGTAGGCGGGCATGCCCTGTGCGCGCAGGGCCCTTACCAGCGCTTTGTCTATTCCCAGAAGGGCGTTTAAAAGTATGCGGTCCAGGCGCGTGCGCGTGTAGCGCTTCGTCTTGACCGCATCCGCAACCGCCTCGGCGGACGGCGCATCCGACGCCGCCTGCCAGATGCGGTTCTCCAGCCCCTCGCCGACCTCGTTGAGCACGGCGATTCCGTCCTTCTTCAGCGTTCTCAGGGCATACAATATCATGGGTGAAAGCGCCTCCGGGCGGGGCGGGACAAAGCCCTCGCCCAGAGTTTCCTTCACGGAAACGTACACGTGCGGCGGGACCGCGCTGCTGAGCCGCGCGTCTGCGCCGCGGGCGTGGAGGTATTCGCGTATGGCGGTGGCGCTGGGAAGTTCATGCTCCAGCCCCTTTTGATGATATCCGGCCGAGCGCCTTCGGACGGCGAAGGGCCGCATGCCGCTGTCCAGTATCCGCAGGGCTTTAAGGTATTCGACGGCCAGTATGGCGTTGGGGCACATCAGGACCGCGCGGGCGTCCGGGCTGCCCATCGCTTCGACGGCGGCCATGGACCTCGCCCGCGCCATCGTGTGCCCGGCGTCGAGGTGCGCGCGCATCCGCTCCCGGAAGGCGGGCGGTTCCTCCGCAAGCAGCAGCGCCGTTTTCTGGAGGAGGTCGATATCTTCGGTCTCGCTCCCGAAGCACAGCGCGTCCACCGCGCCCAGGCGGTGGAGGATGGAAACACCCCCCATGGCAAAGCCTTCCGCGCTGGAAGCAGCGTACACGGTGGGGAGCTCAAGCACCAGGTCGGCCCCGGCGTCCAGCGCCCACTGCGCGCGCTGCCACTTAAAGAACGCGGCCGGCTGGGCGCGCTGCGTGAAGCACCCGCTCATCACCACCACAACGGCGTCCGCCCGGGTTGCCTCCAGCGCTGCGCGCAGGTGATAGGCGTGGCCCTTGTGGAAGGGGTTGTATTCGGCTATGATACCCACAGCACGCACATGGACGACCTCCTGCTTTTTCAATTATATTAACAACTTACGGGCGAAGTTGGCAATAAAAAAGGATTGTTATAAAACATACAGGCAGATATAATAATAAAAGTGAGCTTATCCTGATATTGAACAGTTTATGTTGATATATTCAGATATTTGGAAAGGGGCACTTTTTTATGTCGATCATGGAAACCATCAAAAAAAAGGCGATGGCCCAGAAGATGCGCGTCGTGCTGCCTGAGGGCACCGAGGAGCGGACCATACAGGCCGCGGCGATCATCGCGAAGGAAGGCCTTGCCGAGGTCACGCTTCTGGGCAATCCGGACGCCGTGAAGCAGGCGGCCAGGGGCGCGGACCTCAGCGGCATAGCCATCGTCGATCCGGCGACCGATGCCCGCTTCAAGGCGTATGCGGAAAAGCTGTACGAGCTGCGCAAGGAAAAAGGCGTGACCATGGAAAAAGCCGAGGCGCTGATGAAGGACGAACTGTATTTTGGCGTGATGATGGTCAAGATGGGCGAGGCGGACGGCATGGTGGCAGGCGCTATCCATTCCACGGGGGACACGCTCCGTCCCGCACTCCAAATCATCAAGACCGCACCCGGCATATCGGTCGTTTCCAGCTGTTTCCTTATGGATCTGCCGGACCCAAAGTTGGGCGACGGTGGCATTTTAATTTTTGGCGACTGCGCCGTCAACCCCGACCCGACCGCCGAACAGCTTGCGGCCATCGCGGTATCCTCCGCGCAAACCGGCAGCGTACTCACCGGCATACAGCCGCGGGTGGCCATGCTGTCCTTTTCGACCAAGGGCAGCGCCAAGCACGACCTGGTCGACAAGGTGGCGCAGGCGACGGAACTGGTTAAAAAGAACGCCCCCGACCTCCTGGTGGACGGCGAGCTTCAGGCTGACGCCGCCCTCGTCGAATCTGTCGGTCAGCTTAAATCCCCCGGCAGCCCAGTGGCCGGCAAGGCCAACGTCCTCATATTCCCCGACCTGCAGTCCGGGAATATCGGTTACAAGCTGGTCCAGCGGCTGGGCGGCGCCGAGGCCATCGGCCCCATCCTGCAGGGCATAGCAAAGCCGGTCAACGACCTTTCGCGCGGTTGCAGCGTGGAGGACATCGTGAATGTCGTCGCCATTACCGCGGTGCAGGCACAGGGCTGAAAAATATAGAACCTTTTTTATTGTAGTAGGAGGAATCGGATAGATATGAACATTCTGGTCATCAACTGCGGCAGTTCCTCGCTGAAGTATCAGCTCATCGATATGGACAGCGAAACGGTGCTTGCCAAAGGCCTCGCCGAGCGTATCGGCATCGCGAAGTCGTCGCTGACCCATTGTCCCAACGGGGGGAAGATAACCATAGAAAAGGACATGAAGAACCATACCGATGCCATCCGCATGGTCCTGGACGCGCTTGTCGACCCCGAGCACGGTGTTATCAGGGACATGTCCGAGATAGGCGCGGTCGGCCACCGCGTCGTGCACGGCGGCGAGGACTTTGCCTCATCCGTGCTCATCGACGACGCGGTGATGAAGGCGCTGGAGAACAACGCCAGCCTCGCGCCGCTCCACAACCCCGCCAACATCATGGGCATCCTGGCATGCAGGGAGATCATGCCGGATACGCCGATGGCCGGCACCTTCGACACGGCCTTCCATCAGACCATGCCCAGGGAAGCCTACCTGTACGCGCTCCCGTATTCGTATTACACCGATTACAAGGTCGCCGCTATGGATTCCACGGGACCTCCCACAAGTATGTGTCCCAGCGCGTGGCCGAGCTGATGGGCAAGCCGTATGATTCCATCAAGACGGTCACCTGCCACATGGGCAACGGCTCGAGCATCGCCGCGGTGAACTGCGGGAAGTCGGTCGACACGTCGATGGGCCTGACGCCGCTGGAGGGCGTCCCCATGGGCACCCGCTCGGGCGACATTGACCCCGCCATCATAGAATACATGATGCGCGTGGCCGGGATGTCCGCCGCAGATGTGATGAACGACCTGAACAAAAAGTCGGGCGTGCTGGGCGTTTCGGGCGTGAGTAGCGACTTCAGGGACCTCACCGCTGCGGCCAGGGAAGGGAACGAGCGCGCGCAGGCGGCACTGGATATGTTCTGCTACCGCGTCCGCAAGTACATTGGCGCGTACATGGCCGCGATGAACGGCATGGACTGCATCGTGTTCACGGCCGGCATCGGCGAGAACGACGCGGGCGTCCGCGCGGCCATCGTTAACGGGCTTTCGTGTTTCGGCATCAGGCTGGACGCCGAGAAGAACGCGCTGCGCGGTCAGGAAGTGTGCATCTCCACGCCGGATTCCAGGGTCCAGGCCTGGGTGATACCCACCAACGAGGAACTGGTCATTGCGCGGGACACGCTGGCCTGCATTAAATAACTGGCGATTGACAAATACTGTATGAAAAGATAAAATAGGGTTCGGCTATTGTGAAATGGGGCAATAACGATGAGGATAAACGTTGGCGGTGCCCTGAAAGCGCCCGGCCACCCCTTTGATTTTGGGTTGGAGCAGCGTTTAGGCGCCATCGCGTTTTCCGGGAGCCGCATCGAAACGGCGGCGCCCGTCCGCCTGTCCGGCACCTTTCAGGGCCAAAAGGACGGCAGCGTCCGGGCGCAGGGGACGCTTGAAACGGTGCTGCGCCTGCAGTGCAGCCGGTGCACGGGCAGCTTTAAAAAGCCCGTTCACCTTTCGTTCAACGAGGAATTCCGCAAGGAGTCGCCGGGTGCGGATTCGGACGGCTACCTCTTTGAAGGAGAATGGATCGACCTGACCGAGATGGCGGAAGCGCTCATCATACTGGATCTGCCCATCCAGAGCCTGTGCAGCCCGGACTGTCCGGGGCTTTGCCCGGTATGCGGCAAGGACCTCAGGGAGGGCGGCTGCGGTTGCGCGCCCCCAACGGCTGATGACGGTTATCACAACGATTTTTTAAAGTTGAAAGCTTTGCTTGAAGACGACAAGGAGGTGTAAGCATGGCAGTACCCAAGAAACGAACGTCCAAGGCAAGAAAACGCTCAAGGCGTGCCAACTGGAAGCTCGAGGCTCCCAATCTGAGCGCATGTCCGCAGTGCCACCAGCCTCGCCTCGCGCATCGTGTCTGCAAAAGCTGTGGTTTTTATGACGGGCGCAGAGTGCTTTCCGTCAAAACCGGCAGCCGCTGATAACCAACGGACCTATCCGGAAGCTCCTTTAAAGGGGCTTCTTTGCTTTGGCATGGTTGCATATGCCGGGCATGTCGTCTATAATTTGGTATATCTGTAACAGAAAGCTGGAATCCACGCATGAAGATAGCAATCGACGCGCACGGCGGCGACCACGCACCCGACGAGATACTCAAAGGCTGTGCGCTCGCGCTCAAAAAGGACCCGGACATCGAACTCATCATCGCGGGAGACGAGGCCGTTATAAAGCCCGCGCTGGAGGCGCTGGGCGCGGACATGGGCCGCGTCGGGATACGGCACGCGCCCCAATTGATTGAGATGGCCGAATCGCCGGTGCAGGCCATAAAGACCAAGAAGGATTCCTCGCTGGTGCGTGCGCTCCGGGCCGTTTCGGACGGGGAGGCGGACGCCTTCATATCGGCCGGTAACACCGGGGCCGTGCTGGCCGGCGCCACCATGATCATCCGGCGCATACCCGGCGTGCGGCGGCCGGCCTTGGCGCCCGTGATGCCGACCGGCAAGGGGAACCCCGTGCTGCTGATAGACTGCGGCGCCAACGCCGAGTGCAAGCCCGATTATCTCGCGCAGTTCGGCGTCATCGGCTCGCTGTACATGTCCCGCGTGTTCGGCGTCAAAAATCCCCGCGTAGGCCTTATCAGCAACGGCGCCGAGGCCGGGAAGGGGAACGAGCTGACAAAGGCCGCATACGCGCTCATGCGGGAGATGCCCATCGACTTTGCGGGCAATGTAGAGGCGCGGTACGTCCACTCGGGCGATATCGACGTGGCCGTATGCGACGGGTTCGTGGGCAACGTGGTCCTCAAGCTGACCGAAGGACTGGCCGCGACGCTGTTCGGCATGATGAAGCAGGAATTCGTGCGCGACCTCCGCTCCAAGCTGGGCGCGCTTTTATTGAGGCCCGCCTTCGGGCGCATCAAAAAGCTGATGGATTACACCGAGTACGGCGGCGCGCCGTTTTTAGGCGTGAACGGCTGCGTTATAAAGGCGCACGGCACGTCCGGAGCCAAGGAGATATCGCTGGCTATCGCGCAGGCGCGGGATATGGTGAACGCCGGCATGGTCGACGCGATTAAAAGCGGGATAGCCGAGCTGGGGCTCGACAAATCGGAATGATATAAAGAAAGGACTGTGTTAAATGGAATTTGAACGGATACGCAGGCTTATCTCCGATCATCTGAACGTGGACGAGGAATCCATCACCCTGGAAACGGACCTGGTGGAGGACCTCAAGGCCGATTCGCTGGACATTGTCGAGCTCATCATGGACATGGAGGCCGAGTTCGGCATCGAGGTCCCCGACGAGGACCTCCCCGGCGTGACCACCGTAGGCGGCATTGTGGAGTATCTCAAGGCCCACAAATAGAAACCGCGCGACCCGGGGAAGGGAGCATTTCGTTGCTGAGTCTGACCGACAGGCGGAACCGAGAGGCGCTGGAAAAGTCCATAGGCTATACGTTTAAAAACGATCGTCTGCTTTTAACGGCGTTTACGCATTGCTCGGCCGTTCCGGCGGGCGGCAGGCACCAGACGCACAACCAGCGGCTCGAATTCCTGGGCGACGCGGTGCTGGAACTGTGCGTCAGCGAGCATCTGTACGCAAGCCACCCGGACATGCCGGAGGGGAAACTGACCAAGATCCGCGCCGGAATCGTGTCCGAGGGCGCGCTGGCCGAGGCCGCGCGCATGCTGAATATCGGCGAATACCTGCGCATCGGCAAGGGGGAGGAGTGCACCGGCGGACGCACCAAGTCCTCCATACTTGCCGACGCATTCGAGGCGCTGATAGGCGCCGTCTATGTGGACGGCGGGCTGGAGCCGGCGCGGGCGTTCGTGCTCACCTGTCTCAGCGGGCAGATCGAAAGCGCCGTGGAAGCGGGCGGCATCCGCGACTACAAGACCGAGCTGCAGGAAGCCCTGCACCGGGCGGGGCTGGGGGAGAGCGAATACCGCATCACCTGTGAGGCCGGACCGGACCACAAAAAGGAATTTATCGCGCAGGTGCATTTTGCGGGCGAACTGCAGGGCGAGGGGACTGGCCCCAGCAAAAAGGCCGCGCAGCAGGAGGCGGCGCGGGCGGCGCTCGCGCGCATGCGGACGCCGGGGGACAAATGAAGCAGTTTATGGGGTGAAAGAAGCATGTCAGGCCATTCCAAATGGGCGAATATCAAGCACAAGAAAGAAAAGACCGACGCGCAGCGGGGAAAGATCTTTACCAAGATAGGCCGCGAGATAGCCATCGCGGTGAAGGAAGGCGGGAGCGACCCCGACCAGAACGCCAAGCTTCGCGACGTGATAGCCAAAGCAAAGGCCAACAATATGCCCAACGAAAACATTATGCGCAGCATCAAAAAGGCGGCGGGCGAGCTGGGTTCAGTCAGCTACGAGGAAGTGGTGTACGAGGGATACGCGCCGGGCGGCATCGCTATCATCGTGCGCGCGGTGACCGACAACCGCAACCGCACCGCCGGCGAGATGCGGCACATCTTCGATAAATCGGGCGGTTCGCTGGGCGCGACCGGCTGCGTGGGCTGGATGTTCGACCGCACGGGCGTCATCGTTATGGAGCGCAAGGCCGGGATGAATGAGGACGAGGTGATGCTGGACGCGATAGACGCGGGCGCGCAGGATATCGACGCCGGGGACGATTATTTCGAGGTAACCACCGACCCGGCGGACTTTTCGGCCGTGCGCGAGGCGCTGGAAAAAAAAGGCTACGCGCTGCTTTCGGCCGGCATCGAGCTGATACCGCAGAACACCGTCGAGGTGCCCGCAGAGAACGCGGATGCGCTGCAGGCCATCCTCGATAAGCTCGAGGACCACGACGACGTGCAGGAGGTCTACTCCAACGCGCAGCCCGAATAAATCAAATAGGCCTGTCAAATTTTTACGCTGGTAAATTTCTGTATCGATTTTGATCTGAAAACTTTCCTTTTCAATGTCAGGTGCGGCCAATCAGGCCTTTTGAGGGGCAAACCGACCCGGTGGGGGGATAAACTGTCATTGTGCGGGACATCAGCCCCGCGGCAATCCAGAAAGGAAACGCTGGATTGCTTCGCTCGGCTCGAAATGACGGGACCGCTCCTCCTTCACAAGGAGGCTTTTCTTTCAGGACAATATGAATGAAACACAATCAGGGTGATATTGCACATAAAACGAGCCTGTTGCATAACATAGCGGCAGGCTTTCGTATATCCCTCCGCTTTTGGGGGCATACTCAGCCTAACAGTATGCTTTGGAGGGATATGCCGTGTTCAACGGGCTGAAGAGTCTGAAAAGGATTCGCTACCTGTACATGGGCCTCGCGCTTATCGCGGTGGTCGGGATCGGCTTTGCCCTTGGGAGCATTCCGGGCGCTGACCAGCCCGCCCCCACGGAGGGCATAGCCGCGCAGCCGACCGAAGACAGCGGCAGCGCGGTCGGCCAAAACCTCGGCGAGACCCTTGCCCCGTCCCAAAAGCCCGTGATAAAGTCGGACACGGTCATTCACTACGAATACACCTACCAACTGTGCGGGCATATATACGATACCTACGACACGCCCGGCAGCGACATGATCGGGCTGGACGAGGCCGGGCTGGCCAAAAAATTCCCGGACGCTACGTCGGTGACCATCGACGATCAGGGCGCGCACATCAAGCTTACCTTCGACCAGATCTGCCCGCAGCACGTGATGCTCAAGCTGAAAAACGGCAAATGCGTGGTCTACCGCAACGTAATGGGGACCGCTGAACTCAAGGCGGAACAGTCTTTTTCCATCGACGAGGAGAAGTGGGACAGCACGTGGCTGGCAAAGCTTAAGGAAGGCATTATCTTCGAAAGCATACAGGAGCTTGAATCGTTTGTGGAGAACATGGAAAGCTAGGGCGGTTGACGGCAGTATGCAAATAATTGTATAATCTCCCCAGGCCACTAAAGCTGGGGAGGTTATTTTTTATGGAGCATCTACGCGAAAAGGCGCTCCTGGCAAAGAACGCGGCGCTGGCCGTGGGCACGCTGGGCACCCTACAGAAGGATAAGGCGCTGCAGGCGATGGCCGACGCTCTTATCAGCGGGCAGGACGCCATACTTGCGGCAAACGCTCGTGACCTTGAGCGGGCCAAAGCCAAAGGGACGCCGCAATCCATACTTGACCGCCTCCTGCTCGACCCCGGCCGCATTAAGGGCATGGCCGACGGACTGCTGACCCTTATTGCCCTTCCCGACCCGGTCGGCGAGGTGGTCTCGATGTGGACCCGTCCCAATGGCCTGCGCGTCGGGCAGAAGCGCGTACCCATCGGCGTCATCGGCATCATCTACGAAGCCCGGCCCAACGTGACCGCCGACGCCATCGGCCTGTGCATCAAGTCGGGCAACGCCGTGGTGCTGCGCGGCGGCTCGGACGCCATCGACTCCAACGTCGCCATCGTCAGGGTCATGGCCGAAGCGGGCGAAAAGGCCGGCCTTCCCGCCGGCGCGATACAGCTTATCGAGGACACTTCGCGCGACGCGGCGACCGAACTGATGCGTCTGAACGGCGTCATCGACGTGCTCATACCCCGCGGCGGCGCGGGACTTATTCAGTCGGTCGTTAAAAACGCGACCGTGCCAGTCATAGAAACGGGCGTCGGCAACTGCCACGTGTACGTGGACGCCCTGGCCGACCTCGAGATGGCGAAAAACATTGTGATAAACGCCAAAACCTCGCGCCCCGGCGTCTGCAACGCGATAGAATCCCTGCTGGTGGCCCGCGACGTGGCAAGAGATTTCCTGCCCGGCTGCCTCCAGGCGTTGAAGCAAAAGGGCGTTGAGGTCCGGGGCTGCGCCGAGACCAGGGCCATCGTGCCCTGGGTCAACCCCGCGACCGAGGAAGACTATGCCACCGAGTTCCTTGATTACATTATCTCCGTAAAGGTGGTGGACGGGCTGGACGAGGCCATAGCGCACATCAACAGGTATGGGACCAAACACTCCGAATGCATCGTCACAAACGGTTACGCGCAGGCCGAGGCCTTCCTGCAGAACGTCGACGCCGCCGCCGTGTATGTCAACGCGTCCACGCGCTTCACCGACGGGGGAGAGTTCGGCTTCGGCGCCGAGTTGGGTATCAGCACGCAAAAGCTGCACGCGCGCGGGCCGATGGGCTTAAAGGAACTGACGACGATAAAATACATCGTATACGGAAACGGCCAGATACGGTAGAGCGGCCGCGCGGACTGCACAAGACGATTACGCTGTTGCGGTTATCCGCACCCAATATACACCTGTTTTGGAAGGAGATCGATAGTATGTCTGTTGTGTACACCGAGATGAAGGACCGTGTGGCTGTCATTACCGGAGGAGGAGGCGGCATCGGGCGCAAGGTCGCGCAGAAGCTCGGGCAGAGCGGTGTCAAGGCGTTCGTGGTGGACGCGTTCCAGGAGCCTGTCGACAAGGCTCTCGCCGAGCTGAAGGAGCTGGGCGTGGAAGCGACGGGATATGTCGTGGACGTGCGCGACGAAAAAGCCGTACAGGAAATGGTCGATACCTGCATGAAGACTTATGGCCACGTCGTTACCTCATCTGCTGCGCGGGCATCTATACGCACTGCCTGGTGGAGGACATGCCCCTCGAGCCTGGCAGCAGACCGCAGACATCAACCTTGCCGGCGTTCCTTTGCCTGCAGAGGCCAGAAGAGATGCTCAAGGCGGGCTTCGGGCGTATCGTGCTTTTCGCTTCGCGATTGATCGGGCGTGCGCGGCTCGGCCAAGCACGTGCACTACGGCGCGTCAGGGCGGCATCATCGGCATGACCCGCGCGTTCATGCGCGAGGTGAACCGCAACATCCGCGTCAACTGCGTGGCCCCCGGCGTCATCGAAACGCCCATGACGGCGACCTCCACATCACGAGCAGATCGAGCAGGTCAAGAAAGGCATCCCCATGGGCCGCGTGGGCACGCCGATGGAAGTCGCGAACGTCGTGGCCTTCCTGCTTTCCGAGGAATCGAGCTTTATGACCGGGCAGACCATCAACATCACCGGCGGCGCCATCATCAACACCTGACAGAATTGCGATCTCCCCAAGGCTCCGGCAAGCGCCGGGAGCCATTGAATTCGGGTACCGGGCGGTATAATGTTTTCAAGCAGATTTCGGATATGTGAAAGGCGGTTCGGGATGTCGACCATGTATACGGAAATGCAGGATCAGGTAAGCCATAGTCACCGGCGGGGCGGGGGGCTGGGACGCGCGGTCGCGCATAAACTGGGCGAGCGGGGGCCAGCTTATTCATCGCCGACGCTGTCCGGGACGGCATCGACGGCGTTATCAGGGAGCTGCGCGCAAAGAACGTCAAAACGGCGGGCTGCGCGGTGGACGTGCGCGACCCAGGCAGCGTGCGCAGGCCATGGTGGACGCGTGCATGGCGCGTTCGAACTGAGTGGATTATCTTATCACCTGCGCCGGCATTTTCACGCACAGCCTTGTTGAGGACATGCCCTTCAAGACGTGGCAGGACACCATCGACATCAACCTTACCGGGACCTTCCTGTGCATCCGCAAGACCCGCGCCCGGGAATGCTCAGAGGCCGGGTTCGGACGCATCGTGATCCTTCCGGGTCGCAGTCGGGCGTGCGCGGCGGCGTGACCCACGTGCATTACGGCGCCACCAAGGGCGGCGTGATGAGCATGACCCGCGCGTTCATGCGCGAGAACAGCAGGCCGCAACATCCGCATCAACTGCGTTTCGCCCGGCCTCCTGCTCACGCCGCGAATAGCGACAATCTTGCCGCACCCAGCTGGACGCCGTCGAAAAATCCATACCCATGGGCAGAATGGGGGAGCCGCGCGAGGTGGCCAACGTCGTGGCCTTCCTGCTTTCCGAGGAATCGAGCTTCATGACCGGGCAGACCATCAACGTCACCGGCGGCGCCATCGTCAACACCTGAAAAAGGAGGAACAGGCATGGCACACTATCCTGAAATGGCTGGAAGGGCGGCCGTCATCACCGGCGGTTCGGGCGGCATCGGAAAGGCGACGGCGCTCAGGCTCGTGCAAAACGGCGTCGGCGTGCTTATAGCGGACGTGGCGCAGACGGACATAGACGCCGCCGTCGCCGAGATAGAGCGCGCGGGCGGCAGGGCAATCGGCGCTCAGGTGGACGTGCGGGACCCGGGCGCGGTCCGGCGCATGGCCGACGCCTGCAGAGACGCCTTCGGGTCCCTCGATTATCTTGTGGCCTGCGCGGGCATCTTCAAGCACGTGTCCTTCATGGAGATGACGCTGGACGCATGGAAAGAGACGCTGGACGTCAACCTCACCGGTACGTTCCTGTGCATGCAGGCCGCGCTTACACACATGATAGAGGCGGGCTACGGGCGCATCGTCAACCTGTCCTCCCATGCGGCGGTGCGCGGGATTTCGGCGCTGCACGCCTTTTCTGCGCGTCAAAAGAGGGCATCGTGGGGCTGTCCAAGGCCGTGATGCGCGAGGTGTCCAAGTATAATATACGCATCAACTGCATCTCGCCCGACATCATCAAGACGCGGCTGACCATGACGCGGGACACGGAGCGGCAGGAGGAATGGAAAAGCGCATCGCAGGCCCGCCGGCGAGCCGGAGGAATGCGCCGACCTCATCGTCTGCACCTGCTGTCCGACGCATCCAGCTACATCACCGGCCAGAACATCTGGATAACTGGGGGCACGATTTAGGGCAGCTCTACGGAATGAAGATTTCCCAGGGCTTCTTCCTCGGAGGAAACAAAAAACACCTGGCTGCCCCAGTTGCACTCGCGGATGAAATCCCGCAGGCTCCTGCTTTGTATGCCCGAGAAATCGCCGACGACGGCCAATGCCACGCCGTAGTTGGAGAATTTCTGGAGGATTTCGCCGGCGAGGCCCGTTTTCAGCGAAAAGAAGGCATCCGGCAGGTTGCGGCGGCACAGGACGACCTTGCGGCAGCCGTGCGTATAGTCCGCTGTGGCCATGAGGTCCAACGCGTCCTGTACCTCGTTTAGCATTATGCCGGGGGCGTGCACTACGGCCACGCGCGAGCCGTTTTTCTCATGAACAATAATTTCCATTCGTATATCCTCTCTATAAAAATTAAGCAGGCGGGAGACCCACGCCTGCTTTTGCATACAATCACTTTCATTCTTCAGGCCGAAACTTCTCCAATCGTTTTTTCCCTTCCTGGATGCTGCGCGCGACCGCGTCCGGTGCCGGGCCGCCAGTCACGTTCCGGTGGGAAACGCAGGCCTCCAGCGAGATGGCGTCGTAGACGTCGGCCTCGAACAGCGGGGAATACGCCTTCAGCTCTTGAAGCGTGTAGTCCGAAAGCCCGCGGCCTTCGCGGGAGGCGGCCAGAACCAGGCTCCCGGACACCGCGTGCGCGTCCCGGAAAGGCAGGCCTTTAACGACCAGATAATCCGCAAGATCGGTGGCGTTGGTATACCCGAGCAGTGCGCCCTCTTCCATGCGTTCCGTATCGAACTGCAGCGTTTCCAGCATGGGCACGAAGATGCCGAGGCACCCGAGCAGGGTGTCCCGCGCGTCAAAAAACGCCTCCTTGTCCTCCTGCATATCCTTGTTGTACGCCAGCGGCAGGCCCTTCATGACGGTGAGCAGTCCCATCAGGTCCCCGAACACGCGCCCGGTCTTGCCGCGCACCAGCTCGGCCACGTCCGGGTTCTTTTTCTGGGGCATGATGCTGGACCCGGTCGAGTACGCGTCGTCCAGCGCGGCAAAAGCGAACTCGCTGGTGCTCCACAGGATGATCTCCTCGCAGAACCGGCTCAGGTGCATCATGCATATGGCCGCGCAGGCCGCGAACTCGATGCAGAAGTCCCGGTCGCTGACGCCGTCCAGGCTGTTCTGCGTTATCTCCGAAAAGCCAAGCTCCTTTGCTACCATCTCGCGGTCCAGCGGGTAGGTGGTAGCCGCCAGCGCACCGGACCCAAGCGGCATCACGTCGGTGCGGCGGTAACAGTCCGAAAAGCGGTCCATATCCCGCAGGAACATCTGGAAATAGGCCATGAAGTGGTGCCCGAGCGTTATGGGCTGCGCCTTCTGCAGGTGCGTGTATCCCGGCATGCAGTGGGCCTTGTGTTTATCAGCCAGCGCAAGGAGCAGCCCGCACAGACCGTACAAAGCCTTTTGCACGCTCACGATACTGCTTTTGGCGTACATGCGCAGGTCCAGGGCCACCTGATCGTTGCGGCTGCGGCCGGTGTGCAGCATTTTGCCCGCCTCGCCGATGCGCGCGGTCAGCAGCGTTTCGATGTTCATGTGGATGTCCTCGGCGTCGGCCATGAAGGTGACGCTGCCGCTTTCGATGTCAGCAAGGATGCCGCTTAATCCGTCGATGATGGCCTGCGCCTCCGCCGCGGCTATGATGCCGGTCCTGCCCAGCATGCGCGCGTGCGCGATGCTGCCCCGGATGTCCTCCTTATACAGCCGCGCGTCGAAGCCGATGGAGGAATGGAAATCGTCCATCAGCTTGGCCGTATCCTTTTCAAATCTCCCGCCCCAGAGCTTCATGGCGTCACTCCTTGTCCCTGTTTTCCATCAGCGCGCGCACCTTCATGGACAGACCGAACAGGTTGATGAATCCCTCGGCGTCCTTCTGGTTGTACACCTCGTCCTCCCCGAAGGTAGCGAACTCCTCGCTGTACAGCGAATAAGGGGACTTGACACCCGCTACCGTGCAGTTGCCCTTATACAGCTTGATGCGCACCGTGCCGGTGGTGGTGCGGGCGACGCTGTCGAAAAACGCGCTCAGGGCCTCGCGCAGCGGCGTGAACCAGCAGCCGTCGTAGACCAGCTCGGAAAAGCGCAGCGCGAGCTCGGCCTTGTAATGCGAGGTGGCGCGGTCCAGTGTAAGGCTTTCCAGCGCCTGTATGGCCGCAAACAGCACGGTGCCGCCCGGCGTTTCGTACACGCCGCGCGATTTCATGCCTACCAGCCGGTTCTCAACAAGGCTGACCGTCCCCACGCCGTTTTCGCCCGCAATCTTATTCAGCGCTTCGATAAGCGCGACGCCGTCCATGCGCTGGCCGTTCAGGGCCACCGGGATACCCTTTTCAAAGTCCACCTCAATATACGTGGCTGCGTCGGGCGCGTCCTCGGGCGCAACGCTCAGCTGGAGCATCTCCTTGACGTACTCGTTCCACGGGTCCTCAAGGTCGGAGCCTTCGTGGCTCAGATGCCAGAGGTTCCTGTCCCGGCTGTAGTTGGATTCCCTGGTGACCGGCACGTCGATGCCGCGCGCCTGCGCGTACTCGATCTCCTGGTCGCGCGACCTGATGTCCCACTCGCGCCACGGCGCGATGATTTTCAGGTCCGGGGCCAGCGCCTTTACGGTAAGCTCGAAGCGCACCTGGTCGTTCCCCTTGCCGGTGGCGCCGTGAGCCACGGCCTGCGCGCCTTCCTTTCTGGCGATCTCCACCAGCCGCTGGGCGATGATGGGGCGCGCGAAGGACGTCCCCAGAAGATACTTGCCCTCGTACACCGCGCCGGCCTTGAGGGTGGGGAATATGAAATCGTTGACGAACGTCTCGCGCAGGTCCTCGATGTAGAGCTTGGCCGCGCCGGTGCGCTTTGCCTTTTCGTGGAGGGGGGCAAGCTCCTCGCCCTGGCCGACGTCGGCCGCCATGGCGATGACCTCGCAGTCGTAGTTCTCCTTGAGCCAGGGTATGATGATGGAGGTGTCCAGACCTCCGGAATATGCGAGCACGACTTTCATTTTGGACATTGAAACAGCTACCTCCAAAAGGATTATTCAGCGGGGCGCGGGAGACAGGCCGCCGCTTCTCCCCAATATTGTATAGGATTCCAAATGATGTTACAATAACCTTAAGCAACACCGCACAAAAGCAAAGCTGTCAGGTGGTGGTCACATTTTGCGGATAATGGGCTTCGACCCCGGGCTTGCCCTGCTTGGGTACGCCGTCCTTGACGTGCGCAGCCCCCATGAGCAGTCGCTTATGGACTGCGGCGTGGTCCAAACGTCCGGCGGGCTGCCCCTGCCGCGGCGGCTGGGGCAGATATCGGCGGCCGTTGCCGAGCTGATGGAGGCGTACCGGCCGGAGGCCGTTGCCGTGGAAGAGCTTTTCTTCAATAAAAACGTCAAGACCGCGCTGACGGTGGGCCACGCGCGGGGCGCGCTGCTGAGCGCGGTCATCCGGTATACCGACGCTATCTACGAATACACGCCGCTCCAGGTCAAGCAGGCGGTGACGGGCTACGGACGGGCGGACAAGCATCAGGTGCAGCAGATGGTAAAAACGCTGCTTTGCCTCAAGGCCGTCCCCAGGCCCGACGACGCGGCCGACGCCGTCGCGGTGGCGCTGTGCCACGCGCAGACCGCCTGGCAGGCAGCGGCCTTTAAGATAAGGTGAACGCATGTACGATTTTTTTGAGGGCACCGTCGCGTCGCGGACGGCGGAGACCGTGGTATTGGACGTTTCGGGTGTGGGATACGAGCTTTTGGCGTCTCGCAAGACGCTGGACGCCTGTCCGGGCACCGGCGGGCGCGTAAAGCTGCTGGCCCAGCTCGTCGTCCGGGAGGACGCGATGCTGCTCTACGGTTTTGGGACCGCCGAGGAGCGCGAGATGTTCAGAAAGCTGATAACAGTCACGCGGGTGGGGCCCAAGCTGGCCCTTGCCATACTTTCCGTCCTCGCGCCGACCGAGCTGGCTATCGCGGTGATGCTCTCCGACATCGCTTCGCTGTCGCGCGTGCCCGGCATCGGCAAAAAGGCGGCGGAGCGCATCATACTCGAGTTGCGCGAGAAGGTAGAGACCAATATGGGCGCGGCCGTCCCTGCGCCGGACGGGTCGGCGGGGAACGCGGCGGCCGAGGCCATCGGCGCGCTGGTGTCCCTCGGGTACTCGGCGGGCGAGGCCGCGCAGGCCGTCAACCGCGCGAACGCGGAGAACGGCGCGGGCGTAGAGGCACTGGTCATGGCCGCGCTGAAAACGTTGGGCTCCGGATAATGGAGGAACGGTACTTTGGACATGGACGAGCGCATCATCACGTCGACGCTCCAGAGCGACGACGCTGAAATCGAATACAGCCTGCGGCCCCGGGTCATCGCGGAATACATCGGGCAGGAGAAGGTCAAGGAGCAGATGAGCATCTGCATGGAGGCGGCCCGCCAGCGCGGCGAGCCGCTTGACCACGTCCTGCTGTACGGCCCGCCGGGCCTTGGCAAGACCACGCTCTCGATGATCATCGCCAATGAGATGGGCGTTAGCATACGCGTCACCTCCGGCCCGGCCATCGAGCGGCAGGGGGACCTCGCCGCCATACTCACAAACCTCGCGCCGGGGGACGTGCTGTTCATCGACGAAATACACCGCCTGAACCCCAACGTGGAGGAGATACTCTATCCGGCGATGGAGGACTTTTCGCTGGACATCATCATCGGCAAAGGCCCCAGCGCGCGCAGCATACGCCTCGACCTCCCGCGCTTTACGCTGATAGGCGCGACCACCCGCGCGGGACTCCTGACCGCGCCGCTGCGGGACCGCTTCGGCATCACCAACCGTCTGGAGTTGTACACGCCGGAAGAACTCGGCATCATCGTCCAGCGTTCGGCCGGGATACTCAATATCCCCATCCAGCGCGAGGGGGCCGTGGAGATAGCGCGCCGGGCACGGGGGACGCCGCGCATCGCCAACCGCCTGCTTCGGCGGGTGCGAGACTACGCGCAGATCAAGGCGAACGGCGTGATAACGCGGGCCGTGGCCGACGATGCGCTCCGTCTGCAGGAGGTGGACGAGCTGGGGCTGGACAACGAGGACAGGCGGCTCCTGCTGGCGATAATCGACAAGTTCGGCGGCGGGCCGGTCGGGCTGGAGACTCTCTCGGCCGCCACCGGCGAGGAAGCGACCACCATCGAGGACGTCTACGAGCCGTACCTGCTGCAGTTGGGATTCATCCAGAAGACCCCGCGTGGCCGGAGGGCGACGGCGCTGGCCTACCGGCATTTCGGACGCACGCCGGGGAACGGAGACAAAGCGCAGATATCCTTCCTGTGACAGAGGACAGTATTTGAAAACGAGCGATTTTTATTACGACCTGCCGCCCGAGCGCATTGCCCAGCACCCGGCGCCCGAACGGGACGCCTCACGGCTGATGGTGGTGCACCGGGACACAGGGGCCATAGAGCATAAAATATTCAGCGATATTCTTCAATACCTTGAGCCGGGCGACGCGCTGGTCATAAACACGACGCGCGTCATGCCGGCGCGTCTTTTATGCAGCCGGGAGGACACCGGCGGCAGTGGCGAGATACTCTTGACCCGACCGCTGGGGGACGACACGTGGGAAGCGATGACCAGGCCCGCGCGGCGCTTCTAGCCCGGACGGAGGTTCGTATTCGGCAAGGGCCTCACGGCCGAGGTGACAGAGGAGCGCGAAGACGGCCTGCGCGTCCTGCGCTTTGCCTGCGAAAACGCTCCCGTGTACGACGCCTTCGAGGCGCTGGGAAGGCTCCCGCTGCCGCCCTACATTCACGAAAAGCCCAAGGACGAGAGCAGATACCAGACTGTATACGCCCGGCAGAAAGGCTCGGCCGCCGCGCCGACCGCCGGGCTGCACTTCACCCCCAAATTGCTGGACGCCGCCCGCGATAAGGGCGTAAACGTGCTGCCTGTGCTGCTCCACGTGGGGCTGGGGACATTCAGGCCGGTGCAGGCCGAGGAAATAAGCGGCCACAGGATGCATGAAGAATACTATGAAGTTTCGGAGGCTGCCGCCGCCGGCGTTAACGCCGCGCGCCAAAACGGGGGCCGCATATTCGCGGTAGGAACGACGTCGGTGCGGACGCTGGAATCGGCCGCCGGGCCGGACGGGCGGATCAAAGCGGGCAGCGGGTACACCGATATCTTCATAACGCCCGGCTATACGTTCCGCGCGGTGGACGCGCTTATCACCAATTTCCATCTGCCGCAGTCCACGCTTTTGATGCTGGTCAGCGCGTTTTATTCGAGGGAAGCCGTGCTCGCGGCCTACGCCGAGGCCATCCGCGAGGCGTACCGTTTCTTCAGCTTCGGCGACGCCATGCTGCTGCTGTGAGCGCACGGGCGGGAAAACGCATCAAACGGTAAGCAAGGGACGGAAATACCGTCCCTTTCGCGTTTTTCGGGCGCGCCCGTCGGATTGTTGTTCTTGCCCGTGACCATCCGCCATCGCGGCGCTGCCCTCCGGCGCCTCATCTTTTTGGGCAGAGGTTGAAACATCTGTGGGATGCCCAAAAGAAGAGAGCTCAGTTAAAGACTATTGTTGATGCGGTTTTGCCATTGCGGGCCGCAGCGAAGCAATTCAGCGTTTCCTTTCCGGATTGCCACGGGGCTTATGCCCCTCGCAATGACGGGTTTATCCCCGTGAGGTTCCGCCTGCCCGCTTTTTTTGATAAGAGCCTGACTGGCCGCACCTGGTATTGAACAAAAAAAGATTTGCTTGCGCGGCAGGGCGTCCGCAAGGCCTTGCCGCCGTAACGGGAGCTGATCCCACGGGACAGCTTGTACCGGACCAGGCCCTGTCATGAGCATGGATTGGTTTGGCCCGGCTTCCTGCACATATTATACCAGTTTTTTTGATGGGAATAGAGAACAGTTGGCGTTTTATAGCCGCAATTTAACACGCGTATCGGTCAGCTCCGCTTGCATTTGACTTTACGAAAGAATGAACTTATAATTTTTTTCAACGGCGATGCGCGGAGGATGCTGTTGCGTATCGCCGTTTTGTTGCCGGACGCGGCGCCGCGAAGGTCAGGAGTACGGCATGCGCCCGAGGCGTTTTCGATTGGTCGGTATACACGGGAATGAGGGGAAAATGTATCATGGTGAGAAGTAAGCGCGCACTTATCTGTCTGCTTATCGCCTGCCTGACGCTGACGGCCGTTTCATGCTCCGGGCCTGGCGAAACGCCCGAACAGGTGCTCGCGGCGTATACGGCCGCCATCAACGACCGGGACTATGAGGCGATGTACGGTATGATAAGCCAAAGCAGCGGCGTCTCCAAAGACGATTTCATCGCCCGCAACAAAAACATATATGAGGGCATCGGTGCGAGCAACGTTACGGTCACGGTAAAGGAAAAACAGGGGGATACCCTGAACTGCCAGACATCCATGGACACCAGGGCCGGAAAGCTGAGCTTTGAAAACACGGCCCGGTTGGTGCAGGACGGCGGCACATACAAGCTGGTCTGGGACTCCCACATGATCTTTCCGAATCTTGGCGATACGGACAAGGTCCGCGTGGATACCCAAAAGGGAGAACGCGGCAGCATCTTCGACCGCAACGGCAAGCTGCTGGCCGGGCTGGGGTATGTCTATTCGGTCGGCTTCGTGCCCGGCAAGATCAACGAAAGCACGCGGCAAGCGGACATTGAAAAAGCAGCCGGGCTGCTGGGCATGACCGTGGAGAACATCGAGTCAAAGCTCTCGGCAAGCTGGGTCAGGGACGACCTGTTCGTCCCGCTGAAATACATCTCCTATTCGGATTCGGACACAAAGGACGCGCTTTTGGATATCGACGGCATCCGGATCGGGACCGAGAAAGACCGCGTTTATCCGCTGGGCGAAGCGGCGGCGCATCTGACCGGATATATTCAGAGCATCAACGCCGAAGAGCTCAAGGAGCACGCGGGACAGGGGTATACCGCGACCAGCAAAATAGGGAAGATTGGCCTCGAGAGTCTTTTGGAGGAACGCATACGGGCAATAGACGGATGCCGCATCTACATCGTTGATAAGGACGGCAAGGAGAAGGAAACGCTCATCGAGCGCAAGATGAAAAACGGCGAGAACGTCACCCTGACCATTGATTCCACGCTTCAGAACAAGCTTTACAACAAAATGAAGGGCGATAAGGGCGCCGCCGTGGTCATGGACCCCAAGACCGGGGAGGTGCTGGCGCTGGTGAGCACGCCGTCCTATGACCCCAACGACTTCATACTCGGCGTGACCGAGGAGAAGTGGGCGGCGTATAACGACGAGGCCACCAGGCCGATGTATAACCGCTTCAAGGCATCGTTTGCCCCCGGTTCCGCCTTCAAGCCGGTGACCGCCGCCGCCGGGCTGACCGTCGGGGCGTTCAAGGCAACCGACGACTTCGGGCACAGCGGCACGTCGTGGCAGAAGGACAGCAGTTGGGGGGACTACAGGGTGACTACGCTCAAAGAGTATAGAGCCGCGGCCAACGTCAGAAACGCGCTCGTGTACTCCGACAACATCTATTTCGCCAAGGCCGCGCTCAAAATTGGCGCTGGCGGGTTGGCGGACAGCCTGAAAAAGGCTGGGTTCGGGGAAGAGCTCCCGTTTGAATTCGGGCTGACCAGGTCGTCGTTCGGCTCCGACCTGGCGTTCGGCTCCGAGCTAGACCGTGCGGACAGCGGGTTTGGGCAGGGCAGGGTGCTGGTAAATCCCCTGCACCTCGCGTCCATATACACGGCGTTCTCCAACGGCGGCGACATGCTGGCCCCGTATCTTGAAAAGGGGAAGAGCCGGACGGTATGGAAGAAGGACGTTTTTTCGGACGAGGCGGTCAGCACGGTCAAAAACGCGCTGATAAACATCGTGGAGGACCCGAACGGCACCGGCCATTCTGCGCGCATACCCGGTGTGAAGCTGGCGGGGAAGACTGGCACGGCCGAGATCAAGGATTCCAAGGAGGATACCGGCGGGACCGAGCTCGGTTGGTTCGTGGCGTTCAACGCGGATGACAGCGCGAAGAAGAAGTATCTTGCTCTGGCCGTGGTGGAGGACGTCAAGGACAGGGGCGGGAGCCATTACGTCATCCCCATTGTCCGCTCGGTATTTGA